>JANWWI010000009.1 GCA_025056355.1 Casimicrobiaceae bacterium | reverse complement strand
AAAGCTATCACCGCCGGCCCCACCCTGCACCCTAATGCTGAGAGTTCCAGTGGTAACCGGCCCGGCCAAAGACCATACCAGCACTGACCCCCCGGCCCCGCCACCCCCGGCAGCGTCGTTTAGGGTTTGTGTACCTCCTGGAGCGCCGTTGGCCAGGATGCTTCCCGAACCGATCATCGAGCCGGCGCGGACAAGAACGATTCCTCCGCCCGAACCGCCATACGCGTAGGTCCCAGGGGAATTGTTATTTTCAGCCCCTCCACCGCCGCCGCCGCCCATCACCAAACGAGACGTCGAAGGCGCGAGGAAGGCTCCGCCACCGATGCCTCGCAGGTTTGCGGCCGTCTGCGGCGACGACGACGTGTTCTCTACGCTCGTATCGGGGATCGAATCCGGATACCCAGAAACGTTACTCCACCCCGCACCGCGCCAACCGAGGCCACCGTACCCGCCGATGCCACCGTTGCCACCACCGCCACCGCCGGCGTTGTCTCTAGAAGAGTTGTAGTTGTCGCCACCTCCACCTGCATTGCCAGGTGCGCCCCGCCCAAAGTTGCCCCCCGCGTAGCCGCCCCAGCTCGCCCCCAAGTCGACGATCGCGTTACCAACGGGATCCCACACATAGCGAGGCGTTCCAGCAATTCCCTCGCCCTTGCCCCCGTGATGCGGTGTCGAGTTGTTCGACACCCACGGCGCCGCCGCGCCGGTCTCGTTGAAGCCCGATTGATCGGGCGCGACACCGCCGCGAAAACCTCGACCGGATACGTCGATCGTGCCCCCGTTCCAATTCAGTTGACCGGCAACATCGAGCACCACGACGCCGCCCGTGCTGCCATTCCAGTACGGCGCCGTCACAGTTCCAGAAAGGGTGACCGAAGAGTACTGCGGCACGCGAATGACCTGGAACGTACGCCGGTTAGTCGCCGTCGGCGGATCCTGCACATAGGTGTTCACAAGCGTGGCAACCAATTGCGAAGCGCTCGAGCCGGGCTCCGCGCGAACGAATTCGTAGCGTCCCGCCAAGCAACTGCCGGTGGGATCGCTGTAACCACGACCCGTCGTACCGCCCGCCCCGTAGGCCGCCGAATTGGTGCTGTTGATGTTGGCGCATTGCATTTGGATGACGAGCACCAAATCGCCAGGAGCAATTGGGGTCGTGGCACCAGAGCTTGTGCCCAGCGGGATGGTTACAGTGCCGCTGTAGGTTTGGGTCGAGCTCGACGAGGCTGGTGGGTAATAGGTATTAACCACCCCAAAGATCGTTGCCGGCCCGTCTCTGCCGGGCACGGCGCAAGATTGCGCGTGGCCCATGCCGGCCACAAGGGCGAGCACTATTCCAACCAGCGCGACGAGCGACCCGCGAAACCATGACCACGGACCAATCCACCACGCTCGAGAGACCGTCAACGGGGCGAAGCACTCGTCACAGCTTGCGGTGTGATTGCCGGTTGACATCGTTCGGCTATCCGTTTCAAGTTTGATCGACGACTGGCGCGTAAGCTCGCGGGGCGCGTAAGCCCGCGGACTGATACCGCAATTTTATCGATACTAACGAAAACCGCGCTCGCCGCATGCCGCGTACGGCGGAAACTCGCCGGAGAATCGCAGGTTTAGGACATTGTCATAGCCCAAGCCGATAAACGGAGTTTGCAAACCGGCAAATGACGGTCCGCAAGGGTCAACAACAAGTCCGATCCGTCATATTTCGGACAATTTCCAGGGTGGACAAACGCCCTAGACGTGCCGAATACGTCGCACCGCTAGCGGTGTTTTCCGTTGTCTTTGCCCTCGTCTGTACGACAGCCGTTCATCGGGGTTGAGCGCCAAGGCTACATCGTGGGATTCTGCGCGGGTCGCCCTGCCAAACCCACCTACGGATGGGGGAATTTAGGGTGCCGGCTTGCTGCCAGCCCTCCCGAGGAGGTCAGGATTGAGGCAGCCGTTCATTCCAGCATCTCCCTAGAATCACGGATCAAACGCGTTTTGACTAAGGGCATTCGATGATGGCTGCTCATTCCGTCAAGTGGCTTGTCTTGGCAGCGATACTCTCCTGGCTTGGCGCGGCAGTGTCGTTTGCTCAGGGCGCGCCCGAGTTGCAGGAGATCAATCGAATTCTCAAAGCCGGCCAGACGCGTCAGGCGCTCGAACGCGCCAACGCATACCTAGCCACTCGGCCCAAGGATCCGGTCGCGCGCTTTATCAAGGGGGTCGCGCAATCCGAGCTCGGTATGGTCAACGAAGCGATTGCGACCTTTCAAGGCCTCACGGAAGACTATCCGGAACTGCCCGAACCCTACAACAATCTGGCCGTGCTCTACAGCACCAAGGGGCAGTTCGAAAAGGCACGCGTGGCCCTCGAGCTTGCCATTCAGACCCACCCGACGTACGCAACCGCTCATGAGAACCTGGGCGATATCTACGCCAAGCTCGCAAGCCAGGCCTACGACAAGGCGCTTCAGCTCGACCGCGGGAACACCCAGGTTGCCACCAAGTTGAGCCTTGTCCGCGAGCTCTTTTCCACGCAAGCCAAAGCAAACACGCCCCCGCGAACCACGCTTGCGGCGGCCACTGGGCAAGCAGTCTCCAACGCGGGGCAGGCAGGTGCCCAGCCGGGCGCCACGACCAAAGCCCCCTCAGCACCTGCCCCCGTTGCCTCGGCAGCGCCCGCAGCCGCTTCGGCCACTGCCTCAGGCGGCGCCGCCTCAACGCCCAGTGCCCCTGCGCCAGCCAGCGGTGCCGCTGCGCTGGATCCGGCCCCCGTACTTGCCGCAGTGAATGCGTGGGCCAACCACTGGTCGCGGCAAGATGTGGAGAGTTACCTGGCGGCCTACTCAAAGAACTTCAGACCCGAAGATGGGAGCAGCCGTGCCGTCTGGGCGGAGCGGCGCCGCGAACGGCTTACGAAACCGCGTTCGATCAAAGTCGCTGTGTATGCGCCGGAGGTGACTTTCACCAGCCCGACGCAAGCCACCGTCACATTCCGCCAGTCTTATCAATCCGACCTTCTGAAGACCAACTCGCGCAAGACCCTCCGCTTGGTCAATGAGGGTGGCCAATGGCTCATCGTGAGCGAGCGAACGGGTTGATCAGGGGCACAGGCCAGCCGATGCCGATTGAGGCTTCCCGTGCTGCTCGGTTCGCGGCTTCGTTGATCGCCGCGAGCGCGGTCGCGCTGTTCGTGCCAACCGCTCTAGCGGCATCAAATGCCCCCTCCTCCTCCAACACAATCGAAGCGACCCTGGCTCAATCGCTCGCCCACTTGCGGGCCGGTCGCCTCCGGGAGGCCGAGCGCCTGATCGATGGGCTGATCGAGCGCTACCCGAATTACCGACTCGCGCATCTGATCAAGGGCGATTTGCTTGCAGCGCGTACGCGCCCACTCACCGAACTCGGAAGCGTTCCTGCGTCCCTGCTCTCCGCGCAAGTGGTCGTCCCGACGGCTTTTCCGACCCGCCGTCCGACGACGCAAAGCGGGGCCGAAGCCGTTCAGGAACTACGCGCCGAGGCACGGGCCCGGCTGGCCTCTGTTCAGGAGGGCGTGCCGCGTCATCGGGTGCCCGCTGAAGCGCTTCGGATCGCTGGCGACGTCAACCATGTCTTCGCCGTGGATGCGAGTCGCTCGCGACTGTATGTGCTCGAACATCGCGGGGGACGACTCACCGTGATCGCCGACTTTTATGCAAGCGTCGGCAAAGCGGGGCTCGGGAAAACGCGCGAAGGCGACAAACGCACACCGACCGGCACCTATTTTCTGGTCGGCGAAGTGCCGCGCGAACGTCTCAACGACTTCTACGGGGATGGTGCCTACGAAATCGATTTTCCCAGTCCTTGGGATCACCGCCTCGGACGCACGGGCAGCGGCATCTGGTTGCACGGCACCCCGGCGAGCACGTTTGCGCGTGCCCCGCGCGCAAGCGACGGCTGCATCGTGGTCTCGAACGCCGATCTGGAAAAACTGCGCCGCTGGATCACCCCTGGCCGCACGCCGATCATCGTGGGCGAATCGCTGCAGTGGGTCGAACCGGAGGCGGCATCTCGCGCCGCGCAGGGCGTTCTAGCCGCCTTCGAGCGCTGGCGCGTCGATTTCCTCTCGCGCGATGCCTCACGGATCGCCCGGCACTATGAAGGTCACGAGCGCGTCTCGCAAGCGGCTCAAGCTCCACGCGTGGTCCCGGTGTCACGCAAGGTTCCGGCGATCCACCTCCCGGCCGGCCCCATCGCGCTGACCAACGTTACCGCGCTTGGCTTCGCCGGCGAGCCCGATGTCGTGCTGATGAGCTTCGACCGCTCGATCGGGCATCATCGTGATCGCGTCCGCCAATATTGGCAACGCCGCGGCGGCGTCTGGCACATCGTGCACGAATCGGCAAGCCTTCCGTAGCGGGGGCCCGCAAGCCCATGCTTTGACACGCAGAGTCCTTTTTTTCCTTGCTCTCTCGATTGCCATGTTGACGCGTTTCTCGCTGTTTGTGTTTGCCGTCGTCCTGATCAGCTTGTCGACAAGCCTCGCGCAAGCTCAGAGTCCCTCGAAACCCCGGGTTGAACTCAAGACGTCCTTGGGCACGATCGTGCTCGAACTCGACCGCGCGGCAGCGCCCAAGACGGTCGACAACTTTCTCGAATACGTGCGTTCGGGCCACTATGACGGCACGGTCTTTCACCGGGTCATCAAAGACTTCATGGCTCAAGGCGGTGGCTATGACCGAGATCTCAAAGCCAAACCGACCCGGGCGCCCATCGTCAACGAAGGTGAACAAGCCGAAAAAGCCGGCCTCAAAAATGATCGTGGCACCATCGCGATGGCTCGAACGGCCGATCCGCATTCGGCCACGGCCCAGTTTTTCATCAACTTCAAAGACAACGCCTTTTTGAATCACAGCGCGGCTCAAGCGCAAATCCCGCCGCCCTGCAAAGTGCCCAACCCGGTACCGGGTTGCGCCCGCTTCGGCTGGGGCTACACGGCATTCGGACGCGTCGTCTCAGGCATGGATGTGGTTGACAAAATGGCGGAAATTCCGACCGGGGCAGGCGGTCCCTTCCCGACCGACGTGCCGAAGACGCCGATCGTGATCGAAAGAGCCACGATCCTCACGCCCTGATCGCCGCGCCGTGAAAGGAACTGACTGTGGCACGCGTTCGCCTTCAAACCTCCTTAGGCTCAATCACGCTTGAAATCGACGAGCTCGGCGCGCCGAAGACCGCGGCCAACTTTCTCGAGTATGTGCGCTCGGGCCACTACGACGGCACGATTTTTCATCGCGTGATTCGCGACTTCGTGATCCAGGGCGGCGGCTTCACCCCGGGCATGCACAAAAAGCCAACGCGCCCCCCCATCCCGCACGAAGGCAAGGTTTCCTCGGCCGCGGGGCTTCGCAACGCCCGAGGAACGATCGCGATGGCTCGCACCAGCGAGCCCCATTCGGCGAGTTGCCAGTTCTTCATCAACGTCGTCGACAACGCGTTCCTCGATTTCAAGGAGGAAGCCGGCACCGGCTGGGGCTACGTGGTCTTCGGCCGAGTCGTGGAAGGGATGGACGTGGTCGATCGGATCCGCGCCGTCGCCACGACCCGCGTCGGCCCGCACAATGACGTTCCGGTCGAAGACGTGGTGATCAAGCGCGCAACCGTTTTGTAGTTGCGTCACGACGCAACCACGCATGCGCGTCGCTTTCATCTCCGACCTCCACCTGAGCGCCGCGGATCCATCGACCGACGCCCGCTTCAGAGGCTTCCTGGCCGGACCAGCGCGTGAACTCGATCACCTGTATGTTCTGGGCGATCTATTCGACTATTGGCTCGGAGACGACCAACTCGACTGGGACGCGTATGCACGCTCCGTGGCCGGCGACTTTGCCGCACTCGCGGCAACCGGCGTCAAGCTTCACCTGCTGCGCGGCAACCGCGATTTCCTGCTCGGCGAGCGCTTTGCCGCCGCCGCTCGTATGGAACTGCTTCCCGAGCGGATCACGATTGATCTCGGCCACGAACGCGTCCTGCTCTTGCACGGCGATGAGCTATGCACGGATGACCGTCGCTACCAACGGCTACGGCCGATTCTGCGCAGTCGGCTTTTTGCGGCTTTCGTGGCGACCCTACCCAAGGGGGCGCGGCAGCGGCTTGCCGAAACGATGCGCGCGCGAAGCGAGCGGTACAAGGCGCGCACCGGTCAAACCGCCCTTCACATCCTCGATGCCCATCCGACAGCCATCGCGCGCGCGATGCGCGAGGCTCGCGTGCGCTGCTTGATTCACGGCCATACACATCGCCCGGGTCGCTTCGAAGTACCAGGAATCGGCGAGCGCCACGTGCTGACCGACTGGCAACAACCGCGGGCCTTGCTTGCCTGGAACGCAACATCAGGTTTTCACGCCCTTCCAGAGGCAAGCCTATAATTCGATTGTCTCGGGGACGTAGCTCAGCTGGGAGAGCGTCGCGTTCGCAATGCGAAGGTCGGGAGTTCGATCCTCCTCGTCTCCACCACCCTGGCACGCCCAACCTTGATCGGTTGGGCGTTTTTCTTGGTGCACCATTGCGTGCCCCACGGATACGGTAAGCCACCCGCCGTCGACTCGTGGCGCGTCGGCGTGCCGCGGGCGAGGGTTCTGACGAGAGTGCTTGTCACGGCAGGCGGACGGCGGCTCCGGACTGATTGAAGCGTCCAATGCAGCCAGCCCGGGTTGTCACGAGGCCACAGTCTCGATCAGGAACTGTGGTCGCACTCGTTCGGGGTCGTTTGTAAGCGGCGCAGGTACGTAGCCGACTGCTCGTGCACCCATCCGCACATAGAACGCCACGGCGTTCGGGTCGGCATCAATCGAGAGCACGCGCTGACCGGCCGCCGCTGCCATGCGACACGCGTGGGAAAGCAACCGCCGCCCGATGCCCTGGCCCATGCGATCGGGCTCGACCCAGAGCGCATCGAGCGCCCATCGTGTCTGCGCGGGGTTCATTTGCACAAAGCCGACCAGCCCGCCTTCCGCTTCGGCGACGAACGTAGGCCATTCACGCACGGTGTTGGCCCGCACCTCGATCGCATCACGCCAGCGGGCGAGCTCGTCCTCGTCATAGCCCCAATGCGCCTTGGCGCGCAGCGCGAGGCGGTTCATCGCCTCGAGGTCGTCCTCGCGCGCAACACGTAGACGGATGTGCGGTCGAGACCGAACGGCGTCTGCAATGCCCATCACGAGCGCACGTAGCGCAGGTGGGTCGCGGCCGGATGATGAAGCACGCGCTCGATACGAAAACCCGGCAGCGGTTCGGTCAGGTGATCGAAGAGCCGCCGCCCGCCGCCGAAGAGCACAGGTACCAGCGCGATCTCGATCTCATCGATCGCGCCCAGATTCAGATACTGCTGGATCACATCCGCCCCACCCGAGATGCGGATGTCGCGACCGCCCGCTGCCGCGCGGGCGAGCGCAAGCGCCTGTTCGGGCCTGTCGTTGACGAAGTGAAAGACCGTGCCGCCGGGCCGTACCCACGGCTCGCGCCGGGTGTGCGTGAGCACGAAGACCGGCGTATGAAATGGCGCCTCCTCCGGCCAGCCCAGTTCGCCGCCGTCGAACATCCGCTTGCCCATGATGTGCGCGCCTGTCCGCTCGAAGGTGTGGCGTACGAGGTCATTGACCGGCCCCGTCTCGCCGCCTTCGCCGAGCTTGAGCTTCTCCCGCAGGTAGCGCTGATTGAGCGCCCAGCCCATGAGTGCACCCCACTTGGCGCCCCAGTTCATGTGGCCGGGATCATGGAAGTGCTCGACGGTCATGCCCGCGGGCGCGAGGTAACCGTCGAGACTCAGCGCGATGTTGACGAAAACTTTGCTCACGGCGATGTTTCTCCATTGAAGCACTGCGCCGCTCAGCAGCGCCCAGCGCTTGCGGCAATGATCCTTCGCAGCCAGCCAATTCGCTGAAGTCCCGAGCGGGCGCTCGCTTTACGTGGGCAGTTGTCCGACGTAGCGAGCGTAGCTGTCAAGGATCGCTTGCCAGCCGACGCGTTGCTGTTCGACCGTGTGCGTGGCTTCGCTTTCGAAGTGAATGCGCACGCGTGTTCCCTCGCCTTCGCGTTCGAACGTCGTCTCAACTCGGCGCCCATCGTCAAGCCGCAGAACGATCCGCACGGGTTCATCCACTGCTTCGTAGGTGCCCGAGTAATCGAAGCCAAACGAGCCATCACGCGCTTCCATCCGTGCAACGTGTCGGCCACCCTCGCGCAGATCAATGTTCGCCCACGGGCAGTGCCATTCCGGTGTGGCGTGATTCCATTGCACAACGTCCTGCGGCGTGGTGTACGCGCGCCAAGCGGTCTGCGGAGCGACCGGAACCCAGGCGTCTATGGAGATCGTCGTTGCGGATGGCATGATGGTAGTGACCTTGTGTTCTACGGGCGCTGCGCGCTTCAGGAGACGCGCTTGAAAGGTAACTATAGCCTTCCGCCGGGGCGTGACCTTGGCGTGACCTTGGCGTGACTGGATGTCCTCGCACGGCTACCGGCTTCTGTGAACAGGGCAAGCGAGTGCGACTGGCAGCAAGGTCCTCAATCGACCCTGAACGCATTCGCGCTCGCGTCGCGTCTGGGTCAGTCCCGGCCAGAGGAGCGCCCTCGTGCAGCACCGGCGCGCGCCCATGCCGCGCGCGTGGCGCCCGAGTATGACCGGACGACGGAGGAGCAAGTGCGAACGACCGTGAGACGCCCCGGCAAAATGCCGATGTGAAGGATCTCGCAGACCTCATGCCCGATACGGTGGCCGGCCATGCCCCCCTCGACTGGGGCGTGGTCATCGTGTTCGCGCTCGTCTATCTGGGCATGTTCCTGGGCGGCCTACCGCGGCTCCGGCTCGATCGCTCGGGGGTGGCGCTCTTGGGCGCGATTGCAGTCATCGGCCTCGGTGCGCTCGATGTATCAAAGGCCGCGCAGGCCATCGATCTCCCGACGATCCTGCTCCTTTTCTCCTTCATGGTGATCTCGGCGCAGATGCGCTTGGGCGGTTTCTACACCGCGGTTGCGCTCTGGATTGGCACCCGGCCGTGGTCGCGGTCCGCACTCCTCGCCACGCTCGTTTTCGTCGCGGGCTCGCTCTCGGCGGTGTTCTCGAACGATGTGATCTGCCTCGCGATGACGCCAATCGTCGCGCGCGTCTGCCTCGCACGCGGCCTTGCGCCGGTGCCCTTCCTCGTGGGACTTACCTGTGCGGCCAACGTGGGCTCGGCGGCCACCCTCATCGGCAATCCGCAGAACATGCTGATCGGCAGCGTGCTCGGGCTCGACTTCGGGCGCTACCTCCTGCAAGCGGCACCGCCTGCGCTTGCGGGCCTCTTCGTCCTCTGGCTCTGGCTCGTGTTTGCCACGGGGCGCGGCGATGCGCGCCCCGCGCTTGCCAACGTTAATCAGCTGCACGCCGATGCACCACCCTTCGACCGCGGTCAAACCGTGAAGGGTCTCGTCGTCGTCACCGCCGTGCTCGTGGCCTTCCTTGCGACCGACTGGCCGCATGAGGTGGTCGCCCTCGTCGCGGCGGGCGTGCTGCTGCTCTCCCGCCGCCTGCATTCGGCTGAGGTCATGGGCACGGTGGACTGGTCGTTGCTCGTGCTCTTCATGGGGCTGTTCGTCGTCAACCGGGCCTTCGAGCAAACTGGCCTAGCCGCCGAGCTGGTTGCCGCGCTCACCCGCCAAGGCATAGTGCTGGGCGATCTAGTGCCGCTCACAGTGGTTGGGGTCACCCTCTCGAATATCGTCTCAAACGTCCCGGCCGTGATGCTGCTGCTGCCGCATCTCCAAGAGGAAACCCAGGGCGTTTTGCTTGCGTTGGTCAGCACCTTTGCCGGCAATCTTTTGCTCGTCGGTTCGATCGCCAACTTGATCGTGGCTGACCTTGCACGCCAACAAGGCATCGAAATCGGATGGCGCGAGCATGCTCGCATCGGCATACCGGTGACGCTGTTCACGCTGGCTATCGTCTTGCTTTGGATGGCTCCGCGCTAGTTGCCCGCTCGAACATGCCTCAGCCGCGCGCTGGACCGTCGGCGCCGGTGCCTAGCGCCGAAGTGGGCGGCGTCGCTCCTGCCAAACCTTGACGACGATTGGCAGAATCGAGGCGACCACGATGGCCAAAACGATCAGCGAGAGGTTTGCCCTCACCCACGGCAGGTTGCCGAAGAAGTACCCAGCATAAGTGAGCGAGGTGATCCAAAGCACGCCGCCCAGAATGTTGTAGGTCAAAAACCGTCCGTAATGCATACGCGCCACCCCAGCAAGGAATGGCACGAAGGTACGCACGATCGGCACAAAGCGGCCAATGACGATGGAAAAGGCCCCGTAGCGCTCGTAAAAGGCCTGTGTTCGCACCAGGTAGTCGCGTCGAAAAATCCGTTGCAGTCGCGGATGGTCGGTCTCAAAAACCGCCAAGCCGGATTGCTTGCCCACCCAGTAGTTGACCGAGTCTCCAAGCACGGCAGCCACGATTAGCAAGATCACTAAAGCGTGGATCGGAAGCCCCGCCACCGCAGTCACCGTACCTGCCACAAATAAAAGCGAATCCCCGGGCAGCAGGGGCATGATGACCAGCCCGGTTTCCACGAAGATGATGAGCGCAACCGTGCTGAAAAAAAACTCCGGCGAGCCCTGCGCCAGCACCAAGAGGTGCTGATCAAGCCTCGTGAAAAAACTCCACAGCCGCTCGAGGGTTTCGATGATGATCTCCTGGGTTGGGCTGGGTCGCCGACAGCGTCGTCGCCCGTCTAGGGCAAGATCTTCTCGGCCTCAAGCGGATCCTTCGGCCGTTCGGGCTTCACCAGGTTTTCGCGCGAGACACCTAACCAGCGAACCAGCGGGGCCATCACGAGCACCGAAGAGTAAATGCCAAAACAAATCCCAATGGTGAGCGCCAAGGCGAAATAAAACAGCGTCTCGCCGCCGAAGATGAGCATCGACAGTACCATGATCTGGGTCGAGCCGTGGGTGATTACCGTCCGGCTGATTGTGCTGGTGATGGCGTTGTCGATGATTTGGTCGACCGACGCCTTGCGCATCTTGCGGAAGTTTTCCCGGATGCGGTCGGCAATGACCACTGATTCGTTGACCGAGTAGCCCAAAATCGCCAACGTGGCGGCAAGCACCGGCAAATTGAACTCCCACTGGAAGAACGCAAACAGCCCGAGGATGATCACCACATCATGCAAGTTGGCGATGATGGCCGCCACCGCGAAGCGCCATTCGAAGCGCAACGACAAGTAAGCCATGATGCCCACGACCACGAGTACCAACGCAAGCGCCCCGCTTTCGAATAGTTCACGCCCGACCTGCGGGCCGACGAATTCCACGCGTTTGAGTTCGATCCGCTCGGCGCCTTCACCGCAAGCGTTTTTGGCTTCGTTCATCGCCCGCTGTCCGCAGATCGCCGCGAAGAGCCGTTCGCTCATCTGCGCGTTGGAGACGTTCGGAGCCGCCGGCAGACGCACAAGGAGGTCATTCGGCGTTCCGAAGTTTTGAACGAACGCCTCTCCGGTTCCGAGCGATTCCACGGCCTTACGGACTTCGCTGACGTTGGCCGCCTGCGCGAAACGGATTTCCACAACCGTGCCGCCCGCAAAGTCGATCCCGAAGTTGAGCCCGCGAAACGCAAGCGCCCACACGGCAAACAGAAATGTCAGCACGCTCACGATGTTGAAGGCGAGCGCGTACTTCATGAACGGGATGTCGCGCCGGAAGCGGAAAAACTCCATCGCTTGGCTCCCCAATCGTCTTGGTCGGGCTAGTTGGCCTGCGTCGGTGTTTCGGGCCTGGATCGCGCCGCGGCGGCGGATGCGGCCTCGCCTTTCGTTGTCTGGGTTGGCTTCCACACCGTACCGATCGAAATCCGCTCAAGCTTGCGCTTGCGGCCGTAGACCAGATTGACCACCCCCCGCGCAAAAAACACCGCCGAGAACATCGAAGTCAGAATGCCAAGACAATGCACGACTGCGAAGCCCTTGACCGGCCCGGTCCCGAACACAAACAGCGCAATGCCGGCAATGAGGGTCGTGATGTTGGAGTCGAGAATGGTCGCCCAGGCCCGCTCAAAGCCCGCATGAATGGCCTCTTGAGGTTTCAAGCCTGCCCGTAGCTCCTCGCGGATGCGCTCATTGATGAGGACGTTTGCGTCGATGGCCATGCCGAGCGTGAGGGCAATCGCCGCGATCCCGGGCAAGGTCAGCGTCGCTTGCAGCATGGAGAGGATGGCAATCAGCAGCAGCAAGTTGACCGCCAGCGCGAGCGCTGAAATCAGTCCCATCACCATGTAATAGACCACGATGAAGGCCACCAGCGCCACAAACCCCCAGAGCACCGAGTTGAACCCGCGTTCGATGTTTTCAGCACCAAGGCTTGGCCCCACGGTTCGCTCTTCGATGATTTCCATCGGAGCGGCGATCGCACCCGAGCGGATGAGTAGCGCAATGTCGCTTGTCTCGCGCACGGTCATATTGCCGCTGATCTGAAAGTTCGCGCCCAGCTCTCCCTGGATCACGGGGGCGGTGATGACCTCCGCTTTGCCCTTTTCGATGAGCACGATGGCCATGCGGTTGCCGATGTTCTGGCTCGTGACCTCGCGCAGAATGCGCGCCCCCTGGCCGTCGGTTTGCACGCGAACGATCGGCTGATTGGTCTGGCTGTCGAAGGCCGGTTCCGCGCTCGTGATGCGCTCGCCCGTGATCACGTACTGCTTTTTGACGAGGATTTGTTCGCCCGTGCGGTCGGTGAGCAGTTCCAGACCGATCGGCACGTTGCCCGCGCGAGCCGCTTCGAGCATGGCCGCGTTACGCCGGCTGTCGGCTTCGACCATCCGCAGCTCGAGCGTTCCCGTACGGCCGATGATCTCCTTGAGCCGCGCCGGATCCGAAGCACCGGGCACCTGAATCACGATTCGATCAACACCTTGCCGCTGGATGATCGGCTCCGTGAGTCCGAGCGCGTTGATGCGGTTGTTGAGCACTTTTTGGTTTTGTTCGATGGCCGCATCCGCGAGTTTCTTTTTCGCCTCCTCTTTGGGCGAAAGCACGAGGCGCAGATCGACACCGGCACCGTCTTCGCGCACGATCAAGTCCGGGTGATTGCCCTCAATGACGGCTTTGGCCTTGTCGCGCTCTGCGGAATCGCTAAAGCGCACGATCAGCGACTCACCGGCCTTTTCCACCCCGCCATATCGAATGCGCTTTTCGCGAAGCAGCGCACGCACATCAGCGGCATTGCGGTCGGCGGCTCGGTCGAGCGCCTGCTTCATGTCGACTTGCATCAGGAAGTGCACCCCCCCGCGCAAGTCGAGTCCGAGAAACATCGGCAGCGCATTGATCGATTGCATCCACGCCGGCGTCGTCGTCTCGTTGGTGAGGGCCACCACAAAGGGCCCACTGCCATCGGGGGAACCGGAATTGAGCGCCTGGATAAGCGCGTCCTTCGCCTTGAGTTGCGTGACCGTGTCGCCTCCGGCGAATCGTACGTGGATGCCGTTCGCATCGAGTCTTGTCGAAGCCACCGGCAACCCCGCGGCTTTGAGGGTACTTTCAACGCGAGACAGCAGCGCCGCGTCGATCCGCACGCCGGGACGGCTCGTCGACACCTGCAACGCGGGCACCTGAGGGAAGAAGTTCGGCAGCGTGTAGAGCAGCCCGATCGTCACGGCGACCGCCATGACGAGGTATTTCCAGAGGGGATAGCGATTCATCGAAGCACGGCGGAGCCGTCAACGCTCCGGACGGGTTGAACGCGGTTTCAGAGATTCTTCAACGAACCCTTGGGCAGGAGCGCAGAAACCGCGTTACGCTGCACGGCAATTTGCGTACCACCGGCCGTTTCAAGCGAGACGTAGTTCTCGTCGAGCTTGACGATCTTGCCCACCACGCCGCCCGCCGTGACCACTTCGTCGCCTTTTTGCAGGGCTTCGATCATGGCGCGCTGCTCTTTGAGGCGCTTCTGCTGCGGACGAATGAGCAGAAAGTAAAAGATCACAAAAATGGCGATCAACGGCACAAGCGACAGCCACTCGCTGCCCGCGGCAGCGCCCGTGCTTGCACTTTGGGCGTAAGCAGTTCCCCACATGACGGTCATCCTTCGGCAATTGGCGCCGTCCCACTCGGACCGCGCTTTGACCCGTGATGCACAGGCGGGGCGCTTCGCCGCCGCCGGTCACGGACCCAAGAGAGCTAGATTCTACGGCGCGCCGTTGCCCTGCGCGGCCTCGACCAACCGCCTGCGCTCTTCAGCAAAGCGCGAGGTAAAGCCGCGCCAGCTGTTCGATGCAATCGCTTCGCGAATCTCGCGCATGAGCGTCAGGTAGTAGTGCAAGTTGTGAATCGTGCCGAGCATTGCAGCCAAGATTTCCCCGGTCCGATGCAAATGGTGCAGATACGCGCGGCTAAAGTTGCGACAGGTGTAGCACGCGCAGGTCTCATCGAGTGGACGCGGATCGTCGCGATAGCGGGCGTTTCTGATTTTGATGTCGCCGTGGCGCGTGAACAGCCAGCCGTTTCGCGCGTTGCGGGTTGGCAGTACGCAATCAAACAGGTCGATCCCTCGTTCTACGGCGTAGACGATGTCCTCGGGCGTGCCCACCCCCATGAGGTAATGCGGCCGCTCGGGCGGTAAGCGCTCGGCCAAAAAGTCGAGCACCCGGTACATCTCGACCTTCGGTTCACCGACCGAGAGGCCGCCCACGGCGATGCCGTCGAAACCAAGCTCCAGCAAGCCCTCGAGCGAACGCGCTCGCAGCGCCGTGTGGACCGTGCCCTGGACGATGCCAAAGAGCGCGTTCGTGTTGCCGAGTCGCTCATGTTCGGCCTTTGAACGCTCGGCCCAGCGCAGGCTCCGCTCGACCGAGCGCTCGGCTTCGGCCACCGGCACATCCCACGGGCTACATTCATCGAGTTGCATGACCACATCCGAGCCGAGCGCGTACTGAATGCGCATCGCCACTTCCGGCGAGAGAAACAGCCGATCGCCGTTGATCGGCGAGGCGAAATGCACGCCCTCCTCGGTGATCTTCCTCAAGGCTCCGAGCGACCAGACCTGAAAGCCGCCCGAGTCAGTGAGAATCGGCCCCTGCCACCCCATGAAGACATGCAGTCCACCAAAGCGTTCCACGACCTCAATGCCCGGTCGCAACCACAGATGGAAGGTGTTGCCGAGGATGATCTGCGCGCCGACCTCGACGAGACTCTGCGGCGTCATCGCTTTGACCGTGCCATAGGTACCGACCGGCATAAAAATGGGCGTTTCCACGACGCCATGAGCAAGCGTAAGCCGTGCGCGACGTGCGTGGCCGTCGGTCGCGAGAACTTCAAATTTCACGCCGACTCCGCCCGCGATAAAAGCATCGCGTCGCCGTAGCTGAAGAACCGGTAGCGGGCGCGAACTGCATGCGCATACGCCCGGCGCATGTGCTCGTAGCCCGCAAAGGCCGCAACCAGCATGAGCAGCGTCGACCGCGGCAGATGAAAGTTGGTAATCAGGCCATCGACGACGCGGAACGGAAAACCCGGTGTGATGAAAAGCTCCGTCTCCCCGCTGTGCGGTTGCAGGGCGCCGCAGGCCGCCACGACCCCCTCGAGCGTGCGCACCGTGGTCGTACCCACTGCGATCACACGTCGACCGCGCGCGCGACAGCGTTCGATCGCCGCAACCGTTTCCTCCGGCAAGACGTAGCGCTCGCGGTGCATGCGGTGCTCTTCGATGCGCTCGCTCGTGACCGGCAAGAAGGTGCCTGCGCCGACATGCAGCGTCACGTGGGCGAATTCGATCCCGGCCGCGCGACAACGCTCAAGCAGCTGGTGATCGAAATGCAACCCGGCCGTGGGCGCTGCCACCGCACCGGGTGTGGTCGCATAGACGGTTTGGTAGCGCTCCTCGTCGCTAGCTTGCGCTCGGCGACCCAAGTAGGGCGGAAGCGGTAATTCTCCCGCCTCTTGCATGAGCTGCTCAAAGTCGACGGCGCCATCGCACAGCCTCAACTCAAAAAATCGGTCTTGCCGCGCTGTCACCTCGACCTCGGCGCGGTCAGCGATTCGCAGGCGAGTGCCGATCGCCGGCGGATGCGAGCTGCGCAGCTGAGCAAGCGCGCGCTCCGGTGCGAGCAACCGTTCGATGAGCAGCTCAACCGCGCCGCCGGTGGCTTTTCGACCGAACAACCGCGCTCGCAGAACCCGCGTGTCGTTGAACACGAGCAGATCGCCTGCTTCGAGCATCTCGGGCAGTTCGCGGAAGATGCGATCCTCGAGCCGACCGCTTCGCGCATCGAGCAAACGCGCGGCGCTGCGCTCCGGCAGCGGCTCGCGCGCAATCAGCTCCTCCGGCAACTCGTAGTCAAAATCCGAAAGCCGGAACGGAGGCAACAGGGACGTCGAGCTTACGTTTGCCACAGCACTTATCACAGCGGTGCACAATGCACAGGCAGCCGCCGCGGGCACTCCCACAGACGGCGTCGCGATTATCGCGAAGGCAGCGTTGCCTCGGACCCCGGACGCAGCGGGCCGATTTCGATCGTACCTGGACGATCCACGATCAGGCGTCGCGCCAAAGTTTCGACAAGCTGCTCGAGTTCACGCGCGAGCGCTTCGGCCGGAATCGAGGAGAGCACGTTGAGTGCGGTAGCGTCGCTGTTGATGAGCCGGCGAAAATCGAATCGCTCGTCGGTGCGCGTGATGGCAAGACTTTTCGCATCGAGCACGATCAACTTCAGGAAGGCAAACGGCGCGACATACGTCTGGCTGCGGGACTTTTTTGACCCAGATCGTGGATGTTTTCCCCCTCAAAATTGGGCGCGAGGCCGCCTTCGAAGACAGCATCGCTCCCTCGCGCGCTTTCAAGCAGTTGGAGGAAGGCTCCGACGCCTGTGAGCTTACCCGCCATGCCGGCGTGCTCAGCAAACAGCCACTTGGGGATAACCACAAAGGTTTCGTCCCACTGTGAGCGCTCGGGTCGGCTGGCAAGCACCTCAAGCGCGCGCTGGGTGATCGCCGCTTCGCGCTCCTCGGCGCGCAGCTCAACACTCCCCTCGATCAGGCGTGAGCATCAGGTAAGTTACGTCGGCACTCGGGTTCGCCCCGAATCGCCCGGTCCATACCGCGCAGGAGCATCTGATTGAGCGCTTGATTGGGAACGCTCACCCACTGGCGAGTGTACGTGTCGAGGATATTGGTTCCGGTGCTCGCTCGCCGCGCCACCTGCTGCAATGGGTCGCCGACTGCGGCAGGGACGGCGAGCTTGCGCGTCGGCGGTGCCTGGGCTGAGGCGCTTGAGACAAGGGGTGCTGTCGGTTCGGCCCGGCCGAACGCGCTTCCAAGTCTAACTGCCAGAGCAAGCAGCAGTTCAAGGACGCGTCGGCGGATCGCGGCTTGGTCTCTAACCGCCCGAGCGCTTATCCGTCAGCTCCTCTGGAAGGCCTCGAGCTCGCATTGTGTCCCAGATTCGTGGTCGAGCAATCACCGTGTGCGACACGCCCCGAGTTTTCTTCAACGGCGCGCTCACGCGGCCGGTCAATTCCAGTCGCTGATAGAGCCGAAAGCTGGGTTGCCGGTCGACGCGGACGATTCGCCTCCATTGATGTATCGTTTACTCGAATTCAAGGGATATATCGAGGGCAACGTGTTACGTTCCAGGTCAGGCTCAGTTGTGCTTTTCGCCGCGCTGATGGCGTTTGCGCTGGCCGGGTCGGCAACCGCGCAGATCGTGCTCAAGCCGGCTGCAACCGGCTTGACGCAACCGGTCGACCTTGCGCACGCAGGCGACGAACGGCTGTTCGTGGTCGAGCAGCCTGGACGCATCCGGATCGTCAATCCCGACGGCCAAGTCCTGACTACCCCGTTTTTGGATATCACGGACCGAGTGCTTTGTTGCGGGGAGCGCGGTTTGCTCGGCCTGGCCTTTCACCCGAATTACGCCTCTAACGGCCGCTTCTTTGTCTACTACACGAGCAAACCCAACGGCGAACTCGTCATCGCACGCTTCGAGCGAAACAGTGCAAACCCAAATACTGCAGACCCCAATTCCGAAAAACGGCTGCTTGAGATCCCTCATCCCACTTACGCCAACCATAACGGCGGCGGACTTCGATTCGGTCTCGACGGTTACCTCTACATCGCCACCGGCGACAGCGGCGGCGCAGGGGATCCACTGTGCAAGAGTCAAGATGCCTCGTCGCTGCTCGGCAAAATTCTGCGCCTCGATGTCAACGTCGACTCGCCGCCGTACTATGCGATTCCGGTCAACAATCCAACGCCTCCGGCGGGCGGACGCCCCGAAATCCTCGCACTCGGCCTGCGCAATCCGTGGCGGATTTCCTTCGATCGGATCACTGGCGATCTCTACATCGGTGATGTGGGTCAAAACGCCCGCGAAGAGGTCAATCGGGTCACGGCGGCTGAACTTGCCTCGACCCTTGCGGCACCAATCAACTTCGGCTGGCCGCAGCGGGAAGGGACGGCACCGTATGGAACTTCCTGTGCGGCAAGCGGTTTGCCCGCGCGCGACCCGATTGCCGAGTACGATCACAACGCGGGCGATTGCTCGATCACCAGCGGGTACCGGTATCGTGGAACCCTAGTAGCTGAATTTGCGGCTGCTCCGCACCTGCTCGGCGACTTTTGTACCGGCCGAATCTGGACGGCCTCGCCGGCCGCAACCGGCTTGTGGCCGCTCACACAGGTTGCCACAGCACCTTCGTATCAGCTTTCTTCGTTCGGCGAAGACGTTCTGGGCGAACTCTACGTCGCCTATTTGGGAGCTGGCGAGGTTCGCCGAATCGCCTCATCGAACACACCGGTACTCGACATCGACGGCAACGGCTCTGCAAGTGCCGCCACGGACGGGCTTTTACTCGCTCGCTATCTCTTCGGTTTGCGCGGCACTGCGTTGACCCAAGGTGCGCTCGGCTTGGGCGCGACGCGCGATGCAGCAGCCATCGAGACCTATCTGGCCGCCGCCATCAGTGGGCCCTCGCCCGCATTCAAATTGGCCGACGGTAGCGAGGTGAAAGCGACCACCGACGGGCTACTGGTCTTGCGCTACCTGCTGGGGCTGCGCGGCGAGGCCTTGACCGCAGGGATTCCTTTGGCCGCTCCCCTCGACACGCCGGGCAAGGTCGCGCTTCGTCTGTCTTGGCTTCTGCCCTGAACGAGCTTCGAAGTCCGCGCATCGGACAACGCGCCGTCCTTGCGCGCGGAAGCGGCGCGCTTTTCCTTCGGTCAAAGGGCGAGCTCAAGGGCTGCAGCCACGGTCGTCAACGCCGTAGGAAACCTCGAATAACGGCTCAGCGCGTCGTGAACCCGACCGGAAAGATTTGGCGGTCGGTTGTCAACGAGTCGCCCGGGGACGCGCTGTGCGCGAACCTCGATGTTTGCGACGATCGGAACCAGCTCCTCGCTCGAGGCTTCCTTGACCGGTAGCGAGTCGTTCCTCCGGGTGGAACTGTCTTGCTTCCTTGGCGCCCCCGTCTTTGGGTGAGCTGTATGGATGGCTGTCCTGGACGCTTTCGCGATGCAGGTGAACGATTGATCCGCTCAGCTCATCCACGGGGGATGAAAGCGCGGCTGGTGCCGGCGGGGGGACTCGAACCCCCACAGTGTTGCCACCGGCGGATTTTGAGTCCGCTGCGTCTACCAATTCCGCCACCCCGGCACGTTACATCGATTCTATCGATGCGGTTGTCAAAGCCACCGCGCAAACTCGGCCACGTCCTCGTCGTGCAGTTCGCCGGCCTCGATTTGTTTGATTCGGCTGTCACGACCGACGATCCAAATGATCGGCAAGCCTTTGACGGCGCCGAGCCGTTCTTCCCAGTCGCGTGACCACATGGCGGCCGGGAAGGGATAGCCGCGCTCGGACATGTACTTCGGCACATCGGCTGGGTTGCGGTCGATTGCGAGAAAGAGCAATTCGAGCCCCTTAGCCTGATGGGTTTTGTAGAAGCGATCGAGCTTCGGGTTGACGACCCGGCAAAACGGGCACCAGGTTGCGAACTTGTTGACCAGGACAACTTTGCCTTCAAAGTGGCTCGGCGCAAGCCGCCGACCGTCGACGGTGACGACGGTCGGCCAAAGCACCCGCTCGCCGAGCTTGCCTTGCGCACTTGCGAGCCACGGCAGGCCGGCAAGCGCGAAGAGCAGCCCGCGGCGGGTCGGACTCACAAGGCGATACCCAGATTGCCGGTCGAGTTGAGAATGCGCGGCTGATTGAGTTTGCGCGGTGTGATGCGCTTTTTGGCCTTGAGCCATCGTTCGACCACCTCCCAGATCGGTTCGGTGTTGGCGTCGCGGGCCGCTTCGGAAACCGGCGCCCACCCCGCAACCTTATACGTCTTTTTCGGGTCGATCGGCACCCCGTTGAGCCGCATATCAGTGATGCGGTTACCGGCACTCGCTGTGGGATCGATGGCGTAGGTCATGCCTCCGACGCGTACCATGTCGCCGCCCTGTTGGTAATACGGATCGGGATTGAACAGGTTGTCGGCCACATCTTCCATGACGGTCTTGATCATCTCTCCGGTCATGTCGGTGAGCGTCGAATACGAGTAAGTCGTCGCCGTCTGATCAAGCAGATGTTCGCGTGTGATTGCCTGGCCCGGCAGGATCGTGGTTCCCCAGCGGAAGCCCGGCGAGAACGCGATTTGCGCACCTTGCACCTCGAGCATGGCATCCATGATGAGCTGATCCCAGGTGCCGTTGAAATTGCCACGGCGATAAAGCAGCCCCTCCGTGGTCGCGAGCACTTCGTTGAGTTTGGCTTCGTAGGGAGCGCGGATCTTCTTGATCAGCGCCTCCATGTCGCGATCCGGCGGCAGCAGGTTTGAAAACACAGGCAACAGCCGATATCGGTAATCGACGACTTTCCCCCCCTTGACGTCGAAGTCCATCACGCCGAGGAACTTGCCGTTTGAGCCGGCATTGGTTACCAGCGTGGTGCCTTTGGCATTCTTCACCGGGATCGCAGCCGGCACGCCGTCGTGGGTGTGACCGCCGAAGATGGCATCAATTCCTGTAACCCGTGAAGCCATCTTGAGGTCAACATCCATCCCGTTGTGCGAGACCACAACGACGACTTGTGCACCCTTGCCACGCACTTCGTCGACCATCTTCTGAAGATGGGCCTCTTGGATGCCAAAGGTCCAATCGGGGACGAAGTACCTCGGATTGGCAATTGGGGTGTACGGGAAGGCTTGACCGATCACGGCCACGGGAATGCCGTTCATCTCCCGGATGGTGTAGGGCTTGAAGACCAGGTCTTCGAAGTCGGTGGTTTTGACGTTGTGGCAGACGAAATCGATCTTGCCTTTGAAGTCTTTCTCAACGACCTCCTGCACGCGCTTGGCACCGTAGGTAAATTCCCAGTGCGCGGTCATCACATCCACGGTCAATTGCTTGCAGGCATCGACCATGTCTTGGCCCTTGGTCCAGAGCGCGATGCCAGACCCTTGCCAAGTGTCCCCGCCGTCGAGCAACAAGGCGCCGGGACGAGACGCCTTCAAACGCTTCACGAGCGTGGCCAGGTGCGCAAACCCGCCGACCTTTCCGTAGGTCCTGGCCGCTGCGGTGAAGTCAAGATAGGTAAAGGCGTGCGCTTCGCGCGTGCCTGGTTTGACTCCGAAGGCTTTGAGCAGATGCTCGCCGACGAGGTGCGGCGGCTTGTTGAGCATCGGGCCGACACCCAGGTTGACGTTGGGTTCGCGAAAGTAAATCGGCAGCAACTGCGCATGGCTGTCGGTCATGTGCAAAAAGTGCACATTGCCGAACCGCGGCAGATCATAAAAGCGCTCAGGGCGCGCGGCAGCAAGCAAATCCTCCGAATCGAGTGCGGCCCCCGCGGCAGCAGCAATTGCAAGAACGTTCAGAAATTCACGACGATTCATGGCCTGGCCTTGTGTTCGGATCAAAAAAGCGGTGCCGGATACGGAGAACAACCGCTCGCGACACCGCTTACGCCCGGGATCGCCCGGGCAGACTAACTCACTTGTTGACGGGGCTTTCCGGATCGAGCAGAAGCGCCATCACGTCCTTGATCTGCGCTTCGGTCAAGATACCAGCATCCCCGAAACGCGGCATGTTGGCGCATGCATTGAAGGCATGGCTATTCCAAATGCGCGCCCAGGTGTATTTGAGGATTGCCTCCGACTGGCCCCGCAATTTTCCGTAGTTGTACAGCGACGGACCGATGTTGCCGAAGGAAATCTCCTCTTTCGTGAGCTGATGGCATGCGTAACAGTTGCCACCGTTGACCGTGTTGGGCCCATCGGTGAACTGCAGGCCGCGGCCGCTCTGCGCGATCTGCTCACCGCGCTTCCAGTCGCCCAGATATTTGCCATCCGAGGGATACTTGACGGACTCGAGCGCAGCCTTTTGCAGGCGTTCGCGTGTGGCGGGATCGAGGTCCTTGCGGGCACGGTTAGCCGCGGTGCAGGCCGCTTGAAGTTCGTTTTGCGTCAAACGGTCCAGCTTGGCTATGCCGCTCTCTTTGAACGACTCACGCATGACGGCAAGCACCTCTGCGTCGGTGATTTCTTTCGGCGCAGCGGTGATTGCCATGCCTGCGTAACCGGAGGCAATCACGGCCGCCAGGACAGCGTAAAGCGGTTTCACGGTACGAGTTTTCATTGCACCCCCTTCTTTCTCAACGCTTGATGGCGGGGGCATCCATGGTCCCCCCGTTGGCCTTGACGCCCATGTAGGTGATCAGATCGATAGCAGCCTGTGAGCCGAGCTTGAGCTCAGGGAATCGCTGCTGCCGGAAGCAGTCGTAGAGGCGCCACTGCATGGTCCGCATCGCGCCTTGACTGACGCGGTAGGCCGGCCATGTCGTGAAGGCGCGCTGAGCGTTGGCGGGGTTATCGAAATTCGGTAGATCCTGCAGACGGATGCGTTGATTGTCGACGGCGTGACAATTCGAGCAGGAGAAGTCAAACGGACCGCCTTTCCAGAAAAACATCCGCTCGCCGCGTCGGAACGACTCGATCTCTTTCGGATGGGACTGGGGCACTTGCACCTTCTCGCCGCGAGACTGTCCGACGATGTAAGCCACCAGCGCTTCGTGGTCCGTCTGACGCTCGCCCGGATTGAGCGAATAGGGCCGGCGTGTCAGCTCTTCGAGCGTGAAGCCTTGAAGCGTCATCTGACAATGAAGCAGCCGCGTCTCGGCGTCCATCACTCGATCGACGTCGGCGAAATAGCGCGGCAGACGTGCGTAGGCCCCTTTGACAACGCCAGGACCGAGTCCAAGGTCACATCGCTCGAGTGAGGCGTTTTTCGGACCGCGACGTTCCTTCCAAAGCTGTTCGCCGCGCATCTCCAACAATTCGGCCGGGTTACCATCGGCCAGAAGCTGGCGATAACGCTCGATCTCTTTCTGCGTGTCCTGCTGAGCAAGACCCACGGACGACGCGATCAACGCGAACGCTCCAGCCACACTTGCAAAAACCGTGCGGCACTTCATCTCTTCATCCTCCTTGTTCGTGGTTCAAAAGCAGAGGCTGCGCCCCGATGATCCGGGAGCGCAGCAGTGCTCAGACAGCCAGACGTCGGCCGATCGATTAGCTGATTGTGGCTTCGTCCGTCCGGCGCTCGCCTTTGTTGTCAACCCAAGTTACAGTGACTTTGTCCCCCTTCGCACCACCGCGGAACGAGAAAGTCAGAACCGGGTTTTGGGAGACCGCGGGACCGAACGTCGCATTGAGCACGGTGCGGTTGCCATGCGTCGCAGTAATCGTCTGAATGAAGTGCGCGGGGACCGTCTGGCCCGAGCTGTCGCGCCTCGTACCGGTTTCCATCACATGCGACATCAGAACGCGCACTTCGGTCACGTCACCTTTGAGCTGTGCGCGAATACGCATCGGATCTGCCATAGTTTCCTCTCTCCTCTAACTGATCGTGCTTGTTTCGTGGCTACGCGTTTGCTCGATCAACCACCGCAACCGCCGAGCGTGACCTTGACTTCTTTGGTGGCAACGTAGAACTTGTCACCGGCCTTGACCAAGGCGTGGACGTTGGAGCTTTGGCCCATCTTGACACGCGTACCGACGTTCGGCTCGGTGCCCGCGGGAATGTCGAAGGTGGCGGCGAGGTTGCGCGGGTTCTTCTCGACGAGAATCGCAATCGACTGCGTGTTCGGAATGCGGCTCTGCACCGAGATCGGAACGACCATCCCGTTTTCGGCAATATCGGGAGCCGTAATGATGATGTCGTTCGACCGCTCAGCAGCGGATCCCCCGAGGGCCTTGAGGACCTCATTGAAGTTTTGGCCGTCGTATGCGGCCTTGTTCCAGTTGGCAAGCGCCGACTCAGGCAGCAGCCCGCTGGCGACTGCGGCAGCGACCAGCGCAAAGCTGCCACCGGCCTTGAGCACTTCACGACGGGTTACACGGGTGTTGCGCATAGTGTCCTCCTACAACGTGTGACGTCTGAGCTAAGTTAACGATTTTAGGCGGCCTGAAGCTGACAGGACCCGATCTCGACGCAGTCTGTGACAGCATGGAGAAGCGATGATCCGTCAGAACCGCCCGGCCGCAATCCACTCGGCGATGGCGAGGAGATCCGCCTCTGGAATGTGGGGTTGGGCCGGCATGGGTACCGAACCCCAAACCCCCGAGCCGCCGGATTTGATTCGCGCCGCAAGGAATGCAACCTTGTCGGCACGATCCGCATAACGCTTACCAATCTCTGCCATCGACGGCCCGACAAGCCTGTTGGTTGTCCCATGACAGGCCATACAGGCGTGTTGCTGTGCGAGCTTGAGCCCATCGGGTTTCGCGGCGGCCGTTGGGGCGGCAGCAGCGGTCTTGACGGTGGTCCCGCTCGGCCCAATCGGCTCAAACTTGGCGCGCGGCGGATTGAGCGCATCGATGCCACGCACGGGCCCAAAACCGCGCATCTGCTCGGCGATTTGACCGTGAGCGTTGCGCGCGTAGTCGGGCAGGCTGCTCGTGATTTTGACCTCTTTGGCGCAGTTGCTCATGCACGATGAGCCCTGAACATCCGGCTTGCCTTTCACGCTCCACATCCCGGGAAAGAAGACTTTTCCGTTGCGGTTTGGCAGGATTTTTTGCACCTCGCGGATGTTCTCGTGCGAGAGCACAAAATCGGCCGGCACGATATCGGACAGGTGCAAGATGTAGGCCGTAACGGCGTACACCTCCTCAACCGTCAAGGTCTTGGGCGCGTTCCACGGCATCGCACGATTGATGTAGTCCCAGAGCGTGGAAAGCTCGGAGAGCTTCATCATGGTCGTGCGCTGAGGGTAAGCCTCATTCTTCAGGTTGGCCACCCGTCCGGTCTTCATGTCTTCCTTGGTGGTTCCACCGACGATCGGCGTAAACACCTCGTTCGACTCACCGAACACACCGTGGCAGCTTTCGCACTTCGCCTCCCAGACCTCTTGTCCTTTCTTGACGCTGCCACGGCCCGGCGGCAAACCCGTGAAATCGGGCCGCACATCAATGTCCCACGCCTTGATTTCGGCCGGCGTCGCAGGCCGACCAAGGCCGCTGAATTTTTGAGCGTAAGCGCTGCACGCAAGGCCCAGCGCAATGGCACAGGTCAACGCAAGCTGTTTCATGGCTCAGATATCCACTTGAACGTTACTGACTTCGCCGTTGGCGTTCACGAGCCAGGCCTGAATCGCATTGTTGTGATAAATCGACCGCGTGCCGCGCACTGCGCGAAGCTGGCGAATGCTCGGTTGTACGTGGCCCGTGGAGTCGACGGCCCGCGACATGAGGATCGCAGGCTTTCCGTCCCACACCCAGTCGATGTTGAAACGCGTCAAGCACTTGCTAAGGATCGGCGTCTCCAGACGCGCCTGCTTCCAGTTCTTGCCACCGTCGAAGGACACATCCACACGGCGAATCTTGCCGCGACCACTCCAAGCCAAGCCGGTCACGTTGAAATAGCCCTTGTCGACGAGCACCTGGCCGCCCGAGGGGGTGGTGATCACGCTCTTGACTTCTTGGATGCTCGTGTATTGGCGATGAGTGCCGTCCGGCATCAGATCCACATAGTGGAGCACCTCGTCTTTGGTCCCGTAGGGTTTGTCGCCAAGCTCGATGCGGCGCAGGTACTTGACCCAAGAAACCCCTTGGACCCCCGGCACCACCAAGCGCAGCGGATAGCCGTTTTCGGGCCGCAGCATCTCGCCGTTCATGCCCCATGCGACCAGCACGTCATCCATCACGTTTTCGATATTGATCGTGCGGGTCATGCCGGAGCCGTCGGCGCCTTCCGCGAGGACGTACTTGCCACGTTTCCAGTCCGCACCGCAGTCATCAAGCAGCCACTTGAGCGGCACGCCGGTGAATTCGCAGCATGAAATCATGCCGTGGGTGTACTGCACGGTCGGCACCGCGACGTTGCCCCACTCCATGCCGGTGTTCGCGCCGCATTCGATGAAGTGAATGCGCGAAACCGCCGGCAAGCGCATGAGGTCATCCATCGTATAGACCTTGGGCTGCTTGACCAGCCCGTTGATCATGAAACGATGCTTGGTCGGGTCGATGTCCCACCAGCCCTGATGGTGACGCTCGAAATGCAGGCCGTTCGGCGTAATGATTCCAAAGAACCCCTGAAGCGGCGCAAAGCTCACCGACGCCGCACTGACACGCGTGAGGCCAGGACTTTCACGACGCTGGAGGCCTGCCTCGTACTTCGAGGGCATGCCGTAGCCGTTCGCAGCCACCGGCGCCCCAAGTCCGGTGGAATGCTCCGGCAGCTTGAGAATGTTGGGATCGCCCTCAGCGGAACTCTGCGCTGACGAGGCAGCGATCGGTGCAAGCGCACCCGCGGCGCCACCGGCCGCAAGGAAGGCCTTGCGCAGAAAGTCCCGACGCTCAGCGCGGGATTTGCCAATGGCTTCCCTCGGGAAGAAAAACTCGGGCGCCTTGATGAGACGGCCAAGACGACCGAAACGCGCGAGCCCGCGCGGAGGTGAGGTAACAACTTCTGGCGTTTTCATTCCGAAGACATCCCTACCAAAACGCGTGAATTGGAACGGAAGCCCGTCACCTTACGGCGCGACAAAGTACTCGGGGCCATAAAGCGTGCACTTTGTTCACTCAAATCCGCGTCGCGCGCCTCATCGGAACGGGCCACAAGGCTCACGCACGCGGTGCGACAGATGTCGATCAGCGTTTTGTCGCAAATCTTGTAGAAAACTTGATTTCCATCGCGGCGACGCGTGGCCGATCCCGTCATAAAGAGCGCACTCAGATGACGCGATGCCGTGGGCTGCGACAACCCCGTGGCTTCGGCAACCGCATTGACCGAGCGCTCCTCGTTACAGATCGCGTGAATCACCTTCAACCGCGAGGGATCCGACAACAGCGCAAAGTAGCGCGCCACCTTGTCAAACAGCGGATCGAGTTCGTGCATCGAAACCTCCAAAGACGTGGTGTTGGGGCGTTGAGTCAGGGTAGCCACTTCAGGCCGCGAACATCCCCTTTGCTTTGACCGAGGCACAGGGCTCGACCGACGCTGCCTCGACTTTGCGTTGAACAAACGACGCCGGTTACAAACGACGCCGGTTGTGCTGCCCCGTGAGCGCATCGCCCTCTTTTTGTCTCCGGCATCATACTCGCGCACGCGAATATGTCAATAGGGGCAAACTGGATTTCGAACCTCGTGATGAATTTCGAACCTCGTGAATAGAGCGCCCCGGGTAAACCCGCGCTCGATGGCGACTCATCACGCGGCTTAGCGAGTGAGCGGCCGTTGCTTGTTCCCGAGCAGCCTCTCGATCGCACGCGCTGCGGCGAAAAACCCCATGCTTGCGGTGACGGTCACCACCGAGCCATAGCCAGCGCACGCAAGAGGTGCGCCCGCTTGAGTCGTTTGCCGCGCGCCTGAGCGCGGCTCATCGGACCAGATCGCGCGCACACCGAGGCGCCCACTGGCTGCCGGCACGCGGCGTCGGCCCGACGTCGCCGCGCTGCGCCGAAGCCGACTACGCAGCCGCGCGAGCAGCGGATCGTGGGTCGCTTCAGCCAAGTCCCCATCGCGCAAGCGAGCCGGGTCGCGTTTGCCCCCAGCCGCGCCACAAACGATGAGCTCCACACCTCGAGCCTGGCAGGCCCCGATCAGCGCAAGCTTGGCACCTAGCTGATCAACCGCATCGATGACCACATCGAAGCCGCGATTGAGAATCGCCTCGACGTTGTCGGGCGTGACGAAATCGTCGATCCGCTCGATGCAGCAAGACGGTGCAATCGCAGTGACCCGCTCAGCCATCGCGTCGACCTTGTTCATGCCGAGCGTCTCTCGGGTTGCGTGGACTTGCCGATTGAGATTGCCTTCCGCAACTACATCCAAATCGACAAGCGTCAACCGGCCCACCCCCGTGCGCGCAAGCGCCTCGGCCGCCCAGGAACCGACCCCGCCCAGACCAACGATCAGCACATGGCCGCGACGCAAGCGCTCAAGCGCCTCCGATCCGTAGAGACGCTCGACTGAAACCAGGGATCGATCGGTCGTGTGGCTGGACATGCAGGCAGAAGACATCACGGCTCGATCATACGCGTCGGGCCATGATCTTACTTGCGAAGTTCGACACGTCTGTCCACCCGCGCTTCGAGTCACACGTGATCGGCAGGTCCCCCCAGTCTCGCGCCCTTCGAACCCCCATGGAAACTCGGATGATGGCTTTGGTCGCTGCGCTAGCGGCAAGCACCCCGCTTGCGGCGCAGGATCAGTTACCGCTTGATCAACTGCAACAGGGGCTCTGGAAGATCGAACGGCGTATCGAACGGCTTGCTGGCAATGATCACGCCCAGGCAAAAGCGATCCAAACCCGAACCCAAACCTACTGCGTGGACCCCAAGCACGAAATTCGGCGGACGCTGCTTGCGGCAAGCTTCGTTTGCGACACCGAGATCACTCGGCGTGATGACAAGCACTACGAGATTGTGGCGCGTTGCCATCTGCCCGGCATCTCAGGTGAAAGCCGCACACGGCTCACCTTCGCCTCGCCGACACGCTACCTCGCGGAGGTCGAGACCAAAGGCCGAAAATGGGGCGACCTCCAGCATCGCCGGGAACGCATCGAAGCTGCCCGTCTCGGCGACTGCAAACCCGCGTAGAACCGAGGCGGCCTACGCCGCCTCGCGCCACTTGATTGAGCAGCCAATGCTCGGGTTTTGAATGGCCGGCCCGATGCCCGTCTCGGCAATCATCTTCATCGCCTCGAAGAGCTCACGCGGCGTACCCTCCGGGGCCGTCTCCTTGCGCGAGGCATCGAGCTGACCGCGGTAGCGCAGCTTGAGGTCGCGGTCGAAACCGAAGAAATCCGGAGTGCAAACCGCGCCATATGCGCGCGCCACCTCCTGCGTTTCGTCCCACAGATAGGGAAAGCCAAGCCGCGGCGCGATCTCAACCATTCGCTCGAAGCTGTCCTCCGGATAAGCCACCGGATCGTTCGCGTTGATGCCGATGAAGCGAACGCCGTAGGCGAGAAGTTCACGTGCATCCCGCACCATACGGTCAAGCACCGCCTTGACGTAGGGGCAGTGGTTGCACATGAAGACCACCACCGTGCCACGCTCACCGCGCAGCTCTTCAAGCGTGTGCCAAGCCCCGTCGGTGCCTTTGAGCCGAAACGGCGGCGCCGCCCAGCCGAGCTCCGCCGCAGGTGCAATGGCTGCCATGCGATCCAACCTCCCCTGCGTTGTCCGTCAGTGGTAGCGTTTGGCCATCTGCTCGCACGGGATGGGCTTGATTTTGGAGGCCCAGCCCGCAGTGCCAAAGGCTTCAAAGCGCGCCTTGCAGATGTCCTTGGCTGCCTTGCGCGCTTCTTTGAGGAAGGCGCGCGGATCGAACTCGGAGGGCTTCTCAAAGAGCACCTTGCGGATCGAGCCGGTCATCGCGAGACGAATGTCGGTGTCGATGTTGACCTTGCGCACGCCACTTTTGATGCCGCGCTGAATCTCCTCCACCGGCACGCCGTAGGTCTCCTTAATGTCGCCACCATACTTGCGGATGATCTCGAGCCACTCCTGCGGCACGCTCGAGGAGCCATGCATCACCAAGTGGGTGTTCGGAATCTTGGCGTGAATTTGCTCGATGCGGTCGATGGCCAAAATGTCGCCGGTCGGCTTGCGCGTGAACTTGTAGGCGCCATGGCTGGTGCCGATGGCGATCGCCAAGGCATCTACGCCGGTTTTTTCGACGAAGTCCTTGGCCTCATCCGGGTCGGTGAGCAGCATGTCGTGCGAGAGCTTGCCCTCCGCCCCGACGCCATCCTCTTTCCCTGCGGTGCCCGTTTCGAGCGAACCCAAACAGCCGAGCTCGCCCTCAACCGAGACACCGACCGCATGCGCCAGCTCGCAGACTTTGCGGGTCACTTCGACGTTGTATTCGTAGGAGGCGGGCGTCTTGCCGTCTTCCAGGAGCGACCCATCCATCATCACGCTCGTAAAGCCCGAACGGATCGAGGCTTGACACACCGCAGGAGAGGTGCCGTGATCCTGGTGCAGCACGACCGGAATGTCGGGGTAGGATTCAACGGCCGCAAGGATCAAGTGACGCAGGAACGGCTCGCCGGCGTACTTGCGCGCCCCCGCCGAGGCCTGAAGGATCACGGGGCTGTCGGTCTCGGCCGCAGCCTCCATGATCGCTTGGACCTGCTCGAGGTTGTTGACGTTGAAAGCCGGCACGCCATAGCCGTGTTCGGCCGCGTGGTCGAGGAGTTGCCGCAAAGTGATCATTGCCATAGCTGTCAGTTCCTTCCGATGTTGTCGGTGTGATCCCAGTTGAGGTTGAAATCGTCGGATGCCGCTCTTACGGCAAGGGCTGCTCATCGAGCGCATGCCCGTGGGCCTTCCATGCCTCGAGCCCGCCCACAAGAACGAGCGCACGTTCCCATCCCGCGTAGCGCATCGCAAAGGCAACCTGCGAGGAGTGCGCTCCGGTGTTGCAATAGAAAACCACGGTTTTGTCTTTGGGGAATTCGGCGCGGCGCTTGAGCACTTGTTTCCAGTCCATGTGCCGCGCCCCGGGGATCCGCGAACGCGCGTACTGCGCCCGCGGCCGCACATCGACAAAGATCATGCCGGCGCGCAGTTCCGGGGTGACCTGACGCGGCAAAAGCATGCCGCCCGCGTCGTCCGAAAACTCAAAGAATGAGACCAGGTCCTCGATCTGTGCTTCACTGGCCTGTGCGGCAACCGGTCCCGGCACCAGGCACAGCCAAAACGCCCCAACGGTCACCGCAAGCGCGATCCCTCGCTTGTTCATACCTATCACCCCTGCGCCCGCTCCATGAGCACCTGAAACGCGGGCAGCGTCTTGCCCTCAAGGACCTCGAGGAATGCGCCACCCCCGGTCGAGATGTAACCGATCTTCGATTCGATGCCGAATTTAGCAATGGCCGCCAAGGTATCGCCACCGCCGGCCAGCGAAAACGCCGGCGAGTCGGCAATTGCACGGGCGATGGCCTCCGTGCCCTTGGCGAAGGCCTCGAACTCGAACACGCCCACTGGCCCGTTCCAGACGATCGTGCCGGCAGCGCGTAGGCGCGCGGCCAAGCGCTCGGCAGTCCTCGGGCCGATGTCGAGGATCATCTCATCGGCGGCAACCGCGCTCGCCTCTTTGACCGTGGCCGGCGCATCGGCCTTGAATTCTTTGGCCACCACGACATCCTCGGGGATGGGCACCTCGGCACCGCGTGCCTTCATCTGCTCGATGACGGCCTTGGCCTGCGGTACCAGGTCTGGTTCGACCAGGCTTTTGCCCACCGGCAAGCCCGAGGCGAGCATGAAGGTGTTGGCGATTCCGCCGCCGACGATCAACTGATCGACATTTTTCGCAAGCGCCTCAAGGATCGTGAGCTTGGTAGAGACCTTGGAGCCGGCCACGATCGCCACAAGCGGCCGCTTGGGTGCTTCGAGTGCGCGGGTAATGGCGTCAATCTCGGCAGCAAGCAGCGGCCCGGCACAGGCCACCGGGGCAAAGCGGGCAATCCCGTGCGTGGAGGCCTCCGCGCGATGCGCGGTGCCAAAGGCATCGTGCACAAAGATGTCGCACAAGGCCGCCATCTTGCGCGCAAGCGCTTCGTCGTTTTTCTTTTCGCCGGGATTGAGACGGCAGTTTTCCAGCAGGACCACCTGTCCCGGCGCAACGCTCACCCCATCGACCCAGTTGGCCACAAGCGGCACCTCGCGCCCAAGCAGCTCCGAGAGTCGCTTGGCCACCGGGGCCAGCGAATCCTCCGGCTTCATTTGCCCTTCGGTCGGGCGCCCCAGGTGCGAAGTCACCATGACGGCAGCACCGGCCTCTAGGCCCATGCGAATCGCCGGCACGGAGGCACGGATGCGGGTGTCTTCCGTGATTCGACCCGCTTCATCGAGCGGCACGTTCAGATCGGCACGGATAAACACCCGCTTGCCGGCCACTTTACCGCTGCGACAAAGCTCTTCAAAGCGCAGGATCTTCATGCACGCTCTCCGAAGCCGGGCTGATCAGTTCGCGCCAACATGCTTGACGAAGCGCAGCATGTTGCAGGTGTAGCCGTACTCGTTGTCGTACCAGGCCACCACCTTGACGAAGGTCGGATCGAGCATGATGCCCGCCTCGGCATCAAAGATCGAAGGCAGCGGGCAGCCCCGGAAATCGGTTGCCACGACTTTGTCTTCGGTGTAGCCCAGGATGCCTTTGAGCTCGCCTTCGCTGGCCGCCTTCATGGCCGCGCAGATCGCCTCATAGCTGGTCTCTTGCGCAAGCTCACAGGTCAGATCGACCACCGAGACATCCGAGGTCGGCACGCGGAAGGCCATGCCGGTGAGCTTCTTGTTGAGCGCCGGAATGACCTTGCCGACGGCTTTGGCTGCGCCGGTTGAGGAGGGAATGATGTTTTCCAGGATGCCGCGTCCGCCACGCCAGTCTTTCGCCGAGGGACCGTCGACCGTCTTCTGCGTGGCGGTGGCGGCATGCACGGTGCTCATGAGCCCGCGCTTGATGCCGAAGCGATCGTGCAGGACCTTGGCTACCGGCGCCAAGCAGTTGGTCGTGCATGAGGCCGCCGAGACGATGCGTTCGCCTTTGTAGCTGGTGTGGTTGACGCCATAGACGAACATCGGCGTATCGTCCTTCGAGGGGGCGGACTGCACCACCTTTTTGGCCCCCGCATCGAGATGTTTTTGGCAGGTCTCTGCGGTCAGGAAAATGCCGGTGGATTCAACCACCACATCCACACCGAGATCGCCCCAGCGAAGCGCGGCCGGGTCTTTCTCCGCCGTCAGGCGAATCGGCTTGCCGTTGACCACCAAGCGCCCGTCCTGGACTTCCAGCTTGCCGGGGAAACGGCCGTGCACGCTGTCGTACTGGAACATGTAGGCCAAGTAGTCGGGTTCAAGCAAATCGTTGATGCCGACCACTTCCAGATCTGCAAATTCCGGCTCCTTGCAGATGGCGCGCAGCACCATGCGTCCGATGCGTCCGAAGCCGTTGATTCCCACCTTGATGCCCATCGTTGTCTTTCCCTCGTTGTTCTGAAAAAAGTCACAGATTGTTGTGTGTTTTGGCGTGTGCCGCCTCCGGCAGTCTCGTGGTTGGTCTCACGATGCGCCGAGCAATGCCGCGCGCAGCTCGGCGTAGCTCGATAGCACCCGATCCGGCGCGCTCTCGGCGATCGGTCGACCGAGGTTGTAGCCCCACGGAAACACCCACACGGCCACGCCCGCGTGTCGCGCAGCGGCCACATCGATGGCCGAGTCGCCCACCAACAGCGTGCGCTCGCGACCAACCCCGAAGCGTTCGCGCGCAAAGTCGATGCCTGCGGGGTCGGGTTTCTTGCGCGGCAGCGTATCGCCGGCAATCACCAGGTCGAAGGCATCCTCGAGCCGATGCGCCTCAAGCACCGCCTGGGTGTAGCGCGCCTCTTTGTTGGTGAGAATCGCCACACGGATGCCCGCGTCCCGCAAGGCTTCGATGGTTTCACGCATTCCCTCGTAGGGGCGCGAGCGTGTGCCGCAGCGCGCGCGATAATGGCTCGCGTAGAGCGCCTGCACCGCATCGAAGTCCTCCGCAAGCGCGACCGCTTCACGCTCAAGCGCCCGCCGTGACGCAAGCGCCGAGACGAGCAGCTCGCGTGTGCCGTGTCCGATCCAGCGCACAACGGTCTCCAGATCGACGGGCTCAAGACCCAGCGCCTCGAGCGTGTCGTTGACTGCGTCCTGAATCTCTGGGGCGGTTTCGATCAAGGTGCCATCGAGGTCGAAAAGCACCAAATCGAAGCGCCGCGCCGTCTGCTCGCTCATGTCCGACGCTCCGCAAGAAGTTGCCGCGCGCGCTCCACAACCGCCGGCACGGTGAGCCCGAAATGCTCATAGACCGCCTTGGCCGGAGCGGATTCACCAAAGCGGCTCACGCCCATGACCGCCCCGCGTGTGCCGACATACTTGATCCAGAGATCGGGATGCGCGGCCTCGATGGCCATGCGCGGCATGCCACAGGGGATGACCGAGTCGCGGTAAGCCTTGTCTTGCCGATCGAAGGCCTGGGTGCAGGGCATCGACACCACACGCACCCGACGGCCTTCGGCGGCAAGCGTCTTGGCTGCCTCCACGGCAAGATGCAGTTCGCTGCCGGTGGCGATGAGCAAGAGCTCCGGCGTGCCGTCGCAGTCGACAAAGACGTAGCCGCCGCGCCGGATATCGGCCGCGCGCGTGGCCTCACCATGCAGTCGCGGCACGTTCTGACGTGAAAGCGCGAGCACGGTCGGCCCATCGCGTCGCTCGATGGCCGCAGCCCAAGCCACCGCCGTTTCCAGTTGGTCGGCCGGCCGCCAGACATCGAGATTCGGAATCAGACGCAACGACGGCAGCTGCTCGACCGGCTGATGCGTCGGGCCGTCTTCGCCGAGACCGATCGAGTCGTGGGTCATCACATAGACGACCCGCTGCTTCATGAGCGCCGAGAGGCGAATCGCATTGCGGCAATAGTCCGAAAACACCAGGAACGTGCCCCCATAGGGCAAATAGCCGCCGTGCAGGGCCATGCCGTTCATGATCGCGGCCATGCCAAACTCGCGCACACCATAGGAGAGATGGTTGCCTGGCTGATCCCGCCCAGCGATCTTGCAGCCCTTGAAGTTGGTGAGATTCGAGCCGGTCAAGTCGGCCGAGCCGCCGAAGAATTCCGGCAGCAGCGGCGCAAAATGATCCAGCGCGATCTGGCTGGCCTTACGCGTCGCAACCGCCTCTTCGCGCGCCGCCATCGCCGCAAGCAGCTCGGGAAGACGGTCGCTCCAGTTCGCCGGCAACTCGCCGCGCATGCGCCGCTCGAATTCGGCAGCCTCGGCGGGGTAGGCCGCGCGATAGGCATCAAAGCGCGCCCGCCAGGCATTGTGCGCGCTGGCTCCGGAGGCGCGGGCGTCCCAACCCGCGTAGATATGCGGCGGAATCTCGAACGGCGCATAGGGCCAGTCCAGGGCCTTGCGTGTGGCCTCAACCTCGGCCGCACCGAGCGGCGCGCCGTGAACGTCGTGCCCCCCGGCTTTGTTCGGTGCGCCCTTGCCGATGATGGTTTTGGCCACAATCAGGGTCGGCTTTCCATCAGGCAGGACGGCCTGACGCTTGGCCTCGGTGAGCGCCCGATCCACCGCTTCGACATCGTGCCCGTCAATCGGGCCAATCACATTCCAGCCGTAGGCGCGAAAGCGCGCTGGCGTGTCGTCGGTAAACCAGCCCTCGACATGCCCGTCGATCGAGATGCCGTTGTCGTCATAGACCGCAATGAGCTTGGAAAGCCGCAACGTCCCGGCAAGCGAGCAGACCTCATGCGAGATGCCTTCCATCAGGCAGCCGTCGCCGAGAAAGACGTAGGTGAAGTGATCGACGATCGTGTGGCCCGGGCGGTTGAATTCGGCCGCAAGCAGTTTCTCGGCCAAGGCCATGCCCACCGCGTTGGAAATGCCCTGCCCGAGCGGCCCCGTGGTGGTTTCCACACCCGGGGTGATGCCCACTTCCGGATGCCCCGGGGTCTTCGAGTGCAGTTGCCGGAAGCGCTTGAGCTCTTCGATGGGCAAATCGTACCCGGTCAGGTGCAAAAGCGCGTAAATGAGCATCGAGCCGTGCCCATTGGAGAGCACGAAACGATCGCGATCGGGCCAACGCGGATCGGCGGGATCATGTTTGAGATGGCGCTTCCAAAGCGCCACCGCGATCTCGGCCATGCCCATCGGGGCGCCGGGGTGGCCGCTTTTGGCCGCCTCGACCGCATCGGCTGCAAGCATGCGAATGGCGTTGGCCAAGTCGCGGTCGGTGGCGGTCAGGGTCGATGTGTGCACATCCATGAAGGTCACTCCGAAATCTCAAAGAAAGCCCACGGCGAGCACCTCGCCAACTCGACGGCTCGCCTGAGCCCGAGGTCATAACGCGCCCAGTGCGCGCTTTCGCCGCTCCATCATGCGCCAGATGAAGGGCGTGAAGATGAGCTGCATGGCAAGCTCCATTTTGCCGCCCGGCACCACGATCGTGTTGGCGCGGCTCATCCACGAGTCGTGAATCATCGACAAGAGATAGGGGAAATCGATGCCCTTCGGATTGGCGAAGCGAATCACGCAGACGCTCTCATCGGCCGTCGGGATGTCTCGCGCAATAAACGGGTTGGAGGTATCCACCACCGGCACCCGCTGAAAATTCACATGGGTGCGCGAAAACTGCGGCACGATGTAGTTCACATAGTCGGGCATGCGGCGAAGAATCGTGTCGACCACGGCCTCCTGGCTGTAGCCGCGCTGTGTCTTGTCGCGAATGAGCTTTTGGATCCACTCGAGGTTGATCGATGGCACCACGCCGATGAGCAGATCCGGATACTTGGCCACGTTGACCGTGTCGGTGACCACAGCGCCGTGTAGCCCTTCGTAGAACAGCAGATCGGTGTCCTCGGGCAGCTCCTCCCACGGCGTGAAGGTACCGGGCTCCTGGTTATACGGCGCGGCCTCCTCGGCGTTGTGGAGATATTTCCGGAAGCGCCCGCGGCCAGTTTCGGCATAGCCCTTGAAGAGCGCCTCCAAGTCTTCGAACAAATTGGCCTCCGGCCCGAAGTGACTGAAGTGACGGTTGCCTTTAGCCTCCTCTTCAGCCATGCGCTGGCGCATTTCCTTGCGGTCGTATCGATGAAAGCTGTCGCCCTCGATGATGGCCGCCTTGACGCCCTCGCGACGGAAGATGTTTTGAAAGGTGCGTGTGACGGTTGAGGTACCCGCGCCGGAGGAGCCGGTGATGGCAATGATGGGATGTTTTTCAGACATGGCGGTGCGAGAGATAACCACTAGCGATTGAACTCTGGGCGTCCTTGAGATGCCTCAAGCACGAAAGAGCGAGCGCTCACCGAAAAGCGGCGCGGGCGGCACCGCGGGTTCGGGTTCGTTGTGATAGCGCTCGATGCGTTCGACCTCGTTTTTGGAGCCAAACACAAGCCCAATGCGCTGGTGCAGCGAGCTCGGCTGCACGCCGAGCACGGGCTGCCGGCCGGTTGAGGCGCGACCGCCGGCCTGCTCCATGATCATGCCCACCGGGTTGGCTTCATAGAGCAGCCGCAATCGCCCGGCCTTGGTTGGGTCCTTGGTGTCGCGCGGATACATGAACACTCCGCCGCGCATGAGGATGCGGTGCGCCTCGGCCACCATCGAGGCGATCCAGCGCATGTTGAAGTCCTTGCCGCGCGGGCCGGTCTTGCCGGCCAAGCACTCATCCACATAGCGCTTGATCGGCGGCTCCCAGAAGCGGCTGTTCGAGGTATTGATCGCAAACTCCTTGGTGTCCTCCGGCACACGCACCTTGTCGGCCGTGAGCACGAATTCGCCCAGGGTCGGATGCAGCGTAAAGACCGCCACCCCGTTGCCCACGGTGAGCACCAGTTGGGTGCTGGGTCCGTAGATGGCGTAGCCGGCGGCCACTTGCGCGGTGCCGGGCTGCAGAAAGTCCTCGGCGCGGACATCTCGACCGGTGGCCACCACCTCCTCAGGCGCCCGCAGGATCGAAAAGATCGAACCGACCGACACATTCACATCGATGTTGCTCGATCCATCGAGCGGATCGAACACCAGCAGATACTTGCCGCGCGGATAGTTGGTCGGGATCTGGAACGGCTCCTCCATCTCCTCGCTGACCATCCCGGCCAGGTGTCCGTTCCACTCATTCATCCGCAAGAAGAGCTCGTTGGAGAGCACATCAAGCGGTTTTTGCTCTTCTCCCTGGACGTTGATCTGCCCGGCCTCATGCGGCGGCTGCGGCAGACCCACGGCATCGTCGAGTTTGCCGAAAGAGACGATGCGGGCGATGGCCTTGCAGGCAAGCGAGATGTCCAGGATCAAGGCATTGAGCTCACCGCTTGCGTTTGGAAAGCGGCGACGTTCTTCAATCAAGTAACGCGTCAGCGTCCAGCGTCCCGAGTGTGTCATAGGCAAATCAAGCAGAGGGTTGCGGAGATGCCGCTGCTTCACGCAAGCGGCGCAGAATGCTTCGGTAGCCGCCGTCCGGATCGGGCGCCCCAAAAACGGCCGAGCCAGCCACAATCGTGTCAGCCCCGGCCGCCACGATGCGGCCGATGTTGTCGACCTTGACGCCGCCATCGATTTCCAGGGCGATGCGCCGCCCCGTGCGTTCGGCATAGGCGTCGAGCTTGGCCCGCGCGCGCCGCAGCTTCGGCAACGCAGAATCGATGAAGCTCTGGCCGCCAAAGCCTGGATTGACGCTCATGAGCAGCACCATGTCGAGCTTGTCCATCACATCGTCCATCCACTCAAGCGGGGTGGCTGGATTGAAGACAAGCCCTGCCTGACAGCCCTGGTCGCGAATGAGGGCAAGCGTCCGGTCCACATGACGGCTCGCCTCCGGGTGAAAGGTGATGATGTTGGCGCCCGCCTTGGCAAACATCGGCACCAGTGCATCGACCGGCTCGACCATCAGGTGCACATCGATCGGGATCGTCACATGCGGCCGAATCGCCTGACAGACGAGCGGACCCACCGTCAAATTCGGCACATAGTGGTTGTCCATCACATCGAAGTGCACCAGATCGGCACCGGCGGCTTCGATCGCACGCACTTCCTCACCCAGGCGCGCGAAATCGGCCGAAAGGATCGAGGGGGCGATACGCAGCTTCATGGCACGTGGGGCTTCAAATTCAAACGAACAGCACTCAGTCAGCCGGCCTCGAACAATACCCCGCGGTGCCAGCGCTCAACGGTCTCAAGCGTCACATACGGCTGATCAAGCCCCGGAAGGGGCTGCGCAAGCGGCTGCTCCGGGTCACCCAGGTGCGGCACCACCACAAGCGCTTGCGACAAATCATGGTGCGAGGTAAAGGCGGTCGGCGTGCAGATACAACTGACGCCAGCGGCCGAGGCGGCGCGCAAGCCGTTTTCCGAGTCTTCGAAGGCAATGGCCTCATAAGCCAGCACCTTGAGTGCGGCCAACACGTCCAGATAAACCTGCGGATCGGGTTTTTTGACCGGCGAGGTCGAGGCATCGCCGATGGCTGCGAACATCGAACGCCACTGCGGCCCGAAGGGCTTGCGCAGCAGCGCATCGATATTGGCCGGCGTGGTGGTGGTGGCAATGGCCAGTTGAAGCCGGGCGCGGCGTGCCTCCTCAATCAGCCTTGCAATACCCGGCCGAAGGGGCACCTGCCCGTCGGCCACCTTGCTTTCATAAATGCGGGTCTTGATGCGGTGGATTTCGGCCACCCGCGCCGGCGCCTCGGGCGCTTGCGCCGCCTCTGGGTCGATCGAGCGCCAGTAGTGCAGGATGCGCTCCTTGCCGCCGGAGACGAGGAGAAGCCGGGTGTACTCCGGCACACTCCACCGCCATGGCAGACCGCACTCGGCAAAGGCCTCGTTGAAAGCCTCCAAATGGGCATGCTCGGTGTCGGCCAGCGTGCCGTCGACATCGAAAATGAGCGCCGCAAGCGTCGAAGCGGCCGTGACACGAGGAGCAGGCATGCGGGAAGCGTCCGGATAGGTTATGCGGTTTTCGTATCAGGCGATGTTGTAGCCGCATTCTCTCGTAAGGTAAATTCAGAGTTTCTGCACGTAAACGTAAGCCTTTCCTGAAGTCTGACCGGCAACAAGTTCTTCAACGATCGGCTCTGTTCGCACCAAGGCTATACAGCGCGATGCGTAACGCCACCTTTCGTCAGTTGCGCGTTTTTTCTGAAGTCGCCAAACACTTGAGCATTTCGCGCGCCGCGGAGGCGCTCCATCTGACGCCGCCTGCGGTTTCCATGCAAATCAAGGAGCTCGAGGGGCATATCGGTCTGCCGCTGTTCGAGCGCGATGGCCGACGGCTGTCACTGACCACCGGCGGCGAATACATGCTGGTCTACGCGCGCCGGATCCTCGCCACCCTCAAAGACGCCCAAGACGCAGCGGCACGTCTGGCCCGACGTGAGGCGGGGCTGCTGACCGTAGGCATGGTGAGCACTGCGGCCTATTTCGTACCTCGGCTTGTGGCGGACTTCAAACGAGAACATCCCGGCATCGAGGTGCGCCTGGCGCTTGGCAATCGGGAACAGCTGCTCGGCATGCTCTCGGAAAACGAGGTCGATCTGGCCATCATGGGCCGTCCGCCCAAAGAGATGGCCACGCGCGCCGAACCGTTTGCCGCGCATCCACATGTGTTCATCGCGCCTCGCGGGCATGCGCTTGAGCGCATCGGGCATCCAAGCCCGGCCACCATTGCCGCTTACGACTTCATCGTACGCGAGCCGGGCTCGGGCACACGCGCGCTTTTCGAGGAGTTCATGCGCCGCCATGGGCTCACCCCACGCATCGCGATGGAGATTGCAAGCAACGAACTTCTCAAGCAATCCGTGGCGGCGGGCCTCGGCATCGGCTTTGTCTCGCTACACACGATCGAACATGAACTCGATCGGGGCGAGCTCTTCATCGTCACCGTCGAAGGCACACCGATCGTGCGCGCCTGGAACTGTGTGCACACCCTCTCGAAACTCCTGGCCCCGCCGGCCGAAGCGTTTCGCTACTTTGTGCTGGAGCACGGCGAGCGCATGCTCGCCGAACGCTTTGCCGGACGGATTGCGTTTTGACGGTTGTGACGCGCGCTCTGCCCGTGGGCAATGAACTTCGCGCAGGCGTCAAGCCCCGCAGACCGCGCTTTGACCGGTAACGCCGTCAACGCCCGCTCGCTCGGGCAGCTCATCGGTCCTTGAAGCTCAGAGTACGGCTCGATCAAGTGTTTCACGGAGCTCTTCTTCGCCCAAACGTCGGCCGCGGTCCTGCCCGGGGCCGGCCCAAGCGAGGGGACGCTCGGTTGTAGGCGCAATAGCGATCGCATCCTTCGCCCCTTCCCCGCAAACCGTTGCCGTCCGAATTGGCAACGGCCCGAAGCATGGTCCGCTCCCGACCGACTCGATCGACAAAGACAGCGGCCGCCAAGGCCACATCGGTCACGCCGGTGACTCGGAGGGCAAGGGACCGGCGCCTGCCTGCGAAACTCAGCGCACGGCGAGGCTTTGCTCGACGGAGGAGGAAGCGTCGGCCTGGATGCGACTGGCCTCGGCGCGGGCTGCCCGCGCAACGCAGACCACCTGTGCAAAGGCGGCCAGAAGCGCTTCGATCGCCTCTTCATTTTCAAGCGCAACAAACGGGCGGAACAGCAGAATTGCGCTCGGCTGCCATTCAATGTAGACCGCGCCCAGCGTCGCAATGGCTTGGCGGACGGACTCACTCAACAAACGTTCAAGCGCGTCAGCCTCCCCATAGGCGCGGTAGCCTTCAGGCAATGCTGCGCTATTGACCTCCGGCAGTTGCACCAGATAACGCTCAAGGTAGTGCCCGGGGGTGAGCGCGGCGGGCCCGAAGCCGTTCTCGCCCGCCGGGTACTCAAACACAAACAGGGTGTGCCGGTGTGCGAGGTGATAGTCCGGCGGTGAGGTGTGACTGTAGTCGCTCACGCGTAGCGTGCCGCCCTGCCACGGGCCGCTTGCCACGTGCGCTTCCTCGCGCTGCGCACCGCGCTGCAAGTAAATAAACCCATGCCGGTTGATGGTGGCCACGGTCTCGGCGCGAAAGGCAAGCCCATGCCGCGCGGCAAAGCCGGCCAGCAGCCGAGCCCGTTCGGACAGATCGGCTTGCTGGCGCGCCAGCTTCGGCTCTTGCATGCGCGATGCAAGCGGATGCGCCGAGAAGCGGAAGAAATTCTCCTCCCCTTCAATGGCGAAGGGTCGCCCTTCGGCTGCGAACTCCTCCTCGAGCTCCCGTAGATACTCAACCGCCGTGTGATCGATGATCCGGGCCGATTCGGTAAAGTGCAGCGTCAGGCCGGCCCCCGGCGGCAAGGCCGCAATTCGTTTTTGAAGCTGCAGGAGATTGAACCCCACGAGCGATCGCATCGTGAAGGTGGCATGCGGGCGTCCGCTGCGGGTCTCGAGCCGCTCGCGAATGACCGGCGAGCGAAACATGCCGGAGAAGTTTTCCCAGAGCAGCCGATTCGAACTGGCCCAATCGAGCCTGCCGGTCAGCACATAGCGTACGGAAGGCATGAGCAAATAAACGAGCAAGGTGAGCTCGATGGCCACCCCGATCAGCATGCCCACCAGCAGATCGGTGGCCAGGATCGCCGCCAGCGTGCCGATAAAGACCACGAATCGATCCAGGCCAATCGAATACATGCGGCGAATGAGCGCCGGCTCGCACAATCGCCAACCGATGTAGATGAGAATACCGGCAATTGCCGCAAGCGGAATACGCGCAAGCAACCACGGCAAGGCGACCGCGAAGAGCACGAGCAGCACGCCGCTCCAGAAGTTCGACCAGAGCGTACGTGCCCCGGCATCGATGTTGGCGCGGCTCGGCACGGCGTTCGGGATCACGGTCAGACCGCCGAGCATGCCAGAGGTCAAATTGCAGATGCCCATCGCGCGCAAGGTTTTGTTGGCATCGCTCTTGCGCCGCCAGGGGTCAATCTTGTCAACCGCCTTGACGCTGGCCACCGATTCCACGCCATCAATCATCGTGAAGACAAAAACCACGAGCAGCATCGGCAGCCACAGTTCGGGAGCCGCCAGCGCCTGGTCGAAGGCCGGCATCCGGAAGCCTTCGAGGAAGTTGGTCGGCATCTTGATGAGGAAGCGTTCATCAAGCCCAGCGGCATAGGCCGCCACGATGCCGAAGAGGGCAACGAGGATGGCCGAAGGCAGGCGGCGCAGCCACATCTGGCGTGGGTTGCGCAGCGCAAACATGAGCGCAAGCGAAGCAAGCCCAATGGCCGCAACGATCAGATCGGCCTGCACGAGTTGCTCGGGCAGCTTGGCCAGGGCATCGAGCACCCCTTTCGTTGGCACCGAAGGCGCACCCAGCAGCGGCGGCAACTGCCGCACGATGATCATGACGCCGATGGCAGCCAGCATCGCCTCGATCACGGTCGAGGGCAGCATGCTCGCGTACTGTCCGGCTCGTAGCAGCGAAAGAATGATTTGCAGCACGCCGGTGAGCACGATGGCCACCAGCACGAGCGGATAGCCTTTGGCCAGGTCGCCCTCCCCCAGCATCAACATGCCCCAGAGCAACACCGGAGCAAGCGCGGCGGCCGGGCCGCTTACCGTGACATGCGATCCGCCGAGGAAGGGATAGAGCAAGCCGGCCACGATCGCGGAAATAAGCCCGGCCACGGCCGGCGCCCCTGAGGCGATCGCGACCCCGAGCGAAAACGGCGTCCAAAGCAGCGCGACTTGAATGCCTGCGGCCAAATCGTCGCGCCAATGCTTGAGCCCCGCGAACCCAGAGGCGGGCAGATCGCGGCGAGCCTCATGCACGGAAATTCCCTCCATGGCCCGACACTCCAGAGGCTTCGGTTTAGCTCGGGCCGCGACAGCCGCCGCAGCCGCATTCGCGCAGGATGTGCCCGCTCAGCCCGTGGCGGCGCACGAGCGCTTGTGCGGTCTCGAGCTCCGTGGCGCGCGCCTCGAGGTAAACCGCCGGCATCAGCGCGCGGGCGCTGGCTGCAAGGGGCTCCGAAAACGCACTCATCGGAAGCAGCCCAACATCGGCCCCGAGAGCCGCGTAGCGGTGTAGCGCCTCGGCACTTTGCACACGTACCACCCAGAGCGGCACCGACGGGCGCGCGGGCCAACGCTCGGGCGGCTCGTGGCTGACGAGCGCTTCGGCCCGCGCGGCAATCGCCAGCGCAAGCGGCCCCTCCACCCAAAGCCGGCGTGGCCGTAAACCCCTCGACGCAAAGTGCTGGATCCGTCTGAGGGCCATCTCGCTCGAGAGCTTGCCCGGACGAACGATGGCCAGCTCCTCGGCCGGCTCTGGCTGCCAACGATCGCTTGCGACTGATCGACCAAAGCGCGGCAGCCCCAGGAGCGCCAGAGCGCGATAGTTCGAAGGGAGGATTGGCGCCACTTCGGGCGCAACGGGATTCACCCAGGCAATCCGCTGCCCTTCACGTCCGTGTGCCTGACCGCTGTACGCGCCTGCGAGGAAGAAATTCAAGCGAAGACGACGAAGTGGGTAGAGATGCTCATAGCGCACAAACGGACGCAAGTCGCCAATCGCGAGCCCGGTTTCCTCGAGCGTTTCGCGCCGCGCGGCCTCAAGCGGTGTTTCGCCCGGATCGATCTTGCCGCCTGGCAATTCCCAGTAGCCGGGCGAGAGCTGATGCGGCAGCCGCTCGGCCATGAGGATGCGCCCTTGAGCATCGCGAACGATTGCGACCGCAACCTCGATCAACGGTCGCCGTTCGGGGTGCAGTACCCGCTGCGTAGCCCTCAGGGGGTGTGCCGAGGCAGGCCAGGACACAAGCGCTTCTCCGCAGCTTTCTAATCAGGCCAAACCGGCAAGGGAGGCATGAGCGTCGACCGCGCCGAGACGGCTTGGTCGCGCACTGAACGCGACGCGTGCGTGTTGCGCTCGGCAGCCTTCCCGACCTCGCGCAAAGCCGTTGGGTTTTTCGTGGGCGTGCGCGCTTGAGGTGTGGTCGCTGCAGGCTTCAGGGCAGGACGGCTTCTTGACATAGCAGAAAGCGGCAGTGGAGGTTGGCTATGCACCCGCGCGCGCCTGCTCAGCGAAGCTATCACTCGCTACGGCAAAGGCCGCAACGAGCGCCTCATCCTCCGCAGCCAGCGCGATCGTGACGTTCACATGCCGAGGGCCGAAACTCAGATCCGGATAGCGACCAGTGCGTTCGGACTCCTCAGCAAGCAAATCGAGATAACGGCGCGTCTGTGCGTAATTGGCAAACTCGTAGCGCCGGAACAACGCGGGCGGACGCGCAATTTCTTGCCAACCTTCAGGCCAATTCGCCATGATCATCCATCCTGTTTATCGTCGCTTGATCTTGCATGATCTTGGCTGCACAGTGGGCGCACTGCGGCCGACAAGCGCTTGCGTCCGCGCAAGGGCTGGCCCGCGCCTAGCTGCGTGAGACGTCGGCGTCGCGACCGCTGCCTCCGGCGTTTGGCGACTTCGGAAGAATGGCTTCGACCTCAGGATGCGGACGCGCGATGATGTGTGCCGCAGCCAAGCCATCGCCCACGCGCTCGCACGCATCGGCCCCGGCGCGCACCGCAGCATTGACCGCACCGGTCTCACCGCGCACCATCACCGTCACATAACCGCCGCCGACAAACTGCCGACCGATCAGCCGCACCTCCGAAGCTTTGGTCATCGCATCGGCGGCCTCAATCGCGGGCACCAAGCCGCGCGTTTCGATCATGCCCAGGGCAATGCCCATCTTTTCGCTTGCCATCGTTACTCTCCTCAAGTTGGCAGGGTTGAAAACATCTTTGCTCGACTCTTGGCGCGAGGATCAGACCGCGCGCCACCTCAACACTTCCTCGCACGCCTCAGCTTCGCCAGCGCGTCTCGTCCCAATCATCGATGATCCCGCCGATCGTCAAATCGGTGGTGATCTTCGGGTTGCCCGCAGCGATGCGTGCTGCCGACACCCCGATCGTGATGACGAAGTCGCCCGGCTTGCAGCCAATCGGATCAAGCGCGACTTCGTAGTTGCCTTTGTGATCCTCCACCACCCGCAGCGACTTCGCTTGCAGCCACCAGTTGCGCTTGGTGGTGACCAAATCTCGAACCACTCGATGGATCTGCATCGCACACGCCTCCGCCGGTTATTTCTTGGCTGAACCTTGCGACGGTCCAGTGGCCGCCGGGTTGTCCTCATCCCAGTAGTCAATGATCCCGACGATGGTCAGATCGCTCGGGTAGTCCTTGCTGCCTGCAGCATCGCGTGCGGCCGAAGAGCCGACCACGATCACCCAGTCGCCGGGCTTGCAGCCCACCGGATCAACCGCCACTTGCTTGCCGCTTGATCCGCGCTCTTTGACCACGAGCAGGCGCCGGTTCTCGAGACTGCCGATGCGCGCTGTGGCTACCAGGGTTCCTTCGACTTGGCAGATCTTCATGACAGAGCCTCTGCATGAGCTGAGGAAGACAAGGCGCCGACGCTTAGACGCGGCGGCGCAACGAATTCGATACGCCCGCTGCGATCGACGATTGCGGCCCGCACCACCAGCGAGGCGCCGTCAACCCCGTGCGGGTAGCGGCTGCGAATCGCCTCGGCATGCCGCTCGGCGCGCTCTTGCGCGCGTACTCGCGCTCCGGGAAGGCGCTCGTCATAACGCGCGGTGGTCAGCACCGGAATTGCATAGCCGCGCGGCGCATGCGTATGCGCAAGCAGCCTGAGCCCAACCGCCACATCGCGCGCGCCCTCTTCGAGCGTGGTGAACTGCGTCTGAAAGGCGAGGTTTCGCAACTGCACCTCATCGATCGGATCGCCGGCCACGATCAGCCGTTCAGCATGCCCGAGATCGGGATATCGCCCGCCATAGAGGCGCTCGACGGCTTCCACCTGCCCGATGTTGTTTTTGAGCAAGTAACCGCACAACCAGCGCATGCCCTCGGTGGCCGCATCGTCGGGTGCCACCCCTGCACAGGCAGCCACCCGCTCGCGAATGAGCGCTTTGCCCGCCTCACGCGGCAGCCGACGGGTGAGATGCCGAAGGTCGTTGCTCGAGACGAAACGCTCGATGTGCACACGGCCGTCTGCATCGGGGACATGCACTCGGATTGCGTCGTTGTCGGTATCCACCCCGATCAGAAGGATGGCCGGGCGCTCGCCGTGCTGAATTTCGACAGCGGCTTGAAAGCTCACCAGTCGCTCAAGCAACGCCGACATCGCGCGTGTGTCGTTGCTGCCGTGAGCAGCGCAGCCTTCGTGCTGCGGATGGCTGCCGCTCACGTGGTAGACCCCGATCTTGAGGAAGCGGCTTGGCGGCAAAACCTGACCGGCCACCTGACGACGCAGGCGCTCGATTTCCACCGCCCGCCAGGCTGCCACCGCCTCATCGATATCGAACATCGCTCCGGCGTAGGATCGACGCGCGGTCACAATGGCGCGCGGCACACGCAAGATGTGTTCGGTCAGTCCCGCAAGACGCCCATCGGCACAAGGCACCAGATCGATTGCGTGAAAGCCGAAGCGAGCCACAAGCGCCTCGACCGGCTCGCCCTCCGTCTGCTCGAGCGCGCTGAGGGTGTTGCCCTCCGCCGCAAGGCGTGCAAATGCCGCAAGCACACCGTGCGCATGAATCTCACCCCAAGGCAGCGGATGCGCCCAGTGATACGGCGGCGACTCAAGCCCGAAATCGAGGCCCCACTCGGCGGCAATCGTTGCAAGCGCCGACCGGTAGCCACGCTCGTGAATGGACTCATGCGCAAGCCTTTCGAGCCGTTCGCTGATCGCGGCAAAGGTTTGCTCGATCCGCTCGCGTCGCGCCTCAAGCGCACGTTCAACCGCTGGATCGGCCAGCGGATGGAGTGCTCCTTCCACACCGCCGACAGGCTGCGCCGGAACGAAGGCGATGCTTGCCGAACGCGTCTGCGCAGCTTGATGCTCTCGGGTGTAGGCGAGGGCCGCCTCGACCGGAAATGGGCGTACACGCACCCTCCGCGCGCTCGACTGAGCCAAGCTGCGAGCACTCAAGATGCCCATGGGTCTATCCCTGCGCCCCGCCGGATAGGGTTACTTTGGCTGCTGACTTCGGTGACCAACCCACCATGCCGGTCACAATCTGGCGCGGCTCTTCATGCTGCGCCTTGCTCTTGAAAAACCGTGTCCCGGCGAAGGCTTGCGGCTTGCCCTGGCCGCGCTCCGAGGGGTTGCGCTCGTGTGCGATATAGCCCTCGGTGCCAGTGACCAGGGCGTGCTCAACCCATGCATCCCCGGTAATCCTCGCCTTCTTCGTGCCGCCTTCGCCGGAAATCTTCGGCCGACCGTCACGGTCTTGCGGCGCGCGGCGGGGCGCGAAGTGGAATTCGACATTGCCGGTGATCTTGCCCTCGCCTTGCGCGAAGGATCCGGTGATGCGCGCCTCAGCCGAAGGCGCGGCAAGCGGATCAACACGATGCTCGAGCTGCGCGCGCCGCTGCGGCGTGGAAATCGAAAAGCGTGCCGCAATCGAGGCGAGCTTGTCCTTCGCACTCGGGGCTTCGGCCAGCGGCTCGTAGTATGGCGTGCCGGTGATTGCGCGATCGGCGCCTCGTTCGGTGCCGGTCACCCCTTCGCTGTCAAGCGGCAGATCGCCGCTCACATAAACCCTTGGCTCGCGCGGGCCACGGCGCGCTTCGGCGGCCTGGGCCTCCTCGGGCGCGCAGTAGCCGTAAATCGTCTCTGGGCTCTGATAAGGCGTGCCGGTGATGACACGGCAGCTGCCCGCCTCATCGCCCGTGACATCCGGATCGTGATCGATGCCGGTGCCCGTAATCTTGGCACCGCTCCAGCTTGAGCTCACGGTCACTTTGGCGCCGGTGACCGGGTCGCGCCGCTCGTAGCCCAAGCTCGGGGCTGCTGCGGTGCCACCACCTGCTCCACCGCACTCGGCCTGCCGCGCAGCAGGAGCGAGATACTGATCTCCAGTCACAACACGGCAGCTGCCGGCCTCATCGCCGGTGACGCGGGCGCTTCGACCCACGGCCGTGCCAGAGATCGGGTGTCCACCCTCGGTGAGCTCGATTGGACGCTGCCGATCGCGGACGCGGGATCCGGCCACGACCAGCGATCGACCAAGATTCGTGCCGAAGACCGAATGCCCATGTGGGTTGGCTTGACGCGCAAACTGCGCCACACCGTCGTAGCTGGCACGATCGCGCGCAGTGACATCATCCTCGACCTTGCCATCGAGATCCCCCGTGATGCGCTGTCGCTCGCCGGCTTCATCGCCGGTGATCGGCACACGGGTCCTCACATGAGTGCCTGTGACGACATGTCCGCCTGGCGTGGTGCTTTGGGTGACTTTGAGCGCAGGAGGACGCATCGCCGCATCCCGGGGCGAGATGTACTGCGTTCCGGAAATCGGTTTGCCGAGCCCCTGTTCAGCGCCGGTCACCTTCGCCGATTCGGTGTACTTGAGTCCCGTCACGCGCTGTCCGCCCGCGGTGGAGTCGACCACAACCTTGGGCGGATAGTCCAAGCGCCCCTGGCGAGGCGGCCGCGTTGGACGGGGGCTCGCGGCCTGTGCGAGGGCCTTTTCACGAGCCCGCTCGGCACGCAGGCGCTTGGCCACTTGTGCTCCGCTCATCCGGGCTTCGGGCACGAGCGGGGCGGCTTCAACCTCGGGCGATGCTTCGGCCGTCGAGGCTACCGCAGGGGCGCTCGCCGCCGCCACGGAAAGCGGGGGGCTTTGGTTTGGCCCCGCCGCTGCGGTCGCAAGGGCGGCCTTGCCCGCGCTCAGCTGACGCCGCCGGAGCATGGACATGATCCGCCCCGTGAGCCCGCCCGTAAAGCCTGAACTCGTGGCCGCGCTTGCGCTCACAACGGGTGCGGCCGCAGCCGGCGCAGGCGCTAGAGCCGCTGCGCTTTGAGAGGCCGCCTCCGGCGCGGGGCCGCCTAAGCGGTCACGCGATACGCGGGTGCGATCGCGCGACGGGGGCAAAGCGGCACGGCCTTGTGCAAGCGCGCGGCGGCGCTCCATGGCGAGTCGGCGACCTTCGGAGAAGCTGTTCACAGGCACACTCCCGTGGGCTCAGACGATCAGGCAGAGAAAACCTTGGTGCGCTTTGCGGCCTTAGCGGCCCGGCGCGCGGTAGACGATGAACGCCGTTCCCTGCGACTGAGCGTAGTTGTCGTAACCGATCAGACGCACATGGTGCCCCGGGTTCGCACGATGGCAGGCTTCAAGCTCCTGCATGACGCGCTCAACCGAGCGCTCGCCAAAAAACGGGAGCTTCCAGAGATACCAGTAGTTGGAGAAGGACTTCTCCGGCTCGGTGTGTTCAATGGCGGGGTTCCAGCCCTGCGCAATCAGATAGGCCACTTGCTTGCGCAGGCGCTCCGGCGTCATTGGCGGCAGGTAGGAAAAGGTTTCCCCGCGGCGCTCGGTGGGTTTATAGGGAAGAATGTCGGCCATGATCGTCTCACTCCTCAAAGCGCACCCTTAGTGCTTGGCCACGTCGAGCTTGTCGACGACGTCGAATTCAAACTTGATCTCTTTCCAGGTCTCCATGGCGATCGCAAGCTCCGGCGAGTGTTTGGCCGCCTCAGTGAGAATTTCGCGGCCCTCTCGCTCGATGGGTCGCCCTTGATTGCGCGCTTCGACGCAGGCTTCAAGCGCCACACGGTTCGCATGCGCCCCGGCCGCGTTGCCCCAGGGGTGACCGAGCGTGCCGCCGCCAAACTGAAGCACCGAGTCATCGCCGAAGATCGTGACCAGTGCGGGCATATGCCACACATGGATGCCGCCGGAGGCCACCGGCATCACGCCCGGCATCGAGCCCCAGTCCTGATCGAAGAAGATGCCGCGCTTGCGGTTTTCCGGGATAAACGGCTCGCGCATGATGTCGACCCAACCGAGCGTGGCCTCGCGGTCGCCTTCGAGCTTGCCGACCACGGTGCCGGAGTGCAGGTGATCGCCGCCTGAGAGACGAAGGCACTTCGCGAGCACACGGAAGTGGATGCCGTGCATTGGGTTTCTGTCGATCACCGCGTGCATGGCGCGGTGGATATGCAGGAGCATGCCGTTCTCGCGGCACCAGTTGGCCAGGCCCGTGTTCGCACAGAAGCCTGCCGTGAGGAAGTCATGCATGATGATGGGCGCCCCGAGCTGCTTGGCAAACTCGGCGCGCTTGTACATCTCCTCCGGCGTCGGGGCGGTGACGTTCAGGTAGTGCCCCTTGCGCTCCCCGGTCTCGGCCTCGGCCTTCTTCACCGCCTCCATCACGAACTCGAAGCGGTGCTGCCAACGCATGAACGGCTGGCTGTTGATGTTTTCATCGTCCTTCGTGAAATCGAGCCCGCCGCGCAAGCACTCATAGACCGCGCGCCCGTAGTTCTTGGCCGAAAGCCCCAGCTTGGGCTTGATCGTGCAGCCAAGCAGCGGCCGACCGTACTTGTTGAGCCGGTCGCGCTCGAGCTGAATGCCGTTGGGCGGTCCGCCGCAGGTCTTCACATAAGCGAGCGGAAAGCGGATGTCCTCAAGTCGCAGGCTGCGCACCGCCTTGAAGCCAAAGACGTTGCCCACGAGCGAGGTGAGCACGTTGACCACCGAACCCTCCTCGAACAAGTCGAGCGGGTAGGCGATGAACGCGTAGAAGGCGTTCGGGTCGCCCGGCACCGGCTCGATCTTGTAGGCGCGGCCCTTGTAGTAGTCCAGATCCGTGAGCAAGTCGGTCCAGACGGTGGTCCAGGTTCCGGTCGAGGACTCGGCCGCAACAGCGGCCGCAGCCTCTTCGCGCGGCACACCGGGCTGAGGCACGACTTTGAACACCGCAAGCAAGTCGGTGTCGAGCGGGATGTAATCCGGAGTCCAATAGGTTTTGGCGTAGTCCTTGACGCCTGCCTGATAGGTCTTGGTCGACACGATGCGCTCCTGGCAATGAGTTGGCGAGTGGCGCAGCGCTGCACGGCATCCCGGTCAGCATCGGCAACCGGTCCACCGAAGCAGCCTCCGCCCGCACGGGCGAACACCTGTTTCGGCGCAAACAGTAGCGGCAGGCATTCATCAGGTAAAGTCAAATAAACTTTGGCTTTCATAAGCTGCGTTGATAAATTGACCTCGCTCGCGTGGACACCCCAGAACCCCTCGGTCGGCTTGCGCCGAGCATCCGCCGACGCCTCGCGGCGCAGGGGAGGATGGAACGGCGTGTGTGTGGGTTTGGTTTCGACGGGGGTGCTTGGCTTCCCTCGCAAGGGAGCACGTGCTCGGCAGCAGAAGGCTCAAAAAAAAGGGGAATGCATCCTCCCCGTCGCGGGCGAAGCGGAGGTGGCGCAAAGCGCCGGAAGGGTTGCGCGGCAGGGGTGGTGGGTGCAGAAAAGCCCCTCGGTCGGCTCGCGCCCTTGCGCTCTGACCGCTCCCCGACGGTTTGCGCCTTCCGATCATCTGCATCGGCGCGCCACCGTCTTTTGTTTGGCGATGTCCTGCTACCTGGCTCGTGTTTTTCCTCTTCCGACTCCTGACTGCCCAAAGCCCCCATGCATCTGACGCTTCGACAGCTTCGCATCTTCGATCGGGTCGCGCACTTTCGCTCGATCTCTCGCGCCGCCGAGGCACTGCATCTGACCCAACCCGCGGTCTCCATGCAAATCAAACAGCTCGAGAGCCAAGTCGGGCTTGTGCTCATCGAGCAAGTTGGCAAGCGCATGGAACTCACCGAGGCCGGCGAAGAGCTCTGGGCCCATGCGCGCCGCGTGGCCGCGGAGGTCGATGAGCTCATCGCGGCGATGCGGGCGCGTCGCGGCATGCAGCGCGGGCGCGTGCGCTTGGCCGTGGTGGCCACAGCCAACTACTTCGTGCCGCGTGCAATTGCCGCGTTTCGTCGACGCTATCCGCACTTGGCCGTGGAGCTCACGGTCGGCAACCGCCAGGCGGTGTTCGATCGACTCAGCGACCACGCCACCGATTTGGTCATTGCTGGCCAGCCGCCCGAGGGTTTCTCTTGCGTGGCCGAGCCGTTTCTCGACAACCCGCTGGTGGTAATCGGTGCGCCCGAACACCCGCTGGCAGGGCGAAAGCGCGTCGGCTTGGCCGAGCTCGCACGCGAGCCTTTCGTGCTACGCGAGCCGGGCAGCGGCACACGCGCTGCACTATTGCGTCACCTGGCTGAACACCAACTCGAGCCGCGCATCGCGGCTGAGTTGCCCACCGTGGAGGCGGTCAAACAAGCGGTTCAGGCGGGTTTGGGGCTGGGTGTGGTGTCGGCTCAGTCGGTCGAGCTTGAAATCAGCGCCAAACGGCTCGTGGTGATTCCGGTGGTTGGCTTTCCGCTCGTGCGTCAGTGGTACGTGATTCACGATCCGGCACGATCGCTCTCCCCGGCCGCGCAGGCATTTCGCGAGCTGCTTATGGCACAGTATCGTCCGCGCGGCAGCACGGCGCGGAGCTCACCACGCGGCTGACCCACGGCCGTCAAGCGCTACGCCTACACTCCACAGATCGACTTCCGGTCATCATTTCCGTCATCCACTCGCCCAGGGGTTGTCTCTCCATGCTGCCCCGGGCCAAGCGAGCTCAAGATCTTTCCGTGAAAGCCACCAAAATCGTTGCCACGATCGGGCCGGCCAGTGAGCGCGTTGAAATCATCGAGGCGATGATCCGCGCCGGCGCGGATGTGTTTCGGCTGAATTTTTCGCACGGCAGCGCGCAAGAGCACGCCGCGCGCGCCCGCGCTATTCGAGAAGCCGCGCACCGAGTCGGCACCGAGGTTGCCATCATGGGCGACCTCCAAGGGCCCAAGATTCGCGTGGGCAAGTTCGCCGAAGGCCGCGTACAGCTCGTCCCCGGGGCGCGCTTCGTGCTCGATGCAAGCTTGCCCAGCACAGAACCGCTCGGCACGGCCGAGGTTGCTGCGCTGGACTACGCGCAATTGCCCCAGGATGTCGAGCGCGGCGATACGCTCGTGTTGGCCGATGGTCTAATCCGCCTACAAGTCGAGGCCGTTGAAGGGCCGCGCGTCATCACCGTGGTGCTCGTCGGTGGCGAGCTCTCCAACCACAAAGGCATCAACAAAGTCGGCGGCGGGCTTTCCGCTCCGGCACTCACGGCAAAGGATTTGAACGATATCCGGCTCGCCGTGGACATCGGCTGCGACTACCTGGCCGTCTCGTTTCCAAAAAGCGCCGCCGACATTCAGACCGCACGCACGGTGCTCGCCGCCGCCGGCGGTGAAGCACGGCTCATCGCCAAGATCGAACGGGCCGAGGCGATCGTGTCCGAGGTACTCGATGCCATCATCGATGCAAGCGACGGCATCATGGTGGCGCGCGGCGATCTGGCAGTCGAAGTCGGCAATGCGGCAGTGCCGGCGCTACAGAAACGCATGATCAAACGTGCGCGGGACAAAAACCGCCTGGTGATCACCGCCACCCAAATGATGGAAAGCATGATCAGCTCGCCGGTGCCGACGCGAGCCGAGGTCAGCGATGTGGCCAACGCGGTGCTCGATGGCACGGATGCCGTCATGCTCTCCGCAGAATCGGCCGTCGGCAAGTATCCGGTCGAGACGGTGCGCGAGATGGCTGCGATCGCGCTTGCGGCGGAGCGCTCCATGGCCTACGAGCTCGATCGCGACTTCATCAATCAGCAGTTCGTACGGGTCGATCAGGCCATTGCGATGTCGGCGCTCTTTACCGCCTTTCACCTGCGTGCGCAGGCAATTGCAGCGCTGTCGCAGTCCGGCTCAACAGCGCTCTGGATGAGCCGGCACGACAGCGGTGTGCCGATCTATGCGCTCACCCCGGAGGTTGCTGCCGCGCGCCGAGCCGCGCTCTACCGCGGCGTGCGGCCGATCCTGGTCGCCCCCGAAAGCGACCGCGACACCGCGTTGCGCGCCGCCGAAGAAGCGCTCGTGCGCATCAGCGCGGTCCGGCCCGGCGACCTGATCGTCCTTACCTGCGGCGAACCGATGGGCCAAAGCGGCGGCACGAACGCGCTCAAGGTCGTGCGCGTGCGCGCTTCCGGCTAAAGCGCAAGCGCAGGTTTGCGACTTTTGCGATAGTTCGGGCTTGATCGTCGTCGTTTCGGAGGCTCATTCGCAGAGATGTGCGGCATCGTGGCAGCAGCAGCGCGGCGCAACATCACGCCGGTGCTCATCGACGGGCTCAGACGGCTCGAATATCGCGGCTACGACTCCTGCGGCGTAGCCGTGGTGCGGGCAGGCAAGCTCGATCGGCTGCGCAGTGTCAGTCGAGTCGCAGAACTGGCGCGCCTCGTCGACAGCGAAGCGCTCGCCGCCCCGACGGGAATCGCCCATACGCGCTGGGCCACGCACGGTGCGCCCGCGGTCGCCAACGCTCATCCGCACGTCTCGCGCGATCCGCAAGCCCCACGCCTCGCGCTCGTGCACAACGGCATCATCGAGAACCACGAGGCGCTGCGTGAGGAACTGCAAGCCGAGGGCTACCGCTTCGAAAGCCAGACCGACACGGAAGTCATCGCGCATCTGATCGACCGGCATTACGCGGGCGATCTGCTCGCGGCGGTGCAAGCCGCTGTGGCGCGGCTCGAAGGTGCCTACGCGATCGCCGTCATCGCCTGCGATGAACCCGACCGCGTGGTCGGCGCGCGCGCGGGCTCGCCGCTCGTGGTCGGTGTGGGCGACGGGGAGTGCTACCTTGCCTCCGATGCGCTTGCACTCGCGGGCCTGACCGAGCGCGTCGTCTATCTCGAAGAGGGTGACCTCTGCGATCTGCGGCCGACGCACTGGGCGCTCTATGACCGCCACGGGCGACGACTCACGCCCGAAGAGCGCCCCGTGCGCCTCGTGCGGGCGCAACCGGAAACGGTAGCACTGGGGGCCTACCGCCACTTCATGCAAAAGGAGATCTTCGAGCAGCCGCAAGCCTTGGCCGAGACGGTCGAAGGCGTTGAAGGCATCGTGCCCGAGCTCTTTGGCGCCGAGGCCGAAGTGCACTTGCGCGCAGTCGATCGCGTCCTGATCTTGGCTTGCGGGACGAGCTTTTATGCGGGGCTCACCGCGCGCCACTGGCTTGAAGCCTTCGCTCAGATCCCAACCACCGTTGAGATCGCGAGCGAATACCGCTACCGCAGGAGCGTGCCCGATCCGCGCACGCTCGTGGTCACGGTCTCGCAATCGGGGGAGACTGCCGACACGCTTGCCGCGCTACGCCATGCGCAAAGGCTCGGCATGCGGCACACACTCACAATCTGCAATGTCGCCACCAGCACCCTCGTGCGCGAATGTGCGCTCGCCTACATCACGCGCGCGGGGGTCGAAATCGGCGTGGCCTCGACCAAAGCCTTCACAACCCAACTGGCCGCCCTGTTCCTGCTCTCGCTCGTGCTCGCCAAGCTGCGCGGACGGCTCGATGCCAACACCGAGGCCGAGCATCTCAAGGCGCTTCGCCACCTGCCGGTCGCCCTTGGGCGCGTGCTCGCGCAGGAACCGCAGGTCATCGCCTGGGCCGAGGAGTTCACGCGCAAGGAGCACGCTCTCTTTTTGGGGCGCGGTCTGCACTATCCGATCGCCCTCGAAGGAGCGCTCAAACTCAAGGAGATCAGCTACATCCACGCCGAGGCCTACCCTGCCGGCGAACTCAAGCACGGCCCCTTGGCGCTGGTGACCGAGGCGATGCCCGTGGTCGTGGTGGCCCCCAACGATGAGCTGCTCGAAAAGCTCAAAAGCAACATGCAGGAAGTTCGCGCGCGCGGCGGCATGCTCTACGTGAGCACCGACGCCGACAGCCGCATCGTGGCCGGCGAGGGCTTGCGCGTGATTCGCTTGCCCGAGCACTACGGGCCGCTTTCGCCGATCTTGCACGTGGTGCCGCTGCAACTGCTTGCCTATCACACCGCATGCTTGCGCGGCACCGACGTCGACAAACCGCGTAACCTAGCCAAGAGCGTCACCGTCGAGTGACGCACGCGCATGAGTCCGCGATCGCTCGATGAGCCCTGGGGCCGCGGCTTTGGGCTCCGCCATCGTCACGTCTTTCTTGACACCCCACTCGAACCCCCGCAGCGCTGGCTCGGGCGGGAGGAGCGCTTTCTGCCGCGCGGCCTCGGACGCAGCTACGGCGATGTGTGCCTCAACGCCGGCGGCACGCTCGCGCATAGCTTTCGGCGCGACCGGCTGCTTGCCTTCGATCCCCGCTCCGGGCTTCTGACGGCCGAGGCGGGGGCCACGATTGCCGATATCGCCTCGGTGTTTCTGCCGCGCGGCTGGTTTCCGCCGGTTGTTCCGGGCACGCGCTTTGTCACGCTCGGCGGCGCAGTGGCCAACGACATCCACGGCAAGAATCACGCGCAGGCCGGCACTTTTGGCCGCCATGTGACCGGCCTGAGGCTGGTGCGCTCGGACCATGACCGGCCGCTTGAGCTTGCCCCCGGCGACGCGCTGTTTGCCGCAACCGTGGGTGGCCTCGGTCTGACGGGCCTGATCGACCAGATCACGCTGCGGCTGACCCGGATCGAAGGGGCAGCGATCGAACAGGAGGTCTGTCTCTTCCACGGTCTTGAGGCGTATCACACGCTTGAGGCCGAAAGCCTCCACTGGCCTTTTACGGTTGGCTGGTTGGATACGCTCGATCCCAGGCTTCGCGGTGTCTTCTTTCGCGGGCGGTTTGTGGCCACTGAGCATCCGGAGCCAGAGCCCGCCTTGCCCCGACGTCTGCCGCCGATCGAGCCGCCGCGCTGGCTGCTTGGCCAGGCCACCGCGCGCGCCTTCAACGCCCTCTACTGGCGTGTGCATGCGCTCGGTCGCAGCCGGCGCCAGCAGGTCTCACCGTGGCGGTTTTTCTGGCCCCTGGATGCGCTGGCCGACTGGAACCGGCTCTATGGCCGGCGCGGTTTCATCCAGTACCAATTCGTGGTCCCGGCGGCCGACGCGGTCCGCACGATCGGCACGATCCTCACGCATCTGCGCGGCGCAGGGGTGGCAAGCTATCTCTCGGTCATCAAACGATTCGGGGCGCTTCCCTCGCCTGGGTGGCTCTCGTTTCCTCTCGAAGGCACCACCGTCACGCTCGATATTCCTGCCCCGAATGCGCAGACTCGGGCCGCCCTTGACCGCGCCGATCGCATGCTGCTTGAGGCCGGCGGCCGGCTCTACCCGGCCAAAGACGCGCGCATGCGGCCCGAGGTGTTTCAGGCCTGTTACCCGCGCTGGCGTGAGCTTGAGGCGCTGCGCGACCCGGCCATTTCCTCCTCGTTTTGGCGCCGGGTCACTGCGGCATCGGGCTAAACAAAAAAACAGGCGGCTTGTGCCGCCTGTTCGGGCTGCGCATGCGCTTCGAGCGCCGCCGCGTCGATTACATCGAGCGCTTGAACAGCGTCAGCCAGGTTTCGTTCATCGGCACTTCGGCCAGCACGCGGGCCGAGCGCTGCTCACCCTCGCGAAGCGCCGCTTGATGTAGGAGCACCTTGCCCGCATTGGCATCCACCGTCGCGGTAAAGAGGTTCTCCTTGCTGGCCAGGTAAGCGGCAATGGCCGGGTCCTCGGAGGCGGCGCGCTGCACGAAGCGCGGTGCCCAGACACGCAAGTGGAAAAACACCGCGCCGGGATACTTGCTGGCCGCCAGCTCTGCAAGCGCGGCCTTGGTCAGCGCATAGTTCTCCTCGGCCGTGGCCTGCCCTCCGAAGATCAAGGCCACCGCATCGCGGTTGCTCAGCGACGAAAGCGCGGATTTGACTTCATCGGACTTGGCCACCGCCGCCACCCGCAGCGCGTCCGGCTGTCCGCGGGAAGCGACAAACTGCGAGCCGATGGCCGAAGTAAGACTCGAGCAGATCGAGGTGGTGTTGGTGAGAATGCCAAGACGTTCCGCCCGTACCACATTGGCCAAGGCCTGACCCATGGCCTGACCCGTGTAGGCCCGTAGCGCAAATTGCTCTCCGAGCGACAGCGGCTGAGCGTTGGCCACGGCCGCCAGGGCAGCCGAGCACGCCACGGCAAGAACAGCAGGAACCCGAGGAAGGAGGAAAAGGTTTGGCTTCATGATTCGATGTGTCTTTGTGCATTCTTTGTGGATCAACGAACATCCGGCCCGCGACGCAGGGTGAAGAAGCACGCGCCGGGGCCAACCGCAATCAGACGCAGCCGCACAAGCGGCAGCCACGCCGATTCTTGCAGTTGGATACGAAAACGATCGTGACAAGTCCCCCGAATGGCGAAGCGACCTGCTCGCCCCCTGCGGACCGGATGAGCGCGGGCTGCGGTTACCCGACCAACCTTCTCTGGCCGAACCCTGCGGCCGCTTCGATGATTGCGGGCGAAACGAAACCGGCCGCATGACAGCGAAGAGGTCGACGGTTGAGCTCGGGACGCGATGTGAAAGCGGAGGCCAGGCGCAGCCCTGCCAACCCGAGCGAAACGGGCTCGGCTCGCGATAATCGAGTCACCATGCAACATCTGCTTGTGGTGGGATCGACCTCGGCTGTGGCGCAGGCCTTTCTGCGAATGCACGCGCAACGCGGCGCATGTCTGACGCTTGTGGCGCGAAGCGCCGAGCGGCTTGCGCCGGTGGCCGCCGATGCGCGAGTGCGCGGCGCCGCCGCGGTGCGCGAGCTGATCTGCGATCTGACCAACCCGGCCGCCATCGGCGCCGCGCTTCAGCAACTCGACACACCGCCCAACATGGCGCTCATTGCCCATGGCAGTCTGACCGACTCGGCACACGCGGAGCAGGACTTGGACTACTTGGCGCGCGAGCTCACGCTCAACTTCACCTCGGCCTGCCTTTGGGCCCAGGCGCTTGCAAGCCACATGGCCGCCCATGGTGGCGGGGTGCTTGCGGTCATCTCCTCCGTGGCTGGGGACCGCGGTCGCGGCGCAAACCACGCCTACGGCGCGGCCAAAGCCGGACTGACCGCCTTTTGTTCGGGATTGCGCGCGCGCATGCTCCGCCGCGGGGTGCATGTGCTCACCGTCAAGCCCGGATTCATCGATACGCCGATGACCGCGCACCTGCCAAAAGGGCCGTTTTGGAGCACCCCCGAAGCAGTGGCCAAAGGCATCGACCGCGCGATGGCAAGGCGCCGCGACGTTGTCTACCTGCCGCCGTTGTGGCGGCCCATCCTGAGCGTGATCCGGCATTTGCCGGAACCCCTGTTCAAACGACTGACGTTCTGATCGAACAGAGAAACACCGGCCGTGGCCGACCTCGGCAAGCTCTCGATTGACAAATCGCCTGCAGCGGCCGCGTTGGCTCGCCGTCGGCGGCAACGCCGGCTTCGTGCCGCGCTCGCCATCGGTGCCGTGCTCGCGCTCGCCGTGGTGGCGCTTTTGCAACGCAGGCATGCGCCGCTTGAGGTCGAATTCACGACGGTGAGCAGCGCGTGGCCCACTCAGTCGATCACACTGCTCAACGCAACCGGCCGCCTGAGCGCCGCACGCAAGGCTTCGGTGTCAGCCAAGGCCACCGGCCGCTTGGAATGGCTCGGCGTAGAAGAAGGCAGCCGCGTCAAAGCCGGCCAGCTCATTGCGCGGCTCGAAGCACTCGATGTGCTGGCCGCTCGCGATCAGGCGCTTGCCGCGCAAGCGGCCGCGCGCGCCAACCTCGGCCAAGCTCAGGCGGAGCTCGTCGAAGCGCAGCGGCAGTTGCACCGTCAACAAGAGCTCTTCGCGCAGGGCTTCATCTCACAAGCCGCGCTCGACACTGCAGCAAGTCGCGTCGAACGCATCCGCGCGCAGCTCGCAAGCCTTGAGGCGGCGATCGAGGTTTCGGCCGCACAGGCGCGCTCGGCCCAAATCGCTGTGGATCAGACGCTCATCCGTGCGCCGTTTGACGGCGTCATCCTGACCAAAAACGCCAATGTCGGCGACATCATCACCCCGTTTTCTTCAGCCACCGGAACGCAAGGCGCGGTGGTCACGATCGCCGATCTGTCGACGCTCGAAGTTGAAGCCGACGTCGCGGAAGCCTCGATCGGCAAGATCGCGGTTGGCATGCCGGCCGAAATCACGCTCGATGCGTTGCCGGAGCTTCGGCTCATGGGTCGCGTCTCGCGCATCGTGCCGACGGTGGACCGAAGCAAAGCCACCGTGCTCGTCAAGGTCGCCCTGCTCGAGCGCGATCCGCGCCTGCTGCCTGAGATGAGCGCGCGAGTCGCTTTCCTGGCACGGCACCCCGAACCGCAGGAGCGCAAACCGGTCACCGTCGTACGCAAAGACGCGTTGGTCGAACGCGAAGGACAAAGCGTCGTGTTTCGCGTCGTCGAGAACCAAGCGCGGGCCGTTGCGATCAGGCGCGGGCGCGATCTCGGCGAGCTCGTCGAAGTCTCTGGCCTCGCGCCTGGCGAGCGCATCGTGGCCAAGCCGCCGCGCGAGCTGCGCGATGGCCAGCCGCTGCGCCGCGTCGAGTCGCGGTAGAACGCATGCACAGCCCGACGGCCGAGGCTCCGCCCGCGACCGAACAGCCGCTCGTCTCGCTCCGGCGCGTGAGCAAGCACTACCAGCGCGGCACGCAGGTGGTGCCCGTGCTGCATGACGTGAACCTCGACATCCCGCGCGGAGACTTTCTTGCCCTGATGGGGCCGTCTGGCTCGGGCAAATCAACGCTACTCAACCTGATTGCCGGATTGGACCGGCCTAGCTCGGGAACGCTCAGCGTGGCCGGCGTCGATCTCGCGCAGCTCAGCGAGGCGGAACTGGCCGACTGGCGGGCGGCCCATGTCGGCTTCATCTTTCAGTTCTACAACCTGATACCGGTGCTCACCGCCTTTGGCAATGTGGAGCTGCCGCTCATGCTCACCGATCTTTCGCGGCGCGAGCGGCGCGAGCGTGTGGAGTATGCCCTGGCGCTCGTGGGGCTCGCGGATCGCATGGATCACTACCCGAACGAACTCTCCGGCGGCCAACAACAGCGTGTGGCCATTGCCCGCGCGATCATCACCGATCCGACGCTGATTGTGGCCGATGAGCCGACCGGCGATCTCGACCGGAAAAGCGCCGAGGAAGTCCTCGCGCTGCTTCGGCAACTCAACGACGAGCTGGGGAAGACGGTCGTGATGGTCACGCACGATCCGAACGCCGTGCGCGTTGCGCGACACGTGATCCACCTCGAGAAAGGCGAACTGCTTGGCACCGAAGGATCGCGCTCACGCTGAGCCAGGCGTTGCCCCCCGACCTTCTGTTGCGCTTTTGGGCTCGCGTTCGCGTTGTCTGCTGGGTTTGGACTTCCGGGTGGCGCAATACCCAACGCCGCTTTCAGATTCCTCTGCGCGCGCGACTGACATCAAGAGCCAGAAAAATCAAGAATCGTTGTCAACGCTCGGGGAGATCTCAATGAACAGCGACCACGTGTTGGGTTTCTGGAGCCAGCTTCAGCCACAGTTGATTGCGGTCGGACTCAAAGTCCTTGGTGCCATCGCCGCATGGATCGTCGGGCGCTGGCTGATTGGGTTGGCCACACGGCTGTTGAGCCGCGTGCTCACCGCCCAGGAAGTCGATCCGACGCTTCAGCGCTATCTCGGCAACTTTGTCACGGTGGCGCTCAACATCGCCCTTGTGGTGGCGATTCTGGGCTACTTCGGCATCGAAACCACGACCTTTGCGGCGCTTGTGGCCGGTGCCGGTGTGGCCATCGGCGCGGCCTGGAGTGGACTGCTTGCGAACTTTGCCGCGGGCATGTTCATGCTGGCACTTCGGCCGATCAAGGTCGGCGACTATGTGGTAGCGGGCGGCGTCGAAGGCACCGTCAAAGAGATTGGGCTTTTCGCCACGACGATCGTCACGCCGGACAACGTGCTCACCTATGTGGGTAACAACAAGGTGATGGGCGGCGATATCAAGAATTTTTCGGCCAACGACTATCGCCGTGTCGATCTGGTCGCGCAGCTGGCCTCCAGCGCCGATCACGCCCGGGCGCGTGCGCTGCTCAAAGAGGCTGTGAGCAAAGTGCCCAACGTGCTTGCCGAGCCTGCCGTGGATGTGGAGATTCTCGAATTCACCGAGTTCGGACCGAAACTGGCGGTTCGACCCTACACCCATACCCGCCACTACTGGCAGGTCTACTTTGACACCAACCGCGTGATTGCCGAAACCCTCGGCGCAGCGGGCTTCCCGGTGGCCACGCGGCCGGTTCGCATCTTGGGCGAGACCAAACTCGTCTAAGGCGCCTGAGCGTCCAAGGACGCGCCGCTACAGCCGCGCCGTGCCGGCTGCCCCAACGCTTCCGGGGCGGGGCGCTTGCCACTCCGAGCACCCGGACGACCGCCAATTCGACGTGGCATCATGCGCAGGTGCTTCTGCGGCTCATCTTGCGCAATCTGCTGCGCGCGCGGCTTCGTACCGCGCTTACGTTTGCCGGGCTCACGATCGCAGTCGTGGCCTTCGGGCTGCTGCGTACCGTGGTGGATGCCTGGTATGCCGGTGCGAACATGGCCTCGGCGAACCGGCTGATCACGCGTAACGCCATCTCGCTCACGTTCACGCTGCCGATCACCTACCGCGAACGTATCCGTGCGCTCGATGGGGTCACGGGGGTTGCAATGAGCACGTGGTTTGGCGGCATCTACCAAGAGCCGCGCAACTTCTTCCCGCAATTCGCCGTGAGTGTTCGGGAGTACTTCGCGCTCTTTCCGGAATTCATTGTCCCGGAAGAGCAGATGCGGGCCATGCTTGCCGACCGTCGCGGCGCCCTGGTCGGGCGCCGACTTGCCGAACAGTACGGCTGGAAAATCGGCGACACGGTGCCGCTCAAGGGCACGATCTACCCGGGCCGCTGGGAATTCACGATTCGCGGCATCTACGACGGCCGTGATGAGACTACCCTGACGCGGCAGTTCTACTTTCACTGGGAATACCTGAACGAAACGATGCGCGTGCGGCTGCCGCGCGTGGCTGAGCGCACGGGTGTATTCGTCGTGGGCATTCGCGACGGCCAACGTGCCGCGGAAATCGCACAGGCGATCGACCGCGAGTTTGCCAATTCGCTTGCCGAGACACTGACCGAAACCGAAAAAGCCTTTCAGCTTGGGTTTGTTGCGCAATCGGAAACGATTGTTCAGGCGATTCGGCTCGTCTCCTTCGTCGTCATCGCGATCATTCTTGCGGTGGTTGCCAACACCATGGCCATGAGCGCCCGCGAGCGGCTCCGGGAATACGCCACGCTCAAGGCGCTCGGCTTTTCCCCGCGTTTCGTGGCGCTGTTGATCTTCGGCGAATCGCTTGTATTGACCACGGCCGGTGCGCTTGCGGGGATCGCGCTCACCTTGCCTGTGCTTGATCTTTTTCGCGATGCCGTCAGCACGGCCTTTCCGGTCGTGCGCCTCACGGTCGAGACGATGCTCGGGCAAGCGCTGGCGATGCTCGTCGTCGGCGTGCTGGCCGCGGTCCTCCCCGCACTGCGCTCGGCACGCGTTCGCATCGTCGACGGCCTGCGGCACGTCGGCTGAAAATGCCATGGGGCTGCTGCTTGCCTACATCGTGCGCAACCTCTGGGTGCGGCGGCTCACGACCGCGCTCACGGCCTTGGGCATGGCGCTCGTGGTGTTCGTCTTTGCGGCGGTGCTCATGCTCGATGCCGGGCTCAGGCGCACCTTGGCCGGCACCGGCAGCCCCGATAACGCGATTCTCATCCGCCAGGGGGTGCAAACCGAAATCCAAAGCGGTGTGTCGCGCGAGCAGGCCGCGCTCATCGAAACCCTGCCCGGTGTGGCGCGCGGCGCTGCCGGCGAGCCGCTGGTCTCCAAGGAGATCGTCGTTCTGATCGGCAAGCCCAAGCGCGGCGACACTCGGCCGCAAAACATTGTCACACGCGGCACCTCTGTGGTCGGTATGGCCATTCGCCCGCAAGTGCGTCTGATCGAGGGACGATGGTTTGTGCCCGGTGCCCACGAGATCGTGGTCGGAAAAAGTGTGGCGCGCGAGTTCGAAGGACTGGGCTTGGGAGAGCTCACCCGATTCGCGGGGCGCGATTGGCGAGTGGTGGGAATCTTCGACGCAGGAGCGACCGGCTTCAATTCTGAGGCCTGGGGCGATGTGGAGCAACTGGGCCAGGCATTTCGCCGGCTTGCTTACTCAAGCGTCATCGTGCGGCTGACCCACCCGGATGCGCTTGAGCGGCTTCGTGCGGCGGTGGAGGCCGATGTGCGGCTCAAGCTCGATGTCAAGCGCGAACCCGACTTCTACGAGGAGCAAAGCCGCGCGCTCTCGACGTTTTTGAATGTGCTTGGGCTTGCACTCTCGGCGATCTTCTCGATCGGTGCGGTGATCGGCGCGGCAATCACCATGTATGCCGCGGTTGCAAACCGGGTGGCGGAGATCGGCACGCTACGTGCCCTGGGCTTTCGCCGCGGGGCGATTCTCGCGGCCTTTCTTGGCGAGGCGATGCTGCTTGCGCTGGTGGGCGGGGTCGTGGGGCTCGCCGCTGCCTCGACCCTTCAAGCCTTCACCGTCTCCACGCTCAACTTCACGAGCTTCTCGCAACTGGCCTTTGGCTTTCACCTGACGCCGGCGATTGCAGCTCAAGCCCTTGGCTTTGCCCTTCTGATGGGCTTCGTCGGTGGTTTTTTGCCGGCGCTTCGCGCGGCACGGCTCGGCATCGTCGAGGCGCTGCGGGCTGGCTAGCTGTCCAAGCACGCAGGCGTCGTGTAAGGACTGGCCGGGCACGAAAACCCGAAGGGATGAGAGTTGTGAACGTCTGACTTCCGCCACTGGATCATCGCATTGATGTCTGCCGCCGTTTGCGCAGTCGGTCGAGCACCGGGTAGCGCTCAAGGCGGCACCGTCTGCGATAACCGAATCAACCTATTTCGCGGAGTCAAGGCAAGGTGAAATGGAATAAGCGAGCGGAAGGCCGGAAACATCTAGAACGCCTGCCTGGGCCGCAACGTTGGGGCAGCCGACCGGGACCGGCCCGGGAGATCAGCATCCGCGCGGCCGTCCTCGGGGCGTCGCATCGCCCGCGATTGTAGGCGGGCGCCCGCAGACCGCGCCCGAGAAGATTCGCCGCAGACCGCGCCGACGACGTCATCCGCGCCCCCCGCGGGAGGCTTGACAGGCACAGCGGGGGAGGGGGGGTACTGTTCGTGTCCCTTCCACGAAACGGGACACCATTTATGCGCTTCTTCGCCACGCTCGCTGTTGCTCTCACCATCCTCTTCGTTGCGCCACAGCCCGCTCTGAGTAACAGGGTAGAGGAAGTGGTGATCGTCGGTCGAAAGTGTTCCCCTGATCGACGTCGCTACTCGTCGTTCGAGTATGGCCCGACGATGTGGATCCCTCACCATGACGACCACATGGGATTTGGCGAAGATCGGCCGCTGGATTGGCACGCATTGGCGGACCTCCTGCGAGGGAATGAACTTCCCTGCCGCTTCCCGAACAAGAGTAACGAAAGCTACTCCGCTTGAGCTTCCGCCTTTTGTGTTGCTTACGCTATGAACGCTGCAATTTCGCGTATCGGGCCGCTCCGTGGTCTCGCTGTGACAACAATTCAGAGTATTGGTAACAGCCGCGTTGGCGAAGCGGTTTTTTCCGGAGGCATTAGCACGTGCCGTTGAACAGGCGAGCCGTCACGAGTGCTGGCGTTGCGTGCGTGCTGGCGCTCGCGGTTTACCTCTTGGCCACGCAGCAAGGGCAGGTCAGGCGCGCTCAAGAAATATCTCGACATGAACCGCCTGGCGCTTTCGGTCGTGGCGCCTGGGGGGCTTTATCTGACCTGC
>JANWWI010000099.1 GCA_025056355.1 Casimicrobiaceae bacterium | reverse complement strand
ACCGCGCCCTACACCACCTCCCACCAGCCTCCAGACTCGGCTTCGACGTAAACAACGTCTTGAGAAACTACACTTAGACAAGTCCGCTGGTAGGGATTCTTGCGGCAGCTTGTGCAAGAATCCGCGCAACCATCTGCGAGCGCGCAACGCACGACCGCCTTGTGACGCTTTCTCGCGATGCCGTCCCAGCTCTTGTGTGTCCCCCTTCTGCCTTCTGACTTCGACAAGGTATGCAGGCCGTACCCGACGACCTTCTTGATCGAACACGCGTCACCGACCTTGACTTTTTGAACTTTGCCTATCGCACCGTGCTTTCGCGTGCGCCCGATCCGGCGGGACTAGATGGCTATGGTTACTTGCTCGCGATCGGTGCGCCGCGGCGATGGCTGCTGCTGCGACTGGCGCGCTCGGCCGAAGGCCGGAGTGCACACGCCGATGTTCGGGCTTGGCACCGCGCGGTTTCGTGTTCACGTACTGTGTATTGGCTCGATACGCTGCGGGTTGCGGTGCGTCGTGCCGTCGCTCTCCATTTGTTTGGGCCGAAGTTGCCAAGCGCTCCCGCTCCCCTCCGTATCCCAGGCGACGTAGGCGTGCCCGGCCCGACGGCCGTAAGCACGGCACCCGCTACTGACGCTCCTCATCCAGTACCAAACGTTCACGACCCCCTTGCCTGGGCGCTCACTCCTGCACCGCATTTGCCACGACGCGCGCAGGCCTTTCGTCAACAACTCTTGCTTTTGCGAAGGGTGCCGTGAGGCTGGTTTTTGACGTTCAAGGGGCCCAAGCGACCAACCGTTTCCGTGGGATCGGACGCTACGTTCTGGAGCTCGTGAAAGCGATGCTTCGGACCCGCGGTCACCACGAGGTCGTTTTCATGGCTAACGGCGCTTTCGAGGAAAGCGTCGAAGCGCTACGCGCAGAAATCAAAGATCTCGCCCCCGCGAACACGATTCGGGTGTGGATGCCGCCTCAGCCATGCCGTGCGCTCGAAAATCCAAGTTCGGATCGCGTCGTTGCAGCTAAGCTCGCCTACGAGACCTTCGCAAATTCGCTCAAACCAGACGTCTTTCTCATCGGCTCCGTGTTTGATGGTTTCGTCGATGATGCAGCAATCAGTATCGGGCGCCTGCCACGGCGATGTCATGTTGCAGCCGTTCTCTTCGATCTCATTCCACTCATTCATGCGAATGTGTATTTGGACGGTAACGAAAGATTTCGTACGTGGTATACGAACCAGCTCTCCGAGTTAAGAAAGGCCGATGCACTGCTAGCGATCTCGAAATCCTCTGCCCAAGAAGCGGTTGAGTACCTCAACTGGCCAGCGCATCGGGTGCACCCAATTATGGGCGCTTGCAGCAGTCAATTTCGCCGGATCGGTTTGGGCGATTCGCAATGCTCAGAACTTTTGGCTCGCTTCGGCATTAACCGGCCGTTCCTCATGTACACAGGGGGAATCGACTATCGAAAAAACATCGAGGGATTGATTAGCGCCTACGCGCGCCTTCCACTCCATATTCGACAATCGCATCAGCTCGCCATCGTATGCCATGCCGACGCAGCGAGCGTCACACGCCTTCAAAACGAAGTGCGACTTGCCGGTCTACATCAAGAAGAAGTGATCTTTACAGGCTTCGTCTCCGACGAAGAATTAGTAAAGCTTTATAACGCCTGCAAGGTTTTTATTTTCCCGTCCTGGCATGAGGGCTTTGGACTGCCGGCGTTAGAGGCAATGGCCTGTGGTCGCGCCGTGCTTGCAAGCAACACGACGAGTCTCCCGGAGATCGTAGGCCGTGCGGACGCGCTATTTGACCCGTACGATCCGGCGGACATGGCGCGGGTGATCACCAGGGCCCTGACGGACGATGCTTTTCGTGCAGAGCTTGAGGCGCACGCGCTCAAACAATCCGCTCAGTTCAGC
>JANWWI010000098.1 GCA_025056355.1 Casimicrobiaceae bacterium | reverse complement strand
CGCATCAAGGAGGCGCAGCTTGGGCTCTTTGCCGATCGCACCAGCTGCCAGCGGCTCCTGGCCAACCAGTTCCGGCTGCTGCTCTCGGCCCTTGCCTACATCCTCACCGAGCGGCTGCGCGCGCTTGCGCTTGCCGGCACCGAGTTCGCGCGGCTTCAGGCGAGCACCTTACGCGCCAAGCTGCTCAAGATCGGTGCCGTGATCCTGCGCAATACCCGTCGCGTGCGGGTCATGCTCAGCTCCGCCTTCCCCTATCAGGCCGTCTATCTCGCCGCCGCCCGAGCGCTCGACTCCTCCTGATCCCGCCCGAGTGCTGTCCCCGGCACGCTGACAAACAACGGGGGTAAGGGGGCGCTTTGCCCAAATTCGGCAAAACCGCCCCGCAACAGACTTCGCCCGCCGCTCCAATTGCAAAAATCGCTCGCTAACGGCACACCGCTCGCCCGAGCGCAATGCTTATGAAAAATGCGGGCTAGCGCGATTCGCTCGCTTGCAAACGGGGTACGGTCAAAAAGTGTGTAAAAAGGAGAGGCGGCGTAACCTTTCGGTTGGAAGCGGTTGAGTTCAACCAACGCCCGGTATGGGCCGGGATGAAAGGAGACGCCACCCATGAGGGAGAAGAACACAGTTTGCCGGGCTGCGTCAACGGTGTGCTTTGAGACGATTGAGGCGCACGCGCGGGCGCACATCCAGCAGTGGTTGCAGCATCTGCTGGAGGCCGAGGTGACGGAGTTTCTGGGCCGGGCCAAGTCGCAGCGGCGCGCTGCCCCACAGCGCTGCGGCTACCGTAACGGCTACGGCAGGCCAAGGCGCTTGGCGCTTAGCTCGGGCACGATCACGCTGCGCCGGCCAAGGATGAGGAATCTTGCCCGGCGCTTTGAGAGCCGGGTACTGCCGCTTTTTCGCCGCCGCTCGGCCGAGCTGGGGGCGCTGCTGCCGCAGTTGTACCTGCACGGGCTCTCGAGCGGGGATTTCGAGCTGGCGCTGCGGGGGCTGTTGGGCGAGGGGGCGCCGCTGTCGGCAGCTTCCCTTGCGCGGCTCAAGGGGGTGTGGCAGACCGAGTACGAGACTTGGAAGCGCACCGACCTGTCGGCGCTGGAGCTGGTGTACTGGTGGGCCGACGGGCTGTACGTGAAGGCGGGCATTGCCGATCGGCGCGCGGCGCTGCTGGTCATCGTCGGGGCCACGGCCCAGGGCAACAAGGTGCTGCTTGCCTGCCAGGCCGGTGAACGCGAGAGCGCGCAGGCCTGGGCTGCGGTGTTGCGCGATCTGAGGGCACGCGGGCTTGCGTTTCCGCGCCTGACGGTGGCCGATGGCAATCTGGGCATCTGGGCGGCGCTGGGCGAGCTGCATCCGGCGGGCGATGAGCAGCGCTGCTGGAACCACAAGATCCTGAACGTGCTCGATGCGCTGCCGAAGAAGGCGCAGGCCGAGGCGCGCGAGCGGCTACGCGCGATGATGTACGCCGAGAGCCGCTCGGCTTGCGAGCGCGCCCGGGACGCGTTCCTGTTGCGCTACCGAAAGACCGACCCCCGGGCCTGCGCCACGCTCACCCGGGACTGGGCGCGGCTGGTGGCCTTCTTTGACTACCCGCGCGAGCACTGGATTCACCTTCGTACGACCAACATCGTTGAGTCGCCCTTTGACCCGGTGCGGCTGCGAACCAACGCCGCGCGCCGCTTCAAAAAGACCGAGAACGCCGAAGCGATGATCTGGAAGCTGCTGCGCGTGGCCGAACAATCCTGGCGCGCCCTCAACGCACCGCATCGGATGCGCGAGGTCTACAACGGAACACGCTTCAAGGACGGAATCGCCATAGCCAGCGCAAATGAACCGACTAGGAAAGCCGCCTGACCGTTTTTACACACCTATTGACAAGACCTCAGGTCCGCGCGTGCTTGCGCCGTTGGGTTGCTGAATGCGGCGAGCCTAGGCAGACGCACCTGCAGCCGCT
>JANWWI010000097.1 GCA_025056355.1 Casimicrobiaceae bacterium | reverse complement strand
ACGGCATCAGCGATTTTGCCGATTATGTCGAGGCGGTTGTGTCGTTCTGCGTGCGCGGCGTGGTCGCGCCGTGAGCCTCAGGCAGCGCGAGCACGACGCGGTCGCGCCCCCGCTGCTTGGCTTCATAAAGTGCTTGGTCGGCGCGCTGGATGAGGGCCGTGAGCCCTTCGCCCGGGTGGCGCTGCGCCACACCGATGCTGAGTGTCACGGCGAGCGGTTGCGCGATGTCGCTCCAATCGATGCGCGCCACGCTCTGCTGGATGCGTCCGGCGACCGCGACGGCGGTGTCCAGATCGGTTTCTTCAAGCAGCACGAGAAATTCCTCGCCGCCCCAGCGCCCCACCAGGTCGAGCTCGCGGCATGCCTGGACGATTGCAGTGGCCACCCGCGTCAGGACGTTGTCACCCACCGAGTGCCCGTGGGCATCGTTGATCTGTTTGAAGTGGTCGATGTCGATCAGCAGCAGCACGGCGTGTCGATCATCGCGCGTGCGCTCTTCAAATCGGGCCGAAAAGCCGCGTCGGTTGGCCAGACCCGTGAGCGGGTCAGTGGCAGCGAGCTGTCCGAGCCACTGCGCACGCGCCGCAAGCGCGGCGCGTTCGGCTTCGCTGCGGGCCAGTGCGTGCGCAAAGTCGAGTTGTTCGAGTCGGCGAAGCACTTCGCTGTCGCGTAATTCGAGCTCGATGGCTCGAGCGCGCTTGAGATGTGCCAACGCGGTGGCCACCTGGCCAGCCTCTTCCGCGCAACGCATCAGCAGCAGGTGGGCGTCGCGTTCGCACGGACGAAACCCGCAGCGTTGAGCGGTTGCCAAAGCCGCGTGCGCGTGGGCGTAGGCGAGATCGAGCTTGCCTTCAGCCAAATGCGTGTGAGCGAGCTGGAGCTCGGTTTCACATTCGTCGCGCGGCGCGGGTAGGGCGCGAAAAATCGCCAGGGCCTGCTCGCTGGACTCAATGGCCGCACTGAAGCGTCCGGCCAAGCGATGCGTACGTCCGAGTTCGTTGAGGCACATGCCCTCAAGGCGCCGTCGTCCGAGCCGCTGCGCCAGCTTGAGCGACTCATTGAGCAAGGCTCCGGCGCGCTCGAGGCGTTGTGTACGGCCCTCGTCGACAGCGGAAGTGTCGCCCGCCTCAATCCGTCGCAGTTCGAGCACTCCAAGGCAATGCAGCGTGTTGGCGATGGCTGCCTCGTTGCCAAGGTCGCGTTGCAGCGCAAGGGCCTCGCGATAGGCGCGCTCAGCGCGGTCGTGGTCGCCGACTCGCGCGCTCGCAATGCCCAAGCCCGTAAGGAGTCGGCTGCGAACGAGTTCGCAGCCGTCCTCTCGGGCGTATTCGAGCCCCGCGGCAAAACACCCAACCGCTTCGGCGGCGTCGCCGCAATCGAGCGCCATTTGGCCCTGCTGAGCTGCACATTCGGCCAGCCACTGGCCCGCACCGAGTCGCTCATAGCCGCTTCTGGCGGCCTCGAGCAAGGGCCGCGCTTCCTCATACTGTGCGGCCATGCGGGCAAGGGTGCCTTGCAGCCGAAGCGCGTGCAGCACACGCAGCTCATCGCCGAGGCGCCGAGCGCTTCGTTCGGCCTGAGCGGCGAGCGCCAATCCCTCCTCGGCCTTGCCGGCGAGCGCACAAGCCTCGGCTCGCTCGAGCAGGGCATCAAGCTCGGCTCGAAGACGTGGCGTTCGAAGCGAAGGTGGATCTCGACCTGACGTGGCTCCGCGCGGCATACTCCTCAGCCAAGACGAAAACCGATCGCGCGATATAACAGAGTGTTTGCTCGCAGCGCTTAGCCCATCCGACCATCGGCGTCGGATCGGATCCAACGCGCCGCTTTCTCTGCAATCATAAGCACGGGGCTGGCCGTGTTGCCACTCGGAATTTTCGGAACTACGCTTGCGTCCACGATACGTAGCCCCGTCACGCCGATGAGGCGCAATCGCGGGTCGACCACCGCGTCGGGGTCATCGAGGCGTCCCATGCGCGCCGTGCCGACCG
>JANWWI010000096.1 GCA_025056355.1 Casimicrobiaceae bacterium | reverse complement strand
GGTTGGCGATGACGCGCTGGAGGTGCTTTTCTTCGGCGTCCCGGCCGTTCAGTATGCGGCCGTACACCGAAAGCTGAATCATATCGAATCCGTCGTTCAGCAAAAAGCGGCGAAACTGCGCGTAGGCCTGTCGTTCGGCACGCGTCACGACAGGCAGGTCGAAGAAGACCAGCATTCGCATATGCCGCCTCGTGTCCTCCGCCATCGTCACGCCTCGAGCCGATGCCGGCGTAGGCCGATGACCCGCGGAAGTTCGAGGGCGTCGTCGCTGCCGCCATTGAACAGCCGGGCCAAGGATTCGGTCGCCTGCTCGATGGCGGCGAGGACCGTCATCTCCCCGCGAGGCATCCGTACATCCACATGGAGCAGGGCGACGAGCGCGGCTTTGTCGGCAGGGCAGAGTTCGGTTGGCTCCGGCTCGGCGGGAGCGCGCGCGTTAGTGGCGACGTGCAGGTCGACGAGCGGCCGAAACGGCTCGATCAGATCGTCGGCCAGGTTGAATGCGTTCTGTTCATTGCCGTGGAACAGACCGAGGCTCGGCAACAGACCGTGCGCGACCAGCCCCCGCGCGATCGCGCCCCGCATCACCGCGTACCCATAGTCGAGCGCAGAGTTGATCCAGCCGCGCTTTTCGCGGTCGAAATCGGTGCCGAACAAGCGGCGAAAGTAGAAGGCGGCGGCCTGCGGCTCCATACGGCCCACGTCGCCGGAGCGCACCCGGCGCGCGTAGGACTGCAAACGGTCTGCGCCATCCTTGCCCGCGAGCGTCAGGCTGGCGGCCTGATTCTCGATCTTGGCTCTCACGATCCTCGCCCAGGCGCGCTTGGCGCGCGGGCGGTCGATCTTGAGCTGCAGACGCAGCATCCGCGTCGCGCGGCTGTGCGGCAAAAAGGGCGTGAAGACGCCGTTCGGTTGATGATTGTCGCCGGTCGAAAACAGGCCGATACCGTACTCGCCGCAGGCCGACAGTACCGGGTGCGTAAGCGTGATCTCGCGGTGGTTCAGTACGATCACCGCGATGTCCTCGAAGGGCACGCGCGCCACTTGCTCCTGCTCGACCACGAGCGCGAAGCGATCCCGACGGAGTTTCGCAGGCCGCGAAACAATGACGCTACGCCAGACCACGTCGCACAGCAAGCTCAGCCGGGTAAAGATTGCCAAGGATATCGACGTGGAACTTTACAAGTTTAACGGCCTTCGCAATGCTCCTTCTGAAGAATTTCTTGTCAGGTTGCGGTTGGTCGTGCGCACGAAGAGTCACGCGCCCGTCCGATTCGTACATGACGAAATAACCCCGAACTTTGGTCGTACCAAAATCAATTTCGACGAAGTCGTTCTTTGTCAACGAGAGACAAAACTTTGCGTCGCTGGGAATTACGTGCTGCGTGCGAGTTCGAGAACTCGGCACGCCATATCGCGGTACGACCGAAAACTCGTTGGCGGTACGGAAAACGTCCACGCGTAACATGTTTCCGAGGTCTGCGATACCGCCTCGCACGAAAACGCCGGAGTTTTGCGTAACTTCGATTTTTATCGAACGAATCAGAGGCGCGCGACCCGGATCGCGGGATGGCTTTCGAACAGATTGACCGTTCCCGAAGGCTTTCTTTCCATCACCGTTTGCTTCTTCCAATCTGCGTTTCAGCAATTCGTAAGTCGCTGCGTTTCGCGGATCGTGCCTGCCGACCATCCTTTCAAGCTTTTCGAGAGTGAGGTTCTCGAGAGGAACTTTTTCGATGGCGGCGCTATTGCCGGTGCCTCGGACAGATTTGATAGTTGCTGCGTGAAGCTCGCCTGTCCCTCGGCGCGCAGCGGCGCGCGAAACGAACAACGGCCTAACGGCCGCCAGGGCTTGCGGCGGGTACGTGCCTAGCGCCTCGAGCGTCGTACGCAGCTTTGCGGGGTCGTCTTCGTAGAGGCGTGCCTGGAGCTCGCGCCGGAAATGGGGCCACGGAACCGGAAAATCGCGCTCGAGCCGCGCAAGCGCCGCGCGATCGAGGATTTCGCGCGTCTCGGGGTCGACGAAGCCGGCGCGGACGTATTCCAGCTCG
>JANWWI010000095.1 GCA_025056355.1 Casimicrobiaceae bacterium | reverse complement strand
GCCGTTCCTCAGCCTCAGGTCTCGTCCGTCCGGATGTCAACGGGACGGTTAGCCTCAGGCGTCGCCGAGCAACGGCTCCACGTCATACGCCCGCGCCAGCACACGCGCTTTCGCGGGGACGTTGACGAACTGCGCGCCGCCGAGCGTGCGCGAGAGCGCGGTGAGGAAGGCGAGACCGGCCGAGTCGATGCGATCTACCCCGCTCAGGTCGATGACCCAGCCGTCGGCCGCGGCGGCCGCTCGGGCATGCGCAGCCCAGTGCGCGGGCACCGTTGCCGCATCCAGGGCGCCGGAGAATTTCAGCTCCACGGGAGGCGGCGCGAAAGCGTCGGAGGGGTTGGTCAAGCCCCCGCGCTCGAGCTCACGCAAGACCCCTCTGCCGACTTTGTCGGCATCTCCCCTACGCCTTCCGCCGCAGGGGAGAACATTCCAAGCGGGTCCTCCCCTTCGCCTGCGAAGGGGAGGTGGCGCGAAGCGTCGGAGGGGTCAGCTTACGCCGCTTGCCGTTCGAGATAGTCCTGCGCGAAGCGCTGAAGCACTCCGCCGGCTTCGTAGATCGAAACTTCCTCGGCCGTGTCGAGGCGGCAGCGCACCGGCACCTCAACACGCTCGCCGTTTTTGCGCCTGACCACGAGTGTGAGGGTCGCACGGGGTGCGCGTTCGCCGAGCACGTCGTAGGTCTCGGTGCCATCGAGCGCGAGGGTCTTGCGATTCGTGCCGGGCAGGAATTCGATCGGCAGCACGCCCATGCCGATCAGGTTCGTGCGATGAATGCGTTCGAAGCCCTCGGCCAGCACTGCCTCGACGCCAGCGAGCCGTACGCCCTTTGCCGCCCAGTCGCGGGAGGAGCCTTGCCCATAGTCGGCACCGGCAATGATGATGAGCGGCTGCCGGCGTGCAAGATAGGTTTCGATGGCCTCCCACATGCGCATCACCACACCCTCGGGCTCCACGCGCGCGAGGGAGCCGCGCCGAATGCTGCCATCGGGGTTCCTCACCATTTCGTTCATGAGGGTCGGATTGGCGAAGGTTGCGCGCATCGCGGTCAGATGATCTCCACGATGGGTGGCGTAGGAATTGAAGTCCTCTTCCGGCAGCCCCATGCGTGAGAGGTATTCGCCCGCGGCCGAATCGGGCAGGATGGCATTCGACGGCGAGATGTGGTCGGTGGTGATGTTGTCGCCGAAGATCGCCAGCGGACGCATCCCGGCGAGCGTACGCGGATAGGCCGCAAGTGCACCGAGACCTTCGCGGTCCCAATAGGGCGGCCGGCGGATGTAGGTCGATTGCGGCCGCCAGGCGTAAAGCGGTGCGACACGCTCGCCACCGTCGCGGCGCAGAGCGAACATCGGCTCATAGACCCGCTGAAAGTGCTCGGGCTTCACATGTGCGGCGATGAGGGCATCGATCTCCTCATCCCGGGGCCAAAGATCGGCCAGGGTGATGGGCGAGCCATCGGGGCGATAGCCCAGTGCATCGCGTTCGATGTCGAAACGGATCGTGCCGGCGATCGCATAGGCCACCACAAGCGGCGGTGAGGCCAGAAAGGCCTGCTTCGCATAAGGATGAATGCGGCCGTCGAAATTGCGGTTGCCCGAGAGCACCGCAACCGTGTAGAGATCGCGTTCGATGATCTCGCGCTGAATCGCCGGGTCAAGCGCGCCGGACATGCCATTGCAGGTGGTGCAGGCAAAGCCGACGATACCAAAGCCGAGCGCTTCGAGGTCTTCTAGCAGACCCGCCTCACGCAGATAGAGCTCGACCGCTTTGGAGCCCGGGGCCAGCGAGGTTTTGACCCAGGGCTTGCGTGAGAGCCCCGCGCGGCGCGCGTTGCGGGCGAACAAGCCGGCGGCGATGACGTTTCTCGGGTTGCTTGTGTTGGTGCAGCTGGTGATTGCAGCAATGATGACCGCGCCCTCCGGCATGGCCGCGTTGGCCGCGGCTCCCCGGGCGGATTGCGGCGTTGCCGCTTCGCTCCCCCTCACCCGGCGCTCCGCGCCACCCTCTCCCAGAGGGAGAGGGTTTGAAGTGGAGCGCTCCGCGCCCTCTGCCGGAGGGAGAGGGTTTGAAGTGGGGTGCTCTGC
>JANWWI010000094.1 GCA_025056355.1 Casimicrobiaceae bacterium | reverse complement strand
CGCGCTTCCAGCTTTTGCAGCAGGGCGCGGGCGTCGTTCAGGAACTCCAGCGTGCACTGGTAAACCTGCCTGGCCTTTTCTTGATCGTAGGTGTGTGCGGTGATGTTGCGCATTTTCCGGTATCGAAACCATGCATCCACATCAGAGATAAGCCCCTTTTCCGCAGCAACACGCAATACATCACGAAAGTTGGTTTCATCCACTTCGTTGGGGCTGGCCGATTCAAGCTCGATCAGGCGTTTGATCATCTTGATTCCGATTTCATACACGAATTCAAAATTCTGTATGACACCGGCAATGAGGGTGTTTTGCACGGCTGGGGTCTGCGCATTGAACCATCCGCTGTCACGAACCACGCTGATTCCGTCTTCAAGGGATGTGATGGCGTTTCTCAGTGCACTCAGATCCAAAGAATGGGCATTCACGGCTTGTCTCCAGAAAAACCCAGTTAATTCGAAGTGGCCTCGATCGCCATATACAGCGGCGTGGCTTCTTCTCGTTGCTTACGCCATTGTGGCGTCTTCATCCGCCCCCCTCTTCAAACAAGCACAAATACGGCTCGAAGCGAAAGCGCCGGTTGCGCGCGTAGCCGGTGATCTCACGCAGCAGCCCGATGCCTTCCAGCCGGCTGACGATCTGGTTGGCACCGGCGGGGGTGATGCCCAGCCACTCGCGCACGGTGGCCACCGAGACGATGGGCTGGTCGAACAGCCGGTCCATCACGCGCTGGCCGTTGGCGGCGGCGCGCCCCAGGTGTTCGGTGATGCGGGCACGGTAGTCCTCGCGCATGCGCAGGATGGCGGCGGCGGTGCGCGTGGCTTCTCGGCTCACGTCGGCCACGCCGTCGAGGAAGAAGGCAAGCCACCCTTCCCAGTCGCCTGCGTCGCGCACGGCCTGCAGGCGTTCGTAATACTCGGCGCGGTGCTGCTTGAAGTAGTGCGACAGGTAGAGCACGGGCTTGGCCAGCAGCCGCTTTTCGGTGAGTAGAAAAGTGATCAAGAGCCGCCCGATGCGGCCGTTGCCGTCGAGAAACGGATGGATGGTCTCGAACTGCGCATGGGCCAGCCCGACCTGCACCAGTGGTGGCAGGCCGCCGCCGTGGTGCAGGAAGCGCTCCAGGTCCGACAGCGCTTGCGGCACCTCGTGCGGCGGCGGGGGCACGAAGGTCGCGGTGGCGAGCGTGCATCCGGCCGGGCCGATCCAGTTCTGGCTGGTGCGCAGTTCGCCAGGCATGAGGCGGCCGCCGCGCACGCCCTGCATCAGCTCGGCGTGGATTTCGCGGATCAGCCGCACCGAGACGGGCAGTTCGGCCAGACGCGCCAGGCCGTGGTTCATGGCGCGCACGTAGTTGGCGACTTCGTGCACGTCCTTGGGCGTTTCGGGGTCGAAGAGCTGCGCCTCGGCGGCCAGCAGGTTTTGCAGCGAGGACTGGGTGCCTTCGATCTGGCTGGAGAGCACCGCCTCCTTGCGCACGTACATGAAGACGAACAGATCCGGATTGGGCAGGGTGAGCACCGCGCCGTCCAGGCGGCCCAGCGCATGGTCGGCCTCAGAGAGCTTGTCGCGCAGGAGGCCGGCCAGATCCAGTGGCGGCTCAGGCGGCAGAGGCGTGGGGATGAAGGCGCGGTAGCCGGTGGGCTGCCTCAGGTAGCGGCCGGCGCGGTGGGCGCTATTTTCATTTGTGTTCATTACGCAGAGCGATGCCTACCATAAGACATGCTGCGTTTATTATGGAGTCGATCCTTGTCCATGCGCAACGCAACGTTCAGAACCCCAGCGCCTTGAGGTTGGCTTCGATGGCCGCATCCAGCCGCGCGGCTTCCTCGCGCTGCTGCCGCCACTGGGTGGCCAGGCGCTGCATCTTCTCTTCGAAGGGCTCCCCGTCGTCGTCCTGCTTCGCCGCGCCCACGTAACGCCCGGGGGTGAGCACATAGCCGTGCTTGCGGATCTCCTCCAGCGTGGCGCTCTTGCAAAAACCCGGCACGTCGGCATAAGCGCCTGCGCCCGGCTCACCGCGCCAGGCGTGGTAGGTGTCGGCGATTTTTTGGATTTCGTCGTCGGTCAGTTCACGCCGGGTGCGGTCCACCAG
>JANWWI010000093.1 GCA_025056355.1 Casimicrobiaceae bacterium | reverse complement strand
TATCGGCCGTGGACGCCGCCGACAGTCCGTCTCTGTCGGGCAGCGATACCGAGGCGCGAGTGTGAGCGCCAGAGGCGGACGCCGGTGGTGGCGCGCTTCGTCACGTTCTGCATGAAAGGCATTCTATGAAATGACACGTTATTTCAACGCTCGCGCGACCTCGGCGATCGGTGCAGCGCTGACTTCCGGCAATACCCCGGCACCCTGTCGCGCTACGCCTTGGGCACGGCGGGCGCGCTCTGAGCCGTAACTCCGCCCACAAAATTTTTAGCTAACACAGGGGGGCATAACCGAACCAAGCCAACACTGATCACCGTCGGCCGGAACCATCGGCTTCATCACGGACACGCGTTCGCGCGACATTTTTCGTTGTCCTGACCCCGATCGGACCTTAAGACAACAATTATTTCGGAGACAACCAATGCTGTTCATTCGACTCGCCGCGCGCGGTGTGCGCGGCCTGAGCCTTTCGCTAGCCCTGGCTTGCACATGGCTTGGCCTCGCCTCGCACGCCAACGCGGCACCCTCCTTCACGCCGCCGGAGCCCTGGGTTGACGTCGCCGCCGGTGCGGGCACCGACCCGTGGTGGATGACGCGGGACGCGCGCCAGCGCTCAGGCTGGAGGCTCGCGCAGGCCGATGTTACTCCTCCCTCTGGGGTCGGTTTGCGTGTCGAGCCCAAAAATCGATGGTTTGTTCGACTGGGAGGGGCCTACATCAAACTGAATGACAAATCGAGCGACGCGCGCGATGTCACCGGCCCGGTGCTCACGGCATCGGACCATCCGCTGCTAGGCGTGCTCGGCCTGATTTCTCCGAACGCGAGGAGCTTCGGGATTCCAGCCGGCGTCACGGTCGACGTGCGTGACAGCCAGTCGGTCTACGGCAGCGTCGGCAAGTTCTTGGATGACCACTGGGCCGTCGAGGGTCTGATCCTGGCTGTCCCGTTCAAGCACGACATCTACGGCGCAGGCACCATTAAACGTCTGGGCAAAGTCGCCACGGTCAAGCAACTGCCGCCCACGCTGATCTTGCACCGCTACTTCGGAAGTTGGGGCGACACGCTACGGCCTTCGTTCGGCGTCGGCGTGAACTACACCTATTTTTTCGATGCCGAGGCCACGCCCGCTTTGGAAAGCTACACCGGCGGGCCCACCGAGATCAAAATGAAGCCGTCGGTCGGGATGGGCGTATTTGCCGGCCTGCAGTACCAGTTCAGTAAACGTTCACACGTCAAGCTGACCGTGGGATACGTCAGTGTGCGTACCACCGCGACGCTGACCACGCGCGACACCATGCTCAACAGCAGATCGCCCGTTTTGCAGGACTATCCGCCGCCCATCAACCAATTAGCGAGCAACCCGATCACAGGTGCCATTTTGGATTCCGTGCTCAACGATGTCGCGCGATCCCGGGGCGGCACGTTGGGGACTTACGAACGCCAGATCGATAGCAAACTCGATCCCTATGTCGCGCTGTTGAGCGTGGGCTACTCGTTCTGAAAGGAGGAGACAAGCGATGTTGTGGCAATGGCTCACTCGCTCGAAAACGCATGGATATCACCGCTGGGGATACTTGATGTTCGTCCTCGCCGGGCTGCCGCCCGTGACGAGCTTTTCGATGGCCAGCATCGATGGCCGCTGGGATCTGTGGGCCTGGCTCACTCCCCTGTTGTATTTCGGCGCGATTCCGCTCGCCGATCTGATCGTCGGCACGGACAAGCTCAACCCCTCCGCCGACGACGCTCGGTCGCTGGAGAAGTCACTGTATTTCGCGGCGCTGCCGCTGTTGTGCGTACCGTTCCAACTCGGTCTGATGTTGTGGGGCGCCCATGTGTTCGCGACGGCGCCATTCGGTCCGCTCGGGGCTGTCGGTTGGGTCGTGTCGATGGGATGCCTGGGAGGAGTGCTAGGCATCAATGTCGCCCACGAGTTGATCCACAAGCCGAGCCGGATCGAGCAATGGAGCGGCGGGTTGTTACTGTCGTCCGTGATCTACGGCTCGTTCAAGATCGAGCACATCTACGTGCACAACGTAGATGTGGCATCGCGTCGCGACATGTCGACAGACCGCCGCTGTGAAAAGGTCTATGGCTTCTTCGCCCGCGCGCTGCGTCACAACGTCCCCCGCGCGTTCGAGCTGGAGC
>JANWWI010000092.1 GCA_025056355.1 Casimicrobiaceae bacterium | reverse complement strand
GGCAGCGTGAGGGTCAGCTGCCGCTAACGTGCAGTGCGCCGCACCGCGCCGTCAGAGCGAACGTGCGCGGTACGGCGCAACCCGTTGATGCAACACGACAAACAGCACCCTCGTAATCAGTAGGTCCTCGGTTCAAATCCGAGTGTCGGCACCAGAACAATCAGAGATTTAGCGCAGAGATCCTTCCGGATACGAAAGAGAAACGGCGATTTCGGGTCACGATGGGGTCAGAGGATCGGGGGATACCCCCGTATCCGGTTCGTGCGCGTGCGGCGCCCGGCGGACACTTCCCCCGCATGCATGATCGGTTCGGGCAGACTAGCGCGTGACCCGTCATCCGCAACGCGCCGGTTGGTACACCGTCAAGGGGGCGTCACCCCCCTCGCAGAGGGTCATGAGCCAGTACAGGGCGCCTCGGCCCGCTCGTGCCTCCCGCCCAAGGGTCAAGGAAAGTCGCTAGCAGCCCTCCGCACCCTCGCCGGAAGGGGGGGCCCAGGCGCATCAGCGGCTTTCCTAGGGGCAAAGTGGCGGCGGCCCGATTTCCCACGCGTTCACGCGCGATTGCAGAGACGGTCGCGCGGTCGAGCGCCTCAGGGAGTTTGCCCCTTTCTCCCCCGGTGCCTGTGCGTAGGCAGTCCACCGGCAGGGCTGCCGACCTGATCTTCGCATGAGCCAGCAGGTCAGCGATCCGCCGAGCCCGTAAGCCGTGCTCTGCTTGCTAAGGCGCACAGGTCAGGCCTCAATATGATCTGCGATGGAGGTCGGTAGCCTAGTCTTGATCGACGCGACTTTTACTGCAGCACAGACCTTGCGACTGCAGGAGTTCGCTGGTTCGGCTTGGCGTGGCGCGTTCGGCCGCGCTTTGAAGCGTATCGTTTGCGCCATGAGGTTTCGGCCTTGTGGGGGATGCGCACTCGAATACGCGTGCCTCTACCCTGAGCTCTTCGCGTCCGACGCCGACGTGGGGTCCCGCACCAAGCACTTCGTGCTCGCACCTCAAGCCTCGCCTCGTGGAGGGATAGTGGTGGCCGGAGCGACGTTCGAAGTTCGGCTGATCGTCATGCCGAAGTTAATTTCGGGACTATCATATCTTACGCGCGCTTTGATTGAAGCCGGCGAAGGAGGTCTAACGCGCGACCGGGTCGAGTTCAAACTCGTTGCCTTGAAAGAGACAAGGGTCTCGGTCGACTCGCTCTGGAAGCAGAGTCCAAGCCCAGGAATGACGCACCTCTTCTTCGAGACGCCACTCCGGCTTCGGTTACAAAATGACCTCGTCACGCCCGGAAGCCTCACACCCCTCATGCTCGCGAATGCCGCTGCACGTCGAGTCGCTTTGCTTGGCCTGTCATTTCCTCAAGAGATAATTGTTCGCGGACGCGCCCAGGCGCGCGCGCTCGCCTTTGCTGGCTCCAGATTGCGCTGGCTTGAGACGTCACGATTCAGCACGCGCCAAGAAATGCGTATGCAATTTGGTGGAATTGTCGGAGAGGCGACCGTTGATCTCGCCGAAAAACCCGACCTGGCTCGGCTGCTGCACGCTGCCAGCTTTTTGCATGTCGGAAAGGGAGCTTCGATGGGTTTTGGGCGCATTCGAATTAACCACAGTTCGGCAGCGCATCCGGGCGCGCCGATGCCTCCCGCCACCGTGCATGCAGGGGAATCATGACGCTGCTGAGCACGATCGAGGCTGCGCTCGCTGGCCTCCTGCATGACATCGGCAAGCTCGCCCAGCGCGCGCATCCCGACGAGACGGTGTTGAAAAGGGCCTACGGCGAGCATCTCAGCGACATCGAAAGCACCATTTTGCCGCTTAGGGACGGGCGCTACACCCATCGCCACGCGCTGTGGAGCGACTTCGCGATCCGCGAAGCAGAGCGCGCCGGCCTGCACTGGCCTGAGGAGGTTAACGGGGCGCGGCTCGCAGCGGTGGCGGTGCGCCACCACCATCCGTTCCACGACGACCCTTCGGACTGGATCCTGGCCGAGGCCGACCGGCTCGCCTCGGGCCTCGAGCGCAAGGAGAAGGACGAGGCGGAGGAGGCGCATGGCGGCAGCTTTCGGGAGCGGGAGTTACGCGCCCTGCTGCCCGCGATCGCGATCGGACGAGGGGATCCGCCGGGCGCGATGTGGCACGCCGCAGAGGAGGCCTCGCCCCAGGCAATCCTGCCCCAGCCGGCCGCACCCGCCGACCAGCCGCGCCGCTTCGGCCTGCTCTGGGCGCAATGGCAGGAGGGGTTGCTCAGCTTCGGCAAGCACAGCCTCTCGGCCCGGCGCTT
>JANWWI010000091.1 GCA_025056355.1 Casimicrobiaceae bacterium | reverse complement strand
CCCGCAAACGAGTGTGCGGCGCTCCTCGGCCGCCGCTTGCCCCCATGGCCGCCTGCTCGTCTCGAAGAACTAGTGGCTCATTCGCGCGGTATGGCCCCCCGTTGCAGGGCCGCCCCATCGACAGCTAGATGGCCATCCAGCCCGACGGACGACCGCCGGGTGATTCGAGGTTTCTTCACCAACTTGTCCGGCCCGTACCGAGATTCCCAGCCGGTGTCCTGGAACCAGGCGAGGGCCAGTTGTTCGAGGTCGTCTTCGGTCACATCAGCAATGCCCAAAACGTGGCGCGCTTGAAACGTTGTTTGCGCACCCCGAGAATCCGATCGTGAGCCTTGGATTGGGGATTCTCGGTCGGCAGCAGGCCCCGGTGGACACACCGAGGCCTGTTGTTTTTCAACGGAGACGCTCCGGCACCCGCTCGCCGTACTGGGTCATGACTCGCCCTCGACGGCAGCCTCAATCGCGCTGAGCACTTGCTCGAGCACCGCCTCGCGCGCGGAAGCGGGGTAGCCCAAACGCCGCAGGATCACCCGTGCGGCGTTGCGCATGGCCGCCTTCACGCTGTCGCGCTTATGCCAGTCGACGAATTGCTGCTTCGATAGCTCTTTTGCGAGTTCGTCTGCAATGAGAGCGAGCCGCGCTGGCTCGATGCTCGCCGCCTCTGCTGGTGCCGCGAGCACGTCGTGCAGCGACTTCAGTTGCCCGGCCTCGACCGTCGGTGTTGGCCTCTCGCCATGCGTTTCAGTGACAGGTGGCTCGGTTTGCCGCTTCTTCTTAATCTTTGCTTCCCGATAACCGATGGCCTCTTGCTCGATCAGTATGTTGCAATATTTGGCAGCACCCAACAGGTCGGGGAACAAGCTCGCATGGTGAACGTTCATCATGCGCAGGTGCCGTAGGCACTCGGCCCGCCCCTCGTTCGGGATGTAGATCTTGCAGATGTACTTGGCGAGTTCCTGCGCCTCGTCTTCTTCGGACACCTTCCCAAGCACTTCGTCGCGCAGTGAATCGATCAGGAAGTTCTCTAGCGTGTTGCCGTAGGCGGAGTACGTGAACAGCCCAGCCTGATTGACAAGCCGCCCGTGATCGTCTTTCCGCGGCTCGAGCACACTGACGTTCGGGCACCTGTCATCGGCTTCGACGTGGGTCTTGTTCAGCACGAATAGCGCGCGGTAGGGGTTGTCCGGCTCGCCTCGACGGTCTTCACGCTCGAAGGCAAAGAACAGCGCCACGTAGGGTGAATACGTCCAGTCAAGCAGCGGCGTCATCAGACCGTGATGCTGGCCGACAGACCACAGTTCGTACTCTTCCGCCTCTTCGACCAGCGTCCGGTCCGCGATTCGGCCGCGCACGGCACGGCGAAAGAGCCGCAACTGCGCATTGGCCACCTCCTCAGTGATGATGTTGCGCGGGTCGAGGCGGCCGAGCGACGGCGTCAGCGGCCAGTCATAACGCCGGTGGCCGCGGTAGATGAGCTGTGTCTTCGGGCGATTGAAGAACGGGGTTTCGAGGAGATCCGGCAGCTTGCGCCAGCTCGTGATTCGGGTCACGGGCACGCGACCGCTCACGTCGTCGCCGATGACCGCGAACTCCGGCCACTCTGGCACCTGGTCGAAGTGGTGCAGCCCCGGTTGCGCTTCGCTGGGCTCGGTGCATCGGCACCTTCGAGCGGGACGCGGAGTTTGCCGGAGATGAGCTTAGGAAGAAGCGTGTCGCGGAGCGCGGCTAGAGCCCGGGATTGATGCACGCCAGCGACAATGCGGTCAACTAGTGGACGCACCACAGAATCAAGTGCCTGCACCAGCGCATTGCTCGGAAGGGCGACTGGGTAGCGTGACATGTCGGCCCAACTCGTGCGGGGCATTTTCGTTCCGGTGGAGAGTGCATTCGTATGTTCAATGAATGCATCGCCTGAGATGTGCCCTAGAACGCAACCAAACCACTCGGCCGACTTCGGCGCGACTACGACTATGTCGGTAGAACACACGCCGTCTACAGGAGCAACACCAACCTTATGAAAGTAAGGCCTTAACTTGCCAAACAAAATTTCGCCTCTTTTGAACGCAAACTTATTGCTCTCGACTTTGTCGGCAACGCTCCATTCGCACAAGGCGATACAGCGCCGAGGTATGTGCTCAAGCGCGATATACGGAGTACTCGCCGGAATTTCGTTAGCTTGAAGGCTGCGGCGCGGATTGTTCGCGATGTCGCCGAGAGTCCCTACCTCCCACCCCTCCGGAATCTCGCCGAGTTCGGAGTCGACGAGGCGGTCGGGGAAGAGGGCGAGCAGGTCGGGGGTGAGGCCGAGGCGGCGGCAGATGGACTCGGGCGGCTCGCCGCTCGCCTTGGCGCGGACGGGGTCGAAGTCGACGAACCAGGACT
>JANWWI010000090.1 GCA_025056355.1 Casimicrobiaceae bacterium | reverse complement strand
GCACGGGTGCTTCATGCCGGTCGCGAGCGGCTCGTGCTGCTTGAAGCGCGTCGTGCAAGCTTTACGCTCATCGATCCCTACGCGCCGCCTCAAACTGAGGACCCGCAGGCCGGGCACTTGACCGCCCCGATGCCGGGCTCGATCGTGGCTGTCTATGTGAAGCCCGGCGACACGGTGGAGCGCGGCCAGCCGCTGCTTGTGATCGAGGCGATGAAGATGGAGCACACGATCGTGGCCCCCTTTGCGGGTCGCATCGAGGCGGTCTATTTCGCACCGCGCGAGCAGGTCAAGGAGGGTGCGGAACTGGTTGCCCTCGTGCCGGAGTCTGGCGACTAATGCGTGACGGTCCAGCTTTTCGACGCCGATATCCGCCGATGCTTCGCCGATGAACGCTAATCGGGATTTGAGCATCTGCGGGCATCTGTGTTCTCATCTGCGATCATCGGCGTCAGAAAAGAATGCGTCTTCTCGTCCAATCCGCCGGGATCGATGGGGTGCCCGCCATCGTCGCCGAGATCGCACGGCTTGCGCCGGAGATTGAATGCGTGGCCTGGCCCTCCGATCTGCCGTGTGACTACGCGGTGGTCTGGAAGCCCCCTGCCGAGCTCTTTGCCTGCCAGCCCAAGTTACGTGCGGTGTTCAATTTTGGCGCGGGGGTCGATGCGATCCTCGCGATGAAGGTCGTGCCTGAACACCTCCCGATCATCCGGCTTGAAGATGCTGGCATGGCCCAGCAGATGGCCGAATACGCGCTCTATGGCGTGCTGCATCATCACCGGCAGATGGGGCGCTATGCCGCGCAGCAGCGCGACGGTGTCTGGCTGCCACACGAAGATCGCGCCAACCGCCGCCGTCCGACCGTGGGCGTGATGGGTTTGGGCGAGATGGGCGGCCACGTTGCGCGCAGAATCGCCGGGTTCGGCTATCCCGTGCGCGGCTGGTCGCGCCGCCTGCGCGCGCTTGAGGGCATCGAAACCTTCGCAGGGCTAGAAGGGCCGCGCGGTCTTGATGCCTTCCTTGCCGGCACCGAGGTGCTTGTGCTTGCCCTACCGCTGACCGAAGCGACCTATCACTTGATCGATGCTTCGCGTCTTGCGTGTCTGCCGCGCGGCAGCTTTCTTGTGAACGCGGGGCGCGGCGCGCTTGTGGTCGAGGCGGACCTGCTTGCCGCGCTCGATTCCGGGCAGTTGGCCGGCGCACTGCTCGATGTGTTCGAGACCGAGCCGTTGCCGCCCGATCATCCGCTGTGGCGGCATCCGAAGGTGCTCATTACCCCCCACATCGCCGCGATCACGCCGGTGCCGGAGGCCTGCGCGCAGATCGTGGAGAAGCTGCGGGCACTTGAAGCGGGGCGACCCGTCAGTGGTATCGTAAATCGCACAGCTGGGTATTGAGTGGCTCGATGATGAAGCTTCCTTGCCGCGTCCGCCTGATCGAAGTCGGCCCCCGAGACGGCCTGCAAAACGAGAAGCAGGAGATCCCCGTTGCGATCAAGATCGCGCTGGTCGATCGGCTCTCAGCGGCGGGGTTTCCCAACATCGAAGTGGGCTCTTTTGTCTCGCCCAAGTGGGTGCCGCAGATGGCCAACTCCGGCGAGGTTTTCGCAGGTATCACCCGGCGGCCGGGCCTCATCTACTCCGCACTGGTGCCGAACATGAAGGGCTTCGAAGCGGCGCTCGCCGCTGGGGCAGATGAGGTCGTCATCTTCGGGGCGGCTTCGGAAGCGTTTTCGCAGAAAAACATCAATTGCTCGATTGCCGAGTCGATCGAGCGTTTCCGTCCCGTCGCGGAGGCGGCGAAGGCTCATGGCAAGCGCCTGCGGGCGGCGGTGTCCTGTGCGCTCGGTTGTCCGTATCAGGGCGAGGTGCCGGTGGCTGCGGTGGTTGAAACCGTGGCGCGCTTTGCCGCGCTTGGCTGCGACCTGATCAGTCTTGCCGATACGATCGGTGTGGGCACGCCGCGGCGCACCCGCGAAGTGTTCGAGGCCGCATCAGGCGTCTTTCCGCTTGAGCGACTCTCTGGGCACTTTCATGACACCTACGGCCAGGCGCTTGCCAACATCCTGGCCTGTCTGGAGCTCGGCGTGACGAGCTTCGAATCCTCGGTGGCGGGTCTTGGCGGCTGCCCCTACGCGCGCGGCGCCACGGGCAATGTGGCCACCGAAGAGGTGCTCTACATGCTGCATGGCATGGGCATCGAAACCGGCGTCGACCTCGAGGCGGTCTGTGAGGCCGGGCGCTTTATCTCGGAGGCCCTCGGCCGCCCGCCGCAGTCGCGGGTGAACCGGGCACTGGCCGCCAAGCGCGCGGCCTGAGCCGATTTCAGCCGGGTTACGCCTTCCAGTGACAGGGGTTGCGGCGGATCGCCGTGATCGTGTCTTGCTGGAGGATTG
>JANWWI010000008.1 GCA_025056355.1 Casimicrobiaceae bacterium | reverse complement strand
CTCTTCAGTTCAAACCCTGCCAATCAAAAACTCAAAAGACACTTCAGACGGTTCTTCAACAAAGCCAAGACTTGCAGACACTCCACACCACACGGCTTGGCAGACACCACGCAGCAGGACACTCCACAAGCCTCAAGCTTGCCTCCCCATCCTCGTGCCGACGCCTCAACCATCAGCGATCAGCCTACAGCCGCTCCTAGACAGCCCTCAAGCACGCCCAGAAACCGCACGCACAAACCCTCAATCAACCCCAAGAGCCCATGCGCACGCGCAGACCTCACCCACAGGCAAGGCGCCTACACGATTCGGTTGTCCAAATTGTTAAAGAACACAAAATCCAAAGCCCAAAGCACGCAACCCCAAACCCCAACCCCCCACCAAAGCCAAGTGGTTGCGGGGGAAGGATTTGAACCTTCGACCTTCGGGTTATGAGCCCGACGAGCTGCCAGACTGCTCCACCCCGCGGCCGGATCAAACTGGCCTCAAAGCTCCCTAGCCAAACACCAAAGAGCTTCGACGCCAAAGCCGCGCGCTTGCGCTTCGCTCCCCAACCACAACGCCAAATGTCGCCGGGGAGACTTGAGATTATGACACAACAAAGACGGAGGTGTCAATTGAACCGACCAACGAGGCATCAACTCGACGAGACGCGATCGTGCGCAGCGCCGTGATGCCTGAGATGGAGTCGCTACCATCGCGTGCTATGGCACGCTTGAGCTACCTGCTGATTGCATTGTGGGCCGCCCTTCATTTGGACGTTCCGCTCGCGTTCGCTCAAGAGTTTTCCGCGAGCGCCTCAGCTACAGCAGCCCCATGCCGCGAACTGCTCAATCAAGCTCCCACACTCAAGCCCGAAGAATGCGACACGCTTCGTCTGGCCGCCTCATCGGCAAAGTCGGTACGAGGGCGGCCCATCTTGTACCGTGATGTGCCGGCTCGAAGGCAACCCGCGTCACTTCGGGTGCTGGTGCTTGGCACCATTCACGGCGATGAGCTGACTGCAGCGACCTTGGCGTTTCGCTGGATCAAGTTGGCACAAGAGGGTCAAGGCTCCAAGGCGCACGAGATCACCTGGCGCTTTATCCCAGTTGTCAATCCTGACGGATTTTTGGCACGTCCCGCCACCCGCGTGAATGCGCGAGGCGTCGACCTCAACCGCAATTTCCCGACACCCGCTTGGGAACGCGAAGCTCACCGCTACTGGGTCACGCGTACGAGCCGCGATCCTCGCCGATTCCCCGGACACACCGCACTCAGCGAACCCGAGTCGCGCTTCATCGACCAGCAGATTGACCAGTTCGCGCCCGATTTGATTGTGAGCATCCACGCGCCGCTCGGGGTTCTCGACTTCGACGGACCGGCGATCCCGCCCCAACGTCTCGGCCGTCTCTATCTCGATCCATTGGGGATTTTCCCAGGCTCACTCGGACACTACGGTGCAGTCAACCGCGGGATCCCTGTGGTAACGATCGAACTCCCGCACGCGCTTCGGGCGCCGCAACCAGATGAGATCCAAACGATGTGGAACGATCTCATCCGCTGGATCGAACAGCGCCTGCTCAAAGCTCGCGGGGTCGCGCCCCCTCCGATCGCAGACGAAATCACGGCAGCGCGGCCCACCCTGTCAAGCGCTGATGATCTGCTTCGACTGCTGCTGCCTCACGCGAAACAGCCGGTCTTCCACTTACGGGACACCCGATGACCCGCGCTCGCAACCGCCGACCGATCACGGCGCTGATTCATCCACCACGAGCCGTGGCTGAAGGCTTCCGCGCCATCATGCCGCCCACGGCTCGCGCTTCCACGGTGCTTTTCGATTCACTGGAGCGCTGGCAAAACCGCTCAGGCTTCGACGAGTCGAGCTACAGCTACGGCACGAGCGGCACGCCCACCACCCGCGATTTGCAAAATCGAATCGCCGAGTGGGAAGGCGGCTACGGCACGGTCTTGTTCCCGAGCGGGCTCGCTGCGGTTGCTTACGCGTTTCTCGCGCTCGTCGCACCAGGCGACCATGTGCTTCTGCCGCACAATGTCTACGATCCCGTTCGACACCTGAGCCGAACACTTCTCGCGCGTCTGCAAGTCGAGACAAGCTTCTACGACCCACTCGAGGGCATGCAGATCGAGCGTCACTTGCGACCCAACACCCGGATTGCGTGGGTCGAGACGCCAGGCTCGATCACCATGGAGGTCGCCGATCTTCCCGCCATTGCGTCCGTCGCGCACGCGCACGGCGTCGCCGTGGTCGTCGACAACACCTACAGCGCCGGGTGGTACCTCCGCGCATTCGAGCTCGGGGCCGATCTCTCCGTACACGCGCTCACCAAGTATCCAGCGGGGCACAGCGACCTCGTCATGGGCTCGATTACCGCCCGCGATGCCCAATGGCTGCGGCGCGTTCAGGAAGTTGCTCTCGCAACAGGGCAGTGCGTCGGCGCCGACGAGGCCTACCTTGTGCTGCGCGGGCTCCCAACGATGCCCCTTCGCCTTGCCCATACCGGACGGATTGCGCTCGAACTGGCGCACTGGCTCAAGTCCCGCCCGGAGGTCAAGCTCGTCCTACATCCGGCATTACCCGACTGTCCTGGTCATGACATCTGGCGACGGGACTTCACCGGGTCCAGCGGTGTTTTTTCGTTTGTGTTCGTGGATCAGTACGACCACGCGGCGGCGCGGCGATTCGTCGAGGCGCTGCGTCTCTTCCGGATCGGCGCAAGCTGGGGTGGCATCGCCTCGCTCGCTCTCACCTACGATCTTGCCAAGATGCGCGGCACGTGGCCGCATCGCGGAGCGCTCGTACGGCTGAACGTGGGACTCGAAGACCCCGAGGATCTGCGCGAGGATCTCGAGCAAGCCTTCGCGGCTTTACGAAAGTAGCCTTCCCGCGCCTGCAAAAGCTGCCGCCGCACAACGGCCGAGGGTTCGTCGAGCGCCCAGCTGCGACAGCGCACTTCTGACCGCGGGTCGCGTGCCCGCTCACCGTCGCACGCGAAGGCCAGAGCATGTTGGAAGCTTCCTGGGACCTCGCTTGTACCGGAAAGCAGAAGCAGAGGACCAACCTGGCACGGCATCAAACGATGTGGCGCAACTTCGTGCCGGTCGCATGGATGGCTTGGCTCGACTGATCTTCGGGCATGCGCGCGGGACACCCTTGACCGTCAACGCGGCAACTGCATCGGATTTGATGCGGACCGGTCAAGCTCCGCCACCGCTTGCTTAGACGGATCGAGCGCGCGGCCCTTGAGGTTTTGCCTGGCGATCCCCTCCGATCCTGCCACCGGAGGGTGGGCCGCGAAAGGCGCCAAGCCACACCTCAAGCGCTTCGCCGGCTCTCCTCGCCAGAACCAACCGATGAGCTTACGGCGGTCAAACGCTGCAGGACCGTTGGAGACCGCAAAACGGCTCAATCCGTCTAGTTCGTGCGGCGGTTTGACATCCGCGGGACAAGGTGCCGGGTCGCAGCTTTCCCGCCTGTGGCTGATCGGTTTTGCCCTTACGATAATGGGATGGCTATGGTTGGAGCTTCAATCGACTTCCCAATGACCGCGGCAACCTTCCCTTGCGTGCGCGTTGTCTTCAGGCAGCTGCGGCTGCTGGGTGCGACGGCGATCCTCGCCCTTTTGCTGTTCATCGGTGCGTCGCTGCCGGTCCGCGCCACCGACATGAGCAAAACGCTGCGCGTGGCTTTCCCGGTCGACATTACCGGTCTCGACCCACAGGCCGTCAACGATCTGTACTCGGCTCACATCGCCACGGCGATCTTTGATGTGCTGTGGGAATTCGACTATTACGCGCGGCCGTTACGGCTGAAGCCTTCGCTGGCCGCAGCCTTGCCGGAAATCTCGCCCGACGGGCTGACCTGGATCATCCGCATCAAGAAAGGACTCTACTTCGCCGACGACCCCGCGTTCAATGGCCGAAAGCGGGAGGTCACCGCGGAAGACTTCATCTACTCGTGGAAGCGGATGCTCGATCCGAGGATGATCTCGCCGACGCTTTGGCAAATCGACAACAAGATCGTGGGCGCCAATGAGCTCGTGGCCGAAGCAAAAAGGACGGGGCACTTCGACTACGACAAACCCATCGAAGGCCTCAAAGCGCTTGATCGATACACCATCCAGCTCAAGCTGACCCGACCCGACTACACGCTCACCGAGCTCATGCTGGGCTACAACTGGTCGCCGGTAGCCCGTGAGGTGGTCGAGAGGTATCGTGATCCTGGCGGCCGGGTCATGAATCACCCGGTCGGCGCTGGCCCGTTCCGCATCAAACAGTGGGTCAAGGGCAGCAAAATCGTTCTGACGAAGAACGAAAACTACCGCGAGGAGTTTTTTCCGACCGAAGGCGAGCCTAGCGATGCCGAGGTGCTGGCTCGTAACAAAGGCAAGCGTCTACCGCTTGTCGGCAATGTCGAGGTCAGCATCATCGAGGAGGCGCAACCGCGTCTGCTCACCTTCCAATCGGGTGCACTCGATTACGAGTTTGTGCACGCCAGCCTAATCGACAAAGTCGTACAGGGGGGCAAGCTGCTGCCCGAATTTGCCAACCGAGGGGTCCGGCACTACCGCGCGCTCGAACCGGTGCTCTCCTACGACTTCTTCAACATGGAAGACCCCATTGTCGGCGGACTCGAACCGGCCAAAATCGCGCTGCGCCGTGCCATCATCATGGCCTTTCCAGTGGACGACTATGTGCGAGTGACCTTCCGCGGACAAGCCATGCCAGCCAATCAAATCATTCCGCCGACGCAAACGGGGCACGATCCGAAGCGTCCACGCACGGTTCGGCAGGACGTTCAGCTCGCCAATGCGCTACTCGATTACTTCGGATACCTAGACCGCGATGGCGACGGCTTCCGTGATCTGCCCGATGGTCATCCCTTCACCATCACGCGCTCTTCCACCCCGAATCCGACCGATCGAGAAACCGACGAGCTGTGGAAGAAGACGATGGACTCCTTGCGAATCCGCATCGCTTTCAACAAGCAAAAGTGGCCGGATCTGCTCAAAGCAGCGCGCGCCGGGCAGGTTCAGTTCTGGGGGCTTGGCTGGATCGCCGGTGCCACGGACGGCAACTCCTTCGTGCAATTGCTTTACAGCCGAAATATCGGCCAGTCGAACTTCGCCCGCTTTCGGCACCCGAAGTACGATGAGCTCTATGAACGCGCACAGCGGCTGCCGATCGGGCCGCAACGTTGGGCGCTGTACCGCGCGATGAACGACATGGCCATGGCCTACTCGGTGTGGAGCCCCGGGGTGTACCGTTTTCAAAACGTGATCACGCAGCCGTGGCTACTCAACTACAAGCGAAACCCGTTTCGTCAGCACTTTTGGCACTTGATGGACATCGATCCGTCGAAACGACAGTAGGTCAAACGTTGACGCCGGTGTTCGCGTCTTTTCGGTGCGTCTTACCGACGCGGCTGTCTTGTCGCAAAGGAGGAAGTCATGAGGAACAAGGCCTATTCGACTCGTACCGTCGCCGCACTCGTCGCGCTGGCACTGCTGCCATCGCTGAGCGATGCACAGTCTTCCGCTGCCGCCGCCCAAGGGGACCGGGTGGTCTATCACATCAACGACGCGCAAAGCCAAGCGCTCGGCGCGCTGCGCAACATTCGCAACCACCTCGACGTTGACCCGAACGCCCGCATCACCGTCGTTACGCACGCGCAAGGCGTCGACTTTTTGCTGGAAGGCGCCAAAGATCGCAATGACAACCTGTACGCGCCCACGGTTCAGGCACTCAAGAACCGCGGTGTGCGATTTGAGGTCTGCGAAATCACCCTGAAAAACCGCAACCTCAAGAAAGAGCAGTTCATCCCGGAGGCCGATTTCACGCCCTCGGGGGTGGTGCGCATCGCACAGCTGCAAACGCGCGAAGGGGCAGCCTACATCCGGCCCTAGCAAAGACGGCGGACCTGCCGTTTGACCTCGAACCGGATGTTCGGACAAAAAAAGGCGACCCGCGGGTCGCCTTTTTCTCGAGATCGAGAACTACTTGAGATCGGCCACCAGTGCGTTGCGAATCGCTTGCGGCAGCGGGTTGATCGCGGCCTTGTAGCGCGGATGATCCACACCAACGGCCAGGCCCACGCCGTATTTGAGCGCCGCTTTCATCTCCTTGGTCAGCTCGAAGCGCAGATGATGCCGCGTCTCGGGCTGAAAGTCCTCGTTTTCGAGATCGTCGTCGGAAATCGAATAGACCTTGCTCGATCCCTCAACTTGGATCCAGACGCGATCCTCAATTCCGATCAGCGCCGGCAGCAGGCGACGCCGCTCCTCATCGTCGGCGAATTCCAGTGACAAGGTGGCCTTTAAATTGCTGCCATCTGGGATGAGTGGCAATAACGCGTCGATCTCGGCCTGCATGCTTTCGATGTCGTCGGTACCTTCAAGGCGCAGCAGTTCCTGCACCTGATAGCGCACCGTCAACTCGTCCTCGAACGCGAGGGTCAGGTTGTTACCAAGATGAACCGTACGATTTTTTTGATGCGCCAGCACTTCCTGCTGGAACGCGGGCCGCCGCTGTTCGTATTCTGCGAGCGACCACAGATTAGCCCGCGACAGTACGGGCGTCGACTTCTTAGCCATGAGAACGATCCTTCGAGGCGATACATCCGTCGGCGGAGCCTTTCTCCCGGGCCCCTGCCCGACATACCGTCGCGTGAGACACTCAAGAAACGCAGGTGTTCCGGCGATTGTTAGTGCCTGCGAGATGGGACGCACCAAAAATGTGCGTTATTCTCCTCCTTGTCTCGGCGCCTCATCGTGAAGCTTGCGAAGTATATCCGCAGACCCGCCAAAAAGCCAGCGCCGGGCGCACGGGCGAGTTTCGGACCGACGCGCCGCTAACGGCCGAGACCAGAGCGTCAATGCTCGAAAACATCGACTTTCTTTGCTCGGTCTGCTCCGATCCAGGTAGTGCCGCTCAACGCGAAGGTCGGGGTGAGATCGGAACCGGCTGAGAGCTTTCACGGGCCCGTTGCGCGCCGGCTCAGGATCAAGCGTTCCGATTCCGACTGAGGCCCTGCAGTCGGGGAGCGTCTCTGCGCACCCGCTTAGACCCATCGCTCCTCATCGCCGAAATCCCGCAAAAGCGGTAGGCCTGCCGCGCGCACGCGCTCGCGTGCAAGTCGAGGATCGGGTCGGACCTGTCCCCGGCAGTGACGAGCGCGTCCGGCTGATTGAGCCCGAATCGCAATAATCGAAGCCAGTTGGCCGCCTCGCCGCTTCGCCTCAAGTCGAGTAAAAGACCGATCTGCCTGCGAACCCAACCCCGACAACGTGTCCGACTTCGCTCCCCCCGCCCTCGAACAGCCCTATCTCGACCTGCTGCGACGGGTACGTGACGAAGGCGTCAAAAAATCCGACCGCACCGGCACCGGAACCCGCTCGATCTTCGGCGCGCAGCTCCGCTTCGACCTCTCGCGCGGCTTTCCGCTCGTGACCACGAAGCGGGTGTTCTGGAAGGCGATCGTCTACGAGCTGCTCTGGTTTCTGCGCGGCGAGACCAACGCGCGCTGGCTCCAGGAGCGCGGTGTCACGATCTGGGACGAATGGGCCGACCCCGCGACCGGTGAGCTCGGTCCGATCTACGGCTATCAATGGCGGCGATGGCCGAAGCCGGAAGGGGGCCACATCGACCAGATCTCGGAGGTGGTGCGCCAATTGCGCGAGGACCCCGACTCGCGGCGCATTATCGTCTCGGCCTGGAACGTGGCCGATCTGCCCAAGATGGCGCTCGCCCCGTGCCATGCGTTCTTTCAGTTCTACGTGGCCGAGGGGCGGCTCTCCTGCCAGCTCTACCAGCGAAGCGCTGATTTGTTCTTGGGCGTGCCGTTCAATATCGCGAGCTACGCCCTCCTCACCCACATGCTTGCCGAGCAGTGCGATCTGGCCGTGAGCGAATTCATCTGGACCGGCGGCGACTGTCATATCTACTCGAACCACCTCGAACAGGTCGATCTCCAGCTCTCGCGCACGCCCTACCCTTCGCCGCGGCTTGCCATCAAGCGCCGGCCGCGGAGCGTTTTCGACTACGAGTTTGAGGACTTCGAACTGATCGGCTACCAGTGCCATCCCGCGATCAAAGCACCGGTTGCGGTGTGAGCGACCCGCTCGAACGGATCGAGACCTGGTTCGCAAGCAAGGGTTGGAGTGCCTTCGCCTACCAACGCGCCGCCTGGCGTGCGCAGCTTCGCGATCGCTCGGGCTTGATCCACGCGCCGACCGGCACCGGCAAAACCTACGCGGCCTTTTGCGGGCTTCTTGTTCGAAGCGCCCAGGCTGCGCGCGATCCGACCGAGCCGCAGCCGCTCACCATCCTCTGGGTCACGCCGCTCAAGGCGCTTGCGGCCGACACCGTCCTCGCTCTCGGGGAGGCCACGCAGGCGCTCGCACCGGGCTGGAGCGCGGGGCTTCGCACCGGCGACACGGCAGCGAGCGAGCGCGCGCGCCAGGATCGACGCCTGCCGAGCGTGCTGGTGACCACGCCGGAGTCGCTTGCGCTCTTGATCGCCCGGGCCGATTGGGAGGAGCGGCTTGGCACACTCGAGGCGGTCATCGTCGATGAATGGCATGAGCTGATCGCCTCCAAGCGCGGCCTTCTGCTTGAGCTCACCCTCTCGCGCCTGCGCGGGCTTGGGAAGCGCCGCGCGCAGAGGCGCCCCGGCGCTCGGCCGCTCATCACCTGGGGCATGAGCGCCACCCTTTCGAACCTGAGCGAAGCGATGCATGTGCTTGTGGGGCCCGAAGCCACGCTCGGGCAAAGCGCCGAACTCATCGAGGCGGCCCTCGAAAAACACATCGTAATCGATGCGCTTTTGCCGGAGAGCGTGGAGCGCTTCCCCTGGGTGGGCCACTTGGGCACCCGCATGGTCGCGCCCGTGGTGGAGCGCATTCTCGCGGCCAAGAGCACGCTCGTGTTTACCAACACCCGCGCGCAGGCGGAGCTTTGGTATCAGGCTTTGCTCGACCATGCGCCGGAGCTTGCCGGACGCATCGCGCTGCACCATGGCTCGCTCGATCAGGCCACCCGCGCGTGGGTCGAGGAGGGCTTGCGAAGCGGCGCGCTGCTCGCGGTGGTCTGCACCAGCTCGCTCGACCTCGGGGTGGACTTTCGCCCGGTCGAACAGGTCTTGCAGATTGGCTCGCCGAAAGGCATCGCACGGCTCCTGCAACGCGCAGGCCGAAGCGGCCATGCACCGGGCGCGACCTCACGGGTCACCGTGGTACCCACCCACGCCCTCGAACTCGTCGAGGCGGCTGCGGCCCGCCAGGCCGCCAGCGCTGGACGCATCGAGGCCCGACGACCGCCCGGGAGCAGTCCAGCCTTCGGCTACCGCGCGCTCGATGTGCTGGCGCAGCACTTGGTCACCTGCGCGCTCGGCGGAGGCTTTCTGCCCGACCAACTGCGCCGCGAGGTCGAGTCGAGCGCAAGCTACGCCGCACTCACCGATCGAGAGTGGCAATGGTGCCTTGACTTCGTCACCCGCGGCGGCAGCTCGCTTGCGGCCTACCCGGACTTTCATCGCGTGCACATCGATCCCGAAAGCGGGCGCTACCACGTGCCCGACCGCCGCATCGCGCAGCGGCACCGCATGAACATCGGCACCATCGTGGCCGAGGCCTCAGTCATCGTCCAACTGCAAAACGGCCAGCGGCTCGGCCAGGTCGAAGAAGATTTCATCGCGCGACTCAAGCCCGGCGACGCCTTCATCTTCGCGGGCCGGATGCTCGAATTCATCCGCCTGCGCGAGATGGTCGCGCACGTGCGTGTGGCACGGCAAAAACGCAATCTCGTTCCGCGCTGGGCCGGGGGCAAGATGCCACTGACCACCCAACTCGCCGATGCCACGCGCGAACTCATCGCCGAGGCCCGCGAAGGTCGGCTCAAAAGCCCCGAGCTTGCGCTCTGCGCGCCGCTTTTTGCGCTGCAAGCGCGGCTGTCCGCCCTGCCGGGCCGCGACGAATGGCTGATCGAACAGCTCGAAAGCCGCGAGGGGTGGCACCTTTTTGTCTATCCCTTCGAGGGGCGGCTCGTGCACCTGGGCCTTGCCACGCTCTGGGCGTGGCGGCTTGCACGTGAGCGCGCCAACACCTTCTCGATCGCGATGAACGACTACGGCTTTGAGCTGCTAGCGGCCGAGGCCCATGGCTTCAGCGCCGATCGCCTGCCCGAGCTGCTCGCCTCCGAGCAGCTTGAGTCCGATCTGCTCGCCGGCTTGAACGCAGCCGAGCTCGCCAAGCGGCAGTTTCGAGAGATCGCCCGGGTGGCCGGTCTCATCGACCAGGGCTATCCGGGCGAGCACAAGTCGGCCAAGCAGCTTCAGATGAGCGCGGGGCTCATCTATGACGTCTTTCGAAACTACGACCCGGAGAACCTCCTACTCGCCCAGGCCGTGCGCGAAGTGCTCGAACGGCAGCTCGAGGCCTCGCGCCTCGCGGCAGCCCTCGCCCGTCTGCGCCATAGTCGCCCGCTCATCCGCTCGATCGAACGGCCTACACCCTTTTCCTTCCCGCTCATGGCTGAGCGGCTACGCGAAACCCTCTCCAACGAAGACCTCGCTGCACGCGCGGCGAGGTTGATCGAGGAGATCGAGGGCTGCGAACGCGCTTGAGGTGCGATCTGCCGCTTGACGGCCGACCGTCGGCTTCATATGCTACGGCATATGCTAAAGACCCATTTCCTCTCCAAAGCAAGCGCGACTGAGCGGTCGGAGCCGCGCGCCGAGGCGGGCGCCCAAGCCAGCGACGAGGGCGTAAGCGAGCGCATCGCGCGCGTCTTTCGCAACGGGCGCAATCAGGCGGTGCGCATCCCGCGCGATTTTGAGCTCTCGTGCCGCGAGGTGTTGATCCGTCGCGAGGGCAAGCGGCTCGTCCTCGAACCGCTTGCGAAGAAGGGACTCCTCGCCACACTCGCGGAGCTGCCCGCCGTTGAGGTGGAATTCCCCGACGTCGACCAGGGGCTACCCGCGCTCGACGATGTTCCGATCTGACGCGCGGCCCGCATGGCAAAGCGCTATCTGCTTGACACCAATATCCTCTCGCATCTCATCCGGCAGCCGCAAGGCAGAATCGCCGAGCACATTCGCCACGTTGGGGAGGAGCGGGTGTGCACCTCGATCGTCGTGGCGGCCGAACTTCGCTTCGGCGCCGCGAAGCGCGGCCACGAGGGGCTGCGTGAAAACGTTGAGCGCGTACTTGACGCAATAGACGTCTTGCCTTTTGAGCCGCCGGCCGACGCACACTACGCCGCGATTCGCCTCGCCCTCGAACGGCTCGGTACCCCTATCGGCCCGAACGATCTGCTGGTCGCGGCGCACGCGCGCGCGGCGGACTGCGTCCTTGTCACCGCGAACGACAACGAATTTCGCCGCGTGCCAGCGCTCGAGATCGTCAATTGGCTGGTTGAGCCACCCGAAGCCGCGGGTTGACGTACCGACGCGTGCTCTCGCGTGGTCCCCTCACCTCCTCACCCGGACGCGTGCCGCGCGCAGCGTGAAACACATCCATGAGGGGTCGCACGCCGTTCACGACGAGGCGGACGCGGATCGGTACAGTCGACCACGCTCAGGGCGTACCGACACGCACGCGTTCAAGCGCCCGCCGGATCGCCTCGGGAATCGGCACGCTCCGGTTGGCGGCGCGATCGACGAAGACGTGGACGAAGTACCCGATCGCACGGGCGGTCGGCTCGCCCGCGCCGAAGAGGCCAACCTCGTAGCGCACCGAGGAGCGCCCGAGATGGGCCACCCGCAGGCCCGCCTCGACCGGCTCCGGGAAGGCGAAGCTGCGCCGATAGGTGCAGCCGGATTCGACGCAGTAACCCACCACCGGGGAGCCGTGAATGTCCAAGCCCCCTGCCTCGATCAGGTAGCGGTTGATGACGGTGTCGAACCATGCGTAGTAGACGACATTGTTGACGTGGCCGTAGATGTCGTTGTCCGCCCAGCGGGTGGGAATGACGAGCCAGTGCAGGAAAGACTCACGCGAGTCGTTCATCGAGGAGCTCGATCCAGTGCTGAACCGGGCGGCGGGTGCCGCTTGCGAGGTGAGTGAGGCAGCCGATGTTTGCGGTGACGATGCGGCGCGGCCCCTCGGCTTCGAGCGCGGCCAATTTGCGCCGCTTGAGCTCGGCCGAAAGCCCCGGCTGAAAGATCGAATAGGTCCCCGCCGAGCCGCAGCACAGATGCGCATCCGCCACGGGCAGGAGCTTGAAACCCGCCTGCGCAAGCATCTGCTCGACCTGCCCGCGCCGCTTCATGCCATGCTGCAGGGTGCAGGGTGGGTGGTAGGCGATTTCTTCCGGCTCTTCGGGCTCGGAAGGCAAAAGCGGCGCGAGGCGCGGCCACTCGTCAAAGACTAGCTCGGAGAGATCGCGGGCGAGTGCGGCAATTCGCTCGGCGCGCTCGCGATAGTCCGGATCGTGGCGCAGGAAGTGGCCGTAGTCCTTGAGCATGACCGAGCAACCGGAGGCCGAGGAAACTACGGCCTCGGCGCCGCGTTCGATCTCGGGCCACCAGGCATCGATGTTGGCTTTGACGATCGCGCTGGCCCGTTCATGTTCGTTCATGTGGTGCGAAAGCGCCCCGCAGCAGCCCCCAGCCGGCACCCAGACAAGCGAGAGGCCGATCCGGTCGAGCACCCTCGCCGCGGCCGCATCGATCACCGGGGCAAGCGAGGTCTGCACGCAGGAATCGAGCAGCAACACGCGCCGCGTGTGGCGCGGCTCCGGCCACGCCCCCGGATCGCGAAGCGGCGGCACCTTGGCCTTGAGGCTTGCCGGAAGCACCGGCCGGAGCGCGCGACCGATGCGCAGTGCGGTGTCGAAGAGCGGCTTGGCCAAAAGCCCGCGATGCACCAGCGCGCGCGCGAGCCGCGAGGCTGGATCGCGCCCCACGGCCTCTTCCACCACCGCGCGGCCGATATCGACGAGGCGCCCGTACTGCACGCCGCTGGGGCAGGTCGTCTCGCAGGCGCGGCAGGTCAGGCAGCGGTCGAGGTGCGTCTGCGTCTCGCGCGTCGGGGTGGCGCCTTCGAGCACTTGCTTGATGAGGTAGATGCGCCCGCGCGGGCCGTCGAGCTCATCGCCGAGGATCTGGTAGGTCGGGCAGGTCGCGGTGCAAAAGCCGCAATGCACGCAGGCGCGCAGAATCGCCTCAGCCTCCTGGCCCTCCGGCGTGTCGCGGAATGCTTCGGCAAGATGGGTTTGCATGTGTTCTGCTCAGGAAGTCTCAACCGCCGGAAAGACGCCGTAGGGATCGAAGCTTGCCTTGAGCCGCGCGGTGATCGTGCGTACAGCCGGCGAAAGCTCGGTGAGGCTTTCGGCCAAGGACGCATGCCAACGCTGGGCGTAGCCCTTTGCGCGATGCGCCCAATAGCGCACCCGCGCGCGGTCTTCTTCACGCGCAGCATGCAGCCAGCGTAGCGCCCCGCCCCATTCGATCGCCTGCGTGAAGCCCTCAAGCGGCTCGAGCGTCGAGCGGCAACTCATGCGCATGACCTCCCCGGGCAGCGCAAAAAACGGATGCTCTTGCTCGCGCCAGCGCCGCCACCAGGCCTCGGCCTCGGGCAGGATCTCGCCCCCACGCCGGGCCGCCGCCGCACGCACGGCCGGCTCGGCGCCGCAAAAGCGCACATAGAGCCTGCCATCGACCCAGGTGGTGGCCGAGATCGGATCGGCCTCGGCATACCAGCGATTCATCGCTTTGACAGCTACCTCCGGCGCAAGCTCAAAAACACGCGTTTCACTTGCTTTGGGAAGGGGTAGGCACTTGAGCGCGACTTCGGCAATCACGCCAAGCGTGCCGGCCGAACCGCAGACAAGCCGCGCCACATCGAAGCCGGCCACGTTTTTCATCACGCGGCCGCCGAAGCTCAGCAAATCCCCCTTGCCGTCGATCAGGCGCAGGCCAAGCACGAAATCGCGCGCCGCCCCGGCGTAGGGCCGACGCGGGCCCGAAAGCGCCGCGGCCAACACCCCGCCAATCGTGGCGCGTCCGCCTGCCTGGGGCGGCTCAAAGGCAAGCATCTGCCCGGCCTCGGCCATCGTGCGTTCGATGTCGGCCACCGGCGTTCCGCCGCGCACCAGGATGACCAGTTCTCGCGGTTCGTAGTCGACGATCCCGCGCAGCGTCGCTGTGGAAAGCGCCCGCTCACGGGCCTGAAGGCCACTCAACCACGGCTTGCTGCCGCCGCCGACGATGCGAAGCCGCTCGCCGCGCGCCGCCGCGGATTTGATCGCCTCGGCAAGCGCCGCTTCAGCCTCGGTGGCCGAGCGTTCAAAGCCCGACACGCTGAGCCTCCGTCGCCACGGCCATCGGCACGGTCTTGCCCGGATTCATGATGCCGTTCGGATCGAGCGCGCGTTTGATCGCCCGCATCAGTTCCACCGCCGGCCCGTGCTCCTCTTCAAGCAGCGCAAGCTTGTGAAGACCGATGCCATGCTCGCCGGTGCAGGTGCCGCCCATCGAGAGCGCGAGCCGCGCGACGTCCTCGGCAAGCCGGTCAGCCCGTGCGCGCTCTTCCCGGCTCGTGGGGTTGAAGGTCACGAGCACATGGAAGTTGCCATCGCCCACATGCCCGACGATGAAGCAGCGCAGGCCACTCGCCTCGGCGAGCGCCCGGGCCTCGAGCACGCATTCGGCCAGCCGTGAAATCGGCACACAGGCGTCGGTCGAGAAAGCGTGCTTGCCGGGCACGTAGGTGAGCCCCGCCCAGTAGGCATCGTGCCTCGCCTTCCACAGGCGCGAGCGCTCCTCGGGCCGATCGGCAAAGGCATAGTCGCTGCCGCCGTGTTCGGCGGTGATCGCGCGCAGCTGTTCGATCTGCTCTTCGACCGCACGCTCGGTGCCGTGGAATTCGAAAAAAAGCGTGGGCTTTTCCGCAAAACCGGAGAGCTTGCTGTAGCGGATCGAGGCGCGCATCGCCCACTCATCCAAAAGCTCGATGCGGGCCAAGGGAATGCCCAACTGCATCGCCACGATCACACTTTCGACCGCCCCGGCGAGCGTGTCGAACTGGCACACCGCGGCGCTCACCCGCTCCGGCAGGCCGTAGAGCCTCAACTGCACCTCGGTAATGACCCCCAGGGTGCCTTCGCTGCCGACGAAAAGGCGCGTGAGGTCATAGCCCGCGCTTGACTTTCGGGCGCGGGTGCCGGTCTTGATGATGCGCCCGTCGGCGGTCACCACGGTCAGGCCGAGAACGTTGTCGCGCATGGTGCCGTAGCGCACCGCATTCGTGCCGCTCGCCCGCGTCGCGGCCATGCCACCGAGCGACGCATTTGCCCCCGGATCGATCGGAAAGAACAGCCCACTGGCGCGAAGCTCCGCGTTGAGCTGCTCACGGGTCACGCAAGCCTCTACCCGGCAGTCGAGGTCGGCGGCATGGATCTCAAGCACCCGATTCATCCGCGACAGATCAAGCGAGATGCCGCCGTAGAGCGCTTGCAGATGCCCTTCAAGGGACGTGCCTGTACCAAACGGAATGACCGGGATGCGTGCCGCGTTGGCAAGCCGCAAAATCGCGGCCACCTCGTCGTTGCTTTCGGGATAGACAACCACATCCGGCAGCGCCGCATCGCGCAAGCCCTCGCCGTGGGCGTGCTGTGCACGCACCGCCTCGGAGATGACCACACGCTCGGGGCCCAGCACACCCCGCAGCTCGGAGACGGCACGGGAGAGCACCGGAGCGCTTGGGCGGGTCAGTTGCTCGGTCATCACAGGCAAGCCCCACTCAAAAGCGCTCAAGCTCGGCAAAGGGCAGCGGCTTTCCGCGCGAGACGCGCATGCGGCCGAACTCGGCGCAGCGGTGCAGCGTGGGCACCGCCTTGCCGGGGTTCAAAAGACCATGCTCATCGAAAGCCATCTTGATTTCATGCATGCGCCGCAGCGTCTTGGGCGGAAACTGCACGCACATCTGATTGATTTTTTCAATACCGACCCCGTGCTCGCCGGTGATTGTGCCGCCCACCGCCACGCAAAGCTCGAGGATCTCCGCACCGAAGGCTTCGGCCCGTTCAAGTTCGCCTGGCTGGTTCGCATCGAACAGGATGAGCGGGTGCAAATTGCCATCGCCCGCATGAAAGACGTTCGCGCAGGCAAGCCCGTAGCGCTTGCTCATCTCGGCGATCGCTGTGAGCACCTGCGGCAGCGCTTTGCGCGGGATCGTGCCGTCCATGCAGTAGTAATCGGGCGCGAGGCGCCCCATGGCCGGAAAAGCATTCTTGCGCCCGCTCCAGAAGCGAAGCCGCTCGGCTTCGTTCTGCGAAACGCGCACGCTCGTTGCCCCCGAGCGCTCAAGCACCTCGCGGATGCGCGCCATCTCATCGGCCACCTCTTCGGGCGTGCCATCGCTTTCCACAAGCAGGATGGCCGCTGCTTCGGTGTCGTAACCCGCATGCACAAAATCTTCGACCGCTCGGGTGGCCATGCGGTCCATCATCTCCAGCCCCGCCGGGATGATGCCCGCGGCGATGATCTCGCCCACGGCCGCGCCGGCCGCCTCGACGCTTGCGAAGGAGGCCATCGCCACTTGCGCGAGCTTCGGTTTCGGGGTGAGCTTGACCGTGACCTCAGTGACCACACCGAGCAGGCCCTCGCTGCCGTGTAGAAGGGCCAGCAGGTCGTAGCCCGGGGCATCGAGTCCGCTGCCGCCGAGGGTCACCACCGTGCCGTCGATCAGCACCATGCGCAGCGCTCGCACGTTGTGTACCGTGAGCCCATACTTCAGGCAGTGCACGCCGCCAGAGTTCTCGGCCACGTTGCCGCCGATCGTGCAGGCGATCTGCGAGGACGGATCGGGCGCGTAGTAGAGCCCGTAGCGCGCCGCCGCCTCGCTGATGGCGAGATTGCGCACGCCCGGCTGCACGCGCGCAAGGCAAGCCTCCGGGTCGATCTCGATGATCTTCATGAGCCGCGCGGTCGAGACAAGCACCGCCTCGGGGCTTGGTGTGGCCCCACCGGAGAGCCCCGTGCCGGCCCCGCGCGCGATGACCGGCACGCGGGCGGCATGGCAGGCTTTGAGCACCCTCACCACCTGCTCTTCCGTTTCGGGAAGGGCCACACACTTCGGCAGTGCACGGTACATCGAAAGCCCGTCGCATTCGTACGGGCGCATCGCTTCCTCGGTGATCTTGAGCCCTTCCGCGGGAAGGATCGCAGCGAGAGCTTCAAACAAGTCGGGTGCTTTCATCGGCGAAGCGGAAGCAGTCGGCAAGCAACACCAACGGCTCGATGTGACGGGGACCGCGCAAGATGCTACCCTCTTGCAGGGTAGGCTTCTCAAGTCGCATCCCCCCGCATGAATCGGCTCGCAACGCTTGAGGAGGAAATCGGCCGCGCGCTCGAGCAGGCCGCGGCCGAGCTTCGCGCCGCACCCAGTTACGGCCGGCCGCTTGCCCTGCCCGAGGGCTGGGACGAAGCCCCGCCCGAGCTACGCATGGCCTTCAAACTGCTCAAGGACGGCGGTTTCGTCCCGCCGGAGGTCGCGCTGTTTCACGAGCGAGCGCGCCTGCGCGCGGCCCTCGCAAGCGCCCGGGAAGCAAGCCAACGCACGCGCCTGGAGGCCGAACTTGCCGCGCTTGAGCAGCGTCTCGCGCTGCGGCTTGAAGCACTGCGCACCCATGCCCTCTTGTGAGCGCTCAAGGGCGCCCGCGCGGCGCTTGTTGCGTCGTCCTCCCTAGAATCCCGGCTCCCTTTGCAACCGCAAGAGCGCCGCAAGGCGCATCAGCCCGATCGACCGATCCAAGCGCATGAACGATCTTTCGAGCGACCCGCTTGAGCGCTTCGTTGGCCTGCTGCCGCCGCCCCCGAAAGCGGGCCAGGTGTGCGAACAAACGCTGCTCGGCGCAGCGCGCGCTTTGAGCCTGGCCGGACGCGCCGAGGCGCTTGCGCGGGAGGGACGGATGCTCGTGCTGCTGACTGCGCACGCCCACGAAGCAGCCACGCTTGCGGCAGAGCTCGCCTGGTTTGCGCCCTCGCTCACCGTGCTCGAGCTGCCCGACTGGGAGACGCTGCCTTACGACCATTTCTCGCCGCATCCGGACTTGGTGAGCGAGCGGCTCAAGGCGCTCTACGCGCTCCTTCAGCGGCGCTGCGACGTGCTCGTGGTGACCGCTGCCACGGCGGTGCAACGCCTCTGTCCGCGCTCCTTCGTGGGCGGGCGCAGCTTCGCGCTCCGATGCGGCCAGCGGATCGAACGCGAGCAGCTGCGCGCGCAACTGCTCGCTGCAGGCTACACCGCCGTCACGCAGGTGGTGGCGCACGGCGAGTTTGCGCTGCGCGGCGGCATCTTCGATTTTTTCCCCCTCGGGGCGACCGTTCCCGCCCGGCTTGAGTTCGACGACGACCGAATCGAATCGATCCGACACTTCGACCCGGACACGCAGCGCACGCTCTATCCGGTGGAAGCCCTCGAGCTCTTGCCGGCGCGCGAATTTCCCACTGATGAGGTCGGCCGGCGCCGCTTCCGCGAACGTTGGCGCGAGCATTTCGAGGGCGATCCGTCGCGCTCGGCGATTTACCGTGACGTCTCCAACGGACTCTTTCCGGGCGGCATCGAGTGCTATTTGCCACTGTTTTTCGATGCGCTGGAGACGCTGTTCGACTACCTGCCCGAGAGCGCCGTTGTCGCCACGGTGGGGGATCTGCACGCATCCCTTGGGGTCTTCGAACACGAAACGCGCGAACGCTACCGGCTCTTGCGCGCCGATGAGCAGCGCCCGCTGCTTGCGCCAGACGCCCTCTACCTGCCGCGCGATGCCCTCTTGCACGAGCTCAAGCGCTATCCACGCTACCTCTTTCCCTCCGCCGAAGGCCAACCGTTGCCGGACTTTGCCCCCGAAGAAGCCCTGCCGCCGCTTGCCGTCGACCGCAGCCGTGCCGAGCCGCTTGCTGCACTGACCCACTACCTCCGGCAGAGCCGCGAACGCATCCTCTGCGTGGCCGAGTCGCCTGGCCGCGCCGAAACACTGCGCGAGCTGTTCGCGCGTCATGGCCTTCCCTGCGAGCCGCTGCCTGACTTAGGCGCCGCCCTGGCAAGCTCGGCGCGCTTTGCCATCATCACGGGGCCACTTGCGCGCGGCGGGCGAATTCCGGGCCACGATCTGGCCTTCGTGACCGAAAGCGAGCTCTATCCGAGCCTGCCACGCAACCGCGAGCGTCGGCGCAGCCGCCCGAGTGACCTCGACGCGATCCTGCGCGATCTGGCCGAGCTCAAGGTCGGCGATCCCGTCGTACACGAAGAGCACGGCATCGGCCGCTACCGCGGGCTCGCAACGCTCGATCTGGGCGATGGCCCCACCGAATTTCTTGAGCTCGAGTATGCACACGAGGCACGGCTCTACGTGCCGGTGGCCAACCTGCACCTGGTGAGCCGCTACAGCGGCGCCTCACCCGAGCAGGCGCCGCTACACACGCTCGGCTCGGGACAATGGGAACGCGCGCGTCGGCGCGCCGCTCAGCAAGCGCGCGACACGGCAGCCGAACTGCTCAACCTCTACGCACAGCGCGCTGCGCGGCAAGGCCACCGTTTCCGTATCGACTGGAACGATTACGCCGAATTTGCCGCGGGTTTCGGCTTTGAGGCCACGCCCGATCAGGCCGCTGCGATTCAGGCGGTGCTTCAAGACATGGTCTCGCACCGGCCGATGGACCGTCTCGTCTGCGGCGATGTCGGCTTCGGCAAAACGGAGGTGGCCTTGCGCGCGGCGTTCGTGGCCGTCATGGACGGCAGGCAAGTCGCCGTGCTGACCCCGACCACCTTGCTTGCCGAACAGCACTTCAACACCTTCCGCGATCGCTTCGCCAAGTGGCCGGTGCGGATTGCCGAGCTGTCGCGTTTTCGCTCAAAAAAGGATGTGGCCTCCACGCTTGCCCAGCTCGCCGAAGGCTCGATCGACATCGTGATCGGCACGCATCGGCTTCTTGAGCCGGACGTTCGGTTTCGCGCTTTGGGTCTGGTCATCATCGACGAAGAGCACCGCTTCGGCGTACGGCAAAAGGAGCGCCTGCGGCAGCTGCGCGCCGAGGTCGACTTGCTTACGCTGACGGCGACCCCGATTCCGCGGACCCTGGCGATGAGCCTCGAAGGCATCCGTGATTTGAGCGTGATCGCCACAGCCCCCTCGAAACGCCTGGCCATCAAAACCTTTGTCGCCAAGGAAAGCGACGGCCTCATTCGCGAGGCGATCCTGCGCGAGCTCAAGCGCGGCGGGCAGGTCTATTTCGTCCACAACGACATCGATTCGATCGAGCGGCAACGCGTGCGGCTTGAGTCCCTTGTGCCCGAAGCGCGCATCGAAGTCGCGCATGGGCAGATGGGGGCGCTTGCCCTTGAGCGCGTGATGCGGGAGTTCTACCAGCAGCGCATCCAGGTGCTTCTCTGCTCAACCATCATCGAAACGGGCATCGATGTGCCCAGCGCCAACACGATCCTCATCCACCGCGCCGACCGCTTCGGTCTCGCGCAGCTGCATCAGCTGCGTGGTCGCGTCGGGCGCAGCCACCATCAGGCCTACGCCTATTTACTGATCCCGAACGAAGAGGCCATCACAGCCGATGCCAAAAAGCGCCTCGAGGCGATCACCCAGCTCGAAGAACTCGGCTCGGGGTTTTTCCTGGCCATGCACGACCTGGAGATCCGCGGCGCGGGCGAGCTGCTCGGCGAGCGGCAATCGGGCGAAATCCAGGAGGTCGGCTTCTCGCTGTTCAGCGCCATGCTGGAGCAGGCCGTCGCCTCGCTCAAAGCGGGCCGCGAGCCCGATCTCGATGAGCCGCTCGGCGTCATCACCGAAGTCAACCTGCACACCCCGGCGCGGCTTCCTGAGGCCTATTGCCCCGGCATCCACGAACGGCTCGTGCTTTACAAGCGCCTGGCCAACTGCACGCAGCTTGAACAGCTTGAAGCACTCAAAGAAGAGCTGATCGACCGCTTCGGGCCGCTGCCGCCCGAGGCCGAGACGCTGCTGGCCGCGCATGAGCTGCGCATCCTCGGCCGGCGTGCCGGGGTCAAAAAGATCGATGCCGCACCTGAGCGCAGCGTCATTACCTTCGGGCCGCATCCGCCTTTCGACACCGCACGGCTCATCGCGCTGGTGCAGCGCGACGCGCGGATGCGCTTTGCGGGTCAGGATCGCATTCGCATCGAACGCTCCACGGCAACGCTCGCCGAGCGTCAGCGCTTGATTGCCGACTTCCTCCGAATGCTCGCCTGAGGGGCATTTCATGCGCACCGCCTTTTCGCTTGCTGCCGATCTCGTGCTGATCGTGCACCTAGCCTTCATCGTTTTCGTGCTCGTCGGCGGTTTTTTCCTCGCCGAGCGGCGACGGCTCCGTTGGCTGCATTTGGCAGCCGTCGCATGGGCGGTGGCGATCTCGGTCTTCGGCTGGACCTGCCCCCTCACCCCACTTGAAAACGCTTTGCTGGCTCGTGCGGGCGAAGCCACATATGAAGGGGGGTTTGTGGCGCGCTACTTACTCCCGATCATCTACCCGGATGCGTTGACCCCCGAGGTTCAACACCTGATGGCCGCAACCGTTGTTGCGATCAACCTCCTCGCTTACGGCCGCGCGTGGCTGCGCACTCAGCCGCAGGTTTGGGGCGACTCCGACCCGTCGAAGAACTCCAAGGCCGACTCGGGCAAGCCATAGAGGCGTTCGATCGGTTCGGCAAATGCAACCGCATTGCCCTGCACATAGTCGACACCGAGCTCAGCCACGATCTCCCCGAGCCCGGGATGACTCACGCATTCAGCGATCGTACGCAGCCCCAGGCGCTTCGCCACAGCCACGGTGGAGCGAACGACTTCTTCGCTCACCGGATCCTGTGCAACGGTCTCGATGAAACTGCCATCGATCTTGAGCTCGTCAACGGGAAAGCGCTTCAAGTAACTGAACGTGGCAAAGCCTGTTCCGAAGTCATCCACCGCGATGCGCAGGCCAAGCTGGCGTAACTCCATGAGAACCGACTGCGCTCGGTCCAGGTCCGCAACGGCGGTCGACTCCACGATCTCAAAACAAAACCGTTCAGCGCCCAAGCGGTAATGGGCGAGGCGCTCGGCGATAAAGTCGGGCAAAGAGACGTCCTCGACCGAGGACGCGCTCAGGTTGATTGCACACTGACGGGTGCGCTCGTAGGCCGTCCGGTGGTGCGCATACCATGAGAAGACGCGTTCGATCACCTGTCGGTCGAACACTCGCAAAAGCCCCAGCTGGGCCACCGCCGGCAGGAACTCGGAGGGCAGGATCAAGTTGCCGCGCGCGTCCGGCATGCGAGACAGCACCTCGATCGACACCATCTCCCCGTCGCGGCCGTCACAACGCTGGATCGGCTGCGCAAACAGCACGATTCGACCCCGTCGAACCCCGCTCTCGACCGCGGCGAGGAGTTCGCTGCGCTCGCGAAGAGCGGTTTCGATTTCGGGAGAAAACTCACGCACCTTGAGTTGCGCACTGCGCATGTCGCCGCTGGGAACCTCGATGCTGCTCAAACTTGTCAGCAGCTGCGCGGTGGTCGGGCGAACGCCGGGCGGCAGGCGAAGTGCTGCAAGGGCTGGATGCAGCGTCACGCGTTGACCGTCGGCGCCTGTCACTCTCAGACTGCTGAGCGCCCGAGCCATTCGCTGCGCGATACCGGAGGAACCCTCCGCTTCGCGAAATACGAGGGCATAGTGCTCGCCTTCGAGTCGCACGGCAGCGGCTGCGCCGAGCTCCTGCAGCTGCGTACCGATTGCGCGCCGAAGCTCACTGAGCGGGATCTGTCGCGTGATGGCCTCAATGCGGGCCCGGCGACCGAAAAACGCACTGACCACGAGCAGGGATTCCGCCTTAGGCGCTTGTTCGAGCCACTGCTCAAAACCGAACTCGTTGAGTAAGCCCGTGGTGGCATCCCGTGTCGACTGCTCCTCAAGGCGCCGCAGCCCCTCGGCGCGGTCGCTCGAGACGGCCTGAAGGATTTGGGTGAGCGCCGTGGCCACAAACAGCAAGGCCACGATCTCGAAGATCGCTGGCGAAACCTCGTGCGGCTTCAACCCGCCCACGAACCCGCGATCGGGCTCGGCCGTCAGGGCTGTGCTCAACAAGAGTGCCGACAACAGTAAGGTGGTGTAGGTGGTGCGCGCCCCGTGCCGCAAGGCGCAAAAAGCCATCGCCAGGAGATAAGCAAGCAACAGCGCTGCCTCGAAGGCATGAAGGCCCCAAGCACGAAGCGCCAGCACCCCCAACGTGATCAGTGCCACCAAAAGGATCACGGCCCGATCGACAGCCAGGTAGCGCGGATCGCGAACAAGTCTTGACAGACCGTAGGGGATGAAATTGCGATCGCTCGGCTCGCGCGGCAGCCAGCTCAGAAGCGTCGGTGCCACGAGCAGAAGCGCAAGCGCTTCCGAAATCCAATAGGCAAGCGCCGCACGAACTGCCCCAAGCTCGGCGTGCAGCTGAGCCGCCGCGAAGACCGCGCTGCCGCCCACCGCCGCAAGCGGTGCACCGACGAAAACCGAAGCAGCATAAAAACAGAGAAGCCAACGCAGGCGTTTGACCGGCCCGGATGTCTCGCCTGCAGCTTGACCGAAGCGGCGAAGCAGCAACCTCAGGGTCCACACGATAAGCCATGTGACCGTCACCTCGATCGCAATCGCGCCCGGAACAAGAATCGGGTGCGCCCCGTAGCTGAGCAGCGCCCACAACGCGATGCCAAGGGCCACCCCGAGCAGTGCCACGGGCCCATACTTCCAGGTCGCGGCAAAAGAAACCCCCGCGGGGATCCAGAGGAGGTTCAGCGGCTGCTCCAGCGCCAGCCAGCGCGACAGGAAGGCGCCTGCGAAAACCGCGGCGGCCGTCCACCCGACGATGCTCTGAGAGCTTGCAACGCCGCGCAAATTCGTCCACGCACATTCGTGAGATGCCGGCAGTCTACCGCAGTGACTGCACGAGGTTTTTTGGAAACGCTTCGGCTGCGCTGCCGAAGTCCGAAGCCAAGCGTTGTTCATAGAATGGCTCATGCAAGCGAGACTTCCCGTCGGCATTGACGATGTGCAAGCGGCGCGCGAAGCCCTTCGCGGCGCAATCGAGCGCACCCCCTGCTTGCACTCGCGCACCTTGTCGCGCCTGTTCGGCTGCACGGTGTGGCTCAAGTTCGAAAACCTTCAGTTCACCGCGAGCTTCAAAGAGCGCGGCGCGCTCAACAAACTGCTCTCGCTCAGCGACGAAGAGCGCCGGCGCGGCGTGATTGCGATGAGCGCGGGCAACCATGCGCAAGGGGTGGCCTACCACGCGGGGCGTTTGGGCATCCCGGCCACCATCGTGATGCCGGCCTTCACGCCCTTTGTCAAAGTGCGAAACACCGAAGCGCTCGGAGCCCGTGTCGTACTTGCCGGCCAGACGCTTGCCGAGGCCTCAGCGCATGCAAAACGCCTGGCCGAAGAACACGGCTATGTGTTCGTCCATCCCTATGACGATGCGCTGGTGATCGCCGGGCAGGGAACGGTCGCGCTTGAGATGCTCGAAGCCAACCCCGCGCTTGAGGTGCTCGTGGTGCCGGTCGGCGGCGGCGGGCTCATCGCCGGCTGTGCCGTGGCGGCTAAAAGCATCCGCCCCGGGATCGAGGTGATCGGCGTGGAGTCCTCGACCTATCCAGCCATGGCCCAACTGCTTGCGGGCAAGCCTGTGCAGGTGGGCACGGAGACGCTGGCCGAAGGCCTGGCGGTGCGGGATATCGGCGCACTTCCGCTTGCCATTGCGCGGGCGCTGGTCGATCAGATGCTCCTTGTGGAAGAGGCCACGATCGAGCAGGCCATCGCGCTGCTCATCGAAATCGAAAAGACCGTGACCGAAGGCGCCGGCGCCACGGGCATTGCGGCCTTGCTTCAGCATCCCGAGCGCTTTGCCGGTCGGGAAGTCGGCGTGGTGCTCTGCGGCGGCAACATCGACAGCCGCATTTTGGCCACCATCCTGATGCGTAACCTCGTGCGCGAAGGGCGACTCATCCGCCTCCGGGCGCGGGTGCCCGATGTGGCCGGCTCGCTTGCGCGGCTGGCCAAGGTCGTGGGCGATGCCGGCGGCAACATCCTCGATGTGGAGCATCAGCGGATGTTCGGGGTCTTTAGCGTCAAGTCGACCGAAATCGAGTTGACCGTGGAGACCCGCGACCGCGCGCATGTGGCGGTCCTGCTTGAGGCGCTCGCGCAGGCAGGCTTTGCTGCAGAGCTTCTGAGCCATGCCTCTGCCTCCTGAGGAAACCCAAGCGCCCGCGGCTGCCCCGACCGCCGATCTGCCGCCGGGCGTGCACTTCATCGAACGCGATTGGCTCTGCGCAAACCACATTCTTTTTGCACGGCCCGATGAGCCGGCCACGCTCATCGATTCGGGCTACTTGAGCTCAACGCCGGAGACGCTCGATCGGCTCGCGCAAGCCCTCGGCCCACGGCCGCTCGAGCGGCTCATCAACACCCACATCCACAGCGACCACATCGGCGGCAACGCCACGCTTGCTCGGCGCTACCCGGGGCTTGAAATCCTCGTGCCCGAAGGCGAAGTGCCGGCCCTTGAGCGCTGGGACAGCCCAGCGCAGATGCTCTCTTACGCCGATCAGCAAGCCGATCCTTTCGCGTGGCATCGGACGCTTGAACCCGGAGAATGCCTGCCCCTCGGCGGAACCCTCTGGGAGGTCGTGGCAAGCCCCGGCCATGACATGGGCTCGATCGTGCTCTATTGCCCGAGGTGGCGTTGCCTTATTTCGGCCGATGCCCTCTGGGAAAACGGTTTTGGCTTCGTGCTGCCCCAGGCGATCGACCCCGCGCCCTTGGCCGAGCAGCGGGCAACCCTCCAGCGGCTCAACGAGCTGTCGATCGAGCTCGTCTTACCCGGGCACGGGCCAGCGTTTCGCGATGTGCGCGGAGCACTGGCCCGTGCACAAGCGCGGCTAGAGGCCTTTGCGGCCGATGATGGGCGCCTGGCGCGCAGCGTGGCACGGGGCATGTTTGTCTTTGCGCTTCTGTGGCGCAAGCGTCTGCCGCTTGCGGAGCTGCCCGCCTATGTGCGCCGTGTGGGCATCCACCGTGACTTGAACGCGCAGTGTTTTCGCTACTCGGATGAGGCCTACGCGCACTGGCTCATCGAACAAGCCTGCACCACCGGGCGCGCAACCATCGAGGGCGACACCCTCGTGAGCCTCACCCCAAGCGTCGCGCCGCCACGCGCTGCTTGACCGCCTGGCCGTCGTCGCCCTGCTCGAAGGCCATCACTTCAAAACGCGGCAGCAACCGCTCAAGCAGTTCGTTCACGCGCAGCAAAAACTCCGGTCGTGAGGGACGCCCATAGCGTTCATGCCCGACCATGAAGGTCTCATACAGGAGCACCCCACCCGGGCGCACCGTGGCAAGAAGGGCCTCAAAGCTCGGCCGCCAGAGATAGTTCGACACAAGCACCGCATCGAAGCTTGCCGCCGGATAGGGCCACGCGCCCGCCTCCAGATCGTGCACTTCGATGCGCACCCGGGGTACCCCGCTCAGGCTCGAAAGCGCCTCGGCATCGCGATCGACGGCCACCACCTCCACCCCGCGCGCGGCAAAAAAGCGTGCATGACGGCCGCGCCCAGCGGCCACATCGAGAAGCCGCGCACCCGCGGCCACAAGCGCTGCGTGGCGCACAAACCACGCGGCCGGGGCTTCATCGCCGTGCGCCATGGCTCAGATCGAACAGGCTCGGCGGCTGGGCGTTGGCATCGACCACCGCAAGCGCGGTCATGTTGACGATGCGTCGTACCGTGGCCGAGGGGGTGAGGATGTGCACGGGCTTGGCGCAACCGAGCAGGATCGGCCCGATGGCAATGCCCTGCCCGGCGCCGGTTTTGAGCAGGTTGTAGGCGATGTTGGCGGCATCGAGGTTCGGACAGACAAGCAAGTTCGCCGAACCGGACCAGGCCACGTCATAGCCCGCGCGCAGGCTCTCATCGAGTGCGCTGTCGCCGTGCATCTCACCATCGACGGCCAGATCGGGCGCCTGCTCGCGCAAAAGCGCAAGGGTCTCGCGCATCTTGACCGCCGAGGGCTTGTCCGAGGTGCCGAAGTTCGAGTGCGACAGAAGCGCCACCTTCGGTTCGATGCCAAAGCGCGTGAGCTCCGCAGCGGCCATCCGCGTGATCTCGGCCAATTCCTGCGCCGTTGGGTCGTAGTTGACGTGGGTGTCGACCAGAAAGACGAGCCGCCCCGGCAAGAGGATCCCATTCATCGCGGCATAGACATGCGCGCCGGGTTCGAGCCCCAGCACCTGATCGATGTAGCGCAAGTGCAGCGCATGGGTGCCGTAGGTGCCGCAAATGAGGGCATCGGCATCACCCTTGCGCACCATCATGGCGCCGATCAGCGTATGCCGACGGCGCATCTCAAGCTTCGCGTACGCCTCGGAGACCCCCTTGCGTTTGGTCAGTCGGTGGTATTCCTGCCAGTAGTCGCGGTAGCGCGGGTCGTTTTCCGGGTTGACGAGCTCCACATCCACGCCGGCTTTGATCCTGAGCCCGTAGCGCTCGACACGCCGCTCGAACACCGCCGGCCGTGCGATCACGATCGGCCGGGCGAGCCCCTCGTCGATCACCACTTGCACCGCACGCAGCACCCGCTCATCTTCCCCTTCGGCAAAGACCACCCGGCGCGGAGCCTTCTTGGCCGCGGAGAAGATCGGCTTCATGGCCGCCCCGGAGTGGTAGACAAATTCCGTGAGCCGCTCGCGGTACGCGTCGAAGTCAGCAATCGGCCGTGTGGCCACGCCGGAATCCATCGCGGCCTTGGCCACCGCCGGCGCAATACGGGTAATCAGCCGCGGATCAAACGGCTTCGGGATCAAGTATTCCGGGCCAAAGCTGAGCGTGCCCGCCTCGCCATAGGCCGCCGCGACCTGATCGTTTTGCTCGGCCATGGCCAGATCCGCGATCGCATGCATCGCTGCAAGCTTCATCGCCTCGTTGACCGTGGTTGCGCCCACATCAAGCGCTCCGCGGAAGATGAAGGGGAAGCACAGCACGTTGTTGATCTGGTTTGGATAGTCGCTGCGTCCTGTGGCGATCACCGCATCGGGACGCGCAGCCTTGGCCACATCGGGCATGATCTCCGGCTCGGGATTGGCCAGGGCAAAGATCAGCGGCGAAGGCGCCATCTTGGCCAGCCACTCGGGCTTGAGCACACGCGCAGCCGAAAGCCCGAGGAAGATATCGGCCCCGTCGAGCAACGACTCAAGCGTGCGAAGCTCGGTTGCTTGCGCGTATCGGGCCTTGTGTTCATCCATCTCCTCGGTGCGGCCCTTGTAGAGCACACCCTTGATGTCGGCCACCCAGATGTTTTCGCGGCGGATGCCAATCGCCACGAGCATGTCGAGGCAGGCCAGTGCCGCCGCCCCGGCGCCTGAGCAGACCAGCTTGACCTCTTCCGGCTTTTTGCCGACCACCCGCAGGCCATTGAGGATCCCCGCGGCCACGATGATCGCTGTGCCGTGCTGATCGTCGTGAAAAACCGGGATCTTCATCCGCTCGCGCAATTTGCGCTCGATGTAGAAGCATTCGGGCGCCTTGATGTCTTCGAGGTTGATGCCGCCGAAGGTCGGCTCGAGCGCCGCAATGATTTCGATCAGCCTGTCCGGATCGCGCTCGTTGATCTCGATGTCGAAGCAGTCGATGCCCGCAAACTTCTTGAACAGCACCGCCTTGCCTTCCATGACTGGCTTCGCAGCAAGCGGCCCGATCGGGCCAAGGCCCAGCACGGCGGTGCCGTTGGTGACCACAGCCACCAAGTTGCCGCGCGAGGTCAGCGAAAAGCTCTGCGCCGGGTCGCGCACGATCTCCTCGCAGGCGAAGGCCACGCCCGGCGAGTAAGCGAGCGCCAGATCGCGCTGGTTGGTGAGCGTCTTGGTCGCGCTCACTTCGAGCTTGCCGGGCCGCGGTCGGCGGTGGTATTCGAGGGCTGCGTCGCGCAGTTGCTCCTTTTCGCGGTCAGGCATGGCTATTCCGTTGGTCGGAAAACGCTTCCGAAATTTTATGGACGGTGTCGATCATCGCTCAACTCGGCATTTTGAACGCGATCCCTGTCGGCGTGACGGAGCCGGCCGCTCATCTTCGACATCCACAAAGCAGCGCATGCCCTCCCGCGCCACCCTGCCGATCGATGGCCCGCCGCCTTGCCAGTCGAACCCGTTGCCTGAGCCTGCCCACTTTGGCGGACTTCCTCCCGCATTTGAGCCATGGTTGCTGTGCCCGCGGCCTTTGCGATCGCCATGGCGAAGGTTTCGACCCGGCCAGCGGCCGCGCCTGCGCGCCCCTCTCGCGCATCTAGATGATCTGCCCGCGCTTGCCGAGCGCGCGCGGGCGCTCCGGGTTGGCCACGGGCTCGCCCGCGGCATCGATCAACACCGGCTCGATCCTCATCCGCAACGCGCTCGCGCGCATCACAAGCGACATCGAGGAAATAGCGCCCAGGCCAGAGCACAACTCGTGGTCGATGCCTTCGACTTGCGCGTGCCGGACCCCAAGAGCGGCCTCTGGCTCGGCGGCACGATCCTCGATTGCGTCACACGCACATGCGCCTCAGCCGCGAGGAGATCTTCGCCCCAGGGCGCCCCTACCGGGGGGCGATGGATTTCGCGGTGACGGTGGAAGCGGTTCGAGGGCTGGGTGCGCGAAAACTTCCGTTCAGGGCTGGTCTTTCGGACCCGGTGGCTCGCCCCCTTCGCGGTTCAAAATGCGATCGAATGCGTCCAGGTCGGCGCGCGCGCGACGCTCGGCGAAGAAGGCTTCCGCCTGCATGGTGGCGAGCTTCTCGGCCACGGCGATGGCCACAAATTGATTGATGCTCACGCCGTCTTGTGCACTCATGCGCTCGACGCCCGCGCGCAAGGAGCGCGGTAGGCGCAGGGGATAGATGCTGACATCACTCATGGGGGAGACTCCTCAGTACTTCTCCGGGCAGCCGAAGCCGCAGCCCAAAGCGGGCCGCAGCCGCTGCGAAGTCTCGATGATTGAAACTCACCAGCGCATCTGCGCCCGCGTTGACCGCCGCCTCGAGAACCATCTCATCGGCCACGTCGCGCAATTGTGGGCGCCAGTTGTAGTGGATCTCCACCGGCGTCACCAAGCTCGCCAAACCATCGAGGAAGGCACTGACTTGAGCCTCCGTCAAGCCTGCGGCCTGTCGGTGGTGCGGTCGCTGGCAAACTGCCTCGTACTCAGCGAAAAGCGGCACGCTCACGGCCACCCGCAGTCGGCCTTGACGCAAGAGGCGAAGTAAACCGGCACTCGCGCCCCGCGGACTACGCATCGCGGCCACAACGACATCCGTGTCGAGCACGACAATCACCGCAAAATGATATCGCCCGCGATGTGAAAATCAATCTGTCAATTCGATGGCTTGCGGTTTGTCCGCCGTCGAGCTGGCACAGGTGGACCGCCCGGCACTCAACACAAATCGAGCCCGGGCCGGGGCGCGACACCACCACGGCGACGCGGCCGCGCCCAAAGCCGCGGACTTCGACATGCCGGTGTCACAGTAGCCGCACGGCGAGCGATGCTTGGTTCGCTCGTGGCCGCGCATCAGGACTTCCGTGCCTCGATGAATGCCTCAGGGTCACCCCCGGCCTGCTTGAGCACAACCGGTCAGGGTTGCCGACGTGAGTTCGCGATGGTTGGGCACCACCCCCCCCCGGACGCTCCGCGGCGGAGCACGACATGACTGCCACGCTGCCGAACGACGATGAAACCCAGCCGCTCAAGCGCAGAGATCGCCTCCGCGCCTGACACGATGGGCAGTCTAGGCATGCAGGGCCACCTCGATCGTCGTCAGTAACGATCGACCAACGGTTGGAAGTGGAAATTCTTCGAGGTAGAGCGCGGTGGCTTCGCGCAGGCTGTCGAGCGCTTCTTCGACGGTTTTGCCCTGTGTCGTCGTACCCGTTTCGGGATGGAGCGCGACGTACCCGCCCTCCAGAGCGGAAGTCAGAACCGAAGAAAGCTCCATGAGGGAGTCACCTCCAGAGGGGTTGCGTGTTTGGCGTTGAGGGTACGAGCGTAGAGTGCTGAAGGAAAGGGAGTAGCAGGCGGTCCTCGTACTCAGTCAACGCGACCCCGACCTGGGCAAACCGCAAAGCGCTCGGTCCGCTCAGCAAGGTAATACCACTCCGACCCGGGTTGGGCCGCCTTGGCCGGAAACACGATCCAGCCATCCGCCGGCGCGGTCAGCAGTTCACCGCTTGCGCGCCGTGCGATGGGCTCGCCCGCGCGCAGCGGATCAAAGCTCTTCCACTCGCGCACGAAGACATCTTGCGGGTCGTGCCGGTCGATCACGTCGACCAGCCGCACGCCTTCGAGCGGCTGCGGCACGGGCTTGGGCGCCTCGATCATCTCCAGTTCGGCCAGGAGGTTGAGCAGCGCCTGGTAGCCCACTTCGGGCGCACGCGGATCCTCATGCTGGCCGCATTCGAGCGTGATCGCCCAGCCGCCGAGCGCACGCATGTACTCGGTGGTGCCGATCGCGTACTCGGCATCGAGCGTGGCCGCAGGCGCCCCCGGCAACGGCCGCGCGCGGCGGCGTGCCACACCGCGCTCGTAGGTCGAAAGCCACCCATCCACACAGCGCCTCACCCCGAGCCGCTGCGCGAGCGCGACCTCGCGCTCGGCATGCCGAAAAGGAGTCACCCCGTCAAGTTCGGTCTCGGACCCCACCAGTGCAAACGGCTCGCCCGGCGCCATGAAAGAGTGCAAATCAAGCAAACCATCATGTTCGGCAAGCAGCGCACAGAGCCAGTTGGCCACGTGATCCTCGAACTCAAGCGGCAGCGCCGTCGGACGCAAGCGCCGATTGAGGTTGCGGTCGCCGTTGCGGGTGTTTTGCGCGTAGGCCTTTGGGTTGGTGATCGGCACGAGCGTCAGCCGCCCGCGCTTGAGCACACGCTGGCCACTTTCGAACTCCGCCGCGAGGCGTTTGAGCGCCAACGTGCCGGCGCGTTCATTGCCATGCACAGCCCCGAGCACGATTAGACGCGGCCCAGGCCGAGGTGCCGTCAACACCCAGTGCACGAAATGCATATTCGGCATGGACAAATTATGGCGAAGCGAGAAAATCGAAGCTTTCCAGAGTGCGCGGCCGCTTGGGTCGCGCGCCGGTCCCCACCGAGGCAGCGCATCATGAACGCGATCACCGAACTTGAGCACCTGCACAGCGAACTTGACCGCGAGGCGATGGCGGCGCACTGGATGCCGTTTACCGCCAACCGTCAGTTCAAAAGCGCGCCGCGCCTGCTCGTGGCGGCTGAGGGCATGTACTACACGAGCCACGATGGGCGCAAAGTGCTCGACATGGCGGCGGGTCTGTGGTGCGTCAACGCCGGCCACAACCGGCGGCCCATTGTGGAGGCCATTCAGCGCCAGGCCGCAACGATGGATTTCGCCCCGCCGTTCAACATGGGGCATCCGCTCGCCTTCGAGGTGGCCAACCGGCTCGTAGCGATCGCTCCGGAGCCGCTCAGGCATGTGATGTTTACGAACTCAGGCTCCGAGTCGGTCGATACCGCCTTGAAAATCGCGCTTGCCTACCAGCGCCAACGCGGCCAAGGCACGCGCACGCGCTTGATCGGACGCGTGCGTGGCTACCATGGTGTCAATCTGGGCGGCACAGCGGTCGGCGGCATCGTCTACAACCGCAAGTTTTTCGGCGCGCTGGTGGCAGGGGTCGATCATCTGCCTTCGACCCATCTGCCCGAACTCAATGCCTTCTCGCGCGGACAGCCCGAACACGGCGCACACCTGGCCGATGAGCTCGAAAAACTCGTCGCCCTGCACGATGCCTCCACCATCGCGGCGGTGATCGTCGAGCCGATCGCCGGTTCGACCGGCGTGCTCATCCCGCCCAAAGGCTACCTCGAACGGCTGCGCGAGATTTGCACGAAGCACGGCATCTTGCTCATCTTCGATGAGGTCATCACCGGCTTCGGACGCACTGGAGCGGCCTTTGCCGCGCAAAAGTACGGCGTTGCGCCCGACATGATCACCTGCGCCAAGGGCTTGACGAATGCCTCGGTGCCGATGGGCGCCGTACTTGTGACGCGCGAGATCTACGAAGCGTTCATGCAGGGCCCAGAACACTTGCCCGAGCTGCCGCATGGCTACACCTACTCGGCGCATCCGCTTGCGTGCGCGGCGGCCCAGGCGACCCTTGAGCTCTACGCCCGCGAGGGACTCTTCGAGCGGGCGCGTGCGATGGCGCCGGTCTTTGAAGAGGCAGTGCACAGCTTGCGCGGCACGCCGCGCGTCATCGACATTCGCAACGACGGGCTCGTTGCCGCGGTCGAGCTAGAACCCCGTCCCGGTGTGCCCGGCCGACGCGCCTTCGATGTGTTTGTCGAGTGCTACCGACGCGGGCTCATGGTCCGCGCCACAGGCGACACGATCGCCCTGTCGCCGCCGCTCATCGTCGAGGAGGCGCACATCGCGCAGTGCGTCGACACGCTTCGCGCGGTCATTCAAGCCGTCGAATAACTGCGCCCGCGTCAGACGAGCCGCACCACCTGGCCGCTGCGGGCGGAGGCAAGCATCGCCTGCGCAACGTGAATCGCGGCGGTGCCATCCTCGCCGGAGACCACCTCGACCGAGCCCGGCTCGCGCACGAAGCGTACGAACGCCTCGAGCTCGGCGACGAGCGGTTCGCGCTTGCGCACCACATGCCGAATCATGCGCCCTTCGCGCACACCGCGCAGCAGCGCGATGTCGTCCTCACGTTCCTCAGCCGCAGCGGCGTTTTCATACCAGAACAGGTCTTGCGTGAGCAGATCGACTTGGAACATGCCACGCTCGCCGGTCACCGTGAGCGAGCGCACCTTCGTCGGCGTGAGCCAGTCCACGGCCAGTGAAGCGACCACGCCATCGTTGAGGCGCATGGTGGCGCGAAGCAAATCCTCATGCGCCTCATGCAAGCGCTGAGTGGTCTCGGCGTAGACGCGCTCCACCTCGCTGCCAGTGACAAAGCGCACGAGGTCGATGTCGTGAACGGCCAGATCGATGACCACGCCGACGTCCTGAATTCGCACCGGGAACGGTCCCTGGCGCCTTGCCTCAACGTGCAGCACGCGCCCGAGTTCACCGGCCGACAGTCGCTGCCGGAGTTCGAGCACGGCCGGGTTGAAGCGTTCGATATGTCCGACGAAGAGCCCCACGCCCGCGGCGCGCGCTTGCGCGATGAGGGCTTCGGCCTCGGCCACGCTACTGGCGATGGGCTTTTCGACGAAAACATGGATGCCGCGCTCGATCAGTTGACCGGCGACGCTGCGATGCGCAACCGTGGGCACCGCCACGACCGCGGCAGCCGGCTGCACCGCTTCGAGCATCGCCTCCGCGCTCGGATAAGCCGGGACGCGGTAGCGGTGCGACAGCGCCGCGCAGGCATGCGGGTTTGGATCCACAAGCGCGCACAGCTCAACGCTTGGAAGATCCGAAAGCACGCGCACATGGTTTCGCCCCATGGCGCCGCAGCCGATCACGCAGACATTGAGCGGAGCCGACATGCTTCGCCTCACAAGGCGTTGACCGCGCGGGCGATCGTTTCGAGCTCGGCCTCGGTGAGCCCCGTATGCACCGGAAGCGCGAGCACTTCGCGCGCCGCTTGCTCGGCCATTGGAAGCTGCACCTCGCCCAGGCCGCGCTCAAGGATATGTTTTTGCCGATGCGCGGGCACCGGGTAGAAAACGGCCGTGCCGATGCCAAGCGCCGTGAGTTTCTCGACCGCTTCGTCGCGGCCTTCGGGAATGCGCACCACGTACTGGTGCCACACATGACCGAGAGCTTGGCAAGCAAGGCTTGACCGCGCGCAGCATCCGGCAAGCCGCGGGGTGATCACACGCGGGTTGACGATGTGGGCGTTGAGCCATTCGGCATTTGCGCGCCGCTGGGCGATGATGGCTTCGAGCCGGCGCATCTGCGGGATGGCAAGCGCCGCATGCAAATCGGAGAGGCGAAAGTTGTAGCCGAGCGTGTCGTGGTAGTAGCGCCGCGGTGAGCCGTGCGCCCGGATGAGCCGACAGCGCTCGGCCAATTGATCATCATTCGTGGTCACCATGCCGCCTTCGGCGCTGTGTACGTTTTTGGTCGCGTAGAGGCTGTAGCAGGCCGTGCCGAAGCGTCCAAGCGGCTCACCCGCCACGGTTGCCCCCACGGCCTGCGCGGCATCCTGAATGACTGCAAGCCCATGCCGGTCTGCCACCGCCTGAATGGCCGGCAGATCGGCCGGAAAGCCGTAGAGATGGACCGGCAGAATCGCTTTGGTCCGCGGGGTGATCGCCGCTTCGAGCTGCCGCGGGTCAAGGTTGAAGCAGCAAGGCAGGATATCGACAAAGCGCGGTGTGGCCCCGACAAAGAGGATTGCATGCACCGAGGCCATGAAGGTAAATGGCGTGGTGATGACCTCATCGCCCGGCCCAATGCCGTGCGCAAGCAGTGCGGTGTGAAGCGCCGCGGTGCCATTACAGACGGCAATGGCATGTTTGGCGCCGGTTTTTTCTCGAAAGAGCGTCTCGAGCTCCGCCACCCGCGGACCTTGCACGAGATGCCCCGAATCCAGTACGGCCTCGACGAGGGCGCGTTCCTCAGGGCCGATGAAAGGGCGGGAGATCGGGATCATGATGGGCTCAGTGAGGGTCGCTCCGGTCACTGGCGGCTGCAGGATTGACCCACGCCGCGTACCGGCAGCCGCCGGCTCACGACCGTCACGCAGTCGTGAGGACTCCGTGCGCGTATTGTTTCAGAGCCCCCGTTTGCCCCGACCGCGCCGCCCCTCAATGGCCCTTGTCGTTTTTGCCGGCGCTCAGACGATCCATCACGGCAAAGAGCACGCCCGAGATGACAAAGGTCATGTGCAAACCGACCTTCCAGGCAAGCTCCTCCCGCGAATAGGCGCTCGTGTGCATGAAGGCTTTGAGCAGCTCGATGCCCGAAATGGCCACGATCGAGCCGATCAGCTTCATCTTGAGGTCGGCAAAGCCGACATGTCCCATCCAGTCCGGACGGTCCTCATGGTTGTCCGAGCCGATCTTGGAGACGAAGTTTTCGTAGCCGGCAAAGACGATGATCAGGATCAGATTACCGATCATCACGATGTCGATCAGCGCGAGCACCCCAAGCACCACATCCTCGGGGCGGCCGGTGAAGACAAGCGGCGCAAAGGCCACAAACTCCTTGATGAACTTCACCATCAGAAGGGCCAGCGCCAGCACCAGCCCCAAGTAAAACGGCGCAAGTAACCAGCGCGCGTTGAACATGAAGGATTCGAGAAAGTGTTCGATCGCTTTCATCTGAACAAGCCACACACCAAGCCCGGCTTCCGTCCCGGGCCACAACACCAACGTGGAATCAAGCACCAAGCCGGCGAAGACGGCATTGAGGGCCGAACTCCGTCCGCAGTGCTCCTCGGTCGATGCCGACGATGCTAGCGAGTCTTCGTCACATGCCGATTGCAGCGTAGCCCACGCTGTTTTCTCGAATATTCGGAACGCGTGGGCCGCTTGCGCCTCAGCCCACGCGCTCAAGCGCAAGCGCAAGCCCCTGCCCCACGCCCACACAGAGCGTGCACAGCGCGCGCCGACCGCCGCGCGCCTCGAGCTGGTGGAGGGCGGTAGTTACCAGCCGCGCACCCGACATCCCAAGCGGATGCCCGAGTGCAATGGCACCCCCGAGCGGATTGAGACGCGGCTCGTCATCGCGCAGTCCCCAGGCACGAATCACGGCGAGCGCCTGCGCGGCAAAGGCCTCGTTGAGCTCGATCAGGTCAAAATCCTCAAGCTTGAGGCCGAGCCGTGCGCACAGTTTCGCGGTGGCCGGAACCGGCCCGATGCCCATGACCCGAGGCGCCACACCGGCACTGGCCATGCCAAGCACACGCGCCCGCGGAGAAAGGCCCGCGCGCGCAAGGGCAGCTTCGCTACCCAGGATCAAGGCGCAAGCGCCGTCGTTGACGCCGCTTGAATTGCCGGCGGTCACCGTCCCGTCGGCCCGCACGATAGGCTTCAAACGTGCCAGCGCTTCAAGCGAGGTCGCCCGCGGGTGTTCGTCGCGCTCCACCGTGAGCGCTGGCCCCTTGGCTTGCGGCACCTCCACCGGCACGATTTCCCGCGCGAAATCGCCACGGGCTTGCGCCGCGAGCGCCTTTTCTTGCGAGCCAAGCGCAAAGCGATCCTGATCCTCGCGCGAAATGCCGTACTCCGAGGCGACGTTCTCGGCCGTTTCGGGCATCGAATCGGTGCCGTAGGCCGCTTGCATCCTGGGATTGACGAAACGCCAGCCGATCGTGGTGTCGTAGATCGCGGTCTCGCGGGCAAACGCCACCGGCGCCTTGGGCAGCACGAACGGCGCGCGCGACATGCTCTCAACCCCTCCGGCGATGGCCAGTTCAGCCTCGCCGAGGGCGATTTGCCGCGCGGCCTGGCCCACAGCCTCAAGACCCGAAGCACAGAGACGATTGACTGTCACCCCCGGCACGGTCTGCGGCAGTCCGGCCAAAAGTGCGGCCATGCGCGCGACGTTGCGGTTGTCCTCGCCGGCCTGGTTGGCGCAGCCGAAAATCACCTCATCGATCCGGGAAGGCTCAAGCCCGGGATGCCGTTCAAGCAGCGCACGAATCGGCCAAGCCGCCAGATCATCGGCACGCACGGCAGAAAGCGCTCCGCCATAGCGTCCGATCGGCGTGCGAAGCGCATCCGCGATGTAGACGGGACGGTTCAATTGCATGTGTCGGATCCCCGTCGATGCTTTTCGCTTTGGATGATAGGCCAGCCCAGGGCTTTCTCGATCGTCCCGACGGCCGTACCGCCCGAGGCCGGAGCCTTTGCGCTTTCACCGGCGCGGCAGCTCTTCGCAGAACGACTCGACCAGTGAGGCAAAGGCCTGCGGCGCTTCCACGGCGCTCAGATGGGCGGTGGCCAGCCGCGCAAGCCGCGCACCGGGGATCGAAGCCGCGATGGCTTCGGAGAGCGCGGGCGGTGTGGAGCCGTCATGCTCGCCCGCCATCACAAGCGTCGGGCAGCCGATCGTGCGATTCGACTGCCGGAAGTCGATCGCCATGATCGCCTGACAGGCGCGCACGTAGGCGGCCGGATCGTTGGCGAGCAGATCGCGCCGGATCGCCTCCACGGTCTCGGGCGCTTGCGCGCGAAAGCCCGGCGTGAACCATCGCTCGAGGATCGTGGGCACGATGGCTTGAAGCCCCTCGCGCTCGACGGTTGCGATGCGTGCACGCCAGGCTTGCCGCGCCATCTCGTCGAAGAACATGGCGCTGTTGGCCACCACGATCGCATCGACGAGCCCCGGATGCGCCGCCGCCAAACCCTGCGCCACCATCCCGCCCATCGAGAGACCGCAAAAAACGATCGGCACGCCTGCGGCACGCTCTCGTTCGGCGCGCACAATCGCCGCGGCATCTTCAACCAGATCGGCCATCGTGTAAGGCTGCCCGAGATCGCTTGAGCGCCCTTGCCCGCGATGATCGTAGGCAAGCACACTGATGCGCCCGGCGAGTTCTCGAGCAAGCGGACGCCACATGCCAAGATTCGCCCCGAGCGCGTGGGCGCACACGAGGATCGGCGCCGTGGGGTGAACCCCCGTACTCAAGCGTTCGCGGTAACACTCAACCATTGACAGCGGCCTTTGCTTGCTGACACCGCCGGGATTATCGTTCACCAGGCTTCCCCGCAGCGCCTGAGTGCGCCGCGGTCCCAATCCCTCAGGCGCTTGCGACCGGCGGCTCTCGATGGGCCAGGACCGTCTCGGCAAGGCGTCGCGCGCTCGTACGCGCTCGCTCCGCCACGACCCGCGGCGGAAGCTGGGTGTAATCGTCGTTGAAGACCTCGAAGCTGTATGGGCCCGTATACCCCATCGCTTCGAGCGCCTGGATGAGCGCAAGCAGTTGGCTGCTGTGGACGCCCTCGTACGGAAAGACACGGAACGTTCGCGCCGTGGTGAGCCGCTCCTCGGCCGTGCGTACCTCTTGCCACATGAAGTCCGACAGCTGCACCAGGCTGATGCGCTCCGGATCAATCTCGCTTAGCTCCTCAAACGGACTCGCAGTGGCCAGCATGTGAAACGAATCGAGCGCAAGGGTCAAGGTCGGACAATCGACGCGACGAACGATGGCCCAGGCATCGCGATAGTCGCTCACATGCAGCCCCCACGACAGCGCCTCGTATGCGACCCGAATCCCAAACGGCAGGGCCAGCATCGCGAGCTTGTGCAAGTCCTCGGCGAGTCGCTCGTGCGCACCCGTGGCATGTCGCGACACCGAGGAACAAGTGAGTAGCAAGGGCGCGCCGACCGCTGCTGCCATCTCGATCATCGCTTTGGCAATGTCGAGTTTGTACGCGTGCAGCTGATCATCCAGCCCCTCGAAGTCGCGCAGCACCTGAAAGCCCGTGACCGTGAGGCCGCTACCCGCCACCGCCCGCGCTGCCCCCGAAACCCCCGCTGGATGGCCGACCACATCGCGCGCAGAGAGCATGACATGCCGAAAGCCCGCACGTGCCATCGCTTCCAGCTTGACCTCGAGCGTCCCGGCCAGCGAGATCGTATCCATGCCGAAGCGCTCGACGGGCGGCCAATCGCGTCTCATCCTTGCGGCTCATGAACCAGTTCGAACGCAAGATCGCCCACCAAGGCATGGGTGAGCGCCCCGCGCTCATGGAGCGGAAAACTCGGCGTTTCGACAAACTGCACCCCACGCGCTCTGAGTGCCGCAACACTGGCCAGCACATCCGATGAGGCGAAGGCAACACGGTGCAAGGCTTCGGAGACGGGATACTCGCTTGAGCGTCCCTCCGGGGCGATCAGTTGCCAGAAGAACTGGCCGCCCGGACTCGCCAGGATCTTTCCGCGCGGCAAAACGCCGAAGCGAAGCTCATCGGGAATGGGCTTCCAGCCGAACAGCCGCTCATAGAAGTGAATCCAATCGGCGTAGCGTCCCGCGGCAATGTATTGCACGACCCCGAAAAAGCGTGTTCCTGCGACGGCAGGCACCGTTGGGTCCGTCCCGGGAATCGGCCGAAAGTCGATGTCGAATACCGAGAACTCTCGCCCACGATCGACGAAGAAAAAGCGAGCCCCCGCCGGGCCGCGAATCGATGGAATCACAAGCTCCATGGCCTGAGCCCGGGAGGTGAGCGCCCAGCCTCCGAGCCGTTCGCAGCGTGCAAGCGCCTGGGCGGCATCCTCTACGCGAAAGGCAACCGCGGTGATCTCGTAGCGCGGCGCATCGCCGAGCGCTTCCGGATCGGCTTGGATCACCAGATTCATTTGCGCCTGGCGAAAGAGCGTCGCCTCGCGCGAGCGATGGTGCGCAATGGCGCGAAAACCGAGCCGCTCGAGCGCAAGGGCGAGCGACTGCGGGCGGTTGGTCGAAAACTCGATGAACTCGATGCCTTCAAGGCCGAGCGGATTGGGTGTCTCGGGAATCCCCTCGCGTTCGCTGCCGTGCATTCGAGTCTCCCACGAATGCAGCCTGCCTGCGCTATCCGGGCGTGCCCGTTTGTGCCTGCGCCGCGTCGGGCTCCTTGCGCTCACGCAGCAGCTGCATGAAGTGTTGGCGCATGCGTTCGACGTTGGCAGGCCGGCCCGTGAAGTGCTCAAAGGCCGCCGCAGCCTGCCCGACCGCCATGGCGCCGCCGTCGAGCACCCGCAGAGCGCGCGCCCGCGCAGCAGCCAAAAGCGCCGTCTCGATCGGAAAGTAGACGATGTCGTTGACCCACGCTCGCTCGGGCAGCCATTCCGGATCAAACGGCATACCGGGCAGCTTGTGCATGCCGACGGGGGTGGCCTGAACCACCCCGGTGGCAGCTGAAAACGCCAGCTTGCTGATCGGTGCGGTGCTGTAGTGCGTCTTCGGATGCGTCCGCGCAGCGCGCCTGGCAAGCTCTTCAGCGCGTTCCGGGGCACGGTCGAGGATCACCACCGATTCGGCGCCCAGCGTCCCGAGCGCATAGGCGACCGCAGCCCCGGCTCCTCCCGCGCCCACGAGCACGACCCGCGACAAATCCGCCCCTGGCAGGCCATGCTCGAGGCCGTAGCGCCAACCGCTCGCATCGGTGTTGTGTCCGACCAGCCCGCCGCGTTCGACAACCACGGTGTTGACGGCGCCGATCGCCTCCGCTTCCGGGGAAAGGCGGTCGAGCAGCGCGATGACCGCTTGCTTGAACGGGTAAGTCACGTTCACACCGGCAAACCCGATCGTGCCCAGGAGCAACACCAAGGATTTGAGCGCCTCATCGCCCGCGCCCGAGCGGTCGAAGTCCACCAACTGATAGTGCACGATCAACCCCTGTCGGCGACCTTCCTCCTCATGCAGCGCCGGGGTGAGGCTCGCCCCGATACCCCGTCCGATGAGCCCGAGCAAAACACGGCGGTCGTCGACGAGGCGTGTGGTCGTATCGCGCACGATCGGGGGCGACAGGGTGGCTGCAGTCAAGGCTGGCCTCCGAGCGCCACCGCGGCACGCAAGGCCAAGCGATACGACTCCACGCCGAAGCCGCAGATCACGCCCTTCGCGATGGCGCTCACCACCGAGTGGTGGCGGAAAGGCTCACGGGCATGGATGTTTGACATGTGCACCTCGACGACCGGGCAGCGCAGGATCTCGAGCGCGTCGCGGATGGCATAGCTGTAGTGCGTCCAGGCGCCGGGATTGATGAGCACGGCATCGACGCGCTCGCGGTGCGCGGCGTGGATGCGCTCGACCATCTCGCCTTCGTGGTTGGTCTGGAAGCATTCGACTGTTACACCCAGCTCGGCAGCCAGTTCGCCGAGCGCACGGTCGATGTCGGCCAGCGTGGCCGTGCCGTAGTGTTTCGGGTCGCGCTGGCCGAACATGTTCAGATTGACACCGTGAAGGACGAGGATACGCACCGTGAACGCTCCGTTGGTTGAGGAGGCAGGCATGCGGCCGCCGCACGCCTGCCCCGCCGATCGATCAGCGCCGCAGCTTCGTCAGTTCGGCCACAAGCTCATTGACTGTGGCTTCGCCGACGCTTGCGGCGTGCTTCTGAATGACTGGGCGCATGCGTTCCGCAAACTTGAGGATTTCAGCCGGCGGGAACTCGGTCACCTGCATGCCATGCTTTTTCAAATTGTCGAGTGCTTGGGCGACCTGCGCACGCGCCTGTTCACGCTGATATTTGGCCGCTTCCTGGGCTGCCTCGCGCAGCAGACGTTGTTCGGCCGGCGTGAGCGTGTCCCAGAACTTCTTGCTCACCAACACCGACTGTGGGTTGTATTGGTGGTTGGTGATCGCAAGAAACTTCTGCACCTCGTAGAACTTGTTCGCATTGATCACCGTGAGTGGGTTCTCCTGGCCATCGATCGCCTTCTGTTCGAGCGCGGCGTAGACCTCCGGGAAGGGTAGCGGCGTAGGATTGGCATCGAGCGCCTTGACCCAGTCGACGTTGATCGCGTTCGGAATCACACGCAGTTTGAGCCCCGCGATGTCTTCGACACGGTTGAGCGGCCGACGGCTGTTGGTGATGTTGCGAAAGCCAAGCTCGAAATAGGCCAGACCGACCAGTCCTTTTTCCTCCAAGCGCGCGTGCATTTTCTGACCGAAGGGCCCGTCGAGCACCGCATCGGCTTCGCGCGTGTTGGCAAACATGAAGGGAAAGTCGAAGATGGCGAACTCTTTGACCTGGCTGGCCAGAATGCCCGAGTTCATCGAGGCCATTTCGAGCGTCCCGCCTTGCAACGCCGAGACGTTGGCCTGGTCGCTGCCAAGCGTTCCGCCCGGGAACAGATTGACCTTGATGCGACCGCCCGAGCGTTGCTGCACGAGCTCGGCGAAGCGCTCCATGCCCATCACGATCGGGTGGCCTTTGGGGTTTTGGGTGGCGAACTTGATCGTTCGCTCCTGTGCGAAAGCGGCTGTGGTGAAGGCCACGCACGCGAGCGCCGTAAGTTGGGTCAGGTGACGCAAGAGACGTTTCATCGGTCGGTTCCTCCTTGTCAACGGAAAACGAATCGGGATTAGGACGTGAGCCAGGCAAGCGGCACGGTGACGATCGGGGGAAAAGCCACAAGCAGAAAGAGCACCGCGAGCTGTGCCACGACAAAGGGCAACGCCCCGCGCGCGAGCGCTTCGAGCGGGATGCGCCCAACCCCGGCCACCGTGTTGAGCACCGTGCCCACCGGCGGCGTGATCAGTCCGATTGAGCAATTGATCACAAAGAGCACGCCGAAATAGACCGGATCGACGCCCGCAGCCTTGATCACCGGCATGAGCACCGGCGTCAGAATGAGGATGGTCGGGGTCATATCCATGGCCATGCCGATCGCAATCACGAGCAGCATGATGACCGCGACGAGGAGCCGCGGCGAATCGATGAGCGGCTCGACGAGGCCGAGCACCTGCTGCGGCAGCTGCGCAACGTTGATCAACCACGCCGACACCATCGCCGCCGCGACCAGAAACATGATGACCGCGGTCGTCTTGGCGGCCGCGAGGAAAACTTCGTAGAGCCGCCCCCAGGTAAGCTCGCGATAGACGAGCGTGGAGACCGCGAGCGCGTAGACCGCCGCCACCACCGCGGCCTCGGTCGGCGTGAACACCCCGAACTTGAGCCCGACGATGACGATCAGCGGCAGGCCGAGCGCCCACACCGCCTCGCGCAGCGCTCGCCAGCGTTCGCGCGCGGAAGCGCGCGGCCGCACGGGGGCTGCCTGCGTGCGCAGTTGCGCGCCCCAGACAAGCCAAAGTGCAAGCGCGAGCAGCAAACCAGGCACGATGCCGGCGAGGAACAGTTTGGCGATCGAGACATTGCCCGCCACCCCAAAGAGCACAAGCCCGATCGAGGGCGGAATGACCGGCGCGATCACCGCCGAGGCTGCAATCAAGCCGCCCGAGCGTGCGCGGTCGTAGCCCGCAGCCACCATCATCGGCACGAGCAGCGAGGCTAGCGCTGCGGCATCGGCCACCGCCGAACCGGAGAGCGCCGCCATGATCACCGCGGCCACGATCACCACATAGCCGAGCCCGCCACGCACATGGCCGACGAAAACGAGCGCAAGCTCGACGATGCGTCGCGACAGTCCGCCCGCGTTCATGAGCTCGCCGGCCAGCATGAAAAAAGGCACCGCGAGCAGCGGAAAACTGTTGGCGCCCTCGAGCAGGTTCTGCGCGAGGATTTGCGCGTCGAAAATCCCGAGCTGGGCCATGAGCGCGACCCCGCAGGCAAGCAGCGCAAAGGCGATCGGAAAGCCGAGCGCGATCGTCCCGAGCAAGACGCCGATGAAAAGCGCAAGCGTCATGATCGGACGCGCTCCGCCTCCGTGCCTGGATGCGCAAGCCGCAAGAGGTCGCGCACGAGGATGGGAATCGCCGAGAGCGCAAACACCACCCCCGCCCCATACAGAAGCGCAATGGGGGCCTGCGTGACCGCGCTCGTCGAAGTCCAATTGATGCGCGTTTGCTGCCAGCTACCCCAAGCAAGTAAAAGCACGATCCCGAGCATCGCGAGGAGCACCACCGCCTGCACGACCCGCGTGAGGCGGGGCGGAAAGCGGCGGATCAGCAGATCGGTGCCGAGGTGCGCTCCCTCATGTAGGGCGATCACCGCTCCGAGGAAGCTCATCCAGACGAAGAGCCAGCGCGAGACCTCTTCCGAGGTCGTGATCCCGGAATTGAAGGCGTAGCGCAAAAACACATTGCCGAAGACGAGCACCACCATCAAAGCCAGTGCCGCTACGCACAGCGCGCCGACAAAGCGACAGTAGCGCTCAAGCGCGTGAGTCAAGACGTTGAACACGGCCCGTTGTCCTCCTTGCTCGTCTCGCGCCCAACCGAGGCGTCGTTTGGGTCTTCTTGGCGATGGGCCGCCATGCCGTCGCGAACACGACGAACCGCATGCCGGCGAAAATGTACGAACTAGTTAGTTTTACGTCAAGCCCCTGGGTTCGGGCTTGCGGCGGCCGACTCCGAGGGCGTCAGCGCGCGCACGTAACGTTCGATCAGCTCGATCACGGCGGCGCGACGGCGCGCATACACCGGTGGCGAGAAGAAGTCGTAGCCGAAAATCTGTCCGAACGTGTGCCGGTTGGAGGTGTTGAAAAAGCAAAGCGCCGAGATCGAGGCGTGCAGGTCGATGGGCTCGAGCCCCGGCCGAAACACCCCAGCCTCGACCCCTCGCCGGTAGAGCCGCTCGACGGCCTCGATCGCCGGCACGTTCATGCCGCGGATGCGCTCCGAGCGGGCCAGGTGGCGTCCGCGCTGGATGTTTTCGTTCATCACCAGGCGGATGTAGGGCTCGTGTTCGTGGTGATGGTCGAAAGTAAAGCCGACCAGCCGACGCAGCGCCTCCACCGGCTCATAGCGGTCGAGGTCGAGGGCAGCCTCACTAGCGCGCATCTCGCGGTAGGCCTCTTCGAGCACGGCCTGGTAGAGGCCCTCTTTGCTGCCAAAGTAGTAATAGATCATCCGCTTGCTCGTGGCCGTGGCCGCCGCGATCTCGTCGATACGCGCGCCATCGAAGCCACGTTCCGCGAATTCGGCAAGCGCCACTTCGAGGATGTTCGAACGTGTACGCTCCGGGTCATTGGTCCGCCCCGGCGCCTGAGCAAGCCAGCTCGCGCGCTCATCGTGCGCGCGGGTGGGCGTTTGCCTTCGCCTTCGCGCCTCCTGCCGTGAGGATTCCGCTTGCTCCGCCATCTGCGCTGGTAAGGAGTGTTTTTGTACCGATCCGTTCATTCTGCCGCATCCCGCAGCGGCCGGGCCGGCTGAAACGCTCGCCTCAGATCGCGCTCGGCCGATGGGTGTTGGCCCACGCCACGATGTCGTGCGCATGCATGGCGCCGCTCGTGCGAGCGATCTCGCGACCGTCGGCAAAGAGCACAAGCGTCGGAACACTACGGATGCCGTAGCGCAGGGCCAGGCTCGTCGCCTCTTCGGTGTTGACTTTGGCAAGCCGCATGTGGGGCTCAAGCCGCGCGGCTGCCGCCTCAAACTGCGGCGCCATCATGCGGCAGGGTCCACACCAGGAGGCCCAAAAATCCACCAGCAACGGGATTTGGCTCTTACGCAGGTGACGCTCGAAGGCCGACTCGCTCAGTTCAATCGGATGGCCCGAAAAAAGGGCCTCGTGGCAGTGTCCACAATGCGGGTGTTCTTCAAGTCGCGCCGCAGGAACGCGGTTGATTGCGCCACAGTGCGGACACAGGATTTGAAGCGTTGAACTCATCATGGGACGCCAACCATCCTGACCCCCTGTCTTTAGATGGTGGCACGCTGCCCGAGTCTCAAGGCGAGCCCTCTGAGCCCTCGGAGCGCGCCCGCCGGAGAAAGGCGAGGATTTCGGCAGCGGGAACGCCTTTTTGAACCATCGCCCGCCCGAGGCGCTCGAGCAAGATCAGGGTCACCTGGCCGTTCTCGTTCTTCTTGTCGCGACTGATGTGCTCAACGAGGCGCTCCGGATCGAGCGGCGGCAGGCGGGTCGGAAGGCCAAACCGCGCAAGCAGGCGCTCGATTCGCACCACCTCGCCCGCAGCAATCATGCCGCGCTCGGCGGAAAAGCGCGCGGCAAGCACAAGCCCGACGGCCACCGCTTCCCCGTGCAGCCAGGTGCCGTAACCGGTTTCGGTCTCGATCGCATGGCCGAAGGTGTGGCCGAGGTTGAGCAGTGCCCGAAGCCCAAGCGTCTCACGCTCATCCTGTGCCACCACCGCCGATTTGAGCTCGCAGGAGCGCCGGATGACACGAGCCAGCACGAGCGCGTCCCGCGCTTCAAGCGCCTCGGCTTCGGCTTCCAGTTCGGCGAAATGCTCGGCATCGAAGATGAGGGCGTGCTTGACCACCTCCGCAAGGCCCGCGGCGTACTCGCGCGGCGGCAGCGTCTGAAGCGCCGCGGTGTCGGAGATGACGGCGACCGGCTGGTGAAAGGCGCCAATCATGTTTTTGCCGAGCCGGTGGTTGATTCCGGTCTTGCCGCCCACCGAGGAGTCGACCTGCGCAAGAAGGGTCGTCGGCACCTGAATGAAGGGGATGCCGCGCTGGTACGTTGCGGCGGCAAAGCCGGCCAGATCGCCGATCACGCCCCCACCCAGGGCGATGATCGTGGTCTTTCGATCGCAGCGCGCTTCAAGCAGCGCACTGTAGATGCGATCGAGGCTCTCGGCGTTTTTGTACGCCTCCCCATCGGGCAGGATGACTTCAACCAGCACTCGACCCAAGCGGCGCGCCACCGAGCGCACCGCCTCGGCGTAGAGCGGGGCGACCGTGGTGTTGGTCACAAGTGCCCACGTGCCCTGCGTTGCCCGCGCGTAACAGGCAGGCTCGCCGATGAGCCCTGGGCCGATCGCGATCGGGTAGCTGCGGTCGAACAGCGAGACGGTCAGCGTCGTCGCTCGGTCAGGCAAAGCGCTCACGGCTTGGTTGTACCCTGCCCGAGCGCACGTGCGCGTTCAAGCTCAGCCACCTGCCGCGTCAACGCATCCACCTGCTCGCGTAGCGCCTCAAGTAGCGCTCGCTGCAGCTCAAATTCCTGCCGCGTCACAAGGTCCATGCGCGCAAGCCCCGCCTCGAGCACCGCACGCAGGTTTTTTTGCAAGTCCGCCCCGGGATCACTCGCAAAAACCTCACGCAACTGGTTGACCAAGTCATCAAGCGTCATGCGAAGCAGTCTAGCAAAGGACCCCAAAGCGGCGCCGCTTTGCACCATAAGAATGCATGCGCCTGCAATGCATCTGCCGACCGCCGTGACACGCACCCGTTTTGTGCGTCGTGGCCCGTCATCGTTCCCTGCTCGGCATCGAGTCGCCATGGCACGACATTTGCGTTTTGAAGAGCGCACTCTTTGTTCAACCAGGGGAATCGCGATGCACTCTCAAAGAAATCTTCCTCGCTGCGTCCTCATCAGCCTCGCCACGCTCGTGGGCTCGGCTGCCGCGCACGCGCAGTTCTCAGTCAACGCCGGGGTCGCCACCTCCTACATCTTCCGCGGACTCAACCAAACCGACTACAAGCCCGCGCTGCAAGTGGGCGCCGACTGGAGCCATACGAGCGGTCTCTACGCGGGGGTATGGGCCTCGAATGTGCGCTGGCTCAAGGATTTCGGCGTCTCTTCTGGCCGCGCGGAAATCGATCTCTACGCAGGCTTCAAAAACACGGTCGGTGCGTTTAGCTACGACGTGGGTGTCCTGCGCTACGAGTACACGGGGTCAACCGCAAGCGGTGCGACCAATCCGGATACGACCGAGCTCTACGTTGCCGGCACCTGGAATGTGCTGACCGTGAAGTATTCCCACGCGATCAGCAACACCTTCGGCAATCCGAACTCGAAAAACTCGTGGTACCTCGACGCCACGGCCACGATTCCAGTGATGGATAAGGTCTCGCTGACCTTGCACGCGGGACGGCAAAAGATCAAAGGCCCCGCGGGCGCGGATGCGACCTACAGCGACGGCAAGATCGCGCTCGGCTACGACTTCGGCAACGGCCTGACCGCCGAAGGGGGCGTCACATTCACCGACGCCGACAAGAGCTTCTACACACCGCTTGGCAAAAAGTTCGTGGGCAAAACCACGCCGTACGCGCTCGTGAAGTACACGCATTCCTTCTAAACCGAAGAGGTCCGTACCATGAAATTGGTCACCGCCATCATCAAACCGTTCAAGCTCGACGAGGTGCGTGAGGCTCTTGCTGCGGTGGGCGTACAAGGGGTCACGGTCACCGAAGTCAAAGGCTTTGGCCGCCAGAAGGGCCACACGGAGCTCTACCGCGGCGCCGAGTACGTCGTCGATTTTCTTCCGAAGGTCAAGATCGAGGTTGCGATCAAGGCGGAGCTTCTCGATCAAGTCATCGAGGCCATCGAGAAGTCGGCGCGGACCGGAAAGATCGGCGACGGCAAGATTTTTGTGTTCGATCTGGAACACGTCGTGCGTATTCGCACCGGCGAAACCGGTGCGGAGGCACTTTAATCCTTGAGGAGAGCAGGCATGAATCGCAAAGCTTTCATGATCGGCGCGACGCTGTGCGCGTTCGCGCTGGCGAGCACCCTCCTGAGCGCACCAGCCACGGCGCAAAGCCCCACGGCTGCACCGCCGGCCACAGCCGCACCGGCAGCCAGCACAACGTCTCCAGCCACGGAGGCAAAGTCGCCCGAGGCCGCGCCCGCGGCTTCCGCGCCAGCGACCGCAGCCGGCGCCGAAGCCACGAAGCCCGCAGAGGCTGCGAAGCCCGAGCCGCCCAAACCGAGCGTCAACAAAGGCGATGTGGCCTGGATGCTCACCTCCACCCTGCTCGTGCTGCTCATGGTGCTGCCCGGCCTTGCGCTTTTCTACGGCGGGCTCGTGCGGGCAAAAAACGTCTTGTCGGTGCTCATGCAGGTGATGGTGGTCTTCTCGCTCGTGATCGTGCTGTGGGCCTTCTACGGCTACACGCTCACTTTCGGCGGCGAAGGCAAGATCATCGGCAACTTGTCCAAACTGTTTCTCTCGGGCGTGACCGGCGAGTCGCTCGCTGACACCTTTACCCCGGAGAGCAAGCTGCCGGAGTATGTCTTCATCGCCTTCCAGGCTACCTTTGCCGGCATCACCTGCGCGCTGATCGTGGGTGCGTTCGCCGAGCGCATCAAGTTCTCGGCCGTGCTGATCTTCTCCGCCATTTGGTTCACGCTCTGCTATATCCCGATTGCGCACATGGTCTGGGGTCCGGGCGGCTATCTGCTCGGCAAGGGTGCGCTTGATTTCGCCGGCGGCACCGTTGTGCATATCAATGCCGGCGTGGCGGGGCTTGTTGGCGCCTACCTCGTGGGCAAGCGCCTGGGCTACGGTAAAGAGGCAATCCTGCCGCACTCGCTGCCCCTGACGATGGTGGGCGCGTCGCTCCTCTGGGTCGGTTGGTTCGGGTTCAATGCCGGCTCGAACCTCGAAGCGACCTCGGGCGCGGCGCTCGCGTTCTTGAATACGCTGCTTGCCACGGCCGCAGCCGTGCTTGCGTGGTGCGTCGGCGAAGCCTTCTTCAAAGGCAAGGCCTCGATGCTCGGTGCGGCCTCGGGGGCCATCGCCGGGCTTGTGGCAATCACCCCGGCCTGTGGCTCGGTCGGGCCCATGGGGGCCATCGTGATCGGCCTGGTTGCCGGCTGGGTCTGCTTGTGGGGGGTGAATGGCCTCAAGAAAATGCTCGGGGCCGATGATGCGCTCGATGTCTTCGGCGTGCACGGCGTGGGCGGCATCGTCGGCGCGCTGCTCACGGGCGTGTTTGCCGCACCTTCGCTCGGCGGGACGGGGAAACCGGACTTCTCGATCGGCTCGCAGCTGCTCGTTCAGGCCGAAGGGGTGGTCATTACGATCCTCTGGTCCGCGGTTGCCGCTTTCATCGCGTACAAGATCGCCGATCTGATCGTCGGCCTGCGGGTGAGCGATGATGAGCAGCGCGAGGGACTGGACATCGTCTCGCACGGCGAGGCAGCCTATAACCGCTGAGGGCAAAACAACGGGTAGCGGTGGCAGGCCGAACGCAGCCCGGCCTGCCTAAACGGGCTAATGCAGGGGGTTCACAACCCCCTGTTTTTTGGCCGCGCGGGATAGGGCCGTTTCGGTCTTTCGCGGCGCGCGGCGACGTTCCGGATGAGACTCAAGCCGGGCGTTTGACCTCATCCCGTCGCATCCACACTGTCGACGGCATGCAAATTCCACCGTCGACAACGCTCCCAGAGCGTCTTGCGCGAAATGCCGAGCGCCCGGGCCGCCTCGCCGATCCGTCCGTGGTGCCGTTCGAGCATGAAGCGGATGTAGTCGCGTTCGGTGGCCTCCACGAGCGTCCCCAGAGTCGGTAAGGCCTCGCTGAAGGCCTGAGGCCGCGTGGCCACCGCGTCGGCAAAGAGCGCCGCCCGTGTGAGCACCGGTGAGCGCGCCATCAGGCACGCGCGCGTGATCCGGTTGCGCAGTTCGCGCACGTTCCCCGGCCAGTCGTAACTCAGAAGCGCCACACGCGCATCGGGGGTGAGCCGCCACGTCCCCCCGCCCGGGGCGGGCTGTTCACGCAGAAACCCTTCGGCCAGCCAGAGGATGTCGTCGCGTCGCTCGCGAAGCGGCGGTACGTGTAAGCGAACGAGATTGATGCGGTGGAACAGATCTTCGCGGAAGCGCCCGCCTCGCACCCATTCCTCGAGCGGCTGGTGGGTCGCAAAGACAAGCTGGGCTTCAATCGCGACCGGACGTTCGCCGCCGATGCGGTACAGACGACGCTCCTCGAGCACCCGCAGGAGTTTGGCTTGCATGGCCAGAGGCAGCTCGGCGATCTCATCGAGAAAGAGCGTTCCTCCGCTCGCCTGTTCGAAATAGCCTCGGTGCAACCGATCCGCACCCGTAAATGCGCCGCGTTCATGCCCGAAGAAAAGCGACTCTGCCAGCGACTCGGCGATTGCCGCACAATTGACGGCCACAAACGGTCGCTGCTCGCCTGCAGCGGTCAGCGCATGCAAGCGCCGAGCGACCACTTCCTTGCCGCTGCCACTTTCGCCCGTGATGAGCACGGTCGGTCGCCGCCTCGCAATGGTGCAGAGCACGCGCTCGATCTCCTGCATTGCCGAGGAAACACCAAGCGTCGTCCCAAGCGCAAGCGCACGACTGCCCGCCAGCGTCCGCGCGCGTTCGATGAGTGCGGCCAGGTCAAACGGCTTGACCAGATAGTCCGCAATTCCGGCGTGCATCAAACGAACCGCGCGCTCAACGGTCGCATGGCCCGTGATCACCACGATGGGCGGCAACGGTGCGCTTTTGCGATGTACCTCGTCCAGCCAACGTTCGATGTTGCCATCGGGCAACAAGTAATCGCTCACGATCAAATCGAAGGCAGAGACCTCCTGACGACGTGCAGCCTCCGCTAGAGTCTGGTCCCACGCGACCTCGAAGCCCTCGAGACGAAAGCGCTCGACGAGCGATTCGCCCATGTAGGGATCGTCCTCGATCAGCCAGACACTGGGATTCATGCTCCCTCAACCGCTCGACGGCTCGTTTCGTTTGGCCTCGCCCTTGCCAAGGGTAGCGTAACTTCGAAGACGGTGCGCACGCCGTCGTGGGTGACCTGCATTCCGCCACCGAGCGAGCCGACGATTTGGCGCGTCACCCAGAGACCGAGCCCGCGCGAGAGCGTTTCCTCGGGAGGCAACTCGGCGCTGCCCGGCGTATTCAGGCGTTCGAGCAGTTCCGGCTCGGGCGCCAACCCCGTGTTGGCGATCCGTACGAGCAGACCATCGGACGCAAGCTCGGCTTCGAGGCTCACCTCGCCGCCTCGGCGCGCCGCACGCACGGCGTTGAGTAGCAGATTGAGGACGATCTGGCGCAGCGGCTGAGAGGGCACGGCTACGGCACCGCGCATGCGGCAAGCCGCCGATACGCGCCAGTCGAGCCGTACGCCCTCGCGCTCGGCGTGCGGCGCGATCAGCGCGCGCAAATCCTCCCAGTCCTCCTCCTCAGTGATCGGCGAGGCGCGCTTGTACTCTGTCAGTAGTGCCGAGACCACCACCTGGATGTGTCGGAGACCCCGTTCGATCAGCCCGAGCCCGCGTTCCACGCGCTCATCGAGGGGCCCATGTCGGCGCAGCGTATCCACCGTGTTGAGCAGTCCGCCGAGCGGGTTGTTGATCTCGTGCGCCACGCCGGCGCTGACCCGCCCGATCACGGCCAGCCGCTCAGCCGCCAGCATCTGCGCCTCCAGTTCACGCAGGCGCGCAAGGCCCCGGGCCATCCCCTCGATGCTCGCCCTGAGCCGCACGATCTCATCGCCCGCCGCTTGAGAGGGCCGCGGCTCGGACCGTTCTTGATTCGGGGTGATGCGCTCGACCGCGGCCGCCAGTTCCACGAGCGGCGTGGCGATGCGATGCCCCCAGAGAATCGCCGCAAGCAGCAAGCCAACCACACCGGGCACGCTGATCCAAGCCAGATTGATGAGACTCTCGACCTGGCGACGCTCGATGCGCCCGGCATCGATCGAGACGAGCACATGCCCGAGAAGGCTCCCGTCCTCGGCGACCACGCCGAGCCGACCGACGAATTCGCGCGCTGCGCGGTCGCGCGTGAAAGCGTACTCGGTGCTGGGTTGGGCAATCGCCTCGAGCGCTGCGCCGCGCAACGGGTCGGGCAACACGCTCGCGGAAGCACCAATCGACCAGCGACGCGGCTGCGTGGAAGCAAACACCTGCCCCTCGCGGTCGAGCACGACGATCGCATGCACCGGATTGTCCACCGTGGCCGCAGCCAGCGGGGTGCGCACCAATTCAAAGGCCTGCCAAACCTCGTCTCGCTGAAGCGGCTCGGCCAGCGAGTAGGCCAACACGCGAAGCAAATTGGCGCTGTAGGCTTCGACATCGCGCTCGCCGTCTGAGCGCGCTCGCGTGATGAGCAAAAACGCGACCACGACTTCGGTCGCGAGAATCGCGACAACGAGCGCAAGCGGTAGCTTCCAGCGGTAGGAGAGCCGATCCAGCGAGCGCATCAAGCACCCTGGCGCCGGCGCGCATGCAACTGCGCCATCGAAGCGATGTCGGCAAAGTCAGACAGTGCCACGCTTGAAAAGCCTTCGAGGTTCAGTGCGGCGAGGATCGCGCCTCCTTCGGCGCTCTCCCCCATCGATCGGAGCGCCGCCACAAGCGCACGTTCGGTGGCCGAATCCAGGCTGCGCCGCACGACGATCGGGGGAAACACGAAGGGCCGCGATCGCCAGACCACCCGCGTGCCCTTGACGGCGCGAGGCTGTTGCGCAGCCAGGGTGTCCCAAACGTAGCCATCGACCGCGCCCGCCTCGGCGAGTCCCTCGCGCACAGCCTCAATGACCTTGCGGTGGCCGTAGGTAAAGAACGTCCGACGAAAAAAGCGCTCCGGGTCGTGCCCGCGCATGATCAACTCCACGCGCGGCACCAGGTATCCACTGTTTGAAAGCGGATCGCTATAGGCAAACACGCTGCCTTGAAGCTCCGAGACATGACGGACCGGCGCCCGATCATCACGTTGAATGAGCAGCGAGCGGTAGCGCGGCGCGCCGTCGTAACGCGGCGCAAGCACGGGCTTGAGCCGCTCGGCGTAGCGCACGAGCGGGTAACCACACAGCCAGGCAAGCTCAATTTCATCAGCAAGCAGCGCATCGACCATCTCGCGATAGCGTGCGCGGGAAATAAACACCACGCGGCGGCCAAGCTGCCGCCCGAGCAGTCGCTGCCAACGTTCAAGAACGCCGACTTGTTCGTCGAGAAAGACCGGCGTCGTACCAAAGCGGATCGTCTCCGTCGCCCCGCCCCGCGGCGCCCCTGCACGCACATCGCTGCCCGTCTGCGCCGGTCCCGACATCGCACGCGCCAAGGCTAATCCGCCCGCGAATGCGGCAAGAGCACCCGCGATGACCTCGCGCCGCTTTCGGTAACTCATCGGTAACCTCATCGGCGCTGGAAAAATCGCCGTGTTACGGAAGCGTAACCACGCGCCTGCCGGAAGCGTCCCCGAGAGCTGCGCTCAACGTTTTGATTTGCCGAGTCTTTCTGAATTTTCCCGGCAGCGGTGCGCGCTTTACTCGCCCGGCACTGGCTGCGGCACGCCACATGCTTGTGTGAAGCGCCAACTCGAAGCCCTTTGACAAGGAGGAAGTCATGAGTCACGCGCGTCATCTCGAGGAAGACAAGCAACTGCTCGATAGGATACTTCACGATCTTGCGCCTCAAAACCGGCGGCACTTTCTGGTCAACCTCGCGGCCTTCGGCACCGCTGCAGGCCTCTCTGGGACGGCTGCTTCCCAGGCCTCTACGACAGCCCCCGCAACAGCGGCGCCCGCAGCACCTCCCCGGCGCGTGTTTGTCAAGGACGACTCGCGACTGCTCAACATGGGCGCCACCGTGCGCAGTGGCCAATACTGGAACTTCTCGACCTGGATCACCCCGGTCGAGGAGTTCTACATCCGCAACCACTATCCGACCCCGACCGCCGAGACCAAGCCCGAACTGGACAAGAAAAACTGGAAGCTCAAGGTCACCGGCAACGCGATCGAGCGGCCGTTTGAAATCACCTACGAGCAGTTGCTGGGGATGCCCTCGCGCACGATCATCGCCACGATGGAGTGCCACGGCAACTGCCGCACCCTGTTCTGGGAGCAGCAGGATCTGGTCAAAGAGGTCACCGGCGGCAACTGGACGATGGGGGCGATCGGCAACGGCGAGTGGCAGATCGTGCCGATCAGCCGCATCCTTGAGCGCGCGGGGGTCAAGCGCAATGCGGTCTCCGCGCTCATGATCTCGAATGTCGACGGCAACGACATGTCGCGGCCGATGCCGGTCTCCGAGTTGCTCGAGCGCGGCGAAGACATCGGGCTGTGCTTCAAGCTCAATGGCAACGATCTCACGCCCGACCACGGGGCGCCGGTGCGGCTGGTCGTTCCGGGCTGGGGCGGCACCGCCTCGATCAAGTGGCTCACGGAGATCCGCATCGACGACCGTAATCACTGGGTGCGCTTGAACACCCGCGGCGAGGCCTACATTGGCCCCACCTACCAGCCGCCCGCGTTCAAGCCCGACGATTTCTTCTTCCACGGTGTGACGCCGGCCGACATCAAGGGCCCGATGGTCACCTGGATGCCGGTCAAGTCGACCCTGACCGTCCCGCTGGTGCTTGAGAAGTCGCCCAACATTCCGGCCAACTATCCGCTCAAGCGCGGCGAGTGGCCCATCCTCAAGGCCGGCCGACAGATGATGCAGGGCTATGCCTGGGCGCCGCAGTTCGGGGTCGCGCATGTGGATTACCGCATCGACGGCGGCCCATGGCAGCGCGCGCAAATCTACGGGCCGAACCTCGGCCGCTACACCTGGGTGCGCTTCCAGTTCCCGTGGGATGCCACCGTCGGCGACCATGTGATCGAAACCCGCACCACCGACCTGCGCGGCAACACGCAGCCGGAGACGGTACCGCTCAACATCCTCGGCGTGGCCAACAACTCGATTCCGAAGTTCAAGATTCGGGTCGTGGCCTGATCAGCGGGCGGGCGCATCGCCCGCCTTTGGGTAAGCTGTCGCGGTGTTCGTTCGAGACCCTGGCGGTCGACAGCGAACGCCGCATCTTCGTTGATGCATTGTTTCGACCCTGTCTCGCGCCATGTCCACTCGTGCCTCTTTCCTCATCTGCGTTTTCGTCTCGTTCCTCGCAGCGGCGGCGCACACACCGGTGCGCGCAAGCGATCCGCAGCTTGCCGCGCAACTGAGCGCCGGCGAGCGGCTCTACAAAGAACACTGCGCGATGTGCCATGGCGACGATGGTCAACGCGGCGCCGGCTTCCCGCGTCCGATCTGGGGCAAAGGCCATGACCTGGCCAAATTTGCCAACGCCAAGGGTTTGTTCGAATACCTCCAGATGCTCATGCCGTTCGACAACCCCGCCAAGATGAACGACGAGGAAAAATGGGCGGTCACGGCCTTCATGCTGCAGAAAAACCAGGGGCCGCTGCGCGAGCGGCTGCACGCGGGTAACAGCGGCTCGCTTGCGATCCGCTAGGGCCGACGCAATCGCGACGCGAGGATCCGTCGCCGCCGGTGGGCCATCGGAACGGACACCGGCGCATCGTATAAGGCCCGGCTGTATCGGTTTTCGGGCTCGCGCCTCAACGCCCTGCGCGCAAGGGCCACCAGCGCGTGGAGCCGGACCTCCACCCTAGAATGAGGCGCATGTGGCGCACGCAGCGCGAGCGCTTGACCGCCTTCGGGCCGAACGCACACGAGGATCCGCACGACCCGCGTGACCCAGTGCGCGCGCGACGCATCGATCGAACGCTGCGTTTGTGCCTGGCCGTCAACGCCCTGCTCGTGCTTGCGCAACTCGCCGTTGGTCTGGCTGCGCGGTCTCAGGCGCTGGTGGCCGATGCGCTGCACACCCTTTCGGATGTGCTTGGTGACGGGGTGGCGCTGGTGGCGTCCCGTCTAGCGCGTGCTGAAGCTGATGCCGAACATCCCTACGGCCACCGCCGCTTCGAAACCGCGGCCACGCTTGGCCTTGGCGTGCTCCTCGTCGCGGTCGCTTTGGGCCTGCTTCTGAGCGCGCTCGACAAGATACTCGCCCCGAATGAGGTGGCGCCGGTTGCGCCGGCCGCCGTGGCGATGGCGGTGGCCACGCTGGTGAGCAAGGAGGCGCTGTTTCGCTACGTCCTCTCGGTCGGCAGGCGAACGCGTTCGAATTTGCTCATCGCGACAGCTTGGCACGCGCGATCGGATGCGGCTTCCAGCTTGGTGGTCGCATTCGGCGTCGCGGGATCGATGGCGGGCTATCCAATCCTCGACCCGATCGCAGCCCTGGTCGTAAGTCTGCTTATCGTTCGCATCGGTGGGCGCCTGGCCTGGAACGCACTGGCCGATCTCATGGATCGCGCGGCCGATGCCAGCGAAATCGCCGCGATTCGCGCAACGCTCGAAGCCACGCCGGGCGTACGCGCCGTGCATGACTTGCGCACGCGCAAGACCGGCGATCTGCTCGAAGCTGACGTACACCTCGAAGTCGATGCCGATCTGAGCGTGGAGGCAGGCCACGACATCGCGGTCGAAGCGCGGCGCCGGGTCCTGGAACGCCACCGCGTGGTCGAACTCATGGTCCACATCGACCCCTGGCGTCGGCCGGATCGTGATCATGCGCCGCACCCAAGCGCTCCGACGCCCGACGCCCGGCAAGCGCAGTGAGCGGCTCCCGAGCAAGCGCCTTCAGAAACCTAGAATGACGGGTTTTGTTCAACGCAGAGTTACCGTATGACCACTCTCGTCGTCGTCCGTAAGGGCGAGATGGCGGCCATTGCCGCGGATTCGCTGACGACGTTCGGCGACATGCGGCTATCCGAAGCCTTCGACGCCTCGCCCGAAAAAATCCTCCGTGTCGGCGATACAGCCATCGGTTTTTGCGGCAGTGCCGCGCATCAGCTCGTCTACGAAAACCTCTTCTCGACGGCCAAGTCACTCAACTTCAATTCCAAGGCTGAGATTTACGAGACGTTTCGCAAACTCCACGCCACGCTCAAGGAGCAGCACTATCTGAACCCGAAGGAAGAGGAAGAAGAGGCCTACGAGAGCACGCACATCACGGCCCTTCTCGCCAATCCCACGGGGATCTACGGGGTCTACTCGATGCGCGAAGTCTTTGCCTTCAAACGCTTCTGGGCGGCTGGCTCCGGGCGTGAGTTCGCACTTGGCGCCATGCACGCGCTCTACGATCGTCTCGAAACGGCTGAAGCAATTGCCCGCGCCGGGGTCGAAGCCGGATGCTTATTCGACAAGAATTCGGCCCTACCCGCTCAAATCGTCACCGTACGGCTACAACCGCTCACCAGCAGCGTGTAGGGTCGCGTCGAACGTGGATCGCAGCGCTCTCGGCATCGATCAGCTCGCGCGCTTTTGGCTCGAGAGCGCACCCGCGCGTGGCGTGGTGGCGCGCCTCCAGCGCTGCCTGGCCGAAGCCGTGGCGCGACACGATTATCCGCACGCGATCAAGGCGCTCCTGCGACAACTTGCTGGGGCTGCGCTGCTACTTGCGAGTAACTTGAAGCAACCCTCCTCGATCGTGATCCAAGCTCAAGGCGACGGCCCAGCACCGCTATTGTGCGTGGAAGCGACGCATCGACTGACCTGTCGCGCCTACGCGCAAATCCGTCACCCCAGCCCCACGCCCTCGCCGCACGACTTGAGCGACTGGGTCGCGGGTGCCGGTCAAGGCCGCTTGGTGTTTACGATCCATCCCGAGCAGGGACCGATGTATCAAGGCATCGTGGCGCTTGAACACGCCTCGGTGGCCGCGCTGCTTGAGCGCTATCTCAGCAACTCCCAGCAAACCGACACGCGACTCTGGCTTCGCGAAGATGGCGAAACGCTCGAAGCCGCACTGCTCGAACGCCTGCCCGCGACGAACGAGCGCGAGGCAGAGTCGGAGCAAGCCCGCTGGCGCGAAGTGGAGGCGCGGCTTGAGCAAGCCTTCAACCAGCCGTTCATGCCGTTTCCTTACGAGGAGTGGTTGGCCATGGTGTTTCCCGGCGAAACGGTGCGCAGCGCTGCCGCCCGGGAGGTCAGCTTTTCCTGCTCCTGCTCACAAGAGCGCGCGTTCGGGGCGCTGCGGCTGATCGGCCATGAAGAGCTCGCCCCGATCGCGGAACGTGACGGAGGCATCGATGTGCGCTGTGAATTCTGCGGGCAGCACTACCGCATTGAGTTAGAGGCCTTGCGCGCATTCTTTCGCCGCGATCAACTCGACGGCCTTCATCCCCCGAGCACCCGCACGCTGCAATGAGCCGTTCGCGCAGCCCGCAAAGGCCTGCTGAGCCCGAGCCGATTCGGCTCGACAAGTGGCTCTGGGCGGCGCGGTTTTTCAAAACCCGCGCCCTGGCCGTGGAAGCCATCGAGGCCGGACATGTGCGCCGAGTCACCGATCCCGACGCACCGCCCGAGCGGGTCAAGCCCTCGCTGGCGGTTCGGGTCGGCATGCGTCTGATCATTCAGCGTGGCCACGAGCAACGCACGATCGATGTGCTTGCATTGACCGATCGGCGTGGCCCGGCGCAGGCCGCTGCAACCCTCTACACGGAGACGGCCGAGAGTGTGGCCGCGCGTGAGGCTGAACGCCTGGCCCGAGCGGCCGCAGCAGCGGCCATGCCGCGCTTTTCGGGCCGGCCCACCAAACAGGACCGGCGCCGTCTCGCGGAATTCTTCGCGCGACACTACCGCGGCCACCCGGAGGATGCTGCATGAGCCTTACCTTCACCGGCGAGCGCTTTCACCCGGAATGCCAGGGCGAAATGGTCTACGAGCACTGGCACCGCTACCTGTTCGCCGCGCGCTTGGCCGCCAACCAGCGTGTGCTCGATGTGGCCTCGGGCGAAGGCTATGGCGCCGCCCTGCTTGCCGAAGTGGCCCGGGAGGTCACCGGCGTGGATCTGTCTGCCGAGGCCGTCGCGCATGCCCGCGCGCGCTACCGCCGCTCTAACTTGTCCTTCATCGAGGCGCCCTGTACACGGATTCCACGGCCCGATGCGAGCTTCGATCTGGTCGTCTCCTTTGAGACGATCGAACACATCACCGAGCAAGAGAGCTTCCTCGCTGAAATCGCGCGGCTGCTCGCCCCGGGCGGCCGGCTGGTGATCTCCTCGCCCAACCGGCCCGAGTACAGCGAAAAAACCGGCTACCGCAACGAGTTCCATGCGCGCGAGCTCGACCGCGCCGAGCTGGCTGCCTTGCTTACGCCGCAGTTTCCGGCTCAGCGCTGGTTTGCCCAGCGAGCCGCCTTTCATAGCCTGCTTTGGCCGCTTGAGCGGCCTGCCACGGCCGTGCAAGCGCTTGCGGTCGATGGCGGATCCGCCTGGCCGGAGCCGATGTACTTCGTCGTGGTCGCCGCACGCGAGGAGGCCGCGCTGACCGCCCTCGATGCGATGGTGACCCTGGTGACCGATCGCGAGCAGTCGGTCTATGCCGAATGGTCGCGCACTTATCGAGAAAACGCCGCGGCGCGCGAGGAAATCGCGCGGCTGCGCGCCGAGCTCGAACGGCTCTCGGGCGCCGCTCTCGGATCGGCTTTGCCGCCGACTGCCCCTCACCCCGCTGAACCTTGGCTTGTGCGGCTGGCACGCCGGCTGTGCCAGAGGGCTCATCCCGGAGCGTCGCGATGAGTGAATGGGTAACCCCGGCCGAAGCTCAACGCACCACAGAGGCCATCGAGACGCTCTGCGCGGCGTTGGCCCGCTCGCAGCGCGCGCGGCTCGTCTTCATCACCCACGGCTGGGGCGGAGGGGTTGAGCGTCATGTGCGCGATCTGCTGCATCTGCTCCGCCCGCATCGCGATGTGCTTGTGTTGCGCGGCTTGCGCGAGGGAAGCCTCGAGCTTGCGTTCTATGGCCGCGAGACGGCCGAGGATGCAAGCCTGCAGGTGGGCGGCTTTTCAGCCGAGACGCTCGATGCCTGGGTCGAGGCGCTTCGGGCGCTTGGCTGCGCTCGAGTTCATGTTCATCACCTGCACGGCTGGCCAAGCGAGGTGCACACCCTCATCGAGCGGCTCGGCCTGCCGATCGACATCACGCTTCATGACTACGCGCTCATCTCTCCGCGCTACCACCTCGAAGATGCGCAGGGTCGCTATGTCGGTCTGCCGCCCGAGGAGGATGATCAGGCCCGCGCCTGGCGTGAGCGCGGGGAGGCGCTGCTCAAGCGCGCCGCGCGGGTGATTGCGCCAAGCGAGGATGTGGCTCGCCGCTATCGCGAGCTGGTCCCCGAGCTTGAGCCGCTCATCTGGCCGCACCCTGAGGCGCCGATTCGCTTGCCCTCGCTCATCAAAGTCGCGCTGATTGGCGGCCTCTCGGAGGTCAAAGGCTTTAGCGTCCTGCTGGCGGTTGAAGCCGAAGCTCGCGCGCGCGGGCTGCCGCTTGCCTTTCGTGTCATCGGCCATGCGACCCGGCCGCTTCCGCCGTCGATTACCGCCACGGGCAGCTACGCCGAAGAGGATCTGCCACGCTTGCTGGCGCTTGAACGCGCGGATGTGTACTGGTTTCCGGCGCAGGTGCCCGAGACGTGGAATTACGCGCTCTCGGCGGCGATAGCCACCGGCGCGCCGATTGTGGCCAGTGACCTCGGTAGCCACAGGCAGCGACTCGCCTCCTACCCACAAGCGCAGCTTCTGCCGCATGGGGCAAGCGTTGAAATGTGGCTGAAAGCCCTTGCGGGCGACCGTGCCGCTTCCTTGGAGCGCGTTGCCCGGATCGACTCCGCCGAGCGTGCGACCTCGCCGTACTATCCAGAGCGCTACCTCGCAGTCGGCCAGGCTGCCGATGACCCCCCGCGCGCCGAAGCGCTTCTGCAGTTGCTTCGCGGCTGCCCCCCGGCGGCACAGCCGCCGCATCACTCGCTCATCAACCTGTATCGCCTGGGTCGCTATGCCGGACATTCGGCCTCGGCCGATGTGATTGAAAAACAACTCATGGCCATCGATCCAAACGAAACGCATCTGGTGGGACGCGGTGCCTTCGAGGCCGTCGACCGCCACCGCGAACAGCTACAAATCGCGCTCAATGCAAGCGAACACGCGCGACGCTTGAGCGAAGAAGCCCGCGAACAGACACAGGCGGCTCTTCAACATACGCAAGCGATGTTTGAACGCATGCGCGAAGCGTTCAACGAACGAACGCGGGAACTCGAAAACCTCCGTGCTCAGTACGACGCGCTTCGACGAGAGACCCAACGCGTGGCAAGCGAGCTCGACCGCGTTCACGCGGAACTCATGCGCATTGTTCTCTCTCGCTCTTGGCGTTGGACGCGACCGGCACGGGGGCTCATGCTGCTTGCGCGCTTTGGCTATCACTGGACGCGTTGCGCAGCAAACGACCCACGACTCGCTCGCCAAGCGTGGGACGAGGCGCGTGCTCGCGGCCTCCGCGCCGGGCTTGCGATGCTTGCTCCGCCCGCTCAGGAGGCGGCCAAAACGACTGCGACCGTCGATGAGGCCGACATGGCCCCGCCGTTCGGCGCGATCACCGATCCGCAGGCCCCTGCCCTCGCGTGCCGAAACGAGGAAATTCGTGATCCCGTACCACCTTCTCCTCTGGCCGACCCCAAGCTCCGTGCAGAATTCCCAGTGGCTTGCACGCTCATCCCCGAGCGTCTCAAAAGCCCGTGGTGGATCGGACATATTCCCTTCGCGTTTGAGCTCATCGCACGCCAGCGACCCAAGAGCATCGTCGAACTGGGTACCTACAGCGGCTCCTCCTTTGCCGCGTTCTGTCAAGCCTTAGAAGCTGGGCAGATCGATGGGGTGTGCTTTGGGGTGGACCTTTGGGAAGGCGACATTCACATGGGGCGCTTCGACGAGTCCTTGTACGAGGAACTTCGGGCGTTCGTCGAGCGGCGCTACCCCAAGCACGCGCGGCTGATCCGAAAAAACTTCAATGACGCCGTCAATGATTTTCCCGACCGCTCGATCGACCTGCTCCACATCGACGGCACGCACACCTACGAGGCCGTCAAAAACGACTTCGAGACCTGGCTGCCTAAGATGAGCGAGCGTGGCATCGTGTTATTCCACGACATCCACGTCAATGAGGAAAACTGTGGCCCCTCGGCACGATTTTTTGGCGTACGGCGTCTTTTTGACGAAGTCAAAACGGGGCGACTGCACTGCGAGTTTTTGCACTGCTACGGGTTAGGCGTGCTCGTGGTCGGAGCGCAGCTTGAACCGGAGGTCAGAACCTTCATTGAACGGTGTCGAGACGCCGACGCGCAAGCCTTGTTCGTCGCCCTCGGAGACCGTGTGCTGCAGCAATACCACGATTCGGGAGAGCCTTTGCCCGTGCACCGAGAGTATGGAGAAGCCCTTGCGAGCTGAACCGCCTGCGGCGCGCCCTGCTGTTCGCGCCTATGCCCTTTATTTCCCCCAATTCCACGCGATTCCGGAAAATGATGCCTGGTGGGGACCCGGCTTTACCGACTGGCACAACGTGCGCCGCGCCAAGCCGCTCTTCCCCGGCCACTATCAGCCGCGCGTGCCGCTCGGTGGCAACTACTACGACCAATCCCGCCGCGAAACGCTTGCTTGGCAAATCGATTTGGCCAAACGGCATGGTTTGTCGGGTTTCTGCCACTACCACTACTGGTTTGAGGGCAAACAACTGCTCAACACTCCCACCGATATGGTTCTTGCCGATCGGTCGCTCGACTTTCCGATCGCGCTTGCTTGGGCCAACGAGACGTGGTCGAGGCGGTGGGACGGGCAAGATCACCTGATCCTGATTCAGCAGACACATCGCCGCGATCCGGCGATGTGGATGCGGCATTTCGAGTACCTGTTCCGGTTTTGGAGCGATCCGCGTGCGATCACGATCGAGGGCCGACCGGTGTTCATGATTTACCGGCCGCACTACATCCCCGATTTGGAAGAAATGTTCGATCTTTGGCGCAACGAAGCCATACGGCGCGGGCTCAAGGGTCTGTACCTTGTCGCGATCAAACAGTATGAATTCCCGCGCCCGGAGCTGATTCGGCATTTCGATGCCATCATGCAATTCGCTCCGTTCGAGGCGATGTATTCGCCGACCTACCGCGGTCCGAAGGGCCTCGAACAAGAACGGTGGCTGCAGCCGCTTCGTCGTCTTCCCGAAGCTTGGCAACGCCGCCTGCGGCGCTGGAAAGACACCCTCTACCCGCAGCGCACGGAGTACGACTATGAATCGCTTTGGGCGCACCTCATCACGCGGCCGACCCGTGAATTGGATCGCCCGTCGATGCCAGGCGCCTTCATCGACTGGGACAACACGGCCCGTTACGGCAAACGCGCGCGGTTGTTTCTCGGCGCCTCGCCCGAGCGTTTCCGCTATTGGTTTGGACGCCTCGTCGAGCGGGTAGCCTTCCGTCCGGAGCCGGAAAACATCATCTGGATCAACGCTTGGAACGAGTGGGCCGAAAGCACCTACCTCGAACCCGATGAACGCTACGGGTATGCCTACATCGAGGCTGTACGCGACGCCCTTGCTTCGGTGTCAGCGAGTAAGACACGCCACGTGCAGCAGGTCGCGCTAGCCTTGTGACTCGTTGCGATCTGCAAAGGTGACGCCATGCCCGACCCCTACACCACCCACTACCGCGCATGGCGCTGGCAGGTCCCCGCGGCGTTCAACATCGCCGAACGCTGTGCGCATCGCTGGGCGCAAGACCCGGCAGTGGCAAACCGCACCGCGATTCGCTGGGAGGATGAGATGGGCGCCACCGTCGCGATCAGCTACGCCGAACTCTCGGCGCAAGTCCACCGCGCCGCCCGGGCGCTCGCACGGCTTGGCGTGGGGCGCGGCACGCGGGTCGCGATCTGCTTGCCGCAGCGGATCGAAACGGCGGTGGCTCATCTGGCCTGCTACGAACTCGGTGCAGTGGCGGTCCCACTGACCATCCTCTTCGGGGCCGAAGCGCTTGAATACCGCTTGAACGATGCTGACTGCGAAGTCGCACTGGTCGATCCGGCCTCGTGTGCGAAGGTGCTTTCGGTCCGCGCACGCTGCCCGCGGCTCAAAGCGGTGCTGACCTGCGCGGGTGCGCAGGCCCCGGACACGCTCGACTGGGAAGCGCAACTTGCCTCCGAGTCGCCGGCGCCCTTGCCGATTGCAACCAGTCCCGAGGACCCTGCCCTCATCCTCTACACCTCCGGCACCACCGGTCCGCCGAAGGGCGCGCTCATCCCGCAGCGAGCGCTCCTTGGCAATCTGCCCGGCTTTCGCTACTCGCACGCGACCGCGCAGGGCCTCTTCCCGCAAGGAGAAGACGTGTTCTGGTCGCCGGCCGATTGGGCGTGGACCGGCGGGCTGTGGGATGCCTTGTTGCCGACGCTCTACCACGGCGCCACGCTCGTGGGCTATCGCGGCCGCTTCGATCCCGAACGTGCCTTCGAGCTGATGGCGCGGCATGCGGTGACTGCGACCTTTTTGTTCCCAACCGCGCTCAAGCAGATGATGAAGGCGGTGCCTCGGCCGCGCGAGCGCTACGCGCTCAAGCTGCGTTCGATCATGAGCGCGGGCGAGGCAGTCGGTGAGGCCGTGTTTCGCTGGTGCGAAGAGGCACTCGGCATCACACCCAACGAAATGTTCGGGCAAACCGAGGCGAACTACATCGTCGGCAACTCGGCCGCCCTGTGGCCGGCAAAGCCCGGCAGCATGGGACGGCCGTATCCAGGTCATCGGGTGACGATCCTCGATGAGGAAGGCCGCGAACTGCCTCCAGGTTCAACCGGCGAAATCGCGGTGCACCGCTTCGACCTCTATGGCGATCCGGACCCAGTCATCTTCCTAGGCTACCTCGGCAACGAAGAGGCCACCCGCGCAAAGTTTTCGGGCGACTGGATGCGCACCGGCGACCTGGCGCGTCTCGATCACGATGGCGATCTCTGGTACGAAGGCCGAAGCGACGACATCATCAAAAGCGCCGGCTACCGAATCGGCCCAGCAGAGGTCGAAAACTGCCTGCTCACCCATCCGGCCATCGCCCTCGCGGCCGTCATCGGTATCCCCGACCCCGAGCGCGGCCAAATCGTCAAGGCCTACTGTGTGCTTGCCCCGGGCTACACGCCCTCGCCCGCGCTCGAGGCGGAGCTTGCCGCCCATGTGCGCGGAAAACTCGCGCCCTACGCCTATCCGAAAGCGTTCGCCTTTGTCGAGAGCCTGCCGATGACCACGACCGGCAAAATTCAACGCCGCGTGCTCCGACAGCGCGAGCAGGCGGGCTCGACTTCGGCGTGATCGAACGCAGGCGTGGAAAGTCGCTGCGGTTGCCTTCCTCGTCACGGGTGAGTCCGGGAAGACCGGTCACCTGGGCATGCTGAGCGATCAAAAGGCCGGGCCGCACGCGGGTTTTGAGCCCCGGCGGCGGCGATGCGAAAGTAACGCCTGGCCCGCAAGAAACGCCGCCTCAGGCGGTATCGAAAGGATCGAAAGCGGCGGTGTTCCCGGGGGCCTGGAATCGACGATCGACCGCTGCAAGGTTTTCATCGCCCGGGGGCAGCGCGGCAGGAACCCCGAGGTTGATCGCCAGTCCTTCACGCTGCCGCCAGAACCGAAGGGTCGCCTCGGAGCGAACGGCCGCGGCGGGATCGGTTGGTGCGCGCTTTCCTCGTTCGGAATGACCGTATGAGTCGAAGCCAGGGTGTCAGCCTTCTTGATCGAAGGCAATAAAAAACGACCCGCTCGATGCGAATGCCGCGGTGCATCACCCCCCGACAGGCTGCAAGCGCGGCGCTGTGCGATGAAGGCCATCGAATCGACGCTTAGAGTGTTGCCACCTGATCGAGCGGGGTACCACGTTCAAGCCACTCGGCAAATTCATCGGCGAGCTGCTCTGCGGCACGCACCGCGTGCGTCCAGGCGGCCACCCGTGCCGCGGTGTCTTGACCATAGCGCAGAAAGTCGCTGCGGTCGGGCAACTTGCCGTGCGGCAGCGTTGCCACCCACTCCGGTCGCGGCGCAAGAAGAAGGGTCGTGTCGAGAAAGGCAGTGGCACGATGCCGCCAGCGCCAAGGCTTGTCGAGCCAGCCGGGGACCACCGCGCGCTGAAAGTGCGGATAGAGCACCACACCGCCGCGCTCGCCCTCAGCACGCGGGGCGCAGGCGGGGCGGTAGTCGAGGTGGAGGTGGTAGTCCGTGAGCCCGCCGTCCCAGTACGCGCCAGGCTTTGCGCCCGGAATTTCTCGCACCGCGGTCAGCACGAAGGGAATCGCGCAGGAGGCTTGCAGCACGGATAGCAGGTTCACCTCAGTGAGCGGGTAGCGACGCGTGCGAAAACCGTCGGCGGCAAACGGAAGCGCACTTGCCTCGCTTGAAAAAACGACCCGCTCAAGCCAATGATCGAGCGCATGACGGGACAGCGCGTTCGATAGCGCGGCCGCCGCGTAGCCCAGGCGTGTGCGCAAGCGCGCCTCGCGCGCGAGCAGCCCACGCCCCCGCGTGGTCACGATGTGCAGGCGATAGCGCGGGTGTGCCACAACCTTTCCGAGGTACGGGCCGAACATGAGCGCAAGCGCCTCGGCGAAGCGTTCGCTGACGTGCTCGGGCGTGGGCCGTTTTCGGCCGGGTGGGACCTCGTAGCGCTGCTGGATATAGCGCCGCTCGAGGTCGCGCAGCGCCTGGGCAGGGTTATCGAAACAGGCTGCCGCAAGCCTCCATGCGCCGATTGAGGCGCCCACCAAATCGACCCGGGTTGAGGCAGCACTCAGCCAGCGGCCGAAAAGAAACCGGTCGAGCGGCAGCAGGATCAAGCCTTTGGGGCCGCCGGCCGCGGCGGGAATGACCCGAACGTCCGAGGGCGAGAGCCCGTAGTTCTCCAGGTGCCGCCGCGCCGCGGGCCCTGCGTAAATCGCAAGTGCCTGCATCGGCGCACATTGTGACAGTTCGCACGAGGCCTCTGGCTCGAGAGCCGGAGCCTCAGCCTGGCGTGCCGGCCGAACTGGGCTGCCGCGTTTCGCGCTCGCGCGCGCTCCGAGCGCTTGTGCGAAGAAGCGCCAGCACGTCGGCCCCGACAAAGCGCTCGACAAAGCGTCGATGCAGCACGAGCCACACGACCACCGCTGTGACGGGCGGCATGATGAGCGTCGAAAACTGGTAGAGGTAGGCAACCGCCTCGATCTGCCAGCGTGCCCAGTCAATCTGGGCTGCCACGGCCGGACCGCCGTCGATGACGATCTGTTTCATGCCGGCGGCATAGACGGCCAGCATTTGAAACGGCAATAGCACGAGCCAGCCGATGGCCAGATACCTCCAGCGGCGCGCATCCCAGACCGCAAGTGTCAGTGCAGCAAAAAGCGCCGCACCGTAGGTGTAGAGCCGCGCATCGACGGTCACTGCGATCTGCCCGCCGGGTCGAAACGCGAGTCCGGATTCGGCGCCAGGAGCCAGGCGCGTTTCGAATTCAAAGCCCGTGGGCGTTTGCGTGACGCCGCTTACGAACTCCGGCACACCGAGCAGGGCCATGCCCGAAAGGAACCACCGGATCGGCCAGTGCAGCAAGGGCACGAGCAGATACCAGCACACAACCGTGAGCACAAGCCACAGCAGCGCCCGACCAAAAAGCTGCCGCACGTCCTCGGCCGGCGCAAACAGGAGGCGCATCAGGCCGAGACCGCCGCGCGCTCGGGTGCAGCCGGCGCCCCGCCCGCTCCGGGGGGGTCGGCGCGTCTGGTCTCCTGCCGGACGACCCAGCGCAACCAGATCAGAAACACCACGAGCGCATCGATCATGATGAGCGCTTGCCAGAGATAGAGGTGCGCCCACTCAAAAAGCGTCATGTTCCACTGCCCCAGATAGAACAAGCTCACGATCCGCACCACATTGAGCCCTTGGATCGCAAGAAAGCCCCAGAAGAGTCCCCAGAGTTTCTGCTTCCACGTCGACGGAAAGGCGAGCACGGCCGCAAGCAGCACGTAGGTGGCCTCCAGACCATTGCAGCCTGCCTCGATCGAAACGGCAAACCCGTTTTTGGTGCTTCGTAGCACTTTGCCCACGGCCTGCGCGTCGCCGTCGAAAAAGGCCACAAGCTGGGCGCAAAAATGCGCAAGCCCGTTGGTCCAGGGGATGACGAAATACTCCTGGCCCCAGGGGGTGAGCTGTAGGCCAAAGAGCACGCTCATGATGAGCAAAAAAAGGACCAGGAAGCGTGTCATCGCATCAAGCGCGGCAGCAACGCGTCGTGAAGGGAACCGCCTCAGAGCAGATTCATCAATCGTAACGCAACGACCCGCGTGGGACATCCCAGGCCTTGAGCCTGGCGTGGGCGACCAGCGCCCGCCGACCCGCTCGCCACACCCTCATGTTTGGGTCGGTCTGCTTGCCTGCTGAGGCGGCTCCTGGCACCCAATCCGGCGTGCAATGCGTTCGCACTTCGTCCCGGCGAGTCAACCTCGCGGCGCGCAGGGCGTTCCTACAATGATGGCCACTAGCCCCTTCGTCCGGGTTTTTCCCCATGCGCACCCTCATCGTTTCGGCCGCGTTTTTGACCGCCTCGCTGGTCTTCGCCATGAAGCCGGGTGAAAAAGTCATTGTGCTCAATTCGGGCGAGGGAACGATCTCGATCATCGACCGCGCCACACGCAAGCTCGAACGCACGGTCCCGGTCGGCAAGGAACCACACCATTTGATCACCACGCTCGATGACTCCGAGCTTGTGGTGGCCAATGCTGCCTCGAACGATCTGGTCTTTCTCGATCCGCTTTCGGGCGAGGTCAAGCGCCGCCTGCCGCGCATCATCGATCCCTATCAGCTTGCCTACTCGCCCGATGGCAAGTGGTTCGTCTCGGTGAGCCTACGGCTTGATCGTGTGGATATCTACGCGATGCCGAACTACGAACTCAAGGCCCGCATCCCGGTGGCTAAAACACCCAGTCACGTGGCCATTTCGCGCGACTCCAAGATGGCCTATGTGACGATGCAGGACTCAAACGAGGTGGTGGCGATCGATCTGACCACCCAGCAGCTTGCCTGGCGGATGCCGGTCGGCAAGACCCCTGCGGGTATCTGGATGAGTCCGCAGGGGCTTTTGTTCGTGGGGGCGATGGGGGCAGATCGTGTCGATGTGATTGATCCGCAGAAGCGCGAAATCGTGGCGAGCATCCGCACCGGGCGCGGCGCCCACAACATCTTCCCGATGGGCGATGGACGGCACGTGATGGTCTCGAATCGGGTCGATGGCACAGTCACCAAGGTCGACTATCGCGACTTGAAGGTGGTCGGTGCACCCATTCGCGTCGGTGCCGGGGCCGATTGCATGGAAATCTCGGCCGACGGCAAGGAGCTCTGGGTCACGGTGCGCTGGGAGGCCAAAGTCGCGGTGGTCGATTTGACCGGACAAAAGCCGATTGAGTATGTGCGGGTGGGCCGTTCCCCGCACGGAATCTACTTTCGCTCGCATGCGCCGCGAGATCGCTAGCCGGGGATCAGCGGCGCAGCCCGCAGCCCAGGGGGCTCAGTCCAGGCGCTGTCGTTTTGAACATTCAGAAGCGCTTGGAAGGTGCTCTTGCACTTGCTTGTCCCTCACCCCCGCCCTCTCCCAGAGGGAGAGGGA
>JANWWI010000089.1 GCA_025056355.1 Casimicrobiaceae bacterium | reverse complement strand
CGGCCTCGGCAAAGGGCCGCCCATCCTTTGGCGCTCTCCTCGGCTGCCGATGCGGGGCCGCAGGAGCCGGAGGGGCTGCCAACGGGAGTGCCTGCTGTCGCTAGCGACCACAAGCAGCTACGCTCTTGCGTAGCTACGTAGTATTTCAAGCTAGTCTCGTGCTAAACGCGCAGCATTGTCGTCGCTTCGCAAAAGGGCGGGTCTGGCAAAACCACCCTCGTGCGCAGCCTCGCCGTCGCTGCCGAGCTCGGAAAGCATGGGCCCGTCGCTCTGCTCGATCTCGACCCCCAAGGCAGTCTCACCGCCTGGTGGAACCGACGCCTTGCCGAAACCCCCCTTTTGGTGCGCGCCGAGCCGAACTCGCTCACGGCTGCGCTCGATCGGCTGCGCGCCAATCGGATCCGCCTTCTGCTGATCGACACGCCCCCTTCAGCCCATCCCTTTCTCGCAGACGTCGTCAGGGCTGCCGATCATGCTCTCGTCCCTGTCCGGCCGAGCCCGGATGATCCCGCCGCGATTGGCCCGACTGTGGCGATGCTCGAGCAGGGCAACACCCGTTTCGTCTTCGTCCTCACCCAGGCCAAGCCGCGCGCCGGTTTGCTGTCGAGACTTTGCGCGCGCTTGCTGCGCATGGGCGGGTGGCACCGGCTGCGATCCATTATCGCACCGAACATCTGTTTGCTGCCGTGCGCGGCATGGCGGTGAGCGAGCGTTTCCCGGCCAGCAAAGGCATCGGCCGAGATTGCGGAGCTGATCACCTACGTACTTGCGCAGCTACAAACTGACGGAAAAGAGAGAAATCATGAGCAAGCCCACGCTGAACCTTGAAGGACTGGTCCAGAAAAAAGGCGAAGCCCAACCACCCCCCGCCCTGCCACAGGGCACCTCAACCCCTGCCGGCGACGAGCCGCGCTCGCGCGCACTGACCCTCAAACTCTCCGAACGGAACTACCAGCGCCTGCGCCGCTACGCCTTCGAACGCCGATCCAGCCACCAAGCCGTGATCGAACAAGCCGTCCTCGAATACCTCGCGCGGAAGGGAGCGGAGTGAGACCAAACACGACTGCCTCGCAAACGCCCCCCGTGCCCGCATCTGCTTCCGAACCAGACTTTCCCCACGATCTCATCCTTTGATTGGGCTCGGCCTCAAGGCGCGTGCGAAAGTTTCGACTTAGGCACAGCTATAAAAGAGCTTAGAATAAGTGTCCGAAAAACGCGCGGCTTGGGATTTGTTACGTCGCGGGCACTCGCCCTTCGAAAACAGCAGGGTTGGCGTGGCTTCGCCTTCCGGTGGGCCGAAACCTCTGCAGGGGCGATCTGGCCGACCATGGCATAACCTTTCGCTCTTTAGGCCTTCTAAGCCTTTGGCACGCGCTATCCGCTTCGTCGAAAGACAGATACGAATCGATCCGGACCCTGCCTGGTGACCCGATCCTGCCCCATTCGCGTGGCACGTCCCCCTCCGTAAACCGACAATCGACCAAGGCCAAGGCCTAGAAGCGACACAGATTTGGCACCGGATCGCAGCGCTTGACAGTAACTCGGGCGAGGGTGCTTGCGGGCCCGGTCAAGGCCGACGGCGGCAGATCGTCGAGGGCGAGGCATTGTAGCTGTGGGCGACTGGGACGACGCCTTCGCTGCGGACAAACAGAACGAGCGCCTCGCGGCGCTGATACGGTGTCAGTTTGCGCAAGGTCGTTCGAGCTTCACGCCTTGCGCTTTAGCCCGAGCAAGGCCGTCAAATGTGCGTTGGCGGATCAGCTCGCGCTCGAACGGAGCCAAGCCAGCGAGCATGGCTAACAGCAGCTGTCCGTCCGCGGTCGTAGTGGCGGCCCAGGCGTCGCTCAAGGATCGCAGGTAAGCGCCTTCGGTGCGGACGGCCTCAAAAAATGTTCAGCAAATCGCGCCTTGAGCGGGCAAGTCGATTAAGGCCAGTCACTAAAACCGTACCACCTGCTCTGAGAACGGCGAGGACCTGAGACTAGGCCGCGACGATGAGCACGCTTGCCAGAGACCTTCTCTCGGAAGACGTGCCCCGCCTCAGCGGCTTTCGGGCTTCAACTTGACCATCGAGCGTTTGACCATCGGTTGAGACTCGTGCGCAGCCGTAGCGTGCAACATTTGGATATGGACAGGAGGGCAAATTAAACGCCATCGCTTCTCTTTTATCTGGACCGCGATTTCGAAAGCGTCCGGTCCATGGCTGCCTCCGTCACCGAGCATGGTACTAGGCCCACAGGCCGCGCGTCCGTGCGCGTGGTAAATGACTTGCGACGCATCGCCAAGATCTACTACAGAAACCACCCAGTCACGGTGATTCGGGCACCGTCCGAGCTTGCCTAGGTGCTCAAAAGAATCCTTGCCCGCCCCGTTGCAGGACGCGAGGCTACGCTGGCTGATCGAAACCTACGATATCAGGAATGGTCGACCGCCTTACTCC
>JANWWI010000088.1 GCA_025056355.1 Casimicrobiaceae bacterium | reverse complement strand
TGCTCGCGTACGGACGACAACGCGCGGCCCTTGCACGCTTCACGGTGGGGTTCCGCTATCGCGTGTGTGGGTTGCGGTCGACGCCGAATCGAGAGCGGCAGAGCGCATAGTTGGGCTCGGACTCGTGAGGCGGCGCAGGCGCGTTCGTCCCTTACCGATCCGGCCGTGCTTGCCGAGCACTCCATCCCAAAGTCCACGTAGCATCCATCGGGCACGGGTGATTCGAGGCGGGCACAACGTGCAAAATAACGCTAGCTGGGCGAGCGCACGATATAGGAGGTGTACGCGCCATTTGAGTGGCAAATATGCTTCGCGTGCGAGAAGGAGTGCGTTACGGATTTGGTAGTACTGGCGTTGGGGGGCATGAATAGGGATCGTCCGGCCTAGCACGCTCAGGCTGCCATCGCCGATCGAATGTCGCATCTTCGCTTGCGGCACACCGAAGAGCTGCCATCCACGAGCCCGGGCGCGGGCGCACCACTCGATGTCGACATAGTCAATGAAATACTCGGATTTCAGGAGCCCCACGCTCTCCACTGCATCGAGCGCGACGAGCGTTCCCGAGCTAATCAAGAGATCGCAGGGCACTGCGGTCGCATCGGAGGCTTCGATCGGGTGCATTCGGAATCGCCGTAAATAGACGAACGGAAACACCGTCTTGCAATGCGCATCGACGAAAGCCGGTCCTACCGCAGCGACTTTGTGTCCTTGTGCGCGCAGCGATTCAAGTGCACCCAGCAGCTGGGCGAGCGTCCCTCGCTCAAGTTTGCTGTCCTGATCAAGGAGCAACGCCGCTCGATAACCGCGCTGAAGAGCATGCCGAAGGGCGATGTTCTGCGCCTCCGCCACGCCGAGGTTAACGTGCTGGCAAACGACCTCGATTCCGAGATCCGCAACCTCGCGTTGCAGGCGCATCGAGACCTCCGCCACTTCCGTATTGTCGACGAGCACGACGTCCGCCACACCCGTCGCCAACACATCAGTGGCCAGCGTTCGCACCGCCGCGACATTCGGGTAGTAACAAACAACGACGGCGAGCACCGCCGCTCGTGCTTCCGAGCCGGCTCTCGTCTCGAACACCGGACAACCCCCTCTTGCCGACGATGCGAAAACGCGGCGCCATTATCGCCGGAAAATCGGGCCGAACCTTGACCACTCTTTAGGTACGCGCCGCTCGGATCGGGTGTACGGGGCAGGCCACGATGAACGCATCGGGCGTGACGGTCAACGCCGGCTCAAGGTAATGACTCCGTCAAATCGCGAACCGCGCTGAGCCACCCGTTCGAGAAGCGACGATATCCGCCCGCGACCCACGCCCGGACCACGAGCGGGGCTCGCTCGACGCGGCTGCGGGGCAAGTGCGCGCGCATGCGCCAATGTTGACGGCACGCCTCCACCACCGCCATTCGGTCCGGCGGAACGACCTTTCCGAGCTTGGATAGGCGTTCGTACAGAACTTCGAGCTTGAGCGCGCGCAAGGCATGGAAGTTTCCGCGCCGCGACATCGCCCCTCGCAACTTAGCCGCGCGGCTGACCAACCGCAGCCCGGCCTGGTTGTCCGCGTGAATACGGTAGTCAATCAGCGTCTCCGCGACCCTGCGAACACGACCCACCGCCGCCGCGATCAGCGCCAGCCATTCGTCGTGCCAGTAGCCATCTGGGATGGGCAGAGCATAGTGCAGAAGCTCCCGTCGGATGGCCGCGGTCGCCCCGGTGACCAGGTTGCGCTTCAACAGGACCGACAGGCAGTCCCCTGCATCGTAGGCTTTCAGGTCGCCTGAGCTGGGGCGCAGGGCACGCATTAGCGTTGCCCCTGTTGGGCTACCGGCGGCATCGATGATCCGCGCATCCGAGTGCACTAGCAGCACATCGCGTTCGCGCTCGAAAACCTCAAGAACCTTGTGCACCTTATCGACCCGCCACACATCGTCCTGGTCGCACAGGAAACATACTTCGCCGCTGGCCAGTTGCAAGCCCTGATTGAAGTTGCTCGAGACGCCGAGGGGCGCCGCGTTGCTCACGAATTTGATCGCGCCCGCTGCAAGAGCCGCGCCGAGGCGGATGCGCTCCCGCGTTCCGTCGGTCGAGCCGTCGTCACAGATCAAGATCTCGTCAACGGAACGAGTCTGCGCCAACAGGCTTTTCAACTGATCGGCAATGAACCGCTCGCCGTTATAAGTGCACAGTACGACGGAGGTGCGCACGTACCGCTTCACCCGGCCGCAGCGTAGAGCGTCACAACCGTGTCCGGACAAAGACTCGTTCCGGCAGCAGCTTGATCAGCAGCATGATCCAGCGCCAGAACCAAGGCGTATACACCACGCCGAATCCGCGTGCCAACGCGCGCTCGATGTCGGTGGCCAGCCTCTCCGGTGCAGCCCAAAGCACACCTTTTGGGAACGAGGCGGTCATTGGCGTGTCCACGAAGCCGGGCAGGATCTTAACCACGCGCACGCGTTTCGGGGCCAATCGA
>JANWWI010000087.1 GCA_025056355.1 Casimicrobiaceae bacterium | reverse complement strand
TGAGAATGTTCTGCAGCAATTCGCGGCTGATGTAGTCCCTCACCGTCTCGCAGTGGTCGATCGCTTCCTGGTACATGGGGCGCGCCGCCCGCTCGGCCCGGAGGTCGCAGGCGAGTATCTGCGGCACCGTCTCGCCGATCAGCAGTTTGTCGAGCTCCTGCAGGTTGGGCAGTTCCTCGAGAAAGAGGATGCGCTCGATCAGCTTGTCGGCGTGCTTCATCTCGTCGACGGCCTCCTTGTGCTCGCGCTCGGCGATCTTGTTTAGCCCCATGTGGGGGTACATCTTGGCGTGAAGGAAGTACTGGTTGATCGAGGTGAGTTCCTGTTTCAGCGCCTTGTTGAGATAGGCAATGACCTTCTTGTCGCCCTTCATGCGGATTTCCCGAAGACTGGATTAGCAGTTTGTTGAAATTCGCTTTGCAGCGTCAACCGCAACCTGCCTTGGTACGTTGAGCATGGCATTGAGTGCAAGGTGAGAGGGAAGCGATGCGCGGCAGGGACTTCATGCAGGACACGCTGTTCACGACCCGCAGTCTGGAGAGTTTCGTGCCGGCGGAGCACCCGTTGCGGCCGATACGGGAGATGCTGAACACGGCGCTCAAGGGCATGGATGCGCTGTTCGAGGCGATGTATGCCGATTGCGGGCGTGATTCGATTGCGCCGGAGAAGCTGCTGCGGGCGCTGATGCTGCAGGTGCTCTATGGGATGCGCAGCGAGCGCATGCTGGTCGAGCAACTGGGCTACAACCTGTTGTTTCGCTGGTTCGTGGGCCTGTCGATGCACGATGAGCCCTGGGATCACTCGACCTTCTCCAAGAATCGGGGTCGGCTGATCGAGCACGATGCGTGCGGGGCGCTCTTTGAGGGCGTATTGGCGCAGGCGCGCGCAAAGGGGCTGCTTTCGGCAGAGCACTTCTCGGTGGACGGGACGTTGGTTCGGGCATGGGCCTCGCACAAGAGCTTCGTGCCCAAGGATGGTCCACCGCCGCCGTCGAGGGGGGCGAAGAGCAACCCGGAGGTCAACTTTCGGGGTAAGCCCCGTACCAACGACACCCACGAAAGTCGTACCGACCCGGAGTGCCGGCTGTATCGTAAGAGCAAGAACACCGAAGCCATTCCTTGTTATATGGGACATATACTCATGGAGAACCGCCATGGGCTGGTGGTCGATCAGCGCCTGACCCAGGCCAGCGGCACCGCCGAGCGCGAAGCCGCTCTGGAGATGCTTGCCGCGCAACCGGGCAAGAGCCAGAAGACCGTGGGCGCTGACAAAGCCTACGACACGGCGGACTTCATCGAGGATTGCCGCAAGATCGGCGTCACCCCGCACGTGGCGCAGAATACCTCCGGGCGCGCCAGCGCGATCGATGAACGCACCACGCGCCACCCCGGCTACGCCATCAGCCAGATCATTCGCAAGCTCATCGAGACCGTCTTCGGCGACGCCAAGCAGCACGGCACGCTGCGTCAGCTCAAGGTGCGTGGCGTGCACGCCGCCGGGCAGGCGTTCGCTCTGGCGATGACCGCGGTGAACCTGCGCCGCTTGCCCAAACTGCTCATGGAAAGCGGCTGATCCACGGGAGAGGTGTCTGTGCTGAACGTGAAATCCATTGAAATCGACCTCCACAGCAAGCCAATCGGGCTTGCAGGAGGCCCGTGGGACTCGCCCGCCATGAACCAGCAGCATCATTCGAACAAATCGCCCGTCAATTTCGGGCACTTTTCAACGGACTGCTAGATCCCGGAGCCGGCACTGCGCGAACAGGTGCTGGTCGCCAATCCGGCGAAGCTCTACGGTTTCGCGTGAGCACGGATCGGGCGCTGCGGGCTTGCAGTGCGCAGCCGGCGAAGGGCGTTTCGAGCCGCTCGCCGCCTCCGCCCCAGCGCGGCAGGAAAGCGGTGACGGACAACAGGCGCCCGCCTAATCGAGCAAGCCGATTTCCCGCATGTAGCGGAGCACGCCGGGATGGATGAGGTCCCGGGATGGCGCGGCCGCAAGCGTGTTCTCCAGCGTGGACTCCCGCGCCTGGTCGAGTTTCGCGCAGAGCGCCGCGTGACCCCGGTGCAGCGCCCGCGCGAGCCGGTAGGCGACGTCTTCGGCGAGGGAGGCACGCGCCAAGACAAACGGCCAAGAGCCGACCGAGTGAATCGGCTCTTGCTGACCGGGATAACTCCCGGCGGGCATCGTCGTGCGCTTGAGGAACGAATGCTTCGCCTGGATGCGCGCGATCTCCTCGGCGGAGGGCGCGATGAAGCGCGCGCCTTTGGGTCCCTTCGCGATCGCGAGAAACGGCGGCCAGCCGACGCCCCCGCCCCACATCGCCGCGGCGCGCCCTTCGAGCACCATCGGCGGCCCCTCGCCCGCTTTCTCCAGAAGGTGCGGCACGAAGTCCTTCATCATGTCGAGCCCGAGCCCGTCCATCACGTAGCGCGCGAGCACGATGAAACCCGAGCTCGCGGCGCCCCAGGCGATCGGCCGGCCCTTGAGATCGGAAATGCTGCGGTACGGGCTGTCCGCTCTCACCATGAACATGCC
>JANWWI010000086.1 GCA_025056355.1 Casimicrobiaceae bacterium | reverse complement strand
CTCGTCGCCGCCCTGCTTGCCGGCTGCCAGACCGTGCAGACGACGCGCCCGGGCGCCGTCGGCGTCGATCGCCCGCAGACGATGCTCGTCTCGGCCGAGACCGTCAACCGTGGCGCGGCGAACGCGTACCGGCGCGTGCTCGAGGATGCGCGCCGCAAGGGGCGGCTGAACAACGATCCGACGCAGCTTGCGCGCGTGCGCGAAATCGCCGGGCGGCTGATCGGTCAGACCGGCGTGTTCCGACCCGACGCGCCCGGCTGGCGCTGGGAAGTGAACGTCATCGGCTCGAAGGAGGTGAACGCCTGGTGCATGCCCGGCGGAAAGATCGCGGTCTACACCGGCCTCATCGAGCGGCTGCAGGCGACCGACGACGAACTGGCGGCGGTGCTCGGCCACGAGATCGCGCACGCGCTTCGCGAGCACGGGCGGGAGCGCGCCTCGCAGGCGCTCGCGCAGGGGATCGGCCTCACCGTGCTCGGCGTCGCGCTCGGGATGTCGGAGGCGGCGATGGACCTCACCCAGCTCGTCCTCGACCTCACGTTCAACCTTCCGAATTCCCGCACCGACGAGGTGGAAGCCGACCGCATCGGCGTGGAACTTGCCGCGCGCGCCGGCTACGATCCGCGCGCGGCGGTCACCCTCTGGGAGAAGATGCAGCGCGCAGCGCGCGGCCAACCGCCGGAATTCCTCTCGACGCACCCTTCGCACGAGACGCGCATCGCCGAGCTGCGCGAGGTCTCGCAACGGGTGATGCCGCTCTACGAGGCGGCGCGCGCGAAACGCTAGTTGTGAAGGTCCAATAGGTTGTTTTTGTTCACACTCGGAGTGAGTCGGAGAGGCCGGGAGGTGCAAGCCGCCCACCCCTAAAGCCGGGTAGCGCCCCACTGCGATCGCCCCGGGTGCCTTGGAAGAACTCGAACCGAGGACGGCACGCCCGTGACACAGTCGGCTCGACAAGGCGAGCGAAACGTGGTAGAGCGCACTGGCTTTTTGCGATAACCCGGAACGGGGGGCTCGATGAACCGCGCGTATCGCCTGATCTGGAGCGAGCTTTACGGGAATTTCGTCGCGGTGGCCGAATTCGTGCGCGCCCGCAGAAAGTGTAGCGGCGCGGCGCTCGTGGCAGGCTTGGTGCTCAGCAGCCCGGTCTTTGCCTCGGGCCTTCCCACCGGGGGTCAGATCGTCGCTGGCTCGGGCACCATCGCCCAAAGCGGCAATCGTCTCACGGTGACGCAGACCTCAGACCGGCTGGCGGCGAACTGGCAGAGTTTTTCGATCGCGCCGGGCCATGCGGTGCGCTTTGTGCAGCCTTCGGCTTCGTCGGTGGCATTGAACCGCGTGCTCGGCTCCGACGTCTCGGTGATTCAGGGCTCGCTCAGCGCAAACGGGCAGGTCTATCTGATCAACCCCAACGGCGTGCTCTTCACCCCCACTGCACAGGTGGAAGTGGGCGGGCTCATTGCCTCCACGCTCAACCTCGGTCAGGAGGACTTCATGGCCGGGCGGCTGCGGTTTGTGGGGGATTCGACTGCGGCGGTTGTGAACCGCGGCGCAATCCGGGTGGCCGAGGGCGGTGCGGCCGCCTTCATCGCCGCCCGCATCGAGAACACCGGCACGATCGAAGCCCCGCGCGGCCGGGTGCTGATGGGCGCTGGGCGGGCGGTGACACTCGATCTTCTCGGTCCGGTCAAGGTCCAGGTGGAGGAAGGCGCGCTGCAGGCCCAGATCGAGCAAGGCGGCGCGATCCGCGCCGACGGCGGCCTCGTTTACCTCACGGCCAAGGCGGCCGCAGACCTTGCTTCGGCAGTCATCAACCACAGCGGCATCACCGAAGCGAAGGCGCTTGCGACGGGTGAGCGCGGCGAGATCTACCTGATGGGCGACATGGCGCGCGGGCAAGTCAACGTCGGCGGCAGGCTCGAGGCGCCGGGGGGCTTCATCGAGACGAGCGCCGCACGGGTCCAGGTGCAGGAGGGCGCACAGGTCCGGGCCGGCCACTGGCTGATTGACCCGACCGACATCACGATTGACAGCGCGATGGCGAGCGCCCTGCAAGGGCAGCTGGCCAGCGGCCATGCCACCGTGCAGACCACGAGCGGCCCGGGCAACGGCGACATCTTTGTGAACGCCGGCATCACCTGGACTTCCGGCAACACGCTCACGCTCTCTGCGCACCGCAACATCGAGATCAATGCGACGCTCGATGCCTCGGGCGGCGCAGGCGGCAAGGTGGTGCTCGAATACGGGCAGGGGGCGCCGGCCTCGGGCAACCCCGCCACCTACACCTTCGGCCTCACGGGCTCGGGCTTTGCCGGCAGAATCAACCTGAAGCCCGGCGATAACTTCAGCACCAAGCTCGGCTCCGATGGGACGCCGATCCAATACACCGTCATCACCAGCCTGGGTGCGGCGGGCCATGAATTGAGCGGTGACAACAGCAGCCTGCAGGGCTTGGCGCATTCGAGCAGGCTCGCCGGCAATTGGGCGCTCGGCGCCGACATCGCTGCCAGCGCAACGAGCGGCTGGAACTCAAACGCGGGCTTTGTACCGATCGGCGGTTCAACCCCTTTCACCGGCCGCTTCGAAGGTCTCGGGCATACCATTTCGGGGCTTACGATTAACCGGCCGTCGGACTCCGAGGTCGGGCTTTTCGGTCGGACCGACAGCGGCGCGCAGATCCGCAACGTGGGGCTTGCGGGG
>JANWWI010000085.1 GCA_025056355.1 Casimicrobiaceae bacterium | reverse complement strand
CGTGGTCATGCTTTGCCCTGCGCATGGGTTCAAGGTCGATTCCGACGATCAACCTCCTAATAGCATGACCACCCGCCCACTTCCAGCACCGGGCGCTTTCGCACATCAATCCGCACCGTAGCGGCTTGCGCTCACTCAACCGCCATCTTCATTCACCCAGCACGCCGGAGCGCGTGTCCCGCCAACGCACGACGACGCCCACCCGGTGCAACCTCCCCGGGGTGGGCAGTGCGATGCCCATCACCAGTGAAATCCGATCGAATCAATCCGCACGCAGCGCCGCAAGCTTCTCTCGCATGCGTCTTGCCGAAAGCTCATCTCCGATCGCTTCGAACAGTTTTGCCCAGCGCGCGTAACGCTCCTCCTCGGACTCCGGCTCCTCTTCATCGTCCGCAGTCTCCTCGGGCTCCTCTTCGTCTTCATCATTCGACCGCCGTGAAGCGCTCTCAACAACCGGCTCGGCACTCGATGGGGCATCTGCAGCAACGCGCTCTGCATGTTGCCGAATCTCGACCTCGGCGCGCAGCGCTTTCCCGCGCGCAACGTCTGCACCATCCGGGGCGAACGTGTTGAGCCGCACCGGCGGCACCACCCACTCCCCTTGCATCACAAACACACACTGCCGGTTGGGTGTGCGCGCCAGGGCCACATCGTCGAACGCTGGCTTCGTGTAGTCCGAAAGCGGCACGGAATCGCGCGGATTCACGCGAAAGAGAAACTTCGTGGCGGTGTTGGACAGAACCGAGTCAACCACCGCTTGATCTTTGGTCGCCGCCTGCCACTGAAAGAGGTTCTGCGATGCAACCGTGACCCCAAGCCCGAACTTGCGCCCCTCGGCAAACATCACCGGCATGCGCGCCGAGGCAAAGTTCTGGAACTCATCGAGGTAGAGCTGCACCGCGCGACCGCCACGCAAGCGCGCTGTGGCCACACAGGCATCGAAGATCGCCTCGACCAGCATCGTCCCGACCACCCGTATCGTGCGCTCCGGCAAGACGCTACGCGAAAGGTTCACAAGCACGATGCCGCCGTTTTGCACCGCCTGCAACGGTTCGAAACTTCCGCGCCGCACACCAAAGAGGCGCTGCACCACGGGGTGGGCAGTCAGTGGCGTGATGCGTGAATTCAGGTACGGCATCCAGTTCGACCAGCGCTGCTCGCCGCAGCCATCCTCCTTGGCGCGTGCGATCGGCTGCGCCGCTTCGCGATCCTTGGTCTTGGCAAGCACATAATCGAGGTAGTCCTCATCCTCAAGACAGCGCCGCAGCGTCGGGATCGGCGGCGCTTCCCCAAACCCCATCACCACGCGCGCGAGATTGGTAAGGTGCGAACGCGTCACCGGCCCGCTCGAGGGCCCCTCTTCAAAAAGCCCATCGCAGAGCGCCACATACTGCCCCGCAAGCCGCGCCCGCTCCTCCACACACTCCGCCCCCGCCGCCCATGGGTTCCAGGTTGGCATCCCCTCCAGGCGCTCCACATCGATGAGCGTGATCTCGGCCGCGCGCTCCCGGGGTATCAGTGTCAAGACCTGCTCGACCAACGACCCATGCGGATCGATGAGCACGATGCCCGGCCGCTCTGGCGCATGCAGATCCTCCTCGATCATCCGCGCAATCAACGTGCTCTTGCCCGTGCCCGAGCCGCCCACAATCATCGTGTGCTGCAAGCGCAGCGACGCAGGCAGCCGAACCTCCTGCCTTCGTTGGCCGGTGCTCGCGCTTGATGTTGCGCGCACTGCCCCGATAAGAGCGCCTTCGCGCGGCCACTGCGCCTCGGGCTGCGGATACAGCTCCTCCATCCCCAGCGCACCGAGTAGCGCCGCGGTCGGCACAAGCGGCGGTACGCCCTGGCGAAGCAACACCTGCGCTTCTGCCGGCAGCTCGACCTCCGCATCCTCAACGAACAAGCGCTGCTCAAAGGCGACGTCCTTGAACACATCCCGGGCGAGGAGCCGCGCTTCCGCTGGGCTGACCTCCGCCGGTGCCCGCACCACGAGCCCAAACTTCCAGCTTGGCATGCCGGGCTCAAGGGCTGAGGTCAGCCACGCAAGCGCCTCGTCGCGCGACACCTTTGGCTCGCACGGCTGCGCGCCGGCTCTGAGCAGTTGAAGCGCGTCCTGCCAAACTCGGACCCAGTGCGCACGCGACGGTAGACCTTCGAAGGTCAGCACGATCTCGAACGGCCCGCGCATGAGCGCGCCACGCCCGTCGAAACCGCGCGTAAAGGCCCAGTCCGGAAACCTCTCCAAGACCGGCACGACGATCCGTTGCCCGCGATGGACGAAGGCGTGCCCCCGCTGAAAGAACAGCCACTGCAGAAGCTAGGGCCACGCCACGTGCGAGGCTTCCTTCTCGCGCCCCTGCGCGTGCGTCGGTGCGTCCTGGCCGGCCGCCAGCCCGAAGGTGCCGTCGTTGCTTCCGGCCGTCGGCGCCTGCGCGAGGGGTTCGAACTCTCCCCACGCAAGGCCCAAAAACGCCTCGCGCCAGAGCAAGAGCTTCCCGCCCGCGGAGGCTTTAGCCTCAAGTCCCGCCGCATGGCGCTCGATCGACAGGCGATAGCGTTTCTCCAGAGGCTGCCTCGGATCGTAGCGATGCACGATGCGCACCTGCTCGCCGGGAGAGAGCTCGGCGGCGGCCGCCTCGATCATGCGCCGGTCGACGCCCACGTCGGTCTTCGCAATCGTGGCCGCGGCCGACACGCGCTCCACCAACTGCCGCGGCGCAGGCGGCGGCTCGGGCGAAGGCACATCCTGCCCGCCGACCAGGCGTAGGCGGGGCGTCTTGCCGAGTTCGGCTTGCTTCGCGCCTTCCATTAGCGAACCTCCTCCGAGTTGTTGCT
>JANWWI010000084.1 GCA_025056355.1 Casimicrobiaceae bacterium | reverse complement strand
AGTTGCCGCAAACTGCACATTTCTTCTCAAACCTCGTTTTGCGCCGCGCGGCGTCGAAGGCCACCGACTCCCCCGCGAGTATACGGTAGTACAAGCCTTTCGTGTCGACCGCCGCGAAGTCCAAGTCGGTTACGCAGTGTTGGCTCAGGTATGTCTTCGCGCGCTTCGACACCAAGAGGCGGCCGTCGTATGTGAAGCAGAAGTCAAGTTCGCAGCTCCGTAGATCGAGTTCTGGCACGAACTCGTCGGACCCGATGTAGCTGTCACATTCAGGGCAGAAAAGGCTTGGCGCCGCGCCCTCGAAGTAGTTAGTGTCGCAGTCCGGTGCCGAGATAGTGTAGCTCTGGCCCATAGCTAGAGCCCCGGATGTTGGCGGAAGAAGTCGCGCGCCGCGTCCGTGTACTTCGCGCCGGGGCCGCGGTAGAAGTCCCGCAATGCCTCAAGTCGCTCTTGCCGAGAGAAGTTCTGGCGGATTTCTTGCCCGCTGTTTCCTCGCTGCGGCCGCATGTGATTGCCGAACCGATCTGTCCTCGTTCTCAAAAAGTCGTTGAGGTCCCGATGAAGATCCTTGTGAGTCGCCTCGGCGAGGCGAGTGAGTGACTGATTCGTCGCGCCTCCGAGAAACTTCGGATCAGCGTGGTGCCCTACAGTCCTTGCGGCAGCGGCCACCAGTATACCAGCGCCTTTCCTGACCGGTCCGCCGAGGAGATCTGCGGCAGCTCATCGACGATGCTAAGCGCCAACCCATCATCAAAGCTCTGCAACAATCGAGACATCCCGGGGCTCAGCGAGATTGCACTGCGGCCGCTCACGCGAATTGTCGTCACGGTGATCGTGGGCAAATCCTCCTCGGCACCGCTTTCGGGCGCGAGAGCATTAAGCGCACTCGCGCCAGATCCGGCATTTTGTGTCGAAGAAGCGCTCTGCAGCGCGTCCGCCGGAGACCAACCCGTCAGCGCCGACCATGCCTCCTGGATCAGCCCCGCGATCCCGGTTGCTTAGGCCACTGCAGTGACGGCAGCCCCACGAATCATCCCTTTGGCAAAGCCCAGCAACGCCTGCCCGAACTTCTGTCCCATCGCCATACTGACCGAAACGCTCGCGACCAAACTGCCCATAAAGTGCGCAAGCCTTTGCGACAGGAAGTTACCGAACTGCTTGGTCAAGCCGTTGGCAAGGCCCGCTTGTCAATGCGGATAACAACCCCGCCCGAAAGTCCCCACCCGAGAGCAAGAACCCTGACACGAACCCCCTCAACAGCACATTGCCAATCGCGCCCAAACCCGGAATTGAGAATGACACAAACTGCATCGCCCAACCGATTACTTTGAGCAGCTTCTTGAAGAAGGAAAACCCGCTCGGATCGACATTGCTGAGCGCGTTATTGCCCGCGTAGGCGTAACGATTGAACCCCTGCGTGCTCTCCGGGAACTGCATCGTGGGGTCTGCCGAGAAGAACCGCCCGAGCTCGGGATCGTAGAGGCGGCCGTTCATATGGACAAAGCCGAACTCATCGACGTGCTCGTGACCGGTGTAGCCGCGCTTCGTGAAGGTCACGGCCTGCGTGTTGCCACCCGCACCCGAACCGCCCGGCACAAAGGTGTTCGGCGCGGGCGGCGCCCAGGTCTGATAGTCCGTCCGCTTGCCCCACGGATCGAATCCCGAGCGCTCGACAAGCACTCCGCCCGCATCGGTCAAACTCACGATCGAACCGAGGTGATCCGTGTGCGTGTAGCGCAAAATATGCGGCCCCATCGCACCCGAGCCGACCTTGGTGCGCTTGGAAATCGCCACCACGTCGTCGCCCGCACGGATGTAATGCGTGTTCTCGATCGTCGTCGTGCTGCCGGAGACCTTTGTTAGCCGTTCGTACAGGCCGCCGACGTAGAGCGTCGTCTCAGTATTGGCGTGCGTGGCCGAAGCAACATTACCGTTAGCGTCGTAGCAGGACGGACGTTTCGGAACCGGCTTTGCTGCGCAGGTCTCGCAAGCGTATGGCACCTTCGAAAACCATGCTCAGGCTCTGCAACGCTTTAGTTAATCGTGTCGATGCGGCCGACGGCGCCGGAACTTTCATCTAACTTAAACCAGGTGTCTTCGAGTTTCCGGCGCGTTCGGCATGGCTTTCAGTAGGACACGCTCCAGCCCTGCCCCATCACGTAGCCTGAACCGCCGGATTCGTTGCCGCCGACGTTCGTGATACCGGAGTACCAGCCCCCGTCGCCACTGCCGCTGCCCGCGCCGCCGCCCCAGCCGGGACCGAAAAGGCGCAACCGCTGCTGGCTCGCCGCAAAGCTTGCAGCAGCGCGACCAGATTGACGAGCGACGGCCCGCCCTCGAGGCCCCACGCGCCGCTCGTCGCGTCATACCGATAGCGCCCCGCAAACATTCGCAAGCCATATTGCCGTTCGACGCTAGCGCGTACGGTGGCATCGACCACTTCACCGTTCACGATCACCTGATCGGTCGCGGATAAATCCGGCGATGATTTGTGAGCGGGGCATCATCGCCGATCTGCCCGACGAGCTGCGTGCCGCCGATCGTGCCATTGACCGTTAGCACCGCACCGAGTCCATCGAGCGTCCCACTCCTAGGCCCGGGCTGCACACTCGAGAGTGTGACGCGCACAGGATCGCCGTTGTACGTATTACGCCGGCGCAGCGCCCGGCATAAACGGCTCTGCACAGGGCGCGACGCTCAGAATCGATTCGCTGCGCGCATCGACTTCGTCCTGCTGCAGCTCGAATAGCCGTGCGTAGACGCCGCGCCGCGCGAGGAGCTCGGCGTGCGTGCCGCGCTCGACGATGCGTCCGTGCTCGAGCACCAAGATTTCGTCGGCGTTGAGCACGGTCGACAAACGGTGCGCGATCGTCAG
>JANWWI010000083.1 GCA_025056355.1 Casimicrobiaceae bacterium | reverse complement strand
GCCGAAGACTGTTAGCCATGGGCGCACCGACTCGGGAAAGCCGGCCTGCGCCAGCTCGGCCACCGCGGCGAAGGCGACCAGCGGCGGGATCAAGCGCAGCAGCACCCCCAGACCCTGACGCACGTCCACCTCCACCGGCAGGCCGTCGACCAGCGCCTCGTGAAAGCGCCGGTTCGCCTGCACCAGCGACGGCTCGTGCAGCGTCGTCACCCGCTGCACCACCTCGTCGAGCACGCCGTCCGGCACGCCGGGGTTGAGCCGCGCGAGCGCCTCGCGCAGCCGGCCGGTGAGCACCACCTGGCGGTAGTCGGCCCGCTCCGGGGTCGCGCCATCGGGCGCGATGTCCGGACCGAAGCGGTGTTCCCAGCCGGTGTCCTGGAACCAGGCGAGCGCCAGTTGTTCGAGGGCGTCTTCAGTGAGCATGGGCCGGCTCGGCGTGCCTGTTCAGGCTCCAATCACTGGGGCGTGTTCGACGCCGGATTCGGTGAACGCTCACGATCTCGCCTTTTCTCCATCACCGGCTGCGCGCGGGAGGGCCAAAACGCTTCGAGGGGTATAGCGTAAAGCTGCGCTTTGAAGGGGGCGATCTTGTGGTGCGCTGCACAGAAGGCCGAGGCGGCATGGCGCGCGAGGGTGACATGAGGCTTATCCCGCCGGTGGTTGAAATTCAACCACGCGCTGGCGGATTTTCCCGTGCGCGGAGACCGGGATGGCGGTGTACCCGGTCGCCCGCCGTTGCGCCCGCTTGCCGCGTGCCAGTATCGGCGGATTCGCGGTCCTTGCGAGGCATGTCTCCCGGCGCTCAATTGCCCCCTGGGGGCACTACATCGGCATCTAGCCCCCAAGGATGCACTTGGGGTATTTCGAGGTTCCGTCACCGACGTGTCCGGCGCGCCAAGCTCGCCAGTGATGAGCTTTGGTAAAAGACCTACGGCACTGGGCGGTAGGGGCCAGGAACATGGCATTCACCACCACCATTTATGAAAACTGCTGTGCCCAGTTGACAAATGCATCGATTCCCTTTCTGCATTCCTCGGGAGAGCTTCCGAAGATGCCAGCTCTGACGTAAGGCGACTTGTCGCCTTGACTGTCGAGGTCGGCACGTATCTCCTTCAGGATGCGGTCGCGGTTATCGTGCCTATATCCATAGCTCCCCAGAGGCGCCCAATACCAATCTCTGCCTTGCTTTGCGTGGTTGGCGTAACTAAGCGCCATCAGGACTTCCAGCCTATCGAAGAAATAGGTGAATCTGGACTCCGAAGGAATGAAATTGCGGAATCGCGGTTGCATCAGCATGTGAAGCCAGTCATTGAGCGGTGCATAGCGGCGATCCATGCCTTCGAGAAGTCTCGCGGGCTCATTGCCTCGCTCGAAGAGGCAGAACGGCGGCAGCAGTTCGACGGCGGCTTTGTCCTTCCTGTGCTCGCGATGAACAGGCGTGCCGAACAACTTCCCCAGAAACATCAATCCCCTTTCCCCCGCGGCAACCGCACCGAGGCCCAAGGCGTAAAGCAAAAGGGTAGCCGGGTAGCGCTGCAACTCGACCCAAACCGTGTAGCCCCTTTCTCCGCGTCGCGTGGCTAGACGTGTCAGCGCGTTTTGCCACGAGACGTAGTGCCAATCTTCTACCCAATAGCCGCCCACAGCAGCCATTGCGATCAGCGTCTCGCAAGCAGCCTCATAGGCGCGAACTCGAGCGGTAAACGAGTTCGTGTCTGGTGCTGCCCCGCCTTGGAGGGCGAATGCAGGCCCATTCGTGACCTTAAGCACTCGTTCGACTTCGCCATTGATCAGGTCTGCAAGGCGAATCCGATGCTTGGGCTCGGCGAGATAGCCCTTGAGGCTGGCTACCGCCGCCTCGGTCGATAAAGGATGCGGCCGCGAGAATTGCTCCAGCGCCTCGACCAGGCGTCCAAGCTCCGAAAAGAACTGGTCCGCATCGGTAATCGTCAGGACCTGCGCCTGACGATGTTCGATCAGGCGCTTGGCGGCGTTGCCCGGCTCGCCGCGCACCGCCCAGAAGTGAGAGAAGCGCCGGGACACTGCTCGCTCTATGGCAGCACGCAAAGCGATATCCCATTCCGCCGACCAGCCGCAGACGATCAGCCCAAACTCATCGAGGATGCGATCCAGAAGATCGTCGAATTCCTTGGGATAGGTTTCCAGTTCAGCGGGTGTGTTGCGGATCCGAGTGTCCAGGTAATCGCCATGCACCTTGAACACACAGCATCGCGTGTGAATCAAGGGCATCGCGCCGTGCACTTGATCCGGCGAACTGAGCACAGTTGGCACCACACCAACGTCTGCCAGCGCCGTCTCCATCAACCGGTCGAAATTGGTGGTGATGATGACGCGGATGTAGCCCTTCGCAGCAAGGCCGGCAATGGTGCGGTGCGCAGCCGTGGGGGCCTTAAGGCCGTTGGCACGTTCCGCCTCGGAAGGCTCAAGATAGGCGCGGAGCAACTGCTGCCGCTCCGCCCGGGTCTTGGCCAGCGCATCCAGCAGATCTGAATAGTCGGGCTCCTTGCCGTAACGCTCGCGATACCAGAGAGCGGGATCGGCGCCGCAGTTCTCGCCTGCAACCTCAGCGAGTTTCCGCACCAGATCGAGCGTGATCTCCCAGCCAGTGGGAATCTGAGCGGCTCGCGAAACGCCCGAGCCGACCAAAATGGCATAAACGCCAGGGTTCGCCTGAATGGCAAACGCGAGGGAGTGCAGCGGATCGATCATGCCTTTCCCGCCTCTCTCAGGATTCGCTAAGCATCCGGCACGCGCAGCTCGCCGGAGATGAGCTTGGGGAGGAGCGTGTCGCGGATCACGCTAAGTGTCTGTAACTCGACGTCGCTCGCACGGATCTTTGCCAGCGTAGCGCCCGCAATTTGCCCGAATTCCTTCGCACTCACTTC
>JANWWI010000082.1 GCA_025056355.1 Casimicrobiaceae bacterium | reverse complement strand
CAGCGGGTCGCTGCTGGCGGCCCACTCGAAGCTGCGCAGCGGCAATTCGCCCTCGGTCATCGAGCGCGCACGAGGCCGCCGCACCGCGATGCGCTGGCCGCCGAGTACGACCTGGCTGGCGGTGGTGCCGCCGCGCACGGCGCGGCGGGCGGCGTCGGGCACACCCTTGGGGCCGCACAGGGCGACCCGGTCGGCTTCCATCATCGCGGCCAGCACCTTCTGGCCGGCGTCGATGCACAGGCCCAGGAAGGCGTGGCGAACATCGCGCAGCACGCCCTGCACGGGCAGCGAGATCTGAACCTGCGCAGCAGGCATGGCCCGCAGCGCGGGCTTCGTGTGAGACTTCATCTTGGTGGCTCCTTCGGTTGCTTGCGAGGCAACCCGCATGCTCGCGCATGCGGGTCGAAGGAGCCGCCACCTCAAATCACGCGTTCAACAGACTCCGGGACATCGCCCGGAGACGGACTCCGACGAAAACAGGCCGTTTCGGACGGACATGCTTCAACTCCTCTTTAGCCGCGTTCGACGACCTGTCGGGGGCGGCAATCCGGATCAAATCCCCCCGGTCCTTCGCCACTACGGCGGGCGGACCAACCCGTAAAACACTCAGCGCAGCAAGATCAAGCGCGGCACGGCGTCGGCGTCGCTCCAGACGATGGCGTTCTGCTTAAGGGCCCGGCCCAGCGTCTTGGCGGCTTCCAGCTTGAGGCCGAAGACAAGGTAGCTCGGCTCTCCTGGCCACCCGTTCGACGGGTGCTGGCCGATGCCCTCGACGTGGGTGAGGCTGCGGCGGGCGAGCTCCAGCCCGAGGTCGGCGTGCCGCTGCCCGTTGGACTCGGCACCGACGTCGTCGCTGAACGGGTTGCACGCCGTGATGAAGGCGCTGCAATCCGACCGGAAGCGCTTGTGCGCGGCGGCGAGCGCCGCGCTGTGTTCGTCCACTCGCAGGGTGAATGGCTCGGCGCCGTGGACCTGATAGTGGGTCTCGCGGAAGGCCTGGATAAGGCCGGCGTCGATGACTGAATCCGGAAACAAAAAGCCCTCCAGAACAAAGGGCCGACGCCGTTGCCCGCTTGGTTGCTCCCGATGGAGCCGCATCCGCTTTCGCGATCCACCTTGCCCGGGTAGGCAGGTTGGCATGGGCGTCGGCCCATTTCAAAATGTGACCGCAGTCTACCTCAGCCTTCGTGCCGATCGCGGCCAACCGGCATGAGTGCGCGCGCGCGAGGCTGCCTCAGGTCCGAATCCCCATGGACAACAGCATGGCGTTTGCCCATTGCGCGCGATTCAGGGCCCAGAAGGACATGTTGACGGCAATTCCGGCAACGGAGTGCATGGCGTTCGGAAGAAAGCTCACATACGCGGGGTTGTTGCCGATGCGCCCACGACACCACGCGCCGAAGTGCGGCGGCAGGTCGTGAGGTTCCATCTCCATCTGGTTCAGGCGCAAGAGGACCTTGTCCAACTGGGACTCATCCCGGAGCTGGTGAGGAAGCTGTAGCAAGCAGAAGAGCCCGCCGCCCATCTCTGGATGCGGCTGATCACCGAGGAGCTGCCACAGTGCAGTGTCCCGGTCGCCGGTCGCTGCGCTGACCGCCCCCTCTCGCAGCCCGAACTCGGCAGAGAGTCCCAAGCCGCCCGTCGTACAGACGCACAACCGCGAAAGGTACTCTCTGACCTGGTCGAAATCGCGCTCCTCCCAGGCCGATGCAGACGCCTCAGCTGATTCCCCGGCGAACATTCGGCGCATTGCACCAAGGAGGGAATCAGTGCTCGCAATCACCGAGAACAGCAGGAGGGGAAACTGAATGTTCCAGGCCTGCTCGGCCTCGTACATGGTCAGCCGCGAGCCAACGAAGACCTTCCCGTTGTCGTACGTCAACGCTCCCAGCGTGCCCATGGCATTCATCGCCACGGTCATCTCTGGCTTCGAGAACATGGCTGCAACTTCACGTGGCAGCTCCGTACGGAGCTGAACCACCGCCTTGATCGGTCCGTTCTCTGATTCTCGATTGGCCGGCGCGACCACATCGACGTGCGTCGCGAAGTTCGGATGCATAACGATCAGCGAGTTGCCGTCCCGCTTCGTCTTGAGCGTAGTTTGGGCGAGCACTGCTTCCAAGTCGTCCAAAGGGACGCCAAGAGGTCGCGGATCCGCCTTCTTGTTCCAGAACATCCTGATGCCCCTTTCAGTCCAGCATGCGGCCTCAGCTGCCTTGCTTACCCTGTGATTCCCGCCAGGCGCGGTCACGCTCCTTCTTGAGGGCCAACCGCTGTTCATGCCTCTGTTGCAGGACGCGCTTCCTTTCCTCGCGTCGCTCCTGAACCTTGGCTGGGTCCTCGTACTCAGCCTTGGAGCGTCTCGCCGCAGTTACGCGTCGGTGGTGCTCCTGCATCCGTCGGAGCAGATCGCCGCCCCAGCTCTGGCCAAGCAACTGCTCCGCCTCGCGCTCGCCGATTGCGCTGCAAACGTCGAAGACGACGCAGCGTCCAGCCTCCTCCAACTGGCGCGCCTCAGCATCCGAGGGCCGCATGTCCGCAAGGGCCTGCGCCACATCGACAGCAACCTGTTGCGTGTACGTCCGCGATGGCGGCTGGCTCGTCGCTGTCGCGAGTGCACGGAGAAGCCCGTGCCGGAATTCAGTCGCACCGCAAGTCGTGCAATGAATCCGCGTGCAGAGATCGCGCCTCACCGACGCGACGAGGTATGCATGAAGCCAGTTCTCGGTCACGCCCAGTCACCCGCGTTCGCCGGGGCGGCCGCGGAGGAGTATTGGCGATGGATCGGCCGCGTGCCGGCTGGCCGCACACTCCGGAGATCCCTCAGCCGTTGGGCGTACGCGCACTCGGTTCTGCTCCTCGATCGCGGCTCGATGTCGTCCCTCGCGAAGTTGGCCTTATCCTAGCAGAATTGTTATCAGGCGTTGTCCCGCTCGCTGTTGAACCGCGGCCGGTGACGGCTCCTCGTTGAACATGCTACGCGGCCGATCGTGTCCCAACGCGTGGTGTAGGTCCACAGCCCGGAAGGGCCGAGATGCACGCGGTGCTCAGCGCTGTACGGCA
>JANWWI010000081.1 GCA_025056355.1 Casimicrobiaceae bacterium | reverse complement strand
CCTTGGTCTCGCAAGCGCTTCTCGATCTGCATCACCCGTGGATGCAAAGCGAACGCGAGTTCTCCATGTGCAATCTCGTCGACCTCTGGCGTGGGCACGTAGGAGCCCGCCAATAGCCGGTCGCGCGCTTGCCCGGGCGTTTGCACATGTTCTGCGATTTGCTGAAGGAGCCGATCCGCCGGACGGAAATCCGGCACCCCCCACGGCGCGATCCACCGATGTAGGATCCGGCCTAGCCAGCGAACGGGATGGTTGAGCAATACCTCGTCGAGCGCTCTCCAAGCGCGTGTGAGGGCGTCTTGCACGGCCCAGTGCACCAGCGGCAGGTCCTCGGTCCGACGACCCTCGTCCTCGAAGCGCTTGAGCGTCGCGCTGACGATGGACAGCTGCGAAAGGATGTCGCCCAAACGCGCGGTCACGAGTTCAGCCCGTTTCAGGCGCGCTCCCAAAGAGAACATGGATACATCCGACACCAATGCCATGGCTGTAGCCAGTCGTGTGGCAACCCGGTAGTAACGCTTGAGCTCGGGGGCCGCGCGCCGCGGCGCGCGCAACAGCCGCCCCGCAGTCCATCCATCCACCCACGCCCTGACCGCGTTACGCATCAAGAAACCGGCATGCCCCCAAACCGCATGATCGAAGTCGCGAAGCGCGGCGGCTTCATCCGTCTGCGATGCTGCTTGCAACTCGCGCAGCACCCAGGGATGACAGCGAATCAGGCCCTGCCCGAAAATGATCAGGCTACGCGTCATGATGTTCGCGCCCTCGACCGTGATGGCGATGGGCAGTTGCTGCCAAGCCCGCGCGATGAAGTTGTGCGGCCCCATGCAAATGCCCTTGCCTGCCACGACGTCCATGGCGTCGGAGACGACCATGCGGGCGCGCTCGGTGACATGGTATTTCGCAATGGCCGACAGGACCGCGGGTCGCTCCCCGAGATCGACCGCGAGCGCGGCGAAGCGCCGGGTCGCATCCATGGCATACAGGTGGCCCCCCATGCGCCCGAGCACTTCCTGGACGCCTTCCATCTTCCCGATGGACATCTTGAACTGACGCCGCAAGGCAGCGTAGGCGCCTGTGGTCCGCACCGCGAGCTTGCCTAAACCGACGTTGGACGACGGCAGCGAGATACAGCGCCCGGCCGCGAGGCACTCCATCAGCATTCGCCAACCTTGACCGATCCGCTCGCGCCCGCCGATGACCCAATCGATCGGGATGAAGACATCCTTGCCGGAGGTAGGGCCGTTCTGGAAGACGGCGTTGAGCGGCCAGTGCCGGCGGCCGATGTTCACGCCGGGGTGATTCGTCGGAATCAGCGCGCAGGTAATGCCGAGATCCTTTTTGTCAGACAACAGCCCATGCGGATCTTCCGCGCGGAACGCCAAACCGAGAACCGTCGCGATCGGCGCCAAGGTGATGTAGCGCTTGTTCCAGGTCAGAGAGAACCCCAAGACCTCGCGCCCTTCGTGCATTCTCTTGGTCACGATGCCGACATCCGGGATGGACGCCGCGTCCGACCCTGCGTAAGGACTGGTCAGCGCGAAGCACGGAATCTCTTCACCACGAGCTAACCGCGGCAGGTAATACCGCTTTTGCTCTTCCGTACCGTAGTGAAGCAACAGCTCGGCTGGGCCCAACGAGTTTGGCACCATGACCGACACCGTCGCGGCTGAGCAGCGCGTGGCCAGTTTCATCACCACCTGGGAGTGCGCGTAGGCGGAGAAGCCTTTGCCACCGTACTCCTTCGGAATGATCAGCCCCATGAAACCCGCCTTTTTCGCGTATGCCCAGGCTTCTGGGGACATGTCCTGCCATACCTGTGTGGTCTCCCAATCGTTGGCCAAATCGCACAGGCGCTCCACCTCGTTGTCGAGGAACGCCTGCTCTTCAGGCGTCAGCCGCGGCGCCGGCATGGACAACAGGCGTTCCCATCGCGGTCGCCCGGAAAACAGCTCTCCTTCCCACCAGACCGTCCCCGACTCGATCGCTTCTCGCTCGGTGGAGGACATCGACGGCTGGATGCGGCGAAATACGCGCAGCAGCGGTCGAGACAGCCAGCGACGCCGCACGGGTGTGAATGTCAGCACCGCCAGCGGCAGGACCACCAATGCCGAGGCGATCATCACGCCCTGGACACTCAAGGCGCCCGCCGCGTAGGCAACGACCGTCCACGCCAGCGCGTACGCCAGGACCCACGCCACGCCAACCCCGACGTATGTCAACAGCACCAAGCCGATCGGCAATGCGGCCATCGCCGCAACGAACCCCATGTCGATCATGTCGTCAGTCCTTCATACGTTCGAGTCTCAATTACGTGGATAAACGAAAGACGTCAAAGGGTACGAGGTCCCATCGGCCTGGACAATGATTCGACATGTGCGGCAACGCCGCTTCGGCGACGCTGGCGTCACCTCGCGTGGTGGATGCCCGTCGCAGAAGGATCGCGCTGAGTCGCCATTCCCCCGCCACGTCTACGAGGAGCTAGCGGATCGCTGCCCCGCATCGACGCGAGGCAGCGCGCGGCCATCCTCAGCGGATCTGGGAAACGGACGGCGCCCAATTTGAAAGCGGCATGGGCCTCGGACTCACGGTACGCAAGACCCATCCGTCAGCGCCATCGATGAGTCACCGCGCCGATGGCACCCGCATCGCATACAGGCGCCCCGCCGTCGCCGCGACAGAGCGGTTTCCGCAGGACGTCAATCCTCGGAGGAGTCGCGGGTTTTCATCTGCGCGCGCATGGCGCCCGGCGTCGCACGAAACCACCGCCGAAACGCGTGTTGCAATGCGCTCGGCTCGGAAAAACCTAGCATTTTCGTCATCTGGGCAATCGACAAGCCCCATTTCACGTAACGCATGGCCGAGTTCCGTCGCACTTCATCGACCAGGTCGCGAAACCGTCGCCCTTCGGCCTCCAATTGAAGGCGTAATTTGCGCGGCGGCTGCTCCAGCACCTCGCTGACGCGCTCGAAGGACACCTCTTCGCCTCGCTGGATCAACGCCGAGATGGCGAACATGACACGCTTACTCGCCGGCGTGTCACGCTCCAGTCGCCGCTTGAGTTCTTCGGCCTGCTCCTTGAGAAAGTGCCGCAGGTAGCTGTCCGCCGTGCAGAACGGCAAGTCCAGATACTTGGCATCGAACACGAT
>JANWWI010000080.1 GCA_025056355.1 Casimicrobiaceae bacterium | reverse complement strand
AATCCCCGAGTGGATCGAGCGTGGTGCCGGAATGTAGCCCCACTTGAGGAGATCGGCGACCGCAGCGCTGTCCAGGCTGCCAGTGAACGCCGAATGCGCCCGCAGGGCCTTTAGCTCGGAGCCGAACAAGAAGACATTGCCTTGCCATCCGTAATAAAGCGGCTTTTCACCCATCCGGTCGCGCACCAGAGTTAGCGTCCGGTGGGCTCGGTCCCAGAGCGCAAAAGCGAACATCCCGACCGACATCGAGAGTGCTCGCATCAAGCCACAGGACTCGACGAGCGCAAGCAGCACTTCGGTGTCCGAAGCGCCCCGAAAACGTATGCCGCGTCCCGCCAGATACGCACGCAGCTCCGCGTGGTTATAGATTTCCCCGTTGAAACTGATAACGAACCGCTCACTGATGGACAACATCGGCTGCGCACCGGCCGGGGACAAGTCCAGGATCGCGAGCCGCCGATGGCCCAGTGCCACCATATCCTCGACAAAGACGCCTGCGGCATCGGGTCCGCGATGGGCTAAGCGGTCGGTCATGGCGTTGATCAGGGCACGCGCCTCGGCAGGTGCCAGGCCGCATTGCAGAAAACCCGCCACACCGCACATAAACTGCCATCCGTCGCTCAGCGCGCAAAGATACCGAGCAGATGCGGCTTGCTGGTGCCACGAAGGGCACGTCGCAGTGCATTAAAAGCCATTCGATGCGCGCCGCGGGCGAAAAAATCCTCAGGCCGCACGCGTACTGGACGAAAGCCGAACCGCCGCATGTACTCGCTTAGCGATTCGGCCTCCCAGCTACGAACGTGCTGCCACTCGTGAAAGATTGCACCGCACTCCGGGCATAGTCGCATCGACTGCGACAGGTCTTCGCTGTTTGGCGTGCTGATGACCAGCCGCCCACCGGGCTTCAGCAGGCGGTGCATCTCGCCGAGGATCGGGGCCAACTGAGCGTCATCAAGGTGCTCTACGACCTCAACGAGGAAAGCGGCATCGAAGGAGGCGGTCGGCAGTGGCAACGGTAATCGTTCGACTCGATAGGCGCCAGCAAAGCCGTGCGCGCCCCTTGCCTTGCTTTCCAACTGAGCGATGGAGTCCGCGGAAAAGTCTGCGCCTACGTAATGCCAGCGCACTCCCACATGCTTGAAGTGGTCCCATAGAAAACCCGGCCCGCAGCCGAAGTCGAGGATTCGGAGCGGTGCGGACGGCGCCAGTCCACTGCGTCGAAGGATGAGATCTCCAAAGCGCTTCGCGAAATAAAGGTCTCGGAATGGGCTAGTGCGCGAATACCAGTTCCACAGTCGCGCGACCGTGGTCTCATTCCACTGGATTGGGTGCTCGGTGAACATTCAGGTATGCGCAATGAGCCGAGAGCGCTCGTGCCGGTAAGCTCGAATAGCCCGGGCGAGGACGAGGCACTGCCCGGCGATCAGGCCAATCAACCAACCGGCGCCGCCAAGCAGCATGGCTCCAACGGCGCCCGTCGGTAACGTCACGAGCAGCACTTGAAACGTTAGGGGGAGTACCGCCGCGTGCGAACCGCTAACCGTCAGATAACCGGTCAAGGGCAGCCCGAGAAGGCTCACCGTGAGCCAGATCCAGGCGAGATACATAAGCCACAGCGACTCAGAGGAAATCTCGCCGAAAATGAAAGTCGAGACCGCATCGGACGAGAAAAAAAGCAAGACTCCCAGCATAACGGTGGCGGCACCTTTGATGCCTATGACCGTGCCCAGGAGTCTCAGATACTCGGCTCGCGCCGACTTGTAGAGCGTGGCCAGCCGCGGGTAGGCCGCCGCATGAGTCAGTCCAAGCACGGCCTGAATCGCGTTGGCGATTCGTTCGATCGCACTGTAAAGACCCGCTGAACGCCCCCCTGCCGCGATTGCCACAACAAGCGGACCCGCGAAACCATAACCGGAGGCGAGGAGCTGCGACAGGAAGACTGGCCGCCCACGGCCAAGCAGGTCAAGCGCGCTTTTCCAGCTTACGCGAGCCGGCCCGTACCCCAGCGAGGCAGCGGACCAGAGAAACGTTCCGACCCCGACCACGAGCGGGCCTACGGCAAGCGAAGCGGCAGCCCATTGCGTCGGTTGATCTTCGCCCGCCGCAACGACGGTGAAGCCTGTTGCTAATGTCACCGCGGCACCAGCGACAGAAATCGCGGCCAGCGCCGCGTAGCGCCCGGTGCACTGCAAATGCCAACCGGAATGCAGGGCGGCTCCGACTGGAAATGCGAGAAGCATCCACCATTGACCGACGCTGGCAATCGCTCCGGCCGGGCCGAGCAGCCAAACCATCAACAGACCGCAGGCGATGATCGCCAGCACGGCAACCAACAACAACACCCTTGCAACAGTAATCTCCCAGAAAAACACTTTACGAGCGATCGCGTTGCCCCTGGACACAAACTCCGCCGGAGCGGTTAAGTGAAAAGCGTATTGAACGATAAGCGAGGCGTAGCTGACCGCTGCGATGGCGACCGCCACCTTGCCGTATTCCTCGGCGCCGAGCGTCCGGACGAAGTGCGGAATCAGGGCCAACGGCACCAGGGCGCTGGCGGCGTACTGCAGTGCAAGAAGAGCGTTGTCGACCAACAGTCGCTTCAGCATCGTCCTCGGTGCTGGCTAGATCTCGGGCGCCGGCCGACCGCTAACGCACGTGAGCCGGGGTTACTTCGATTGGGCCAAGCTGGCCTCGCAGTGCGTCGAAAATGCCGCGCAGAATCATTCGCAGGCGCTCGCGTCGCGGCGGCACCTGTATCGTTAGCACGATAAATAGTCCAGCGAGACGGGTGCCCTGAACGATTCGCCACCGCCAGGGTGCTTTGCGCCGAAAAAAAATTGTGATCGCGTTACGGAAAAGGTAATAGTCCCGCACGGGCGCATGCACCGACACTCGGCTCGTCTTTGCGAACCACGCCGGCACGGACGCCTCACCAATCGCATGAAACAGTATCGCATCACAAACGCCGTATAGCCGATATCCGCGGGCTTGTGCCCGCAGGCCCCATTCGGTATCTATCTGATCAATGAACAACCGTTCGTCCATCGGGCCAATCGCATCGACACTGTGCAGAGGGATCAGGCAACCGGAGGCGATCAAAGTGTCGCATTCGATTGTGCCCTGCACTCCATCCGCGCACGGGACTGTCTGTAAACCACGGCGTCCGATGCGGACGAAGGGTGCGCTTTGGCCGGTATGTCGGTCCTGCCAGCGCGGACCGACAGCGG
>JANWWI010000007.1:72112-73784 GCA_025056355.1 Casimicrobiaceae bacterium | reverse complement strand
ACCGCGCCCTACACGACCTCCCACCAGCCTCCAGACTCGGCTTCGACGTAAACAACGTCTTGAGAAACTACACTTAGGCTCGGAATTGCCGGCCTCGGCGAGCAAAAGACAACCGTACGCGCTTCGACCCCCGTCTCCTAAGCTTCGCGAACTGCGCCAAGCGCGAGGTAGGGTTCCAGGACAACTACGAGGCGATTCCAGGCAACCGATCAGCGGCGAGAAAGGGCGCTCGCGTCGCCCTGCCCGGCCAGAGCATCAGCACCCCGTCGCCTGTCGGTTCCGCAACGGGGTCCGGAACCGCTGGCCAGTGCCTGTGGCGCAATTGCGCTTCCGGTTTCGTCGAAATGAGTCAGGGCCGTTTCTCGCCATAATGATTGCCGCCTCACGGCTGCCCGAACGCGCATGAGCTTCGAACGCGACCCGAGCCAGCTCCTGAACCAACTGCCCCTCGGCAGCGTGGTTGGAGATTTCCGCATCACGGGTGTTCTCGGCGAGGGCGGCTTCGGCATCGTCTACGCAGCCCACGACGACGCCCTCGATCGGACCGTAGCGATCAAGGAATATCTGCCTTCGATGATCGCCGGTCGCACGGCAAACCAGACCGTGGCGGTGCGTTCGCCTTCCAATACGGCCGCGTTCGAGGCCGGACTCAAAAACTTCATTCGCGAAGCGCGCATGCTCGCGCGGTTTTCGCATCCGGCCCTCGTCGAGATCTATCGCGTCTGGGAACAAAACGGCACCGCCTACATGGCGATGCGCTACATCGCCGGTCGAACGTTGCGCGAGGTGGGGCAATCGACCACCATCGCCTTCGACGAAGCCACCCTTCGCCAAGCCCTCCTGCCAGTATTCGATGCGCTTGAGCTGCTGCACGCGCAAAACGTCATTCATCGTGACGTCTCGCCCGACAACATCATGCTGCGCGAGGACGGCTATCCGGTGCTGCTCGATTTGGGCTCGGCCCGACTCGTTGTCGGCGGAATGACACAGGCACTCACCACAGTGCTCAAGCCGGGCTACGCTCCGATCGAGCAGTACGTCGATGATGGCACGATGAGCCAGGGCCCCTGGACCGATGTCTACGGTCTCGGAGCCACGCTCTACTACTTGCTCGTCGGCAGCGCCCCGCCGCAGTCGATCGCGCGCATGATCTCCGACCCTTTGCGCTCGATCAGCGACAAAGCTCGCGTTCCCGTGCCCGAGCGCATCTACGCCGCCACACTCAAAGCCCTCGCGGTACGACCTGAGCATCGCTTCCAGACCGTCGCAGACTTCCGAGAGGCGCTCGGCTGGAACGACCCCCTCGCCCAGCCCGCTTCGATATCGCGACTGTGCATCGACCCACCAGCCCGGCCCGCAAAGTTGCCCGTGACGGGACCGCCGCCGCGCGAAGCAACGCAAACCCGCCCCAGCTTTGCGAGCACCCCGTCCGGGGCGCCCCGGACAACCCGTGCCGATCTCGCCGAAGCGCCACTATCCGGATCAATCACCCAAGCTCCGGAGCCGTCCACCGCGACCGATCCCCGTCTGCGCGACGCCGCTGAACAACCCAGTGAGCGCACGCTGCTCGTGGCGTTACCACCGAGTGAGCAGCCAACGAGCGCGGCAATACCGGGGGCAAGCGTGTCTCGGCCAACCGAACCGGTGATGCCGGCCACGCCTCCGTCACCGG
>JANWWI010000007.1:0-72102 GCA_025056355.1 Casimicrobiaceae bacterium | reverse complement strand
TCGAGCGAGTCGACCCCAACCGGATCGCATCCGCGCACCGAGGCCATGCCCTCGGTTGAACCCACCCGCGCCGTCACGACGGCTCCTTCAACGAGCGCGGCTGCCTCGAGCGAGCAGGCGAAGGCGCCCAGGCGGCTTGCCGATGTGGCCATTCAGATCGAACCGACCCAACCGCGCGCCAGAGTGCCTCTGCCGCTGCTCGGCGGTGCCCTCGCACTCGCTCTCGGGGGGGCTGCCTGGTACCTGCTGCGCAACGGCGCGGCCCCCTCGCCGCCCGATTCGCCGCTCGGCATGCGTCCTGCCGCGCCCGCGCCGGCGGCTGTGCCGCTTCCGCCGCCGACCATTCCCCACTCGCTCGCCAAGGTCGCGCCCGATCCGCCATCAGGTCCTGCCAAGACCGCATCGCCGTCCAGCCCGGCTGTGCGTCCCGGCGAATCCAGCGAGAAAAAGAGCGCTGAGCGCACCGCGCGCGCAACAGAGTCCAAGGCGTGGCCCGAGGCCGAGGAGCGCGGCCGGGCACGCCGCGAGGAGGCTTCGCGCAAGCCGCCAGCCGAAGCTCAGCCCCGCCGCGAGGCGGAGGCTCCGCCTCGCCAAGAGGCTGAGGCCCAGGCCCGGCGTGACGCCGAGGAGCGTGCCGCGCGCGAGCGCGAGGAGGCTGCTCGGCTCGCTGCCGAACGAGAAGCGGCTGCGCGCGCACAGCAAGAGGCGCGACAGCGCCAGGAGGCTGAGCGCGCCGCGCGTCGTGACAGCGATTCTTCAGGCGGCTTGAGCGTCAACCTGGCCGCAGCGCAACGTGGCGCCGAGGCGCCTGCCGTGACGAGCGGGCGCAAAAGCGTCAATGAACTCTCCAGCGAAGGCGCAAGCGCCTATCGGCGCGGGGACTTGAGCACCGCACGCGCCGCATGGAACGAAATCGTGCGTCACCCAGAAGCCACCGCGCGCTCGCGCGCGACGGCACACAACAACCTCGCGATCAGCTACTGCCAAACCGGCGATTTGGCCTCCTGCGAACGCCACTACGCGGCGATGCTTCGCGCCGACCCGAGCTACCTGAGCGAGGTCACCGAACGCGACATGCCCCCATTCAACCGCGCCTTCGAGCGGGCGCTGCGCTCGGTGGGTCGATAACACGCACGCGCGGCCTGAGTGCGCGCGGCTCGACGCGACGCAAATGAGGCGTGCGCACCTCGGTTTTGGGCACTCCAGGAGCACGCGACCTTGTGCTCAAGCAGACACCGACCACCTGGGGCGATCCCGTGCGGCTTGCGCTGCGTGCTTTCGCCGCCGGCGGGGTCAGCGTCGCTCGCGCTCGGTTTAGCGCGCTTGCTCGACAGCGCTTGTCATCAGAGGGCGCGCAACCACGCGGCTGCGAGCCCTCACGACGCGCTGCAACCGGCGGCACCCACGCTTGAGCGTAGATCGAGGAGCGTTCGGCCGTCAGCGAGCGGGCTAGATGGATCGCAGCAAGATCAGCGTCGCAAGCCCAAGGAAGATGAAAAAGCCGCCCGTATCGGTCACCGCCGTGAGCATGACCGACGAGCCGAGCGCCGGATCCTTGCCCATGCGGTGCCGGACGATCGGGATGGCCACGCCGACGACCGCCGCCAGCATCAGGTTGAGCGTCATCGCCATCATGAGCACGAGCCCGAGCAGCGCATTGCCATAGAGCACCGCCATCGACAGACCAATCACACCGCCGAAGATCACTCCGTTGATGAGTGCGACGGAGACTTCCTTGCGCACGAGCCGCCCGAAGGCATCGCTGCCCACCTGACCGAGCGCAATCGCTCTCGCGATCATCGTGAGGGTTTGATTGCCCGAGTTGCCGCCGATGCCGGCCACGATGGTCTGCAGCACTGCAAGCACGGCCAGCTTTTCGATCGACTCACGGAAAAAATCGGTCGCTCGCGAGGCAACAAAAGCGGTCACGAGGTTGATTGCGAGCCACTGCCAGCGATTGCGGATCGAAGCCCAGACGCCCGCGAAGATATCTTCGTCCTCGCGCAAACCGGCCTCGGCTCGGATTTGCTCATCGCCACGCTCGCGGACGAAGTCGAGCACTTCGGAGACGGTGATCCGGCCGACGAGCTTGCCTTGGGCGTCAACCACCGGAGCTGAGACGAGGTCGTAGCGCTCGAAGGCTGCGGCCGCCACATCCGCCTTGTCCGTGGCTTCGAAGCGGATGGGCGGTTCGATCATGACGTCGCCAACGAGCTTGTCCTCATCGGTGACCAGGATCGTGGAGGTGGGCAGCACGCCTTCGAGCCGACCCTCGCGATCCACCACGAAGACTTGATCGAAGTTGGCCGGCAGTTCGTCGAAGCGGCGCAGGTAGCGCATGACCACTTCGAGCGTGACATCCGAGCGCACTTCGATCATGTCGAAGTCCATGAGCGCGCCGACCATGTCGTCCTCGTAGGACATGGCGCGGCGCAGTTGCTCGCGCTCTTCGGGCGAGAGCGTCCGCTCGACCGCCTCGACCACCTCAGTTGGCAGGTCTTCGGCGATCTCGGCCAGATCCTCGGCATCGAGCGATTGGGCCGCCGCGACGAGCTCGGGCGGATCCATGTACTCGATGAGGCTTTCGCGAACCGCATCGGAGGTCTCGACGAGAACCTCGCCGTCCTGCTCCGCCTTGACCAGCTCGAAGACGAAACGCCGTTCATCGACCGGCAGCGCCTCGAGAATATGTGCTACATCGGCCGGGTGCAGCTTGGCAAGCCGTGCCTTGAGCGCCTCGAGCACGCCTTGTACGACGGGACTCGATGGCGGTGCCGATAGGCTCTCCGGCAAACCCTCGCCGAGGCTCGCCGCAAACCCGGACAGCAAACGGTATTGGCGAACAAGCGAGGTCACCTCAGCCAGCGCCTCGGCGAGCGCCTCATCGACGTGAGAGAGGCCGCTTTCGCGGTCAGTGATTTCACTCATGGGGCCGAAGGCATCGCGCGCAACAACACTCTGACGGATTCTAGGGGTGGCAGATCGACGCCATTTGCCGCAAGATGACGAGGCCGGCGCAAGTGGCCTACTATTGCATCTGCGTGAACGGCTTTCAGGGTCAAAACGCTTCTTGAGTCTTTTGCTCTCCTTGGCCCCCCTCGACAACCGCGCGCTCGCTGCGGTCTGCGGTGCGCTGGACTCGAATCTCCGGCTGGTCGAACGGGAACTCGGTGTCAGCATCCGCCGTCGCGGCACGGACTTTACGCTCGACGGAGACACCAGTGCGGTCGCACTCGCGCGACGCGCGCTCGAACGCTTTCGCTATCTGGCCGTGCTACGCGGACGCGACCTTGAGGAAGAAGACCTGCATCTGACCCTGGCGGAAATTCGCGCCGCGGCGGCCTCCGCACTGCCGGGCGAAGAGTCCGCATCGGCGGGGCGCACCGAGACCGACCAGCAAACCGGAGTGATCACGCTCAAGGTCAAGCGCAACGATCTTGCCGCGCGGACGCCCACCCAACATGCGTATCTACGCGCAATCCAGCGCCACGATGTGACCTTCGGTATGGGTCCGGCCGGCACCGGCAAGACGTTTCTCGCCGTGGCTTGCGCCGTGGATGCCTTCGAGCGCGAGCAGATCAAGCGCATCGTGCTCGTACGCCCGGCGGTCGAGGCAGGCGAACGGCTCGGGTTTCTGCCCGGAGATCTGATCCAGAAGGTCGACCCGTATCTGCGTCCGCTTTATGACGCGCTGTTCGACCTGATGGGCTATGAAAAAACCACAAAGCTCATGGAGCGCGGCACGATCGAGGTGGCGCCGTTGGCCTTCATGCGCGGGCGAACGCTCAACGCAAGCTTCATCATTCTCGATGAGGCGCAAAACACCACGCCCGAGCAGATGAAGATGTTTTTGACCCGCATCGGCTACGGGACGAAGGCCGTCATCACGGGAGATCCAACCCAAATCGACCTCAAAAAAGGTGAACCCTCGGGCTTGCTCGATGCACGGCGGGTGCTTGCGGAGGTCCCCGGGATTGCCTTCATCGATTTCACGGCCGCGGACGTCGTCCGTCACCCCCTGGTGGCAAAAATCGTGAACGCTTACGAACGACAGCCCCGGTGAGATCGTCTGCCCTGCGCATCGTCGTGCAATACGCAAGTCGCGCGGCCGAGCTCCCGGAGGCACGTCAGGTTCGCCACTGGGTGCGCGCGGCACTCGATGCGACCAAAGCCCGGCGCCCAGTCCGGCTGGCTGAACTCACCGTTCGCTACATCGACCGACCTGAGGCGCAGCGGCTCAACCGCACCTTCCGCGGTAGGGACTACGCGCCGAACGTGCTCACCTTCACCCTCTCAGCAGAGGCGGCCGACATCGCAATCTGCGCCCCGGTCGTCCGCGCCGAGGCAGCACAGCAAGGCAAAGCCACCGCCGATCACCACGCGCACCTGGTGGTCCACGGTCTGCTTCATGCGCTCGGATTCGAACATGAAACCGAGGCCGACGCCGCCGAGATGGAAGCACTCGAGGTAGAAGTTCTCGCCCGGCTTGGGATAAAAAATCCGTACCTATGAGTGAGGCTTCGAGTCCGGCGCGCAAGAAGTCGGGCTTTTTCGATCGCTTGGCCGCGTTGCTCTCGGGCGGTCCGGAAGATCGCGAGGGGTTGCTCGAAATGCTGCGCGATGCGCATGAACGCAACCTCCTGGACGCCGACGCGCTGTCGATCTTCGAGGGCGCGCTCGAAGTGGCCGACATGACGGTCTCCGATGTCATGGTGCCGCGCTCTCAGATGGATGTCATCGAGCTGGACTGGTCACCCGCCGAGATCATTGCGCGTATGGTGGCCACACGCCACTCGCGCTATCCGGTCATCGGAGAAAACCGCGACGAGGTCGTGGGCATCCTGCTTGCCAAGGACCTGCTTGCGTACGTGGTCAAACCCGAGGCCTTTTCGCTGCGGGCCGTGCTGCGCCCACCGGTGTTTGTCCCCGAGACCAAGCGGCTCAACGTCCTGTTGCGCGAGTTCCGCAGCCAGCGCAATCACATGGCCATCGTGATCGACGAACACGGCTCCGTGGCAGGCCTCGTCACGATCGAGGACGTGCTCGAACAAATCGTCGGCGAGATCGTCGATGAATACGATGCCGATGAGGCCGCTGACAACATCGTGGCTGAAACACCGACCCGCTGGCGCGTGAAAGCATCGGTGGCCATCGACACCTTCAACGAACGCTTCGGCACCTCCTACAGCGACGAGGAGGCCGGCACGATTGCCGGGCTGCTCACGAACGCTTTCGAGCGCGTACCACGACGCGGCGAAAGCATCGTGCTCGGCAGCATGCGCTTTACGATCCTGCGCGCGGATGCGCGCCGCATCTGGCTCGTGGCCGTGGAGCGCATTTGAGCGAAAACCGCACCCTCTCCATCGCGTCAAGCCTGGCCAGCCGTATGGCTTTGCCGCTTGCCGCGCTCACGGGCGGGCTCACCGCGTGGCTCGCCTTCGCGCCGCTTGGACAGGCGTGGTTTGCCTTTTGCGCAATGGCCGTACTCGCGCGGCTCGTTGCTGCTCAAGCCCGCGCGACGCGCGCTGCGCTGCTTGGCTTTGCCTTCGGGCTTGCCTACTTCCTCGTCGGTGTCGGCTGGGTGCGCATCAGCTTGCATGACTTCGGCGGAATGCCTGCGCACCTGGCATGGTTCTCAGCGCTGCTGTTTTGCCTCTATCTTGCGCTGTGGCCTGCACTTGCCGCGGGGATCACGATGGCGCTGCGACCGGCGGGCGCACTCAGCTTCGCCAGCGTCTTTGCTGCAGCGTGGAGCTTCACCGAGTATCTGCGCGCGCACCTCTGGACCGGCTTTGAGTGGCTCTCGATCGCCCAATCCCAAGCGCCGGAGGGTCCGCTTGCGGGGTTTTTGCCCTTGTTCGGCGGCTTTGGCACCGCTTTTTTGCTCACGCTCGCGGCGAGCCTCGTGGCGTTCGCGCTCCTGCCCGTCCCGCAGGCGGGCCCAGGCACGGCCCGCGATCGCCTGGGATGGCTGGCCGGCGCCACAGGGGTGCTCTTGAGCGCGGCGGCGGTGAGCCGAATCGATTGGGCGCAGCCCGCAGGCACCCCCCTTCGCGTCTCGCTGCTTCAAGGCAACGTGGCCCAGTCAATCAAGTGGGAGCCGGAAAAGTTGAGCGCGACCCTCGCGCTTTATGAGCGGCTGACCGCCCAGGCCACGGGACAGCTCATCGTCTTGCCCGAGACCGCGTTGCCAACACCGCTGCACCGGGTCGATCCGGCCTATCTCGAGCGGCTGCGCAACCTCGCTGCCACACGCGGGGCCAACCTTCTGCTTGGCGTGCCCGTGCTCGAGCAAGGGCGCTACTACAACGCCGTCGTCTCGCTCGGCAGTGAGCCGAGCCAGATCTATCGAAAAGTCCACCTCGTCCCGTTCGGCGAGTTCATGCCGCTGCGATGGGCGCTTGGTTGGTTCTATGCCAACGTGACGATCCCGATGAGCGACTTCTCGCCCGGGCGCATCGACCAACCGCTGCTCACACTCAACGGCCAGCGCCTCGGCATATCGATCTGCTACGAGGATGCATTCGCGCGCGACGTGCATCGCACGATGCCCGATGCCACGCTCTTCGTCAACGTCTCCAATGACGCGTGGTTCGGCAAAAGCCGCGCCGCCGAACAACATTTGCAACTGGCCCAAATGCGTGCGCGGGAGTTTGCACGGCCGATGCTACGGGCCAACAACACGGGCATCACCGCGATCCTCGATTCGCGCGGGCGCGTGCTTGATCGTCTACCGGCCTGGGAGACGGGCATTTTGGAGGCCGAAATCCGCGGCGCACAGGGCTACAGCCCCTATACCCTCTGGGGCGACTTACCCGCTTTGCTGGTCTTGCTCACAGTGCTTGGCATTGCCACCGTGCAGCGGCTGCGGGGGCCGAGCAAAGCCACATAGAATCGAGCGCCTGCACCCGGCGCTTTTCCTGCGCGCGAAAGGTTCACGCCGGTTGCTCCTGCCTCGTGCGCATTCGAGCGTTTGCATGTCTTCCGCTGCGTCGAGTCCGATCAGTTTCCAAGACCTCATCCTGCGCCTTCAGACCTACTGGCACCGTCACGGCTGCGCGCTCCTGCAGCCGATCGATTTGGAGGTCGGTGCGGGCACCTCACACACCGCCACCTTCCTGCGTGCGCTTGGACCGGAGCCCTGGCGCGCGGCCTATGTGCAGCCGTCGCGCCGCCCGAAGGATGGGCGCTACGGCGAAAACCCGAACCGGCTTCATCAGCACCACCAATTCCAGGTGGTGCTCAAGCCTTCGCCGCCGGAGATCCTCGAGCTCTACCTCGGTTCGCTCGAGGCCCTCGGCTTCGATTTGTCCCAAAACGATGTGCGCTTCGTCGAGGACGATTGGGAAAACCCCACCCTTGGCGCCTGGGGCCTGGGCTGGGAGGTCTGGATGAACGGGATGGAGATCACCCAGTTCACCTACTTCCAACAGGTCGGCGGGCTTGACTGCCGCCCCATCACCGGCGAGATCACCTACGGGCTTGAGCGGCTCTGCATGTACCTGCAAGGAGTCGAAAACGTCTTCGACCTCGTCTACGCCCGCACCACGGTGGGGGGTGCTGAAACCGTCATCACCTACGGCGACATCTGGCATCAAAACGAGGTGGAGCAGTCGCGCTACAGCTTCGAGGCCTCCGATCCAGCGGTTTTGCTGGCCGAATTCGAAACCTATGAGCGTGAGGCCAAGCGCCTGATGGCCGCCAATCTGGCCCTTCCGGCCTACGAAATGGTGCTCAAGGCCAGCAACACCTTCAACCTGCTCGATGCCCGTGGCGCCATCAGCGTGACCGAGCGCGCGGCCTACATCGCTCGCATCCGCGCGATCTCGCGCGAGGTGGCCCAGAGCTACTACGAAAGCCGCGAGCGGCTTGGCTTTCCGATGCTCAAGGGCGCAGCACGGGAGGCCTTCCTTGCCGCGCGCTCAAGGGCCAAGGAGGCGGCCTGATGCAAGATCACGCCACCGCGCCGCTTTTGGTGGAGCTTTTCACCGAGGAGCTGCCGCCAAAAGCGCTCAAACGCCTGAGCGAATCCCTCGCCGAGACCTTCACCTCGGTTCTTTCCGCCGCGGGGCTCGTTTATCCGGCCTCCACCACCGATTGTTTTGCCACACCGCGCCGTCTGGCCTGCCGGGTCAATGCGGTGTTCACTGAGGCCCCCCCGAGACCGATTCGGGAAAAGCTCATGCCGCTTGCAGTAGCACGCAGCTCGGAGGGTTTGGCAAGCGCGGCGCTTCGGAAAAAGCTTGCCGCCCTGGGGCGCGAACCCCTGGCCGAGGCGGCCTTTGGCACGGTCCTGGGCGGCGAGAAACTGGTCGTTGAAAGCGACGGCAAGGCCGAGTACGTCTTCCTGATCGGCCAAGCCCCCGGAAAAACACTGGCCGAGGTGGCGCCGGCCGCACTCACGCAGGCGCTGGAAAAGCTGCCCATCCCGAAGCTGATGCACTATGAGCTCGCCGACGGGCTGACCGAGGTGCAGTTTGTGCGTCCGGCGCACGCTCTTGTGCTCATGCATGGCGAGCAGGTGATTCGGGCACGCGCGCTCGGGCTTGATTCGGGCAATCTCACCCACGGGCACCGCTTTCAAGGCGCTCACAACATCGAAATCGATCACGCCAGCCGCTATGAGGAGCTCTTGCGCAGCTACGGCCGGGTGGAGCCGGATTTCGCACGACGCCGTGCGCTGATCCTCGAGCAGCTCAAAGCCCGCGCAAGCGAACTCGGTGCAAACCTCGGAGCCGAGGAGGACTACGACTCGCTGCTCGATGAGGTCACAGCGCTTGTGGAGTGGCCAAGCGTTTATGTCTGCCGCTTCGATGCCGCCTTTCTCGAGGTGCCCTCGGAGTGCCTGATCCTGACGATGAAAACCCATCAGCGCTACTTTCCGCTCTTCGATGCGCAAGGGGCGCTCATCAACCGCTTTCTGGTGGTCTCCAACATGGCCCTCGAAGACCCCTCCCGGGTGATCGAAGGCAATGAACGCGTCGTGCGGCCGCGGCTTGCCGATGCGCGCTTTTTCTTCGAGACCGACCGCAAGATGCGCCTCGAAGCGCGGGTTGCGGCCCTGGCCAAGGTGGTCTATCACAATAAGCTGGGCACCCAGGCCGAACGCGTCGAGCGGCTCCGAGCGATTGCGGGCTACCTGGCCCCGAAGGTCGGCGCGGACCCCGCGCTGACCGACCGGGCTGCAGAGCTTGCCAAGGCCGATCTCGTGACCCTGATGGTAGGCGAGTTTCCGGAGTTGCAGGGCACGATGGGCCGACACTACGCGCTTCATGACGGCGAAGCGCCCGAGGTGGCCACCGCCTGCGCCGAGCACTACATGCCGCGCTTTGCCGGGGATCGCTTGCCCTCGCCCGGGGTTGCCACCGCAGTGGCGCTTGCCGACAAGATCGAAGCGCTGGTCGGGCTGTTCGGCATCGGGCAAATACCCACGGGCGACCGCGATCCGTATGCGCTTCGTCGTCATGCCCTGGGCGTGCTGCGTATCCTGATCGAACAGGCCTTGCGCATCGATCTGCCGGCACTTGTGGCCTTTGCCGCGCAGCAGTTTGGCCAGAGGCTTGCGCGCGCCGAGGCGAGCAACGCCGCGCTGCTTGACTTCATGTTCGAGCGCCTGGCCGGTTACCTGCGTGAGAAGGGCTACGCGAGCCGAGAAATCGATGCGGTGCTCGCGGTTCGTCCGCCGCTTGATGAGGTCGTGCCGCGCCTGGCCGCGGTTCGGGCCTTTGCCGCGCTGCCCGAGGCCGAAAGCCTTGCGGCGGCCAACAAACGCGTGGCCAACATCCTGCGCAAAGCCCAAGAAGCCGGCGAGCCCATCGCTGCGACAGGGGCGCCACGGGCACCGGCCGAACAGGCGCTGCGAGCCGCGCTCGATCAAGTCGCCCCCGAAGCGCAACGTCTACTGGAGACCGGCCAGTTCACGGCTTGCCTGCGTACGCTGGCTGGCCTCAAAGCGCCCGTGGATGCGTTTTTTGATCAGGTGATGGTGATGTCGGAGGATCCGGCCACGCGCTCGAACCGTCTCGCCTTGCTCGCCGACCTGCGCGATGCGATGAACCGCGTGGCCGAGCTTGCGCGACTGGCAAGCTGAACAGCCTGCGGCCCTTGGCCATGAAACTCGTCATCCTTGATCGCGACGGCGTCATCAACGAACAGCCGGCAACCTTCGTCAAGCACCCGGATGAGTGGGTCCCGATCGCCGGATCGCTCGATGCCATTGCGCGACTGACCGGTGCCGGCTACTGCGTGGCTGTGGCGACGAATCAGTCGGGCGTTGCCCGGGGACTCATCGACCTGTGGACGCTCAATGCAATTCACAGCAGGATGCTGCGCGCCGTGCAACAAGCCGGCGGACGCATTGACGTCATTTACTACTGCCCACATGCGGCCGATTCGCTCTGTCCGTGCCGCAAGCCCGCGCCAGGGATGTTCATCGACATCGGGCAGCGATTCGGTGTGTCGCTTGCGCACGTGCCCGCCATCGGCGACTCGCTGCGCGATCTGCAAGCGGCTGCGGCGGCTGGCGCCCGCCCCGTGCTCGTGCGCACGGGCCGCGGCAAAGAAACCGAGAAAGCCCCCGAGTTGCCCGGCAAGACGCGCATCTACGACGACCTCTCAAGCGCGGTCGATGCCATCCTCTCCGAAGCCCCATGAAACAGGCACTGGCCAACACGGCGTTTCTCGCTCTGCAAGCCCTCGTCACGCCGATCTATGCGCTTTTCGTGTGCGCGTGCTTTTGGCTGCCCGCCAAAGCGCGCTATTCACTCTGCGTAGGCTACGTGCGCCTGTTTTTATGGCTTGCTGAGCGACTCTGCGGCATCCGCAGCGAAATCCGTGGCCTTGAGAACATCCCAACCGAGCCCTGTGTTGTGCTGGCCAAACACTCTTCGACGTGGGAGACCTTTATGCTTGCCCGACAGTTTGCGCCGGCGGCGTTTGTGGCCAAACGCGAACTGCTTTGGGTGCCGTTTTTCGGTTGGGCGTTCGCGCTCGCCTCGCCGATCACCATCGACCGCCAAGCGGGAAGCCAGGCGATGACCAAAATGATCGCCCAAGGCCGACGGCGTCTCGCCGATGGCTACTCAATCGTCGTGTTTCCCGAAGGCACCCGCATCGCCGCTGGCAAGCGCGGCAAGTACAAGACCGGCGGTGTACGCCTTGCCCAAGGCTGCGGCGTGCCGATCCTGCCTGTGGCACACAACGCGGGCTGGTGCTGGCCGCGCCACCCGTGGCGCAAATACGCCGGAACGATCACCCTCTCGATTCTGCCGCCCGTGCCGAGCCAGGGACGCGATGTGATCGAGCTCAACGCAGAGATCGAAGCGCTGATCGAAGCCGAGGTCGAGCGGCTCGGCAACGGCCGGCGCGACTCATCCACGGGCAAGGCATCGTCGTGATGGCACGCGCGCGCACAAACGGCCCCATCGAACGCATGGCGCACGGCATCGCCTATCGGTTGACCCGACGGCGGCGCCGGACCATTGGACTGCTGATCACGGCACGCGGTCTTGAGGTGAGCGCACCACGCTGGTCCTCTGCGGCCGAGATCGAGGCGGCAATCCTCGAACAGCGCGCCTGGATCATCGAGCAGACGCGGGCTGCAGCGCAACGGCAGCGCGAATGGCTCGACCTGCGCCCGGGCGGACACCTGCTCTGGCGGGGCGAGAAACTGCCCATCGCGTTCCGAGTCGGCGCCGAAGACCGGGTGGAGATCACTCGCGAGGGTTGCCTCGTTTCCTCGCGTTCGGCGCAGGTGCCGCTCGCCGCCCTCGATCGGGAGATTTTCCGCATCGCGTCTCGGGTCTTGCCCGCCGAGGTGTATGCGCTGGCAGCCGCGGCCGGATTTGAAGTCAAGCACGTGAGCCTAAGCCGCGCGAAAACGCTCTGGGGCAGCTGCCATCCGAACGGGCGCATACGCCTCAACGCGCGCCTGATGCTTCTTCCGCCGCGGCTCAGCCGACACGTGATCGCGCACGAACTGGCCCATTTGGAGCAGCTCAACCACTCACGGCGCTTCTGGGCCGTTCTCGAACGGCTCGACCCCGACGCGCGGCGCCACGACCGCGAAATCAAGCAGTATTCGGTTTTGCTCGAGCCGTGGTAAGCCGGGTCCGTTCGCTGCCCGCTGCAGCGGCTCAGAGCTCGAAGGAGAGGCGCACACCCGTGGCCCGCTCGGATAAGCGGCTGAGCACTTCGGAGAGCGGGGTGTTGCTTCGCGTGTCGCGCCAACCGGAGGAGGTGAGCCGAAAGTGAAACCCACCGCTGCGATCCGCGAGCCAAAGCTCCTCGCTGGGCCCATGCCGGCTCAGCACGGTTTGATCCCCCTTGGACCATTCGATGCACAAGAGGCCTTCCCCCGTTTCGCAGGTGCACTCAAGGCCGGAGGCATCGAGTGTCTCCATCACGCGGTCAAACACCTCTGCGACGGCCGCGTCGAAGTCACGGCGCTCGGTATTCATCGACCCATCATCCACCTTGCTCATATGCGCTCGATTCTGTCATCTCGCGCTCCGCTTGCAATGGTTCTGACTGCGGCACTCGCGCTGCCTGGCTGCGGACAAAAAGGGCCACTCGTGCCCCCCGCGCCGCGGCCTCCATCGACAAGCGTGGCCCTGGCGTTGGACTCGGACATCGACACCGAAGCGTTTGGGTCGCGCCCGAACCTATCGCGCGCTGATCCGGCTGGGCTTACCGAGACTCACCCATGAAGAGCTGTCCACAACTCAGCCTCCGGGCCGGAGAACTCTGGTTTGAGGAGGTTTCTCTCAAGGCGGTGGCCGAACAACATGGCACGCCCGCCTACGTCTACTCACGGCGAACGATCGTTGAAAACTACCGTGCCTACCGCGATGCCTTTGCCACGTGCGAGCACCTGATCTGCTACGCCGTCAAAGCCAATCCCAATCTCGCGATTCTTCAGCTGCTTGCCCGCGAGGGCGCCGGCTTTGACATCGTCTCCGAGGGGGAACTGCGCCGCGTACTTGCTGCGGGAGGCGATCCGGGCAAGGTGATCTTCTCCGGCGTCGGCAAGCGCGAAAGCGAAATCGCCTTTGCGCTCAGCCAGGGCATCGCGTGCTTCAACGTCGAAAGCGAAGCCGAACTTGAGCGCATCGACGCGGTTGCGCAGCGCCTCGGACGCCGCGCACCGATCGCACTGCGCGTCAACCCCGACGTCGACGCGAAAACGCACCCCTACATTGCCACGGGTCTCAAGGAAAACAAATTCGGCGTGGCCTACGCCGATGCCGAGCGACTCTACCGCTTCGCAGCCGGTCGGCCGACGCTCGAGATTCGTGGCATCGAATGTCACATCGGCTCGATGATCACCGAGCTTGCGCCCTACCAGGACGCCATCGCGCGACTGCTTGATCTCGTTGATCGCCTCGCTCAAGCGGGCATTGCCCTTGAGCACATCGATGTGGGCGGCGGCCGAGCAATTGTCTACCGCGATGAAGAGGTCGCCCCGATCGAGCGCTTCGCCGAAATGATCCGCCGGCAACTCGGCCAACGCCGCTTGCGCCTGCTGCTTGAACCGGGGCGCTCAATTGTCGGCAACGCCGGGCTGCTGTTGACGCGCATCGAGCTGCTCAAACCGGGACCGAGCCGAAACTTCGCCGTCGTCGATGCGGCCATGAACGACCTGATCCGGCCGACGCTCTATGGCGCATATCACGCCGTGGTCGAGGTCGCCCCGCGCGCGGCCCCATCGCTCACCTATGACATCGTCGGCCCTGTCTGCGAAAGCGGCGACTGGCTTGCGCGCGATCGGCCGCTGAGCGCTCAGGCCGGCGATCTGCTCGCCATTTTGGGCGCCGGTGCCTATGGCATGACCATGGCATCGAACTACAACTCGCGCCTTCGCCCTTGCGAATTGCTCGTCGATGGAGAGAAGGTGCACGTGATTCGCGAGCGCGAACGTTTCGAAGAGCTCATCGCGGGCGAGCGTTTGATCGAGGGCTGAGCTGCGAACCCCAAGCTTCGCGCTCTCGAGCGTCGCGCAGCACGCATCAACACGCTGCATCAAAACAACACTCGCGAACAAAACGCTCGCGAAGGCGCATCTACACTTGTTTGCCGAAAAAATCAAGCTAGAATCCGCGGCATCAGCAAGCGCAATATCGATTGAGTTTCGTGTGCCTTAAATCAATCGAGCGCTCGCTGACACCGGGAGGTGCGTGTCGGTTCACGACGCATCTTCAGCGACAGCCCCTCGACACGTTCGGTCGCTGTGAGTTGAAGAAAGCCGACGACGTCCGTCAAGCACCCCGGTGTTGTTCAACCGAGAGTCCATCTACAGGAGACCACGATGAGCGACGTGATGACCACAGAGGCCCCGGCCACCGACGGCATGGCGGTCAAGAAAGCGGCCAAGAAGCCCGCCAAAAAAGCGGCCAAGAAGGCCGCGAAGAAGCCCGCCAAAAAAGCGGCCAAGAAAGCGGCGAAGAAGGCCGCGAAGAAGCCCGCCAAAAAAGCGGCGAAGAAGGCCGCGAAGAAGCCCGCCAAGAAAGCGGCGAAGAAGGCCGCGAAGAAGCCCGCCAAGAAAGCGGCGAAGAAGAAAAAGTGATGTCTCGGGTGGCCCTGCGATCAAACCCGGGGCCGCCAGAAGCAACACACAAAAAGCGGCGCACCAAATGCGCCGCTTTTGTTTTGGAGGTCAACGGCCGGTCGCGCTTCGGCTCGAAAAAGGTTTCGAGCTCAGAGCGCACGACCGCGAAGCGGTCCACTTGCGCGGCGATGCTTAGCGCCGCCGAAGTTTGGCCTTGGCCTTCGATGCCGGAACGCTTTTGAGCGAAGACTTGGCCGTTTTCTTGCCCTTGAGGCTTGAGGCTTTGCCGCGCTGTTTTGCGGCTCGAGCCGTCTTGCCCGAGGCTTTTGTTGCGTGTTCGGCCACTGGAAGCGCGCTGCGCTTGCCCGACATGATGAACCGGTGCGTCTGGGTCGCGGGCGCCGGACCGCTCACGTAAAGCGTACGCCCCGCACGCAAGCTCGCACGAGGCGGCAAACGATTCCATCGGGCCAGCGTCGCCGGCGCCACACCGTAGCGTTTGGCCACGCTCGCAAGCGTCTCGCCTCGCCGCACCCGATGGAGACGCGGCGGCACATACTCCGGAAATTGAGTAAACACGGCGTTTTGTAGGCTACCGAGCGCTTCATCGGAGGGACCGTCGGAGGGAACCAGCAAGTTGTAACCGGGGGGAAGAACCGGCGCGGGATTGCGCATGCCATTGACCGCGCGCAGCGCCGCCACCGTGGTCCCGAAGCGCTTGGCCAACACCTCGAGCCGATCCCCCGGTTGCGTGCGATACGCCATCCAGGAAACCCGTGGACCCGCATCGGCCTCGAGATTGGCGACAAACAGATCGGCGTTGGCAGCCGGCAGAAGGATCTGATATTCGCTTCGACCGCCGATCACTGGGCGATGGTACGCGGGATTGAGCGCGAGAAATTCCTCCTCGCTCACCTGCGCCAGTTGAATGGCTCGCTTGATGTCGATCGGCTGCGCGAGCGTGACCGTTTTGAAGTAGGGTTCGTTGGGGATCGGTTTGAGTGTCAAGCCGTAACGTGCCGGATCGCGAACGATATTTTTGACCGCTTGGAGCTTCGGTACGTAATTGCGCGTCTCGGCCGGCATGTCAAGCGAAAGATAGCTCCCGTCTCGACCGGCCGCCTTGGCCCGCGCGATCGCTCGGGCCACCGAGCCCTCGCCCCAGTTGTACGCAGCAAGCGACAAGTGCCAGTCGCCGAATTGGGCGTAGAGCTTGGACAAATACTCCAGCGCCCCTTGGGTGGCAGCAACAACGTCCCGACGCGAATCGGCCCACCAGTCCTGCCTCAAACCAAACTGACTTCCGGTCGACGGGATGAACTGCCAAATCCCAGAGGCTTTGGCCCGAGACAGCGCCGTCGGATTGAACGCGCTTTCAATCATCGGCAGAAGCGCGATCTCAAGCGGCATGCCGCGCCGCTCGACCTCGGTGACGATGTAGAAGAGGTAACGCGAGGAGCGCTCGACGATGCGTGCCACATAGTCGGGCCGCTCGGCATAAAAACGCTCCCAGCGGGCAACGAGGCTGTCTTCCAAGTCCTCCATGGCAAAGCCGGCCCGGATCCGCTCCCACAAATCAGCCGGTGGCGATGCAGGCGGGGCTTGCAAAGCCGGCAACGCGGGCAAATGCCCGACCGTGCCATGCCCAGCATACGGCGGATTCGACTCAATGCCGTGCTTGACCTCCGCCACACGATGCACCAGTGTTGGGCCCTGCTCCGCGAGGTTGCTCGTTGCCTCTTCGCGCGAGGCTTCCCGACCCACCCCGGCCAGCCCCTGACCTGGGCTCCCGTATGCACTTGCCCGCGACTCGGCAGCGGCCGTCCCCAGAGCGAGCACCGCCCCGACGGTGACAGCGGTCATCACAGTGAGGACGCACGGACGCAAGAGGAGCGCCATGAGATGCGAAAGAAGGCGCGGCAAGCGACGAGACATATCACCACCTCGATCGGCTAGTCGCGAGCAAGCGCGCGACCAAGCGGCGAATCTCCGTGAGTCGGTTTTGCAGCGGTTGCCTGAGACAGGTTCGGAAACGTTGACTCAGTCGATGCCACTGAGCACCCCGAAGCGATGGGCCAAAAGTCGCCACACGCGCGCAACTTGCATGGAAGAACGAGGCCCGCTCGAATTCGGCAACCGTCACACTGGATCCTGGATGTGAACCGCGCGCATGCTACACCAGGTTCACCGAAACGTATCCTTCCACTGGCGCAAAGCAGCAAACACCTCCACCGGGGTCCACAGCCGGTCACCGAGCCGCTTCGTAACGGAGGCCACCACGCCCGGCTGCGTGCAGCGCAGGAAAGGGTTGGTCGCGCGCTCGAGCCCGATCGAACTCGGTAACGTAGCCCGCCCTAAGGCACGCAGGCGTTCGACTTCGGCGATCCGGTCACGCACAGCCTGGTTTTCCGGCTCCGCGAGCTGCGCGAAGCGAAGGTTGGCCGCCGTGTACTCGTGTGCGCAATAGACCGCCGTGTCGGGCTCAAGCGCCGCAAGTCGCTCGAGCGAGCGATAGAGCTGCTCAGCACTGCCCTCGAAGAGCCGACCGCAACCGCCCGCAAACAGCGTGTCACCGCAAAACACGATCCCCGCGCCAACATAGGCCACGTGATCGAGCGTATGGCCAGGAACCTCCCATACCGCGAAGGCAAGGCCTAGACTTTCCAGATCGACCCAATCGCCCTCGCGCACCGGATGCGTGATGCCTTCGATTGCGCCACTGCGGATTGGCCCATAAACCGCCACCGAGTGCTGCCGCGCGAGCTTCGCCACTCCGCCCACATGATCGCCGTGATGATGGGTGATCAAAATCGCATCGAGCTCGAGCTGGCGCTCTGCGAGGTAGGCTTCAACGACCTCGGCATCGCCAGGATCGACCACGGCCACATGCGATCCGTGTCGCAGCGCCCAGATATAGTTGTCCGCGAAGGCCGGCAGCGGCTCAATGATCGGGCGGGGGTCAGAATGCTTTGTCCTCATCGTCATGGCAGAAACTCAACCCGTATACGATAACGCCCGCGACGCGCCGGCCGAACCGACTGAACCGTCACGGACGCCCGGAACCCCAGAGGCTGACAGGGCGAGCTCCTGGTGGCAAAGTCCTCTCGGACAACTTGTTCGCGAGCGCGAACAGCGCTTCTTCGATGAACAACTGCCCGATTTGTTCGGACTCTATGCCCTGCAGGTGGGGCGTGCGGGCGGGTCCGTCCTGGCCGCAAGTCGCATCCGCTCCCAATGGGTCGTCGATCTGGAGCCGGATGTCGATGTGGTGGCGCAATGCGATCGGCTACCGTTTGCCGAGAATCAATTCGATCTGATCGCCCTACCGCATACGCTTGAGGCGGACCCGTGGCCGCATGAGGTGCTGCGCGAGGTGCACCGCGTGCTTCGGCCAGAAGGGCAGCTTTTGCTTACCGGGTTCAACCCGCTTTCCTTGTTCGGGCTTCGCCGCCACCTTGGACGGCGCGACTGCACGCCTTGGACGCACAATTTCATCTCCTTGCCTCGGGCCAAAGATTGGCTCACCTTGCTCGGCTTCGACCTCGCCATCGTCTCGCTGACGTGCTTCGGCTTACCCGTCACACAGCAGCGCCGGCTTGAACGCTTCGCTCGCATCGAGCGCTGGGGCGAGGCGTACTGGCCCTTCCTCGGCGGCGTCTACTGTATTCGCGCGATCAAGCGTGTGGCCGGGATGCGCGTGATCCGTCCCGCCTGGCACGGATCGCGTACACGCGCCGCAACCGTGAGCTCGGCCACTCGTCCGGTGCCCCGTCAAGGAAACGGCCATGGCTGAGGCCCGGCCCCGCGTGATCATCTACACCGATGGAGCCTGTCGCGGCAACCCCGGTCCGGGCGGTTGGGGGGCCGTGCTGTGCTCACCGCCGCACTACCGCGAAATCTCGGGCGGCGAGACGCTCACGACCAACAATCGCATGGAGCTCACAGCGGCCATCCGCGCGCTTGAAGCCCTGCGACAGCCCTCCGAGGTCGTGCTCTACACCGATTCGGAATACTTACGTCTCGGCATTACCGAATGGATCGCTCGGTGGAAGCGAAACGACTGGCGAACCGCCGAAGGCAAGCCGGTCAAAAACAGCGATCTATGGCGGGCACTGGACGCACTCACCGCTCAGCATCAAATCGAGTGGTGCTGGGTTCGAGGGCATGCGGGAGATCCGGGAAACGAGCGCGCCGACCAACTCGCCCGTGAGGGACTCCGGGCAGCCCTCGGGCACGCCAAGGAACGCGGGGGCTCAACCAACGCCGATCAAAGCTCGCCGTAAGCGGCCATCGAATGAATCGGCCGTTCGTGAATGCCAGAGGCTCCGGCACCGCCAACGATACAGTGATCCAGGACACGGACATCCACGAGCGCCAGAGCCTCTTTGAGTCGCAGCGTCAGGCTTCGATCCGCCGCACTCGGTTGGGTGACCCCAGAGGGATGATTGTGCGCAAAAACCACGCTGGCGGCGTTGCGCGCGAGGGCCTGTTTGACCACTTCTCGCGGAAAGACCGAGGCCTGAGCCAGCGTGCCGCGAGCGAGTTCATCCATCGCAATCAAGCGATGCTGGCTGTCAAGCCAGAGCGCGACGAAAACCTCGACCGACTCAAACCCGAGCACGAGGCGCAGGTAGTCGGACACCGCCTCCGGGGAATGCATGAGCGGCCGCTCGGTCAGCGTTGTTTCAAGCGTTCGGCGCGCCAGCTCCAGCGCGGCTTGCAGCTGAACATATTTAGCCTCGCCGAGCCCAGGCACGGCAAGGAAGGTCTTTCGATCGGCTGCAACCACGCCGGCCAGCGATCCGAAGCGATCAAGCAGGCTGCGCGCAAGCTCCACTGCATTTTGTCCGCGCGTACCGACCCGAAGGAAAATCGCCAAGAGTTCCGCATCGCTCAAGACCGAAGCCCCGTGCTCCAGCAGCTTCTCCCGCGGACGCTCATCGATCGGCCAGTGGCGAATGCTCATGGGCAGCGTAGGGCAAGCCGGATGGAGTGCGAGTGGAAGACTGTATAAATATACAGATTCCGGTTGCAGCCGTCAGAGGCGTCCGGCCAATGGGGCGCCTTTGGCCTCCTTGGCCTGCCGCGCGAGTTCCATTTTTGCGATTGCGTTGCGGTGTACCTCATCGGGGCCGTCAGCAAAGCGAAGCGTTCGCGCCAAGCTGTAGGCGTAGGCGAGCGGAAAATCCTCGCAGAGACCGCCGCCTCCGTGCGCCTGAATCGCCCAGTCGATGACTTCGCAGGCCACCTTGGGCGCAACCACTTTGATCATCGCAATTTGCTGGCGCGCGGCTTTGTTGCCGACGGTATCCATCATCCAGGCGGCATGCAGCGTGAGCAAACGCGCCTGATCGATCCGGCAGCGTGCCTCGGCGATGCGTTCATGCCAAACGCTCTGCTCGGCCACGGGTCGACCGAAGGCCACGCGGGAGGCAAGCCGCTTGCACATGAGCTCAAGCGCGCGCTCGGCAAGACCGATCAAGCGCATGCAGTGGTGAATCCGCCCAGGGCCAAGCCGGCCTTGCGCAATTTCGAATCCGCGTCCCTCGCCGAGCAGCAGATTCTCAACCGGCACGCGCACCGACTCAAACACGACCTCGCAGTGGCCATGCGGCGCATCGTCATAGCCAAACACCGTCAGCGGCCGGATCACGCGAAGCCCGGGCGTATCGGCCGGCACGAGGATCATCGAATGCTGGGCGTGGATCGGCGCCGTCGGGTCGGTCTTACCCATGACGATGTAGAGCGCACAGCGCGGATCGCCGGCCCCGGAAATCCACCACTTTCGACCGTTGATCACGTAGTGCTCGCCGTCCCGAACGATCGAGGTCTCGATGTTGGTCGCATCCGAGGAGGCCACCGCCGGCTCCGTCATGGCAAACGCCGAGCGGATCTCGCCGGCGAGCAGCGGCTTTAGCCAACGCTCTTGTTGCGCGGGCGTGCCGTACTGGATCAAGGTCTCCATGTTGCCCGTGTCTGGCGCCGAGCAGTTGAACACTTCGGAGGACCAAGGCACGCGCCCCATGATTTCGGCCAGCGGCGCGTAGTCGAGGTTGGTGAGCCCCGCGCCGTACTGGGGGTGCGGACAAAACAGATTCCACAGCCCCTGAGCGCGAGCGATGGGTTTGAGCGCCTCGACAATCGCTGTGGGGCTCCAGCGGCGCCCCGCGCGCGTGTTGGCTTCGACCTCTTCGAGATAGCGCCGCTCGTTTGGGTAGATGTAGCGATCGAAGAATTCGAGCAAACGCGCTCGATAGCGCTCGGCGTTCTCGGAGTGAGCGAAGTCCATGAGCGGCAGGTTAGCTGCAGTCGATGCGCTGGGCAATCTCCCAGCCAAGCTCGGCCATTGGGCGCGCCGCCCGACCCATCTCGATGGCATGGTCGGAGGCTGCGGTGCCTTCGACCACGCGCTTCATGATGCCTTGCAGGATCGCGGCCATGCGAAAGAGGTTATAGGCGAGGTAGAAGTCAAAGTGCTCGATGCCAGAGCGCCCGGTACGCTCGCAGTATCGTGCCACATAGGCTTGCAGCTCCGGGATGCCGGCGCTGCGCCAATCCGTCCCGACCAAGCCTCGTCCTGGACCCGGGGGCAGGCGCCAAATCATGGCGTGGTAGGCAAAATCCGCTAGCGGATGGCCCAAAGTCGAGAGCTCCCAGTCGAGCACCGCGACGATCCGGGGCTCGGTAGGGTGGAAGATCACGTTATCGAGCCGATAGTCCCCATGCACAAGGGCGGTTTCTTCGCCCCCGGGCGGCAGGTGTGCGGGCAGCCAATCGATGAGACGATCCATCGCCTCGATGGGCTCAGTCTCCGAGGCGCGATATTGCTTGCTCCAGCGCGCGATCTGCCGGGCCAGATACCCCTCGTGGCGGCCGAAATCAGCCAAGCCAAGGCCTTGCCAATCGAGCCGATGCAGCGCACTGAGCACGCGATTGAGCTCGTCGTAGTGCGCAGCACGGGACGATGGGTCCATCTCGGGCAAGCGCGGATCCCAGAGTACGCGCCCCTCCACATAGCTCATCACGTAAAAAGCCCGTCCGATGACCGACTCATCCTCGCACAGCGCGAGCATGCGCGGCACGGGCACCTCGGTTTCGGCGAGCGCGGCCATCACGCGGAACTCGCGTTCTATGGCATGTGCCGAGGGTAAAAGCTTGGAAGCCGGCCCCGGTTTGGCGCGAAGCACGTACCGGCCGTGCGGCGTGTCGAGCCGATAGGTCGGATTGGACTGACCACCCCTGAACTGCTGAACGTTGAGCGGCCCACGAAAGCCGGGCACGTTGGCAACGAGCCAGCCTTCGAGAGCCGCCTGATCGAAGCGATGCGCAGGTGCAACGGGTCGCACCCCCGTGAAAGCCTCTCCGGAGACAAAGTCCTCGCGGGTCGCCGTCGCATCGGTCCCCTTTGAACTCAACGCGGGCGAGCCGCCGATGTCACGGTGCGAAGCAGACATAAGCGGCATTCTAGGGAGGCACTCCTCTGATCGCATACTGCCTCACTGCGCGAATGGGGCAACGGATCGGGACCCCGCGGCGATCGCTCCCCGCGGGCGCTCAATCGCCTGCCCTGGAAATCAGAACTCGCGCACGAGATAATTGGACCGTTGTGATGCTGGCCGGGCAATCGCTCGCGAGTGCGGTCCCCTGAAAAGACCAGCTTGCGGGAGGAAGGTCCGGGCTCCACAGGGCAGGGTAGCGGCTAACAGCCGTCCGTCGAAACCCGCGCGGCCACAGCCGCTCGGCATAAGACGAGGAATAGGGCCACAGAGACGAGCGTATTGAGTTACGGTGAAACGCGGCAACCTCTACCCGGAGCAATACCAAGTAGGCATGCGAAGCCGGTGCTTCGACCGGCAAAACGGTGGTCCCGCCGGAGCATGCGGGTCGGTAGCTCGAGCCCCTCGGTAACGACGGGCCTAGATGAATGATTGCCCCATTTCGGCGCAAGCCGAGATGGACTGAACCCGGCCTATAGGCCAGCTTCACTTCCTTTTCACTTCCTCTTGGCCCAGCCTGGCGCGCCCGTCTTGAGCCCTGACAACCCTGGCAGAGGACCCAGCCCGCGCAAGAGCTTGCCCATCCCGCCTTGGGAGAATTTTTTCATCATGGCCTGCGTCTGCTCGAACTGAGCAAGCAGCCGGTTGACCTCTTGAACCGACACGCCGGCCCCCGCTGCAATACGGCGCTTGCGCGATGCCTTGATCAATTCGGGCCGTCGTCGTTCGGCCGGGGTCATTGAGCAGATGATGCCTTCCATGCGCGCAATCTGCCGGAGGTCGACGCCTCCGCTTCGGGCCGCGGCCTGTTGTAGCTCATGCGGCAGCTTGTCTAGGAGCGACTCCACACCGCCGAGCTTTTTCATCTGCGCCAATTGCTCTCGGAAATCCTCAAGATCGAAGCTCTTGCCGCGTTTGACCTTTTCGGCCAGCGCTTTCGCTTTTTCGACATCGACCGCCTTGACCGTCGATTCCACCAGCGCCACGATGTCGCCCATGCCGAGGATGCGGTCGGCCATCTGCTCGGGACGAAACGGCTCGAGCCCGTCGGGCTTCTCGCTGACCCCGATGAGCTTGATCGCAACGCCGGTCACCTCCCGTACCGATAACGCCACCCCGCCGCGCGCATCGCCATCGGTCTTGGTGAGCACAATGCCCGTCAGGCGGAGCCGCTCGTGGAATGCCCGCGCCGTTGCCAGAGCATCCTGCCCCTGCATGGCATCGACCACGTAGAGCGTCTCATGCGGCTCGACCGCCTCGCTCACGGCGCGCACTTCTTGCATCATGGCCTCGTCGATTGCGAGCCGGCCCGCCGTATCGACGATCAGCACGTCGTAGTACCGCGGCCGCGCCCACGCAAGCGCCGCCCGCGCAATGGCGACGGGATCAGAGGACTCTGATTCATCGGGCTCATAATGATCAACGCCGACGCTCTGCGCAAGCATTCGCAGCTGGTCGCGTGCGGCCGGACGATGCGTGTCACAGGGAACCAGAAGGACCTTTTTTTTCTTGCGTGTTCTGAGATGAAGAGCCAGCTTGGCTGCGGTGGTCGTCTTACCGGAGCCTTGAAGCCCAACCAGAAGGATGACCGCCGGCGGGCGCACCGCGACATTGAGCTCGGCCGACTGGCCTTCCGGGGGGCGCATGAGCGCCACAAGCTCCCGATGCACAATAGCGATGAATGCCTGCCCCGGGGTCAGCGATGTGGCCACCTCCGCCCCAAGAGCAGCCTCTCGCACGCGCTCGATAAAACGTTTGACGACGGGTACGGCAACATCGGCTTCGATCAGGGCGAGGCGGACTTCACGCAGCGCCTCCTGGATATTGGCGTCGGTCAGCCGCGCTTGTCCGCGGACGGCTTTGACAAAGCGCGCCAAGCGTTCGGTCAATTGACTAGGCATCGCGGGGTCTCAAGACTCGATCGTCAAGGCCATTCTAGGCAGCCTCCGGACGCCCGCGCTCGGTCGCCGCGGACAAGCCCACGCCCTGAGCGGCACCGAACCGGGACGTAGTAAGCTTTTGATTGATCCTTATAAACAATAACTTGGCGTGCAAATTCCAAGTCTTCTCTCAACAACGAAGTCGAGCCTGACCGGCACAGCCGCCGCGCTGCCCTGGCGCAGTCGACCCTCGCAGCGGGTCGATTCAAGCGTCGACCTGAGGCGCCAACATCCTCTGGGAAAGGCACGTATTGATCCACGTATTGATCGCGTGATGCTTTACTCGAAAGGTTAGCGATGGCAACATCGACGGCAAACGTCATTCTTTCCGGTCTCGCGCGCGCGCTCGTCCAGCACGAGCTCCTCAAGCAGTCGGAAGCGGAAAGATTACAGATCGAGGCAAACGCTGCCGGGCACACCTTCGTTGAACATTTGGTTGCCACACGGCGAATGTCTGCCCTCAAAGTCGCGGAGTTTGCCTCGCAAACCTTTGCAGTCCCCCTGCTCGATCTTTCCGCGTTCGACGCCGGCCAAATCGCTAACGAATGGATCGATATCAAGCTGATCACCACGCGACGCTGCGTTCCCCTCCACCGACGTGGTAATCGATTGTTTGTCGCCGTATCAGACCCGACGAATCTGCAAGCGCTCGAAGAGCTGCGCTTCAAAACGAATTTGATCGCCGAGCCCGTCGTCGTCGAGGACGACAAGCTCGGACGGCTGTTGACCATCCTGGTCGAACGCAACGACAAAACGCTCTCCTCGTTCGTTGACGCCGAAGATTTCGACCTTGACCTCAAGGTCGACGATGGAACGCCCGCGCCGCAAGAAGACGCTGACGTTGACGACGCGCCCGTTGTTCGCTATATCCAAAAAATCTTGCTCGATGCGATCAACAACGGCGTGTCGGATATCCACTTTGAACCGTACGAAAAGTTTTATCGAATTCGCTACCGTCAAGATGGCGTTCTGCACGACGTTGCGCAGCCGCCGCTCGCGATCAAAGACAAAATCGCAACGCGAATCAAGGTCATTTCCAAACTCGATATTTCCGAGAAACGCGTCCCGCAAGACGGACGCATGAAACTCCAGTTGACGAAAACGCGCTCGATCGATTTTCGCGTGAGCACGCTACCGACGCTGTTCGGCGAAAAGATCGTCATGCGAATTCTCGACTCTTCGAATGCCCTGATCGGTATCGACGCCTTGGGTTACGAACCCGATCAGCGAGAGCTGCTTCTCAACGCGATCCATCGGCCCTATGGGATGGTGCTTGTGACTGGACCGACAGGTTCAGGCAAAACGGTCTCGCTTTATACGTGCCTCAATATCCTCAACAAGCCCGGGATCAACATCTCCACGGCGGAAGATCCAGCAGAAATCAATCTTCCCGGCATCAATCAGGTCAACGTCAACGAAAAGGCGGGGCTTACGTTTGCCACAGCGCTACGTGCGTTCTTGCGCCAGGATCCCGACGTGATCATGGTCGGTGAAATTCGCGACCTTGAGACCGCCGATATCGCGGTCAAGGCCGCACAGACGGGTCACCTGGTGCTCTCCACGCTGCACACGAACGATGCGCCCAGCACGCTGACTCGGCTCGTGAATATGGGCGTTGCGCCCTTCAACATCGCATCAAGCGTTTTGCTCATCACTGCGCAACGGCTTGCGCGGCGGCTGTGCCCCAACTGTAAAGCCCCCGCGGACATTCCCGTGGAGGCCCTACTGCGAGCTGGATTTCAAGAGCACGAAATCGATGGCAGCTGGACCCCCTACCGCCCCGTTGGCTGTGAAGCGTGCCGGGGCACGGGTTACAGGGGTCGGATCGGCGTCTATGAGGTCATGCCGGTCAGCGAAGAGATTCAGCGCATCATCATGTCAAACGGATCCTCGCTGGACATCGCCGCGCAGGCGCAACGCGAGGGTGTCCGCAACCTGCGACAATCGGGACTGCTCAAAGTCAAGCAAGGTGTCACCTCGCTTGAAGAGATCGAAGCGGTCACCAACATGTAAGCCTCGCCCGCAATCCCTTCGAAAGGCATAGGATCTGACGATGGCCATTGCCGCTAAAGCTCCCGGACAGTCAACGCGCTCCGCGCGTGAGACGGTCAAGGCCAGTACCTTCCAGTGGGAAGGAATCGACCGCGCCGGAAAAAAAGCGCGCGGCGAAATGCGCGCCGCCAGTGAAACGGTCGTCATCAACTCTCTGCGCCGGCAAGGCATCACCCAGGTCAAGGTCAAAAAGGTCGTTTTTCGCGGCGGCGGCCGAATCAAAGAAAAGGACGTCACGCTCTTCACACGGCAGCTCGCCACGATGATGCGCGCGGGGGTGCCGCTGCTTCAGTCATTTGACATTGCCGCACGAAGCTCGTCCAACCCGCGCTTTGCGCGCCTTCTGCTTGAGGTCAAAAACGACGTTGAGGCCGGAAACAGCCTCTCCACCGCGTTTCGTCGACACCCGATGACCTTCGACGAGCTCTACTGCAACCTGGTGGCCGCGGGAGAAGCCTCCGGCACCCTCGAATCGGTGCTTGACCGGCTGGCACAGTACAAAGAGAAGGTGCTCGCACTCAAGGGCAAGATTAAAAGCGCGATGTTCTATCCGGCCACCGTCATCATCGTCGCGATCGTGGTGGTTGCGATCATCATGTGGTTCGTGATCCCCGCCTTCAAGCAGGTGTTTTCGAGCTTCGGCGCGAACTTACCCTGGCTGACCGAGCTCGTTGTGGCAATCTCCGACTGGTTTGTTCAGTTTTTCTACGTCGTGATCGGAATTCCGATCGTGACGGCGTTTGTGCTTTGGTACCTGTGGAAACGCGTGCCCGCGTTCAAAACCACGATCGACCGACTCTCGCTCAAGCTGCCGCTCCTCGGTCCGGTGATTGAAAAGGCCGCGGTTGCCCGCTGGGCGCGTACGCTCTCGACCATGTTTTCAGCCGGTGTCCCGCTCGTTGACTCGCTTCAGGCCGTGCAAGGTGCCGCGGGCAATTCTGTTTTCGCGGATGCCACGAAGAAGATTCAGGCGAGCGTGAGCACAGGCACCGCACTCACGGTGGCGATGGATGAGACGAGAGTATTTCCCGTTTTGGCCCTGCAGATGACACGCATCGGCGAAGAAACCGGTGCACTTGACAGCATGCTCGGCAAAGTCGCCGACTTCTACGAGCGCGAAGTCGACGAAGCCGTTGCCGCGCTCTCGTCGCTGATTGAGCCGCTCATGATCGTCGTTCTTGGTATCGTGATCGGAACAATCGTGATCGCGATGTACCTGCCCATTTTCAAACTCGGATCGGTCGTCTAATACCATGGCGTTCGTTCTCGATCCGGCCGTCGCGGGCCTTGCGGCCGGCCTGCTAGGACTCGTGATCGGCAGCTTTTTGAACGTCGTCATCTATCGCCTGCCCATCATGCTCGAGCGGCGTTGGCAGCGCGAAGCGGTCGAACTGCGCGGCGAAGCGCCGCCAGAGCAGCCGCGCTTCAATCTGCTTGTGCCGCCCTCGAGGTGCCCAGCCTGCGCAACGCGCATCGCGGTATGGGACAACATTCCGGTGCTGTCCTGGCTGTTGCTCCGCGGGCGCTGTCGCGCCTGTCAGGCGCGCATTTCACCGCGCTATCCGCTCGTGGAAGCCATGACCGGGGTGCTCTTTGCCCTCTGCGTTTGGCGTTTTGGACCGACGCTTCAGGCCCTTGCCGCAATGGCTTTTGTGGCGGCCCTGTTGGCACTTGCGGCGATCGACCTCGAAACACAACTGCTGCCCGACGATCTCACCTTACCGCTGCTGTGGCTCGGTCTTTTAGTCAATTTGGGCGCGCTGTTTGCCCGGCTGCCCGATGCTGTGATCGGTGCCGCGGTCGGCTATCTACTCCTCTGGAGCGTGTATTGGATATTTCGGTTACTCACCGGACGCGAGGGCATGGGCTACGGGGACTTCAAATTGCTCGGAGCACTGGGTGCCTGGTTCGGCTGGCAGGCGCTTCCGGCGCTGCTGTTGCTCGCCTCGGTGATCGGTGCAAGCGTTGGCATTCTGCTCATCCTTCTGAAGCGGGGCCATCGGGGCAGCGCGATCGCCTTCGGCCCCTTCTTGGCTTTCGCGGGTCTGGTCACGTTGTTTTTCGGCGACCGACTGCGTTCCTACGCCTTTGGCTAAACCGTGTTCACGGTCGGTCTAACAGGTGGCATCGGAAGCGGCAAAAGCCTGGTGAGCGCTCAGCTTGCTCAATATGGTGCCGCCGTGATCGATACCGATCAGATTTCGCACGCGATCACCGCCCCTGGCAGTGAAGCCGTTTTGGCGATCGGCCAAGCCTTCCCGGGTATCGTGAGCGCATCCGGAGAACTCGATCGAGCACGGCTTCGCGATTGGGTCTTCGCTGATGCCGCGGCGCTCGAGCGGCTCGAAGCGCTCATGCATCCGCGCATTGCGGCCGAAGTCGATCGGCTACTGACCGTGGCCCGAACCGGCACGCCCTATGTCGTTCTCGTCGTCCCGCTCCTGATCGAGCGCGGCGGTCTGCTGCCGCGTTGCGATTGCGTCGTGGTCGTCGATGCTGCACCCGAACAACAACTCGAACGCGTCAGGCTGCGAAACGCGCTGAGCGCCGAGACAGTACGGCGTATCATGGCGCGTCAGTGCACGCGCGATGAGCGTTTGCGGTACGCGCAAATCGTGCTCGACAACACGGGCACGATCGAATCCCTGCAACGTCAAGTCGAGGCGTTGCATCACACGCTACTTGCGGCCGCTCAGGCCGCGCGATTCTGGGCCAACGATCCATGATGACCGAACTCACCACGAGCGGCAATTCCCGGCTCGCTCCCGGATCCGTGGATCGACTTGTTTTCGAATTTCCGCTCGCCGAACGAGTTCGTGGCTGGCTGCGGCTCGAAGAACAGTTCCGGCGCGCAAAACAACTCGCCCTCCGTCGCGATGCTCTCGATCATCGCGCGGCGCTGCTTGCGCTGTTTGAAATCCTCGACACGGCAACGCGTAGTGACCTCAAATCCGATCTGCTGCACGAGCTCGATCGGCAGCGCTTGATCTGGAGCACTCAGGCGGAAAATCCCGAGATCGAACAAGGCGCGTTGTCCGAGTTTTTGCGCGATCTCGACACGGTTCTCAGTGATTTACACGCACAAGTCGGTCGCCCTGGCCAACACTTGCGCGATATCGACTGGCTCGTGCAGGTGCGTCAACGCGCGGCAAGCCCAAGTGGCGTATGCACGGTCGAGCTGCCCATGCTCGGCGCCTGGCTCGCCCAGCCCGAAGCCTTGCGCAAGGCCGATCTACAGCGCTGGCTCGAACCGTTCTCGCCGCTCGAAGAGGCGATCACGCTCCTGTTGCGGCTGCTGCGGGAGTCTGGTGTCCCCTGCGCTGAGCTCGCCCACCTCGGAAGTTTTCAACGCTCGCTCGACGGCACGCGCGCGCCGCTGCTTGCGATCGTTCGCGTCGATGCCGGCTGGGCCGCGGTGCCCGAACTGAGCGCGAATCGTTACATGATCAATATCCGCTGGCTTGAGCACGGAGGCCACTTCATGCGCTCCGGACGGGCCACGGCGAGTACCCGCGATATCCCGTTTGAGCTCACACTTTGCCGCCTTTGAGCGCGCCTGTGCCATGACGCGACTCGTGAATTGCCCCTCTTGTGGATCGCTTGTTCGCTGGTCGCCCGACCATCCATTTCGGCCGTTTTGCTCGGAGCGCTGTCGTCTGCTCGACACGGCCGCGTGGGCCAGTGAGTCCTATCGCATTCCTGGCCTCCCCGCTACCCCGCCGGAGGCTGACGAAGAGGCCACCTAACGCCCTCGAGCCGGTTGCCAGGCCGCCAGCCGGGCAAGGACTTGACTGCGCGGATGCAGAAGCGCTGGCAAAAGCGGGGAAACACGGATCGCGTCGATCGGTTCCCACGCGAGGCGCTGGCTCTCGCGGGCGCGCGGCTCACCCGTGAAGTTCGGGCAGACGAAAAAGGTCAGTTCGACGTGGGCATGCGGATAGCTAAAGCGCTCGCAGACAAGCTCCTGCGGGGCACAGACACGAACCGCCAACTCCTCCTCAAGTTCGCGGATCAACGCCTGTTCGGGCGTCTCGCCGGCTTCCACCTTGCCGCCCGGAAATTCCCAGTAGTGCGCATAGACCTTTCCCGGCGGCCGCTCGGCAAGCAGCACCTGTCGTCCGAACCGGCCCTCGCGAAACAAAATCCCGACGGCCACGCGCGTGGGAGGGCGAGGATCGTCGGGATCAAAGCACGCCTCAAAGCCTTGCTTCACGGCCGTGCTCCAGGGGGCTTTCCGGCTCCTGCTCGCCGCGCGAGCCAATCGCGCGCAAACTGCTCGGCCACGCGCCCAGACCTTGAGCCACGCGCGAGCGCCCACTGAAGTGCCTCTCGGAAGAGCGCTTCACGCTGCCGAGTGTCGATCGGCCGACCTCGCCGAAACTCGATCCATCGCTCCACCGCGGCAAGGTAGTCCTCCTGCGTAAACGGGTAAAACGGAATCCACAGGCCGAAGCGTTCTGAGAGCGAAATCTTTTCTTCGATACTTTCGCCGAAATGGATCTCCTCGCCCACGTAGCGTGTCTCGGCGTTTTCGCGAAAGTATTCGGGCATCAGATGGCGCCGGTTGGAGGTTGCATAAACAAGCACATTGTCGGCGCCGCCGGCCACGCTGCCATCAAGCGCCGCCTTGAGCGCGCGGTAGCTCGCATCGCCTGAATCGAATGCAAGATCGTCGCAAAAAACGACAAACCGATACGGTTGCCGTCGCACGAGCGCCACGATCTGCGCAAGATGCGCGAGTTCGTCTTTGCTCACTTCGATCAAACGTAAGCCTTGTGCGGCGTAGCGCGTCAGCATCGCCTTGACGAGCGAACTTTTTCCCGTGCCGCGCGCGCCGGTGAGCAACACATGATTGGCCGGCCATCCACGCACAAAGGCACGCGTGTTGCGATCAATCGCGGCAAGCTGCGCCTCGATCGCCACGAGCCGCTCGAGCTCGACGCGATCGGGGGCTTCAATGGGCACGAGACACCCGCCCGTTGGAGTGCTTTTCCACACTGCCGCAAGCACCCGCGCGAAATCCGGAGGCTCCGGCGGTGCCGGACTCAAGCGCTCGATGGCCTCGGCGATCCGGCGTAGCGCGGCGACCAACGCCGCCCCAGACGACTCCTCCTCAGGCTCAGATCCTCGCCGCGCCACGGCTCTAGCTCCGATAATCGGCGTTGATCTTTACGTAATCGTAGGAGAGGTCACAGGTGTAGACGACCGCTTCGGCTGCGCCACGGCCAAGCGCGATCTCGACCTCAATCTCTTGCGCTTTCATGGCGGCCACACCCAGTTCCTCGCGATAGCTGGCCGCACGGCCGCCCCCCTCGGCCACGAGCACGCCGTTCAAACGCACGCTCACGCGCGAGGGGTCTAAATCCGCCGGCGCCCCGTTGCCCACGGCTGCAAGGATTCGTCCCAGGTTGGGGTCACTGGCAAAAAAGGCTGTTTTGACAAGCGGTGAGTGCGCGACGGCACGTGCGATGCAGTCGCATTCGGCCACATCGCGCCCGCCTGTCACACGGATCGTGATGAATTTGCTCGCGCCTTCACCGTCGCGGACGATCGCTTGGGCCAGCTCGAGGCTGACCGATTCGAGCGCCGACTTGACCGCCTGGCCCGCCTCCGAGTGCCAATCGCAGACCGGTGCGTGATGAGCGGCGCCCGTGGCCACAACGACGAAGCTGTCGTTGGTTGAAGTGTCGCCATCGACGCTGATTCGGTTGAAACTGGCCTGCGCGAGCTCTCGGGCAAGCGGCTGCATAAGCTCGGGTGCAATGGCGGCATCGGTAAAGACGAACCCGAGCATCGTGGCCATGTTGGGCTGAATCATGCCGGCACCCTTGGCGATCCCGGTCACGTGGACCTCCCGCCCGGCCACGCGCACCCGGCGACTCGCAAGCTTATGGACCGTGTCGGTGGTCATGATCGCACGCGCCGCAAGATCCCAAGGCGATGATTCGCCGCGCTCGCGCATCGCTTGCACGAGCGCCACCCCGCGTTCGATGCGCTCGACGGGCAAGTGTTCGAGAATCACCCCAGTAGAAAACGGCAGCACTGCGTCACGGTCGACCGCGAGGGCTTGCGCCACGAGCTGACAGGTATGGCGAGCGTCGGACAGACCACGCTCCCCCGTGGCCGCGTTCGCCACACCCGTGTTGACGACGAGCGCACGGATCGCGCGCGAGCGCGCCAAATGCTCCCGGCAAACCAAAACGGGCGCTGCCGCGAAGCGGTTCTGGGTGAACACGGCCCCGACGCCCGCGCCAGGAGCCAGTTCAACAACCAGAAAATCGTAGCGATTCGCCTTGCGGATCCCGGCCTGGACGGCGTAACAGGTCACGCCCGCGATCGTGTGTGCCTCCTGAGCGGACAAGGGTTGATAGGCAACCGGCATGGCAGTCGATCCCGACCAAATGTTGCTGTGCCTACTCGAGCCGGCCGTGGCAGTGCTTGTACTTCTTGCCGGAGCCGCACCAGCACGGGTCGTTTCGTCCGAGCTTCGGCCCCTGACGCACAAACGGCCGCGCCGGCCCTCCCGCGCTCTTCCCGCCTGAGGTGGGGGCCGTCTCCGACTCTGCCACCGCCACGGTCTCCTCGCCGCCCAGACCCGCGATTTCCGCATGCTGATAGCTCACGTTGAGCGGTTCACGAGGAGGCTCGACCGCTCGAGCGTCGCTCTCAGAGCGAATCGTCACGGTCAGCAACACGCGCACGACGTCTGCGCGGAACCGATCGAGCATCTGGCCGAACATCTCGAAGGCTTCGCGCTTGTACTCCTGCTTGGGGTTTTTTTGCGCATAGCCACGCAAATGGATGCCCTGCCGCAGGTAATCGAGGTTGGCCAAGTGCTCGCGCCAATGGGTATCGAGTAGCTGAAGCAGGATGTTGCGTTCGAACTGGGCCCAGATCTCGGCGCCAGCGGCGCTACGCTTGCTCTCGTAGAGGGCAAGCGCAGCCTCTTCGCAGGCCGTGCGTATTTCGGTGTCCTCAAGCTCTTCGGCGCGCGCCTGCCACTGCTCGATCGGCACCTCAATCGACATTTCCGCCAGCGCCGTGCGCAGCCCCGGCAAATCCCACGACTCCTCGCCACTGTCGGGCGGAACAAACCGCGTCACGACTTCGCCCACATAGCCCGCAATCATCTGTCGGGCCGTGTCGCCCAGTTGCTCGGCATCAAGCAGGTGATTGCGCTGCTCGTAGATCACCTTGCGCTGATCGTTTGCGACATCGTCGTACTCGAGCAACTGCTTACGGATGTCGAAGTTTCGTTGCTCGACCCTAAGCTGGGCCTTTTCGATTTGACGCGTCATCATGCCTGCCTCGATCGGCTCCCCATCCGGGATGCGCAAGCGCGTCATGATGTTTTTCATGCGATCGCCGCCGAAGATGCGGATGAGCGGATCTTCGGCCGAGAGGTAAAAGCGGCTCGAGCCGGGGTCCCCCTGACGTCCGGCCCGGCCACGCAACTGGTTGTCGATGCGCCGTGACTCATGCCGCTCCGTGCCGATCACACGCAAGCCGCCAGCGGCAATCACCTGGTCATGCCGCTTTTGCCACTCCGCCTGGACCTCAGCCATCTTGCGCGCACGCTCTTCGGGCGTCAGCGATTCATCCTCCCGGATCGCGCGAAGCTCGGGTTCGAGAGCGCCACCCAGCACGATATCGGTGCCGCGGCCCGCCATGTTGGTGGCGATCGTGATCATCTTCGGCCGGCCCGCCTGGGCCACGATCATGGCCTCGCGCTCGTGCTGTTTGGCATTGAGCACCTGATGCGGCAGACCCTCGCGCTTGAGCATCTCGGAGAGCAACTCGGAGTTTTCAATCGACGTGGTGCCAACAAGCACCGGCTGGCCGCGCTCGTAACAATCCTTGATGTCGCGCACGATGGCGGCGTACTTCTCCGCCGCGGTCTTGAAGAACCAATCGTTCTCATCGCGGCGAATCATGGGCTTGTGCGTCGGGATGATCACCGTCTCAAGCCCGTAGACGTGCTGAAACTCGTAGGCTTCGGTGTCTGCCGTACCGGTCATGCCGGCAAGCTTTTCGTACAGGCGGAAGTAGTTCTGAAACGTGATCGAGGCGAGCGTTTGGTTCTCGCGCTGAATCGGCACGCCTTCTTTGGCCTCGATGGCCTGGTGTAGGCCCTCGCTCCAGCGTCGCCCGGGCATCAGCCGGCCCGTGAACTCATCGACGATGATCACTTCACCGTTTTGGACGACGTAGTGTTCATCGCGACGATAAAGCGCGTGCGCGCGTAACGCCGCGTAGACGTGGTGCATGAGTGAGATGTTGGCGGCATCGTAGAGGCTCGTGCCGGGCGGCAGCAGCCCATTGGCCTCGAGCCACTGCTCGGCTTTCTCGTGACCCTGCTCCGACAGATGCACCTGGCGTTGCTTCTCATCGACCCAGTAGTCACCCGGCGCGTGTTCGTCCGCTTGACGCGCAAGCAGCGGCGGTAAGGCGTTGAGCTTTTGGTAGATCTCGACGCTGCCCTCGGACTGCCCTGAGATGATGAGCGGCGTGCGCGCCTCGTCGATCAGGATTGAGTCGACCTCGTCCACGATCGCGTAGTAGAGCCCCCGCTGCCGTCGATCTGCGGCGCGATACTCCATGTTGTCGCGCAAGTAATCGAAGCCGAACTCATTGTTTGTGCCATAGGTGATGTCGGCACGATAGGCAGCGATCTTGGACGCGTGATCTTGCTGCGAGACGACCACCCCGACGCTCATACCGAGAAACCGGTAGATGCGGCCCATCCAGTCTGCGTCACGCCGCGCGAGATAGTCGTTGACCGTGACCAGGTGGACGCCCCGACCGGTGAGCGCGTTGAGGTAGATGGGCAATGTCGCCACGAGGGTTTTGCCTTCGCCCGTACGCATTTCCGCGATCTTGCCCTCGTGAAGGGCCATGCCGCCGATCAGCTGTACGTCGAAGTGCCGCATGTCGAGCGTGCGACGCGCTGCCTCGCGCACGACGGCGAAGGCTTCGGGCAGAAGCGAATCAAGCGGTTCGCCGCGATCGAGACGGGCCTTGAACTCAGCGGTCTTGCCGCGCAAGGCCTCATCGTCGAGCGCGCGCATGGCGGGTTCGAGCGCGTTGATCTGACTGACGCGGGCGAGATACCGTTTGAGCAACCGATCGTTGCGGCTGCCGAAAATCGATTTGAGCAAGCGGTCAAACATGGGGAGTGGTCGTCAGCAGCGACGACGCGGGGTCAGCGAGCCTCATGAACGCAGCACGAGGCCATCACATTTGAGGGAGCGCGCGGATCGAGCCAATCAGCTGACAAGATCGCTTGCGTCAGCCAGCGCAATCTGCGCAAAACTTCCGCATTCTACGGCGCCGGAGGCGAATTAGTTCGCCGCGAGGAATCGGGCCGGATTCTGGGGAACGCCGTTCAGTCGCACCTCGAAGTGCAGGTGCGGACCGGTCGATCGCCCCGTCGAGCCCACGCGCGCAATCAACTGTCCGCGAACCACCAAATCGCCTTCTTTGACCAAAAGCTCGGAGGCATGCGCATACCGCGTCACAAGCCCGTTGCCGTGATCGATATCGATCATTTTGCCGTAGGCAGGATGAAACTCCGCAGCGATGACCTTGCCGCTTGCGGAGGCGAGGATGGGTGTGCCCGGTTCGGCGGCGAAATCGATCCCCTCGTGAAAACTACGATAGCCCGAAAACGGATCGATGCGGTAGCCAAAATTCGACGTGAAGGCGACGTTCTCAACCGGCGGGAGAGTCGGCAGAAACTTGCGCTGTGCGCTGCCCTCCACGAGCAGCGCCTCAAGCACGGTCATCTGGTCGCTTTTGACATCAACCTCAACGGCCAGGCGCTGGATACTGGTTTCGATCTCTTCGAGCGTCAACGGCACCGCACCCGTCTCGGGTCCCCCGCGCCCGCCGGCCATTGGCGCACTCGGGAGCTCCTGGGGCTTGAGACCGGCCACTTTCGCGAGTTTTTCGGCAAGCCCGTCGAGCCGCAACACGTGCGCCTGCACCTCGCCGAGCCGTAGCGCAAGGTTGTTGATGTTGGCTTGCAATTGCTCGCGACGCTGGCGCGCCTCGGCATGCTGATCAGCGAGCAAAATACTGCGGATCAACGGGTGGTCGCTCGTTGCGGCATACTTGAGCGCTAGGTAATTGGCCAGGGTTGCCGTGATCGCGAGCAAGAACACAAACACAAGCCCCGCAAGGAGCAACTGGGGCCAACCGAGCTCAAAGGTCCGCTTGACCCGAAAGTCGTCTGAGACCAGTATCAGCTGCATGTGAAGCCTCTCTATCCCCGTCCAGAAGCGCTCGCGCGAATCCTTGAGCGAGCGCCTGAGTTTTCCGCCGGGCTCCGCGTGGCGCGTCGTCACACGGTGCTGCCGCGGGATCTGCTCGCGGCGATCTTCCCGCCGCAGCTCTTGCCCCACGTGGCCCGATGTCACCGTGAGCCAGACGGACGTCTGGTCGTAGCGCTCACCTGCCCCGAGGCCCTTCACGCCGCGCACCGCCGGCAAGCCGAAATTCTCGCGGCGGCCAACGCCAAGGCTTTGAAATGTAACGACTTGGTGGCCAGGCTCCAAATCGCCCCCCCAAAACCCAGCTGGCCCCGCTGCGAGCCGAGTCCCGAGACCGCCGAGGCACTCCGTCGTGCCGCCGCTTCGCTCAAAAGTGAGCGCATGCAAACGGCGGTACGCCGATTAGCGCGCAGTATCGCTTCCGCCTCGGCGCAAAAGCGCTCGGGCTGAGGCATCGGTTGCGGCAGGCCCGCCCCGCCCTCAAGCAGGAACCAAGCGCCACGCCTGTGGCCGTTCAATGAGCGCGCGGCAGAGCTTGTTGTTGAGTTCGTGCCCGGACTTGAAGGCGTGGTAGCGACCGCGCACGGGGTGCCCAAGCAGATAGAGGTCGCCGACGGCATCGAGCACTTTGTGCCGCACAAGCTCATCGGCAAAGCGTAGCCCCTCGGGGTTGAGCACTTTGTAGCGGTCAAGCACGATGGCGTTGTCCATGCTGCCGCCTTGCGCGAGACCCACCGCGCGAAGCGCATCGGCTTCGAAGGAAAAGCCAAAGGTGCGGGCACGGCTGATGTGCTCGCGAAACACCTCGGGCGGCAGCTTCATCGCCACACGGCACAGCTCTGCCGGAAGCGCTGGATGGGAGAAGTCGATCGTGAAATCGATTTCAAATTCCGATGCCGGTTCGAGGCTGGCGAATTTCTCGCCGCTAGCGTGCGCGGCGGTCACGCGCACCGGCTCAAGGATTTCGATCGCTTGACGGGGCTTGCCTTGCGCAACCACGCCGGCCTCCTCGATCAAATAGACAAACGGCGCCGAGGAGCCATCCATGATCGGCACTTCGACGTTGTCGACTTCGACCAGTAGATTGTCGATGCCGCAACCGGCGCAGGCAGCCAACAGATGCTCGACCGTGGCCACCTTTGCCCCGTCGAGCGAAAGTGTTGTCGCCAAGCGGGTTTCGGTCACCAGTTCGGCGCGCGCGGGAATGTCCACGGGCGGATTCAGGTCGACGCGACGAAACACGATGCCCGTGTCTTCAGGCGCAGGCCTAAGCGTCATGCGCACCCGTACCCCGGAGTGCAAGGCCACGCCCACGGCCGAAACGTCCCGTGCGATTGTCTGCTGCGGAGTCACTTGAGCGGCTTGAAACGCACTCGTTTCGGCCGGGCCGCCTCTTCGCCGAGCCGTTGGATCTTGTTGTTTTCGTACTCGCGGTAGTTGCCCTCGTAGAAGAACCACTGGCTATTGCCCTCAGCAGCAAGAATGTGCGTGCAGATTCGGTCCAGAAACCAGCGATCGTGGCTGATGATGATCGCGGTGCCCGCAAACTCAAGCAGTGCGTCTTCGAGCGCACGCAAGGTTTCCACATCCAAGTCGTTCGACGGCTCATCCAGCAGCAGCACATTGCCCCCTCGGAGCAGCGTCTTGGCCAGATGCAGCCGTCCCCGCTCACCTCCGGAAAGACTACCGACGAGCTTTTGCTGGTCCGGCCCCTTGAAGTTGAAGCGCCCGATATAGGCGCGGCTTTGCATCTCGAACTTGCCCACTTGCACGATATCGGCCCCGCCGGAGACATCTTCCCAGACCGTCTTGTCGCCCGAAAGCGAAGAACGCGACTGATCGACGTAGGCCAGTTTCACCGTTGGCCCAATCACGATCTCGCCGGCATCGGGCTTTTCTTCACCGGTGATGAGCTTGAACAGCGTCGATTTGCCGGCGCCGTTCGGGCCGATCACACCCACGATGGCTCCGGGCGGGATGATGAAGGAGAGGTTATCGATCAAAAGCCGATCGCCGTAGCCCTTGCTCACGTTTTTGAACTCGATGACTTGGCTGCCCAGCCGCTCCGCCACCGGAATGAAGATTTCGTTGGTTTCGTTTCGCTTCTGATACTCGTAGCTCGAGAGCTCTTCGAAGCGCGCAAGTCGCGCCTTGCTCTTTGCTTGGCGGCCCTTTGGGTTTTGCCGCACCCACTCGAGCTCCCGCTTGAGCGCCTTTTGCCGAGCCGATTCCTGCGCCTCCTCCTGCTTGAGCCGTGCTTGCTTCTGCTCAAGCCAGGAGCTGTAGTTGCCCTTCCACGGGATGCCGTGGCCACGGTCGAGCTCCAAGATCCACTCGGCAGCGTTGTCGAGGAAGTAGCGGTCGTGGGTGACCGCCACCACCGTGCCCGGATAGCGCTGTAGGAACTGTTCGAGCCATTCGACGCTTTCGGCATCGAGATGGTTGGTCGGCTCATCGAGCAAAAGCATGTCGGGCTTCGACAAGAGCAGCCGGCACAAGGCCACACGCCGCTTTTCCCCGCCTGAGAGGTTGGCAATCTTGGCCTCCCAGGGCGGAAGCCTCAGCGCATCGGCGGCCACCTCGAGTTGCTGCTCGAGATTGTGGCCATCGGCAGCAGCGATGATGGCCTCAAGCTCAGCCTGCTCTTTCGCCAGCGCATCAAAGTCGGCCTCCGGATCGGCGTAGGCGGCATAGACCTCCTCAAGCCGGGCTTTGGCGCGCGCCACCTCTGCGAAGGCTTCCTCCACCGTCTCGCGCACGGTTTTTTCCGGATCAAGCTCGGGCTCCTGGGGCAGGTACCCGATCTTGATGCCTGGCTGCGGCCGGGCTTCTCCGGAAAAGTCCTTGTCCACCCCGGCCATGATGCGAAGCAGGGTGGATTTGCCCGCACCGTTCAACCCGAGCAGCCCAATTTTCGCGCCCGGGAAAAACGACAGCGAAATGTCCTTGATGATTTGTCGCTTCGGCGGCACCGTTTTGGAGACGCCGTTCATCGTGAAGATGTACTGCATAGAGTCGAACTGGAAGGCGAGGCAGCGCCCCAAGCGAAACCCTCACCGGATGATTCGCGCGGCGCAAACGGGAACGGGAAACTTCGATTATCCTCGGTGCTCGTCCCACCCCGGCTCGGCAGGCCGTGGGGCGGTGGCCTCTGGCCACACCCGCTATGCTCGCCCCCGCGCGAGCCGATCGGCTCAGCCGGCTCGACGCCTACGATGCGGACGCTTTCGGTTGCAAGCTACAACATCCACAAGGGCCTGAACGCCTTCAACCGCCGCGTCACGCTGCCGATCCTGCGCGAGCGGCTTGCAAGCCTCGGCGCCGACATCGTCTTTCTGCAGGAGGTGGTCGGCCGTAACGATCGCCACGCTCGCCGGCACGAGGCTTGGCCGGAGCTGCCGCAGCACCAATTCCTGGCCGAAGGCATCTGGCCCGGGTCGGCCTACGGCATGGCCGCGGTCTACGACCATGGCCACCACGGCAACGCCATTCTCTCGCGTTTTCCGATTGTTTCGGCCGAGCAGGAAGACATCTCGACCAATCGCGTCGAACAGCGCGGGCTGCTGCATGCACTGATCAAGTTACCGCGCAGCCGCGTGCTGCTGCATTGTGTGTGTCTGCACCTCGGCCTCATGCGCCGCTCGCGTGCGGTGCAACTGGCGCTTGTCCGCGAGCGCATCGAGCGGCTGGTGCCACGAGAAGCCCCGCTGATCGTGGCGGGCGACTTCAACGACTGGCTTCAGGACGCCACACGCATTCTCGAGTCCCTGGGCATGGTTGAAGCTTTCGAAGCGGCGCGTGGGATGCCGGCGCTCACCTTTCCTGCTGGTCTGCCGGTGCTGCCCCTCGATCGCATCTATGTGCGCGGACTCGCCGTGCGCTCGGTTGCCGTCCATCGTGGGCGCGAATGGGCGCGTTTGTCTGATCACGCACCGATTACCGCCACGCTCACAGTCGCGCGTGCGGCATGATGGCCGGACGTCGCCCGCCCGAGACTGGACATCGCGCCGAGCTTCTCGAAAGCGGCGCGGAGTACTTCCCGGCGCTTCTGCGTGCGATCGATGCCGCCCAACACGAACTCCTGCTTGAGACCTACATCTATGCCGACGACCCGTCCGGCCGCGCGGTGACCGAGGCGCTCCTGCGCGCCGCGGCGCGCGGCGTTCGTGTTGTGGCCTTGATCGATGGCTTCGGGGCCTCGGGTCATATCGGCACCTTGGCCGAGCGGCTGCGATCCGGCGGGGTGGCGCTTCGCTTCTACCGGCCGATCCGGGCGCTTGCGCATCTGCGCTTTGCCCGCCTGCAGCGCCTGCACCGCAAGCTGCTCACCGTGGATGGCCGGCTTGCGTTCATCGGCGGCATCAACATCCACGATGATGCGAACCTGACCGACCCGCGCTTGCAGGGGCGCTACGACTTCGCGGTGGCCATCACCGGCCCGCTGGTGCGGCCGCTGCGCGCCGCGCAACGAAAGCTCATGGGACGGGCACTGCGGCGCCGGGTGCCGCCACAGCTGCCATCGGCCGCCGGGGAGCCGCCGTGGCTTGCCTCGTGGGAGCGTCTCAAACGCGTGGCACGAGCACGCCTCGTTTTGCGCGACAACTTTCTCCATCGGCACGCGATCGAGCGCGCTTATCTGGAAGCGATCGACCGCGCGCGCTCGCAGATCTGGATCGCCAATGCCTACTTCATCCCGGGCCGTCGCCTGCTTCAGGCGCTTGCGCGGGCACGCGCCCGTGGCGTGGCGGTGCGGCTCATGCTGCAAGGGCATCCCGAGTACTGGTTCGTGCGCGAGGCCGAACGCGCGCTCTACGACCTTTTGCTCGCGCAAGGCATCGAACTGCTCGAGTACCGGCGCGGCTTTTTGCATGCCAAGGTGGCCGTCATCGACGCGCGTTGGGCGACGGTCGGCTCCTCCAACCTCGACCCGTTCAGCCTCCTTCTGTCGCATGAGGCCAACGTGGTGATCGAGGATGAGGCCTTCGCGGCGGGGTTGCGCGAGCGGCTCGAGCGCGCTGCGCGCGAGCACGGCCATCGGGTCACGCCCGTGCAGTGGTCACGGCAGCGCGGCTGGCCGCGTCTGCGCGCTCGGCTTGTCTATGCGCTGACCCGCTTGGCCCTGCGCTTGATCGGCTTTGCCCGCTACTGAGCGGTGAGGGCGCTTGCCCACGCGACCCAGAGAAACGCCGCACCCAGAAGCACAAACACCATCGCCGCAAGCCCTGCGCACAGCCGATCGACCCAGCCCAGGGTGGGATCGACTTCAACACCGGGCGGCGGAGGCCCGGTGCGGGCGCGAACTGCGGCGTTCACGTGCGCCTGCCATCGTCGCTTGCGCGGCCCAGGCGGGATCGCCAGGTCACACGCACGCGCAAGGCAAGCCACACCCGCAAGCCCAAGGGCCCAAGGAGCCGCGCTCATGCTCGAGACCGGTCCGAGTTGCGCCGACCGGTGGGCGCCTTGCTTCTCACACACAGCGCCCGCCATCGACTTCAAGACAAGCGCCGGTGATGAACTCTGCCTCATCGCTTGCAAGAAACAGCGCCGCATTGGCCACATCGCGCGGGGTCGAGAGGCGACCGAGCGGAATCGTGGCGATGAATTTGGCGCGCCGCTCGGGCGTGTCCTCTCCCCCCATGAAGGTTTCCAGTAGCCCGGTTTCGCCCATGACCGGGTTGATGCAGTTGACGCGAATGCGCTCAGGGGCAAGCTCAACGGCCATCGAGCGGCTTGTGACGATGACCGCACCTTTGGTGCCGTTGTACCAAGTCAGCCCAGGCCGCGGCCGCACGCCGGCCGTGGAGGCAATCTGCACGAACACCCCGCCTCGTCCCTGCGCGCGAAAGACGGGCACGCAGTGCTTGGCCGAAAGGTAGATCGATTTCACATTGACGGCGTAGATGCGGTCGAACTCGGCCTCGTCGACCTCAAGCATCGGGCGGTTTCGGTGCGAGGTGCCGGCGTTGTTGACCACGATGTCGAGCCCGCCGAATGCCTCCAGCGTGGCCGCCACGAGCCGTGCCCAGTCGCTGTCGCGCGAGACATCGCAGGGGCAAGCGCGCGCCGCTGGGAGCGTGCGCGCAAGCGCTTCGGCCGCCTCGGCCTTAAGGTCGGCAATCATCACCCGCGCCCCTTCGGCCGCAAAGCGCTCCGCGATGCCGCGGCCGAAGCCCTGTGCGCCACCGGTCACGATGGCCACCTTGCCGTTGAGTCTCATTGCCTCCTCCTTGCTGTGTCTTGAGCGGGCAGTCACAGGCTACCCGTGCCGAATCACGACCGTCTTCAACACGCTAAAGCCGCGCAGCGCCTCGAAGCCCTTTTCTCGGCCGTAGCCTGAGGATTTGACACCGCCAAAGGGCAGCTCGATGCCGCCGCCTGCGCCGTAGCTGTTGATAAAGACTTGCCCGCTTCGCACGGCCTGGGCAACGCGCAGCGCCCGCGCGCCGTTTTCGGTCCATACCCCAGCCACAAGTCCGTAGCGGGTGGCGTTGGCCAGCTGCACCGCCTCGGCCTCATCACGAAACGGCATCGCCGCAAGCACCGGGCCAAACACCTCCTCGCAGGCGAGCGTCGACTCCGGGCGCACATCGGCCACAAGCGTCGGGGCTGCATAAAAGCCCCCGGGGGGCGCCTCTGGCACGATGGCCCCTTGCGCAACCACCCAAGCCCCCGCGCCGCGCACGTGGCCGAGCCCGGCCAGAAACCCGCGCACACGCTCCAGTTGCGAGGCGCGAATGAGCGGGCCCAAATCCAGATCGAGCGCCGCCGGCCCTGCGCGCAGGGCGCGAAAGCGCTCAGCCAGACGCTCAAGTACAGGCTCATAGGCGGACGCCTCAACGAGCAGCCGTGAGCCGGCGCTACAGGTCTGGCCGCTGTTTTGGATGATCGCGTTGACAATCACCGGCAGCGCCGCCTCGAGATCGGCATCGGCAAAGACGATCTGCGGGCTTTTGCCGCCCAGTTCGAGGGTCACCGGCACATGCCGTTGCGCGGCGGCCTGCGCCACAAGCGTTCCGGTGGCAGCACTTCCCGTAAAGCTGAGGTGATCGATTCCTTCGGCCTCGGCAAGCGCGGCGCCGGCCTCACGGCCGAGCCCCGTGACGATGTTGACCGCGCCCGGGGGGAAGCCGACTTCGGCAATGAGCCGCGCAAGCTCCAGGAGCGACAAGCAGGCATCCTCGGCGGGCTTGACCACACAGGCATTGCCGGCTGCAAGTGCTCCACCGACGCTTCGGCCAAAGATTTGCAGCGGGTAATTCCACGGAATGATGTGCCCGGTCACACCATGCGGCTCGTAGCGGGTGTAGACCTGATAGCCCGGCGCGAAGGGGATCGTCTCGCCGTGCAGTTTGTCGCAGGCCCCTGCGTAGAACTCGAAGTAGCGGGCGCATGCGGCCACATCGGCGCGCGCTTGGCGCGGCGGCTTGCCGCAGTCGCGGCTTTCAAGCGCGGCAAGGGTTTCAGCGTGCGCCTCAATGGCCTGCGCAAGCCGTGCAAGCAAGCGCCCGCGTTGCGCCGGCGCCAGGCGCGACCAGGCCCCGCCATCGGCCGCACGGCGCGCAGCAGCAACGGCTCGTGCGACCTCGGCCGCCCGGCCGCGCGCAATCTCGGCAAAGACCGATCCATCGCTCGGATCGATCATGGGCAGCCGAGCCCCATCGAGCGAGGGCTCGAAGCGGTTGTCGATAAAGTGCTCCGGCGGCGGAAGACTCATGGCGATCGCAGCATGCCTACAGACTCAGGCACCATGCGTCGGAGCATACGACGTCTGCGGCCTGGAATTCCGATCGAGGTCGAATTTCCGGACATCCGACGTTGGCGGCCGGGCAACGTCGGCCTCGACTATGTCTGGAGCTTTGCCGGGGATGCCCCCGGACCGCATCTGGCCGTGGTTGCGCTCGTTCACGGCAACGAGTTCTGCGGGGCCATTTCGCTCGATCGACTGCTTGCGCGCTTCGTTGAGGGCCGCCTTCGCCCGCGGCAGGGGCGGGTGAGCTTCATCTTGGCCAACCCCGAGGCTTATCTTGCCTTCGACCCGCAAAGGCCACTTGCCTCGCGGGCGTTGGATGAGGACATGAATCGGCTCTGGGATGCGCACACGCTCGAAAGCGCGCGCACCAGCCGTGAGCTTGCCCGTGCACGAGCGCTACGCCCGCGGATCGACACGGTGGATCACCTGATCGATCTGCACTCGATGAGCTTGCCCTCGCCGCCGCTCGTGCTGGCGGGCGACACGGCCAAGGGGGTGGCCCTTGCGCGCGCGCTTGCGCTGCCGTGCGACATCCTGATCGATTCCGGCCATGCCGCGGGCCGACGGCTACGGGACGATGCGGGCTTTGGCGATCCAGGCAGCCCCAAACCGCCCTGCTGGTTGAATGCGGCCAGCACTGGCAGCCTTCGGCTGCGGCCTTTGCGACCGAGTGCGCGTGGCGCTTTCTCGAGCACTTCGGGGTGGTACAACGGCCTGCGGATGTGCCACGGCTTGTCGCAACCGAGGGGCAAGTTCGCGAACTCGAGGTCACGGACGTGATCACCGTCGATCGGGAGGGCTTTTCCTGGATTCGCCCGGTGCAGGGGCTCGAGGTGATCCCCGCCGCGGGTACAGCGATTGCCCGCAACGGAGGCCGTACGCTGCTCACCCCCTACGACGACACGGTACTCATCATGCCAAGCCGCGACCCGAAACCAGGGACCACGGCGGTGCGGCTTGCACGGATACGAATTGCTTGAGCAGCAGTAGCCATGAATGAAACTGCCGCTTGCGTCCGCGGTACGGCCCGCTGGCTCGGCTACCTCGGGCTTGTGCCGTTCGTTTTCTTCGCACTGGGTAGCCACGGGCTGTTTGAGCCCATGATCGGCGGGCCCTTTAGCCTCTCGGTGCTTGCCTTCTACGCGATGGTGATCCCGAGCTTCATGGCCGGGCTCTTGTGGGCTTATGCGCTTCTGGCGCCCGGCCTTTCGGAGCGCATCCGCATGGGCTTGTTCGTGGCCTCGGTCCTGCCGCCGATCGGGGGCTGGTGTGTGGCCGGCTTCCTGGGCGCCCGGGCAAGCGTTGTGGCGGCGGCCCTCTTGCTCTCTGCGCTCTTTCTCGTCGATTTGCGGCTCAAGCGCGAGCCGTGGTATCCGGGCTGGTTTTTTGCGCTTCGGCTCAAGCTCACGGCAGCGGCAGTGCTGTCGCTTCTGATTGCCAGTCTTGCACCGGTGGGCCCGCCGGCGGGTGGGGGCTTGTGATTGTTGCCTCCGGCAGCCGCCAATAGCGCGCATGCGCCTGTCTTGCCGCGCGCGGCACTTGCCACGCGCCGCGGGAAGAGTCGAAAGTCAAGGCCCCGGCGCGGTCGGTGCGGTGCACGATGATCCCGCGCGCGGCAAAGCGTGCAAGGGTCTCCGGATGCGGATGGCCGTAGCGGTTGCGATGGCCCACCGTGATGATGACCTGGCGCGGGGCCACCGCATCGAGGAACGCCTTGCCCGATGAGCCGCGCGCGCCGTGGTGGGCAGCAACGAGCCAATCGGCGCGCAGCGCCGGTGCTCCGAGGGCGAGCAGCTCGGCCTCAAGCGCCCCCTCGGCGTCCCCGGGCAAAAGCACACTGAGCCCGCGCGCTGCGGTGACCTTGAGCACACAGGAGGCCTCGTTGGCACGGGTTGTCGCGACGCTCTCCGAACGCGGGGCGAGCAGTTCGAAGCGCACAGCGTCGCGGACCCAGGCTCGCCCCGCTACACAGGGTTCCACTCGAACAGCGCGCGCGGCCGCCTGCGCGCGCAGCAACTCAGCCAACGGCTCCCCCGCCGGCAAGTTCGCCACGAGTCGCGCCACTGGCAGCTCGCGCAGCAAGGAGAGCGCTCCGCCGGCATGATCGCGGTCCAGGTGCGACAACACCAAGGTGTCGAGCCGCGGATTGGCCGTTGCGCGCAGCCAGGGGACGATAAGCCGGTTGCCCGCATCGAAGGAATCGGTCCAGCGTGGTCCTGCATCGTAGAGCAGGGTGGCCTTGGCGGTCTCGATCACGATCGCCGTGCCTTGGCCCACGTCGAGCGCGGTGAGGCGAAATTCGCCGTGGCTTGGCCGCGCGGGGGTCACGGTGAAAATCGGCAGCCATAGCAGCGCTCCCACCCAGCGCCCTGGCCATCCGCGCGGCGCAAACAGATAGAGCGTGCCGATCAGGGCAAGCAGCACCGCCCAAAACGGTGGCGTGTGTTGCAGCCACAGCGCCGCCGGCAGTGCAACCAGCGCTTGGCAAAGCGCCGTGAGCGCGTTGACGCCCCAAGCCGCAAGCCAGAGGATGAGATCCACCGGCACCACGAGCCAGAGCAGCGCAAGCGGCACCACGAAGAGCGTCACCAGCGGAATCGCCACCGCGTTGGCGAGCGGCCCGATCAGCGAGACCTGGCCGAACAGCACGAGCGTGATTGGTGCGAGCCCGACGGCCATGAGCGCTTGCGTGCTCAGAAGCAGGCGCCAGGGCAAGGCGCGACCGAAGCGGCCCCCATGCAAATAGACGAGCAAGGCCACGGCCAAGAAGGAAAACCAAAACCCAGGCGACAGCGTGGCCCAGGGATCCACAAGCAGCACGGCCACAAGCGCCCAGGCAAGGATCAACCACGGCGACAGCCGCCGGTTGGTAAACAGCCCCAAGGCCGCAACCGCAAGCATGAGGCAGGTGCGCTGTGCGGGCACCTCGAACCCCGCCAGCAGCGCATAGCCGAACGCAATGACCAGCGCCACAGCCGCGGCGGCTTTCTGCGCCGGCAGCCGGAGTAAAAGCACCGCCGAGCGGCGCCAGAGGAAAAACACAAGCGCCGCAACCCACGTGGCAAACAGCGTCACGTGCGCGCCGCTCACCGAGAGCAGGTGCGACACGGCCGCGGCGTTGTACAAGCTCCAGAGCTCGGCCGGGATTGCGCGCTGATCGCCAATCGTGAGCGCTGCCAGCACCGGCCGCGCCGGATGCCCGCCCAGCGCGCGGTCGAGTCGTTCGCGAACCGCCTCGCGCAGGCGATTGACGTGGTCGGTCAACGCGCCGCCGCTTGTGGCGAGCCGTCGCATCGGCCGATCCACCTCGATTGAACCGCTTGCGCGCAATCCGTGCTCAAGCATCCAGGCTTCAAGATCGAAGCCGTGGCCGTTGGCGTAACCGTGGGGGCGCGAAAGCCGCACAAACCACTGCCAGCGCTCGCCGGCACGAAGCGCCGGTAAGGCCTCGCCCGCGATCTCGCCGCTACGGGGCCGAAACCACGAAAGCGCCAGACGTTTCGGCACACGCGCCCCGGGCGTCAAGACGCCTTCGACGCGGAAGGCGAAGCGAATCACATCGCCATAGCGCGCCGGCAACTCGTCGACGACGCCGACGAGTTCGACGGGACGGCCTTCCCAGGCCGCATCGAGCGCCTCGGCGAGACGCCACTCGGCACGCAGCCAGGCATAGCTCGCGCCGAATCCGAGCGCGCACACGATCAGCAAAAGGCGTCCGGGCTTGCCACGCACCAGCCGCCACGCCGCAAGCGCGGTGCAGGCCGAGGCAACGACGAGCGTCACGGCAAGCGGCGGCAATTCCGGCACGCGCTGTGCGAGCGCCACGCCCACTGCGAAGGCCGCCAGTGCCTCGATGATCACGACCGGTGAAGGTGGCGCAACTGCTGCGCCTCAGCGCCGAAGCAGCAACTCAGGCCGCTTCAGCGCGCCAGTGTCCAGAACGGCCTCCCTGTTTCTCGAGGAGCCGAATATCGCCGATGCGCATGCCGCGATCGACCGCTTTGCACATGTCGTAGATCGTCAAGAGCCCCGCGCTGACTGCGCAGAGCGCTTCCATCTCGACCCCGGTGCGCGCGACCGTTTCGGCCGTGACCGTAAGGGTGACGCTGCTGCGGTCTTCATCGAGTGCAAACTCGGCCGCCACGCGCGTGAGTGCCAACGGGTGCGCAAGCGGAATCCATTCGGCCGTGCGTTTGGCCGCCTGGATCGCGGCAATGCGCGCAATGCCGAGGACGTCGCCCTTTTTGTGCCCGCCTGAGCGGATAAGCGCGAGCGTCGCCGGCTGCATGAGGATGCTCCCCGAGGCGACCGCGACGCGGTGCGTCTCGGGCTTGCCCCCCACATCGACCATGTGGGCTTGGCCGGCCGCGTCGAAATGCGTCAGATCGCTGGAGGCGGCTGCCATGCGGCGTGTGGAGCAAAACACGAGGAACCGGAACGCTGGTAGGCTATCTTAGCAAGGTGCTTCGAAACCCCCTCTTGAGCCTCGGTGCAGGCGCTCTGCTGTGCGCGGCCCTCACGCTTGCCGTGAGCGCCCAGACGCCGCGCCTGCCCGATCTCGGAGATGCGAGCGCCGCGGTCGTCTCGCCGCAACAGGAACGGCGGCTCGGACTCGAAGCCATGCGCGAACTGCGCGCCGCCGGTGCCTACCTGCAAGATCCCGAGGTCAATGCCTATCTGCAAGCCCTGGGCAACCGGATCCTCGTCGCAAACCCCGAGCTGCGCGAGCGGTTCGAGTTTTTCGCGGTCGCCGACCCCTCGATCAACGCCTTTGCACTGCCGGGCGGCTACATCGGCGTCCACCTCGGTCTGATTGCTCTTGCACAAAGCGAAAGCGAGTTGGCCGCCGTGCTTGCGCACGAGATTGCGCACGTGGTCCAGCGTCACTACGCACGCTCGATTGACGAGCAGCGCAAAAACACCTGGATGACGATTGCCAGCATCGCCGCGGCTGCCGTGGCGGCCCGCGCGGGAAGCGCCGATGGCGTCCAAGCGGCCATTCTCGCCGGGCAGGCGGCGCAGATCCAGGCGGCACTCCATTTTTCGCGCGAAAACGAACGCGAGGCCGACCGCGTCGGTTTCAACCTGCTAGAGCGCGCGCATTTCGACACTGGGGCCATGGCGAGCCTCTTCGAACGGCTGCAGCGGGCAGCCAACCTCAACGATCCCGGGCTGCTTCCGAGCTACCTGCGCACGCATCCGCTCACCCTCGAACGCCTGGCCGAAGCGCGCGGCCGCGTGGCCCGTTCCGCGCATGCCATGGCCGTGCGCGAAAGCGAGGATTTTCATTACGTTCGGGCGCTCGTGCGCAGCTACCTCGGCGACGATCGCGCCGCGGTCGAACACTTTGAAACGGCGCTTCGCGATCGGCGTTTCGCTCATGAAGCGGCCACGCGCTACGGGCTCGCCGCCGCGCTTTTGCGCAGCAAGCAATACGCGCGCGGGCTCGCGGTGATCGATGAGATCGAGCGTTCGGGCGTGCGCCATCCGATGATCGCAGCACTGCGCGGACACTTGCTGCTCGAATCGGGAGAGGTGAGCCGCGCGATCGAACACTTCGAGCGGGCCAGCCACGCTTGGCCTGATCATGCGCAGTTTTTTTATGACTACCCCGAAGCCCTGCTGCGCGGCGGTCGTCCGGCCGAAGCGCTTGCCGTGGTTGAGCGCCTGCTCGCCCGACGCGGCACTGATACGCGGCTGCTGGCCATTGCCGCGCGCGCAGCGGCCGAAACCGGGCAGCGGCTCAAACAGCACCGCTATCTCGGAGAACAATATGTGCACGAAGGCAAATTGCAGGCCGCGATCGATCAATTCGAACTTGCGGCCAAAGCCGGAGACGCCGACCACGTCGAGGCCAGTCTCGTCGAGGCGAGGCGGCGCGAGATCAAGCGCGAGCTCGAGGAACAGGCCGCCGAGCGACGCAGCCGGTGGGGCAGCCGATGAGCCACGACGAAACACCGATCGAGGCGCGTGGCAACGCCATCGGCCAAATTCACCTCGCCGACAATCTCGAGGTCTTGCGCACTCTGCCTTCGGCCTCGATCGATCTGATCTACATCGACCCGCCGTTCAACACCGGTCGCGTGCAGGAGCGAACGCAGCTCAAAACCGTGCAGTCTGCGCGAGGAGACCGAACCGGCTTTCAGGGTCGACGCTATGAAAGCATCGTGGTTGGACGCATGAGCTTCCGTGATCAGTTCGACGACTATCTGACCTTTCTGGAGCCGCGGCTTGTCGAAGCGCATCGCGTCCTTGCGCCGCACGGTTCACTCTACGTTCACCTGGACTATCGCGAGGTTCACTATTGCAAGGTGCTGCTCGATCAGATTTTCGGGCGCGAGTGCTTCTTGAACGAAATCATTTGGGCCTATGACTACGGCGGACGGCCCAAAAACCGCTGGCCCCCCAAACACGACAACATTTTGTTCTACGTGAAGGACGCTAGGCGCTACCGGTTCAATGCCGATGCCATCGAGCGCATTCCCTACATGGCGCCCGGACTCGTGGGCCCCGAAAAGGCAGCTCGCGGCAAGCTGCCCACCGACACGTGGTGGCACACGATCGTGCCGACCAACAGCCGCGAAAAAACCGGCTATCCAACGCAAAAGCCGCTCGGCATCCTGCGCCGCATCGTGCAGGCCTCCTCCCTTCCGGGCGATCTTGTGCTCGACTTTTTTGCCGGCAGCGGAACCACCGGCGCGGCTGCGCTTGAGTTGGGTCGCCGCTTCATTTTGGTCGACACATCGGTCGAGGCCATGCAAGTGATGGCTTCGCGCTTTGCTGGCGTTGACGGCATCCAGTGGATCGGCTACGTTCCCGAGGCGCATCGTGAGCACAAGGCACAAGCGCCGTTGTTCTGAGACTTGATGCGACGTTGTCGTTTCCCAACCCACCACCACGCATCGCCATGAAGCCAAGGATCACGGATCCCGAGGTTGCGCTGCTTGCCTCGCTGGCCTCGGGACTCGAGCGGGAATACATCGCGCCGACGCAGGAAGATCCATGGAGCGGCAGTCCCTTTGCTTGGATTTTGAAATGTCCTTCGCGGAGGCGCGGCAAAATCGGCGAGCAACTGGTCGCCGGTTGGTGTGCGGCAAAAGGCCTCGACGTCCTGGCAAGCGGCGACTCGGAAGCCGACCGCGTAATTGCCGGGCGGCGCGTCGAGATCAAGTTTTCAACGCTTTGGGCCAGCGGAAGCTACAAGTTCCAGCAACTGCGCGATCAGCGCTACGATGCCGCGATCTGTCTCGGTATTTCGCCTTTTGATGCGCATTGCTGGGTCATCGAGAAAGAACAGCTCCACAGGCATGTCCTCGGACAGTTACCCCAGCACGCCGGGCGACGGGGAACCGATACGTTCTGGTTCACCGTGGTCCCGAATCAGGCGCCCGACTGGTTGAGTGGTTGTGGCGGGCGACTCTCTGACGCCTTCACCATCCTCAAGCGTTGGCAGGCGCATCGGCCGTCGTCGATCGCCCCTCGCGCAGCTGAGTAAAAAGCCGCGCGGCACTGCCGGCTGCACGCGCTCGGCTCCGGAGCGCATCTGCCGGCCCCTCTGCGAGCAGTTCATCGGATCTCGGGACAGGCCCCCGTCGAGACCGCACTGCCGGGAATTTGCGCGGAAAGGCTTGTCAGTTGTGCAACCACGGCTTGCGAGGGCTCGCGCACCACCAGCATCGTCATCGGCAGGCTTTGCGCCCGCTGGCGATAGGTCGCCGTCCGGACGCCTTTTGCCCTGACTTCCTCGAGCCGCGCCTCGGCACGGGCTCGATCGCGAAACAGCCCGAGCGAAATGGCCAGATTCCACGGCCCGGGCTCCGTCAGCAGCACCGCATCCTCGACCTTGAGTGCGCGCAACTCGGCCATGGCGCGCTCGGCCTGCGCGCGGTTGGCCTTCGGCGGAATCACGATCCAGTGCTCCGCGACAACCTCGACCTTGCGCTCGCTCAACGTGCGCCCGAGTGCAAGGGGCTCAAGCAACTTGAGGGCGCGCACGCGCTCAGCCTCGTTCAAGGGCCCCCACTCGGCGCAGGCGTGATTGAGCTGCGCCACCTTTGCCGGCCCGAGTCGTGCCACCTCCTGCGCAGTCAGCAGCCGAACTTTCTCGTCGTTGAACGGCTGGAAGCGGGCTTGGGCCGCCGTCTCGGCGCGCATTTGGAACTCAAGGTACCACCAAGCGCCCGCAACGAGGTTGGCCGCGGCGAGCCAGGCCACCAGGCGCCGCATCGCCTCACCTCGCTGCGCCGCCGTTCAAAAGCCCAGTCGGGATGGCGTGCCGAGGCGCTGCCGCGCGCTGGCTCGTCAACGTTTGCGCAATGCGCGCCACGCCTTCCAGGCAGAGCGCTTCGACCGCGACCGTATCGGGCGGCAGGTAGGGTAGAAGACGATATGCACTGCCTCCCGTGAGCACGAGCCGCACCGCGCCGTGATCGCCGCGCTCCCGCCGATACGTCTCAAGCCGGAGGCGGCCTCGCTCGATCGCCCCCACCATGGCATCGATCGCCCCCGTGGCCAGCGCGTCGCGCGTGTTGCGCGGCTGAGGCGACCACTCGCCCGCGTCGACCGAAAGTGCGGCGGTGTTCCCGGCCAAGCCGCCGAGCATCGCGTGATAACCCGCCACGATCGCCCCACCGAGAAACTGGCCGTCCGCGTCGAGCTGATCCACCGTCAGCGCAGTGCCGGCGCTTGCCACGACGCAGGGTGCAAGCCCTCGCGCGAACGCCGCAACGAGCGCCGCCCAGCGGTCCGTGCCCAGCCGTGCGGGATCGTCGTAGCGGTTGACCACGCCACAGGCGCTGGCTGTGGCGCGAATCCACTCGATCTCGCGTCCGAGCGCTCGAAACTGCCGCTCGAGACGCTCGCGCGTCAAGTGACTGGCCACGCAACTGCCCACAACGCGCTCGATCCGACGGCGATCGAATCCAAACCGTGCGACCAAGTCGTCGACCTCGGCCACGAACATCGATCCTCGTTCGGCGATTGTCAAATCCTTCATGAGCGCCCATTTGAGGCGCGTGTTTCCGACGTCGAGGGCGAGCAGCATGAGGGCTCCGGCGGCAATGGGAAATGAATCTCGTTTGCGTCAGCTTCGTCGGTTTTCGAAAACGGGCTCGATCGCGCGCGGCGGTTCGTGGTCGAGGCGAACCGTTCCTGAGTGGAGTGTAAGACGGCCCGCTGCCCCCTCGAGACGCAACGCGCCGTGGCTCGTCACGCCCAGAAGGATGCCACGCGCGATCGAGCCGTCCCCGGCCTCGACCCGCACTGCCCTGCCGCGCCATGCCATGCGCGCTTGATACGCCCCCCGATCCTTGGCAAATCCGTCGCGCACGAAGCCTTCAAGACGCGCCTCGAGCCTCGGCAGCAGCCGGGCAAGAACGGCCTCGCGAAGCGCCTGCGGAGCGCTCGTCTCGGGGGTCAGCGCACGTGGAACCACCGTGCCCGCAGCTGCCTCGGGCGGGCAAACCGGATCGGGCGCAGCACAGAGATTGACGCCAATACCAATGACCACGGCGCGGCCTTCCTGCGCCTGCGGCGGATTGACCGCCTCGACCAAAATGCCGCCTACCTTGCCGCCGTCCAGGAGCACATCGTTGGGCCATTTGAGCAAAAGCGCACGAGGCGGCTTGGCCCAGGCTTCAAGCACTTGCGCAAGCACCACCCCCACGCTAAGGCTCAGACCGTCAAGCCGCGCCTCCCGCGGCACGGCCCATCCGACACTGAGCAGCAAACTCGCGCCAGGAAGCTCGCCACGGTCGACCCAGCGCCGGCCATACTGACCACGACCCGCGGTCTGCCGATCCGCCACGATAGCGCGGGCATGAATCGCCCCGGCTCCATCGGCGAGCGCACGCCGAATGAGCTCCGTGCTGGTCGAATCGATCGCTTCAATGAACTCGATGTCCATGGCCGATCGGCTAGCGGCGCAGTGTTACCCCTCGCCGCGCGGGCTGGCCCCGCCACGAACAAGTCAAGGGATATCCCTTGGGCGCCGCAAACGCAAGTGCCATTAGACTCCTTCATAAAAACCGACTGCCCGGTCGGTTTTGTTTTGTGAGCGAGACATGGCCTTCACAAAAAACCGCCGGGTAGACCGCGCCGCAAACCGTCGCTAGGATGCGGCGCGGGAGCATCGTCCAAGTTCAAAGGAGGAGATTACTCGTCGATGACCGCGGGGGATACCTTTCCTCGCCTGCTCGTGGCACACGCCACAGCCCGGCCCGAGGCTCCGGCGCTGCGCGAAAAGTATCTCGGCATCTGGCAAACCTGGAGCTGGCGCGACACCCTTGCCGAGACGCGCGAAATCGCCGCCGGACTTGCAGCACTTGGTTTTCGGCGCGGACAGAACCTGGCCATCATCGGCGACAACCGCCCGCGGCTCTACATGGCCTTCGCCGCCGCGCAGATGCTCGGGGGCGTGGCCGTGCCGATGTACCAGGATGCAATCGCCTCAGAGCTCGCCTTCGTGCTCGACGACGCCGAAATCGAATTCGCCGTCGTCGAGGATCAAGAGCAGGTCGACAAGCTGCTTGAAGCACGGCAGAGCCTACCGCGCATCCGCTGGATCCTCTTCGAGGATCCACGGGGGCTAAGCAACTACACGGCCGAGGGTCTCATGAGCCTCGACGCTCTGCGCGAGCGCGGACGGGCGTGGCTTGCCGAGCATCCCGAGCAGCTCGATCGGGAACTGGCCGCCGGCCGCGGCGAGGATGTGGCCGTCATCCTCTACACCTCGGGCACCACCGGCAAGCCCAAGGGGGTGGTGCAAACCCACGCGGCGATGCTTTTTGCCGCTCGGGGTGCGGTGGCTTTCGATCGCCTGAGCGCGCAAGAAAACGTGCTGTCCTACCTGCCCATGGCGTGGGTCGGCGACCATTTGTTCAGCTACGCCGAATGGCTTGTGGCGGGCTACACGGTCAACTGCCCCGAGTCGGCGGATACGGTCATGATCGACCTGCGCGAGATTGGCCCGACCTACTACTTCGCCCCGCCGCGCATCTTCGAGGGCATGCTGACCAACGTCATGATTCGCATGGAGGACGCCGGGCGACTCAAGCGGGCCATGTTCGACCGCTTCATGAAAGTGGCGCGACGCGTTGGGGCCGATTTGCTCGATGGCAAGCCCGTGCCGCTCAAAGACCGCCTCGCCTACGCGCTGGGCCGCCTTTTGGTCTATGGCCCGCTCAAGAACACACTCGGCCTGTCGCGGATCCGCGTGGCCTACACGGCCGGTGCGGCCATCGGCCCGGATCTGTTTCGCTTCTATCGCTCGCTCGGGATCAACTTGAAGCAACTCTACGGCCAGACCGAAACCTGCGCCTACGTGACCATGCAGCCCGATGGCCAGGTCAAACTAGACAGCGTTGGCAAGCCGGCCCCGGGCGTGGAGGTCAAACTCGCCCCGAACGGTGAAGTGCTCGTGCGCGGGCCGATGGTGCTCAAGGAGTACTACAAGCGGCCCGAGGCAACGGCCGAAGCGATCGATGCTGAAGGCTACTTCCACACGGGCGATGCCGGCGTGTTCGATGCCGACGGACACTTGAAAATCATCGACCGCGCCAAGGACGTCGGACGGCTGGCCAATGGCACCCTGTTTGCGCCGAACTACATCGAAAACAAGCTCAAGTTCCACCCGCAGATCAAAGAAGCGGTGTGCTTTGGCCACGGCAAAGAAAGCGTCATGGCCTTCATCAACATCGATCTGACCGCGGTCGGAAATTGGGCCGAGCGGCGCGGCCTCACGTATTCGGGCTACGTCGATCTGGCCGGCAAACCGGAGGTCTACGACCTGATCCGAGGATGCGTCGAACAGGTCAACCGCGAGCTCGCGCAGGAAGGCGAGCTCGCTCACTCGCAGATCGCGCGTTTCCTGATCTTGCACAAGGAACTCGACCCAGACGACGATGAGCTCACGCGCACGCGCAAGGTCCGCCGCCGCTTCATCGCGGAGAAATACGCGCCGCTGGTTGAGGCGCTCTTCTCCGGCAAAGCCGAGCAATACATCGAAACGCAGGTCAAGTTCGAAGATGGTCGCACGGGCATCGTGGCTGCCAACATCCGCATTTGTGACGTGGTGCGCGTTCCTGTGACCACTCCGGGGAGCCGGGTATGAACGCGCGTCGGATCGGTCCCGTCCTGCTCTCGGTCAACCATGTCTCGCTGCGCTTCGGTGGCGTCAAAGCGCTCACCGATGTGTCATTCGATGTGCGCGAACATGAGATCCGCGCGATCATCGGCCCCAACGGCGCCGGCAAGAGCTCGATGCTCAACGTGATCAACGGCGTCTACCACCCGCAGGAGGGCACGATCACCTTCCGCGGTGAAACGCGGCGTGATGTGGACACGCACAAAGCGGCCGAGCAAGGCATCGCGCGCACGTTCCAAAACATCGCGCTCTTCTCGGGCATGAGCGTCCTCGACAACATCATGACCGGCCGCAACCTCAAGATGCGCGCCACGCTGTTTGAGCAAGCTCTGTGGTTTGGCCGCGCGCGGCGAGAGGAGATGCAGCACCGGCGCAAGGTCGAGGAGATCATTGACTTTCTCGAACTGCAGCATGTGCGCAAGGTGCCGGTGGCGCGGCTGCCCTATGGCATCAAAAAGCGCGTCGAGCTTGCGCGGGCGCTTGCCGCCGAGCCGACCCTGCTTCTGCTCGACGAGCCGATGGCCGGCATGAATGTCGAAGAGAAGCAGGACATGTGCCGTTTCATCCTCGAAACCAACGAGCAGTTCGGCACCACGATCGTGCTGATCGAACACGACATGGGCGTGGTCATGGACATCTCCGACCGGGTAGTCGTGCTTGACTACGGGCGCAAGATCGCCGACGGCACCCCGGAGGAGGTTCGCACCAACCCGGAGGTCATCAAAGCCTACCTCGGAGCGCACTGATGCAGTTCTTTTTCGAAGTGCTGATCGCGGGGCTACTGTCGGGCGTGATGTATGCCCTCGTGGCGCTTGGCTTTGTGCTGATCTTCAAAGCCTCGGGCGTGTTCAACTTCGCGCAAGGCGCGATGGTGTTTTTCGCCGCGCTCACCGTGGCAGGCCTGAAAGACGAATTCGGCCTTTCGCTTTGGGCCGCGATCCCGATCGCGGCGGCGGTGATGGTCGTGCTCGCTTTTGCCACGGAGCGCTTCGTGCTGCGACCCCTGGTCAACCAGCACGACATCACGCTGTTCATGGCCACGATCGGGCTCACCTTCTTCATCGAAGGCTTCGCCCAGCTCATCTGGGGCGCCAACGTGCGCAAGCTCGACATTGGACTCGAAGACATCCCCTTCGAATGGGTTATGGAGCGCACGGGGCTCCTTGTGTCGCAGTTTGACGTGTTTGCGGCGCTCATCTGTGGGGTGCTCGTGGCAGTGCTCGCCTTCGTCTTCAACCGGACGAAGATCGGCCGGGCGTTGCGTGCCGTGGCCGATGACCATCAGGCTGCGCTCACGGTCGGCATTCCGCTCAAGCAGGTCTGGGCGATCGTCTGGGCCGTGGCGGGGATCGTTGCGCTGGTGGCGGGCCTGCTCTGGGGCGCGCGAAATGGGGTGCAGTTCGCGCTCACCTTTGTGGCGCTCAAGGCGCTGCCGGTGCTCATTTTGGGCGGCTTTACCTCGGTGCCCGGAGCGATCGTGGGCGGCCTCATCATCGGCGCCAGTGAAAAGCTCGCCGAAGTCTTCCTCGGGCCCTACGTGCGCGGCGGCATCGAGAGCTGGTTTCCGTACGTGCTTGCGCTTTTGTTCCTGCTCGTGCGGCCCGAAGGGCTCTTCGGCGAAAAAATCATCCGGAGGGTGTGAAGCGTGATCTACCGCGAAGCCGGTCAGTTCAAGACGAGCTACGAAGCCGACAGCCAAATCTTCCCGATCCGGCAAGACCGCATTGCGATGCTCGTGCTCGCCGTGCTTGCGTTCGTGGTCGTGCCGCTCGTGGCCACGCCGTATGTGTTCTCGGCCCTCCTGATTCCGTTTCTGATCCTTTCGCTGGCCGCGCTCGGCTTGAACATCCTGACCGGCTACGCGGGGCAGCTCTCGCTCGGCACGGCCGCCTTTATGGCGGTGGGGGCCTTTGCAAGCTACAACTTCGTGCTTCGCATCGAGGGCATGCCTATCCTGCTCGCCTTCATTCTCGGCGGCATCTGTGCGGCGCTGGTCGGGCTCCTCTTCGGTCTGCCCTCACTGCGAATCCGAGGCTTTTATCTGGCGGCTTCGACCCTGGCGACCCAGTTCTTTGTCGTCTGGTGCCTGACCAAGGTGCCGTGGTTTACGAACTACTCCCCCTCGGGCGTCATCACAGCCCAGCAGGTGGTCATTGCGGGCTATCACTTCGACACGCCGGCCGAGAAGTATCTGCTCGTGCTCACGATCGTGGTGGTCATGGCCCTGATCGCCAAAAACCTCGTGCGCTCGAACGTCGGACGCTCGTGGATGGCCGTGCGCGATATGGACGTAGCGGCCGAGGTGATCGGCATCCGCCTGATGCGCGCCAAGCTCAGCGCCTTCGCCGTAAGCTCCTTCTACTGCGGCGTGGCCGGCGCGCTCTATGCCTATTGCTATCTGGGGACCGTCGAACCCGAGGCGTACAACCTCGACCTCTCCTTCCGCATCTTGTTCATGATCATCATCGGCGGGGTCGGGTCGATCCTAGGTTCATTTTTGGGCGCCGGGTTTATCGTGCTCATCCCGATCGTGTTGTCCTGGATCGTGCACTACACAGGGCTGCCCAACTCGGTCACCTCAAATGTCGAGCTCATGATCTTCGGTTCGCTCATCATCTTTTTCCTGATCGCGGAGCCGCACGGGCTTGCCCGGCTGTGGCAAATCGGCAAGGAAAAGCTGCGGCTATGGCCGTTCCCGCACTGATTCCGATGCACGCACATCATGCCAACCACTCGCAGAAAGGAGGTCTCATTGTCATGAACACCAAGCTCACCCGCTGGCTGGTCGCGCTTGGCGCGGCCGCCACCACGGCCCTCACCGTGCCCTCGGCGCTTGCCAACGAACAATTCGTGCCGCTTCTGTCCTACCGCGTCGGGCCCTACGCCTCGGGCGGCACCGGCATCTTCGGCGGCGTGATCGACTACTTCAACCTCGTCAACATGAAAGGCGGGGTCAACGGGGTCAAGATCGTCTGGGAAGAGTGCGAGACCGAATACAACGCCTCGCGCGGGGTGGAGTGCTACGAGCGGCTCAAGAAGCGTGGCGGCGGGGCCACGGTGGTTGAGCCGCTGTCGACAGGCATCGCCTACGGCATCCTCGACCGGCTGCCCAACGACAAGATTCCGATGACGACCATGGGCTACGGCCGCTCGGATGCAGCCAACGGCGAAGTCTTCCCGTGGGTCTTCCCGCTCATCACAAACTACTGGAACCAGGCCGCCGGCATGATCAAGTACCTGGGCGACAAGGAAGGCGGCATGGAAAAGCTGCGCGGCAAGAAGATCGTGCACCTCTACCATGACTCGGCCTATGGCAAGGAGCCCTTCCCGGTGTTTGAGGCCTACGAGAAAAAACTCGGCTTCACGCTGGTGAAGATTCCGGTGGCGCACCCGGGTAACGAACAAAACGCCCAGTGGCTGCAAATCCGCCGCGAGAATCCGGACTACGTGATCCTCTGGGGCTGGGGCGTGATGAATGCCGTGGCGCTCAAGACCGCGGCGCGGGTCGGTTATCCGCGTGAGAAGATCCTCGGCGTCTGGTGGGCCGGCTCCGAAGAGGACGTCATCCCCGCCGGTGACGCCGCCAAGGGCTATTCCACGATGACCTTCAACACCCCGGGCAAGTACCCGCTCATCGAGGAGATCCGGCAGAAGGTCTACGGCGCTGGCAAGGGCAATCTGGCCGACCGCGACCGTATCGGTTCGGTCTATCACATGCGCGGCGTCACGGCGGCGATCATCTACGTGGAAGCCATGCGCATCGCCCAGGAACGCTTCGGCAAGGGCAAACCGATTACGGGCGAGCAGATGCGCTGGGCGCTTGAGAACTTGAACATCGACGAGAAGCGCCAGCGCGAACTGGGCGTGCTGGGCATGTTCCCGCCGATCAAGACTTCCTGCCAGGATCACGAAGGCTCGGGCGCGGTCAAGGTGCAGACCTGGGATGGCAAGCAGTGGCGGGCCGTCACGCCCAACTGGATCATGGGCGATCGGGCGATGATTCAGCAAATGGTGCGCGAATCTTCGCTCAAATACGCCCAGGAGAAAAAAATCACCCCCGGCTGCCTGAAGCTCTAAAGCCGGCTTGTGGGGCTGCCTCGGGCGGGAGGTTGCTTCCCGCCTCCGAGGCGGCAGCGCCGGCGTGTCGGCACCACGCAAGGTTGGCCGATTTTTTCAAGCTTTGCGCGGTCGCCGCCGACACGCCCACGCTGCCTGATCCCATCGCGCGATCTTGAGCATGAGCGCTTATCTTTCCGTCAACAACATCGAGGTCATCTACGACCACGTCATCCTTGTGCTCAAGGGCGTGTCGCTTCAGGTGCCCAAGGGCAAGATCGTCACGCTCTTAGGTGCAAACGGCGCGGGGAAAAGCACCACGCTCAAGGCCATTTCCAACCTGCTTCGCACCGAGCGTGGGGAGGTCACCAAAGGCTCGATCGAATTCGACGGCGTGCGCACCGATCGGCTCACCACCACCGATCTGGTGCGCATGGGCATTTGCCAAGTGATGGAAGGCCGGCATTGCTTCGCCCACCTGACCGTCGAAGAAAACCTCATGACGGGGGCCTACACGCGTTCGCTATCGCGCGCGCAGATGCAGGCCGAGCTTGAAAAGGTCTATCACTACTTCCCGCGGCTCAAAGAGCGGCGCAAGTCGCTTGCCGGCTACACCTCGGGCGGCGAGCAGCAAATGACCGCGCTCGGCCGCGCGCTCATGGCCGCCCCGAAGATGATCCTGCTCGATGAGCCCTCGATGGGGCTTGCGCCGCAGATCGTCTCCGAAATCTTCGAGATCGTGCGCGACCTCAATCAGAAGGAAGGGGTTTCGATCCTGCTGGCCGAGCAAAACACCAACATCGCGCTCAAGTACGCCGACTATGGCTACATCCTCGAAAACGGCCGCGTGGTGATGGACGGCGAGGCCAAGGCGCTTGCAGATAACGAGGATGTGAAGGAGTTCTACCTCGGCGTCTCCTCGGGCAGGCGGCAGAGCTTCCGCGAGGTCAAGAGTTACCGCCGGCGCAAGCGTTGGTTGGCGTAGGAGCGAGCTTCCGCTCTGCCCCCTCACCTGGCCCTTCGGGCCACCCTCTCCCGGCGGGAGAGGGTTTGTCTTTCCCCTCTCCCCCTGGGAGAGGGGTTAGGGGTGAGGGATTGACGGGGCTTCATCTCCGGTGGAAGAGGGAGAGCCGAACCCATCTCACCGCCAGCTCCCTCACCCAGCCCGGCGGGCCACCCGCTCCCTGCGGCGGGGGTTCTTGCTTCCCCTTTCTCCTCGGAGGAAGAGGCCAAAGCCTCTTCAATTACGTGTTGTGCGAGCGGGTTTCTTTTTCCCCTCTCCCCGCGGGAGAGGGGCAGGGGTGAGGGCTACCCTCGCATCCCTAACGCGTGTGACGCGGCAACTCCTCGAACACGTTGGTCCAGACGTTGAACACCTGTGCACCGCCCGGGGCATTGGCCGTTTTGATCTCGCCGACCACACGCAGCGCCTGCATGTCGATTTTGTGCAAGTTGCCATCGCCTGCATTCGAGACATAGGCAAAACGCCCGTCTTTCGTGAAGGCCACATGACCGTTTCGCCCTTTGCCGACCGGCAAATCCCGCACGACGGACAGGGTGGAGAGCTCGATGATCGAGACGATGTTGTTGCCGTAGTTGGTCACCACGGCATAGCGTCCATCGGGCGTGTTGTAGGTGTGGCCGATCCCCGTGGAGCCGGTTTGAATGACCTTCACCAACTGCCGGGTTTTTGCATCGAACACGGCCACTTCCGTGCCTTCGCTTCGGTTGCCAGGGCCGCGGTTCAGCATGAAAAAGTAGCGACCGTCTTGCGAGAAGTTGCCGTGGTGCCCTTCGATCACGGTTTGCGCTTGTAAGGGCTGCATGAGCCGACCCACCTCCGGCATGCCGGGCCGTGTGAGGTCGTAGATGATCGCCATCGGCGGGTTGCTCGCATCACGTCCTTCGACCACCATCCACAGCTCGCGCCCATCCGGGCTTGGCACCGGATAGTGCGGCTTGGAAGGCATCGCTTTGCGCGCCACGCTCCAATCGCGTGTGTCTACGATCACGAGCTCATCGTCGACTCGGTTCACGGTGAACAGGTAGCGCGAATCCAGGCTCCAGGCGTTGTGCATCGAGGTCGGGGTGGGCCCCGGGAGACTGCCGCGCACATCGAGGTCGATCACCTTGCTGATGCGATCGGTCGCCGTATCAATGAAGGTGAGGCGCAGCTTGCCGTTGTCCAAGCCCCAGTGGTTGATAAAGGCCCACTTGCCATCGGGCGAAACCGAAGGATGCTTCGGCCGGTTGCCGGTTTCCAGCCGCGCGATTTCGCGCCGCTCGTTCAGATCGATCACAAAGACGTTGCGTCCGCCCACGGCCTCGTTGGCGATGTAGACCTTGCGTCCGTCGGGGGTTGTGGAGCCAAGGTTCGCCATGGCCCCCGTGGGCAGATTGGCCACCACACGATCGGTTTTGGGATCGACAAGAAAGGCCCCCTGCGTTTGATGCAGCTGAATGATCAGATCGGGCCACACCACAGCGGGTCCGCCCGAGCTGCCCGGCAGCATGGCACAGCCGGCCGCAAGGGCCGAGGCGGCAACGACGACGACTGCTTTGCGCGCGCTTTGCTTCATGAAGTGTTTCCTCCTTGCTTGTTGTGCAGCGCGCGGGCGAGCAAGCGCGGCGCTGCGTGTTCTGAAAGCAAGATTCAAACGCGCGCGGCAAACACTGGCAAGATCCTCAACCGCAATGCGCGGGTTTTGCCGTCAAGCCCCTTGTGTCTTCGGCGCAAAATTGACGCTCGGCCGCCCCAACGAGCGTGTCTGACGAGCGCGGATTTGCCCTCGCCGCGCTAGCGCGCGAGAGCATCACCCAACCCCTTGCCCGGATTCAAGATGCCGAGCGGATCGAGCGCCTGCTTGATGCGCCGCATGAGTTCGAGCTCCACGGGCGATTTGTAGCGAAGCGCCTCGGCGCGGCGCAGCACGCCCACGCCGTGTTCGGCCGAAATCGAGCCGCCCGACGCATGCACCGCATCATGGACAAGCGCGTTGACCTCGGGCTCGATCGCATCGAGTACATCGACCGAGGCGACCGGCGGTGAGACGTTGTAGTGCAGATTGCCGTCGCCCAAGTGGCCAAAGACGATCATGCGTACCCCCGGGTAGCGGGCCTCAAGCGCCGCGTTGGTCGTCTCGACAAAGGCCGGGATGCGCGAGATCGGCAGCGCAATATCGTGCTTGATGTTACGTCCAGCGCGCGCCTGAGCCTCGCTCATGCGCTCGCGCAGCGCCCAGAATGCGCGCGCCTGCGCAAGGCTCTGCGCCACGGCCGCATCGCCAATCCATCCGGCCTCCATCGCTTCGGCCAGGAGCGCTTCAAGCGCAGCGCGCCCTGCGGCCTCATCCTCGGGTTCGGAGAGCTCGATCAGCACCGCATGGGTCGAGCGCTCCCGCATCGGCCAGCGCAGTTCGGGGATTTGCTCAAGCAAGAGCGTGATGCAGGGGGCCGTGAGCAGCTCAAACGCGGTGAGCCGCTCCGCGAGCCGCTCGCGCGCGCGTTCGAGCAGCGCCACCGCATCGGCCAGCCGCCCAAGCGCCGCCCATGCGGTCAGCCGCGCCTTCGGCAGGGGGAAGAGCTTGAGCACCGCCGCGGTGATGATCCCGAGCGTGCCCTCGGCACCGATGAACAGATCGCGCAGGTCGTAGCCGGTGTTGTCCTTGCGCAAGCCGCGCAAGCCATCCCAGAGCTCACCTTGCGCGGTCACCACCTCAAGCCCCAAGCAGAGCTCACGCGCATTGCCGTAGCGAAGCACCGCCACCCCGCCGGCATTGGTAGAAAGATTCCCGCCGATCGTGCACGAGCCCTCGGCAGCGAGCGACAGGGGGAATAGCCGCCCGTGCTCCTCGGCCACCGCTTGCGCCTGCGCGAGCACGACCCCGGCCTCAACCGTCATCGTCTGATTGATGGGATCGACGGAGCGCACACGGTCAAGCCGCTTGAGCGAGAGCACGAGCGCTCGGCCGGAGCCATCCGGCACGCTTGCCCCCGAGAGGCCAGTGTTTCCACCCTGCGGCACGATGGGCACGCGCTCGGATGCGCACCAACGCACCACGCGCGCCACATCCTCGGCGGTGTCGGGTTGCGCCACCGCAAGCGCCCGCCCTTGCCAGCGTCTGCGCCAATCGATCAGATAGGGCGCCATCTGCTCCGGGTCGGTGATCAGCCGACCGGAAAATGCTGCACGCAAACGATCCAGTTGCATACGAGGGAGCGTAGCGGAATCGCGCTGGCACGCGCGCTTAGGACCGGCTCGACGATCGGCCCCCACGCGGTTGATAATCACGCGGTCGCATCAGGAACACCGTGGCAGGCTGCTCATGCGCGTACGTCGACCCACCGGTTTTGGCCGCGCCCTTGTGGCGGCCCTCCTTTTCGTTTCCGCCTGCGCCGCGCAGGCCACCATCACGCTCTACGAAGACGACGGCTTTCGCGGCCGTGCAGTGACCTTGAATGGGGCGGTGCCGAACTTGAAAGCGCTTGGCTTCAACGATCTGGCCTCCTCGGCGATTGTCGAGGCTGGGCGCTGGCTTGCCTGTGAGCATGATCACTTTCGCGGCCGCTGTGTGATCTTTCAAGTGGGCAGCCACGCCAGCCTGCGCGCGATCGGCATGAACGATCTCATCACCTCGGTGCGGCCCTATCGACGCGGCGTGGACGATCACTGGGAGCTTGCGATTCCGCAGCCGGATGCCTACGTCTATCCCTACTACCAGCGCCCCGGCGAGCGGCTCTACGAGGCGCCGGTCGTCTATGTGCGCGCCATCACGGGCCCGCCGGAACAACGCTGCTGGGTCGAGCATCGGCCCGCCACCGCGGGCAACCCCAACTTGGGCGGTGCGGTCGTGGGCGCCATCATCGGCGGCATCATCGGGCACCAAATCGGAAGCGGTCGCGGTAACGACATCGCCACGGCCGTGGGCGCAGTCGCCGGTGCCGCCATCGGCGCGCAAGCGGGCGGCGGAAGTCTCGGCGTACCCCAGGAAATCCGCCGCTGCGACAGCGCGCCCTCGGGGCAGATCGCCTACTACGAGGTCGGCTACACCTTCCGCGGCCAAGACCACACGGTTCATATGACCTATCCGCCCGGCCCGACGATCCGCGTGAATGCACGCGGTGAGCCCCGGCAATAGGGGTCCGCGCCCACGCAGCCCGTCGCCTGACGAGCACACACCATGCAACAGCGCTTTCCCGACCCCCGCAGCTTTCGCGACCCGGCCGAGCGCGAGGCCGATTTGTTCGCCCGCCTGCCGGCACAAATCGCGCATGCGAAGACGCATGCGCCGTACTTCGCGCAATCGCTTGCGCAGATTGATCCGGCCGCCATCACCTCCCGCCAGGCGCTCGCCCGACTGCCGGTGCTGCGCAAAAACGAGCTGCTCGAGTTGCAAAAGGCGAACCGTCCCTTCGGCGGCGTGGCCGCGATCGGCTGGGGGCCCTCGGCCGTCCGGCGCGCGGCGCGCGTGTTTGCCTCACCGGGGCCGATCTACGAGCCCGAAGGGCCCGAAATGCACGCCTATGTGCGCACCGCCAACGCCCTCTACGCCGCCGGTTTCCGGCCCGGGGATCTGATCCATAACAGCTTTAGCTATCACATGACCCCGGGCGGCTGGATCCTCGATGCCGGGGCGCTGGCACTCGGCTGCACGGTGTTTCCGGCAGGGGTGGGCAACACCGAGCAGCAGATCGCCGCGATGCTTGATCTCAAGCCGGATGGATACGTCGGCACACCCTCGTTCCTGCGCATCCTGCTTGAAAAGGCCGACGAACTCGGCACACCGATCACGAGCCTCAAAAAGGCCGCCGTCTCCGGCGAGTACTTCCCGCCCGCGCTTCGGCAGATGCTGCGCGAGCGCGGGATCATCGCGAGCCAGTGCTACGCGACCGCGGACGTTGGGCTCATCGCCTACGAGGCGCCGGACGCGATGGGCAATGTCGAAGGCATGGTGATCGACGAGGACCTCATCGTCGAGATTGTCCGGCCCGGCACCGGCGACCCAGTCCCCGAGGGCGAGGTCGGCGAAGTGGTCGTGACCACCTTCAACCCCGACTATCCGCTCATTCGCTTCGGCACCGGAGATCTCTCGGCGGTACTGCCGGGGCGTTGTCCCAGTGGGCGCACCAACACCCGCATCAAAGGCTGGATGGGCCGGGCCGATCAAACGGCCAAAGTCAAGGGGATGTTCGTCCATCCCTCGCAAGTGGCCGAAGTGGCCAAGCGCTTCCCCGAGCTCGGCCGCGTGCGCCTCGTCATCACCAACCCGGACGATCGCGACCAGATGACCCTCAAGGCCGAATGCGTCGCCGCGCCGGAGGGCTTGGCGGCGCGCGTGAAGGAGGCGCTGCGCGACATCACCAAATTGGGCGGCGAGGTGGAACTGCTCCCGCCCGGCACGCTGCCCAACGACGGCAAGGTGATCGATGATGCGCGCACCTACGCGCAAGGGTAAGGCCGGCATCCGTTGGTGCTGTCGCGGCCAGGGATGGGCCTTGGTGGCTTGAAGACGCCCTCACCCCAACCCTCTCCCAGAGGGAGAGGGAGTGTGGAGCGCGAGCGAAGTAGCTAGCCCCCACCCCAACCCTCTCCCAGAGGGAGAGGGGGTTTGAGTTGCTCCAGCGTCTAGGCCTCAGCCGCTTGAAGTTCCCCTCTCCCCCTGGGAGAGGGTGGCGCGAAGCGCCGGGTGAGGGCGCCCGGGGCAAGCTGACCGCCACGCCGCGCGCGCTTTTCCCACACTCCTCATCCCCGCCGGCGCCATCAAACGCTACGGCAAAATGCATGCCGATGAGCACCCTCGTCCTTTCGGACCGGAATCGTCCGCCGCTGTCCTTGCGCGACTTTGCGCTCGGTGCGGCGGGGATTTTCGGCGCACTGCTGCTGCTTGCCGCAATCTATCACCCGGTGCTCAACGCCCCGCTCTTCTTCGACGATGAACTGATCAGCCGCGAGAGCTTCCGAAACGACTACGCCCAGCTCTTCACGCTGAAGGTGCGCACGATCGCCTATCACTCGATCGTCGCACTCGAGCGGCTCTTCGGCGAAGGACATGTACTCTGGCAGCGCTCGATCAACGTCGCACTGCATGCGCTCGTTGCGCTCACCCTGTTTGGCTTCTACCGCACGCTGTCACGCGTGCTTGCAAACGAGCCGCCCTCGCCGCAGACGACGCAAGCCGGCGTCTGGACAAGCCTGCCGCTGCCCGAGGGCCGCTGGGGCGTGGTAGTGCTCGGTTTCGCTTGCGCGTGGTTTCTGCTGCATCCGGTCGCGGTCTACGGGGTGGCCTATCTCGTTCAGCGGTCGATCGTTCTGGCCACGCTTTTTTCCCTGCTCGCGCTTTGGTGCACGCTCCTTTGGGCCGATCGTGGCCATCCCTACGCGCTGCTGGGCGCACTGCTCGCCTATGTGGCAGCCATGTTTTCCAAAGAGTACGCGGTGGCCCTACCGGCTGCGATGCTTGGGATTGTGGTCATCGTGCGCCGGCCCTCGCCCAGGCGTGTGCTTGTTTGGCTGCTGCCGTTTGCCTTGTTGGCGCTCGCCGGTGGCTACCTGCTCTTTCAGCGCTATGGGCATCTGATCGGTCAGCCCTTCGATGAAGCCTCGGTCCGCTACGTGCGCCAGCTCTCGCTGATCGCCCCAGGCATCGAGGGCATGATCTGGCCGCTTTCGATTGCCAACGAAATGCGGCTGTTCTTCCACTACGGCTTTCTCTGGCTCGTCCCGAACGTCGGCGCGATGTCGATTGACCTGCGCCCGCGCTTCCCCGTCAGTTTTGACGACTTGGCGCTTGTGCTCGGCGTGCTCGGCTATCTGGCGCTCCTCGCCGGGGCATGCGTTGGCCTCTTCTCGAGTTCGATCCGCGTACGTCTTGCGGCGTGGTGCCTGCTGCTCGTCACCACGCTTTATGTCACGGAGTTCGCCACGGTCTGGATTCAGGACCCTTTCGTCCTCTACCGCAGCTATTTGTGGGCAATCGCGCTGCCGGGGCTTGCGCTGGCGCTCGCGCCGGCGGAAGCGCCCGAGCGGCCCGCGCTTCGGCGCGCGCTGGCGGTCGGTGCCGCGGTGGCGCTTGTCCTGGCCAGCCTGCTTGCTCACGAGCGCGCCTACAGCATGCGCTCGCCGCTTGCGGTTTGGGAGGATGCCGTGGCCAAGCTGCCGGAAGAGCTCACGCCGGGGCAGTCGCGTGCCTACTTCAACCGCGGCGCGGCCCTTCGCGAAGCGGGGCAAGCGCGCCTTGCCTTGCGCGACTTCGAGCACTCCACACGACTCGGCGATGGTGGCGAGGGACTCTTTGCCACCGCCGAGTGGCTCGCCGAAAACGGGCGCATCGCTCAGGCGCTGCAAGCCCTCGCCGGCGCGGTGCGGCGCGGCATCGAGGATTCGCTCGTGTTCGTCAATGCGGGCGTTTTGCTTGAGACCCACGGGGAGCCCGTGCTTGCGCTCGACGCCTACAGCCGGGCGATCGCGAGCCCGCGCGCAGAACCGGGCGTGAAAGCGGAGGCGCACGCGCGACGCGCCCTGCTTCGTTTCGCGCTCGGTCAAGCGGATGCCGACACGCTCGGCGATGTTCGCACCGCCCAGGCGTTCGATCCGCGCGCCTTCCACACCCGGCTTGCAAGCGCCTACGCGCTGCTGGCTGAGCAAAAACCGGGCGAGGCCGCGGCGGCCTTCTCCGCGCTTCTGAACGAACGAGCAAGCCTTCGCCTGTACGCCGGCGCGCTGCAAGCCTTCGCGGCAGCGGGCCAACGGGAACGCGCACAAACGCTGCTGACCGAAGCGCGCACAAAGCTCGCCGCGGCAGAATACGCCCAACTCGAACCGCTTGCCGCGCGATTAGGCCTCACAGCTACACCGGCGCGATCATGAGTTTCACCGGCCGCGTCCTGCACGTCTGCAAGTACTGGGCGCCGTTTCATGGCGGCGTGGAGCGCTTCGTGGAAGATTTGGTGCGCGAACAGCGCCGCCAAGGCATCGAAGCCTTTGCGCTTGCCCACCATCCACCGGGTTTTCCTCTCCCGACCGACGACCCGCCGTGGCTTCGCCGTGTGCCGGTGACTCGCGAAGTTGCCTTCGTTCCGATCGCACCGGCGCTCAGGCGCGAACTTGCCCGCGCGATTGCGGAGTTCAAGCCCGATTACCTGCACTGGCACATGCCCAACATGGCACCGCTTGCGGGCCTGACGCTCGCGAGCGCGCGCCGACTCCCGTGGGTGATTCACTGGCACAGCGACGTGGTCGCTTCCAAACATCAACGCCTGCTGCGCTGGCTCTACCCCTTCTACCGGCCCTACGAGCGGCTCGTGCTCGAGCGCGCGCATCTGGTCATCGCAACCTCGGCCTCCTACTTAGTCACAAGCGAAGCGCTCGAGCCCTACCGCGATCGCACGGTGGCCATTCCCCTTGGGCTCGAATACCCGGATCGGCAACCCAACGCCGACGAACTCGCCTGGGCCGCCTCACAATGGCCAGAGGGGCAGTTTCGGCTTCTTGCGATTGGGCGACTCACCTATTACAAAGGCTTCGACACCCTGATCCGTGCCCTCGCCCCGCTTGAAGATGTCGCCCTCGTGCTCGTCGGTGACGGAAAAGAGGGGCCAAAGCTGCGTCGGCTGATTGCGCAGATCCCCGGCGGCGATGTGCGCATTCGGTTGCTCTCTCGCGTCACCGAACACGAAAAGCTTGCCCTGCTGCACACGGCACAAGCCTTCGCGCTGCCGAGCCGGGAGCGCACGGAGGCCTTCGGCCTTGTGCTTGTGGAGGCGATGCGGGCGGGGTTACCGATCATCGCTTCGCGGCTCGAAGGCAGCGGCGTGCGTGAGCTCGCCCGCGAAGGCCTCACCGCGCTCACACCGCCGCCCGATGAAGTGCCGGCATGGACAGCCTCTATCGAGCGCCTGGCTCGAGACGCGGCGCTTGCTGCGGCTCTGGGGCAAAACGGTCGGCGCCTCGCGAGCGAGCGCTTCGAAATCGAAAGCGTGACGAAGCGGCTTGAGCGAATCGTTCAAGCCGTCCTCGACCCCGATCATCCGCAACCCGAAGCGCACGAGCGGCCGCTGGTGGTGATCCCGGCGTACAACGAAGAGGCCACCGTGGGCGAGGTGGTGGCCGATGTCAAGGCGCATGGCTACCCTGACGTCGTGGTCGTCGATGATGCAAGCACCGACGCCACCGCCGAGCGCGCCCGCGCGGCCGGCGCGATCGTGCTTCGCTTGCCGCTACGCCTCGGCGCTTGGGGTGCAACCCAGACTGGCATTCGCTACGCGCTCCGCCACAATTACAGCGCCGTCATCACCATGGATGCCGACGGGCAGCATTTTGCGAGCGAGATCCAAAAACTGCTCGACGCCGCCGGCGGCGTGGACGCCGTCATTGGCAGCTGTCCCGCCCGAGCGACTCGCCTGCGGCGACTGGCGTGGGCGTGGTTTCGATGGATCACGGGGTTACGGGTGCTGGATTTCACATCGGGGTTTCGGCTCTACCGACGCACGGCGCTTGCCACCCTTGCGGGCCGTCGCGCTTGCCTTCTCGAACACCAAGACGTCGGTGTCCTCCATCTCCTAGCAGCGCACCGTTTGATGGTTCGCGAAGTGAGCGTGCGCATGGGCCCGAGGCGAGTCGGGGGATCACGCGTGTTTTCGAACTGGGGCGAGGTGGCGCGATATTTTTCCCAAACCACGCTCCTCGCCGCATGCAAACGTGGTCACAAGTTACGCTCGCTCGCCGTGCCGGTAGACGCCTGGTCATGACACTGCCTCTTCTTTTATTTGCGCTGAGCGTGTCACTGCTTGCGCTCATCGTTGTGCTGATACGCCGGGATCAACTTCCCCTTGGAAGCTCCCTGTTTTGGGTCGGCTTCACTCTTTTCTTTGCAGCACTAACGACTTATTGGCTGCTGGGCTTGGGCGAGGATCTCGCCGGGGTCTCCGACTGGGTCTTGGCCCTACCCGCGTTGGTGTTGCTCGGCGGCAAGGCCCTGCACGCCGATCTCGTGCTTGCACGTCTGAGCGGCGAGGTGCGTCAGCTGTCCCAACAGTTTGCGTTGCTGGCGACGGCCAACAAAAAAAACAAAGGCGAGGAGGACGATTTAGACCCGTAACTTTCTACCTACGGAGACCTTTCCCTCCCGTCACAGGCTGACCGATTTCTACTGTTGGCTCCTGGCGCCATGGGACCGATTACCGTGTAAAGAAAGCGCAAACTTTCGACACAAAAACCGGCGTGCGCAGCTGACATTTTCTTAGTTTTACGACCCGAACGATTCGGGATACGCCCCGAGCAACCCCAATGATTTCATACGCGCAAAATTTTGAGGACGTTTTACTTTTTCGGGCGTTGAAGCATATCGATAAAGGTTTTTATATCGATGTCGGCGCGCAACATCCAGTCATCGACTCGGTCAGCTTAGCTTTCTACGAACGGGGCTGGCGCGGCATTCATATTGAACCCGTCTCTCATTACGCGAGACTGCTTCGTGAGCACCGTCCGGATGAAACCGTTCTTGAGGTCGCCATTGCTGCCAACGCTGGTGTACGAAAGTTTTTCGAAATTCCTGATACCGGGTTATCGACACTGGATCTGGAGATTGCCCAACAGCACCAACACGCGGGGTTTTCGGCGCGAGAAATCACTGTTGCAACACTCCCGTTGTCTAGTGTTTTTGATTCCTTGAATGTTCCTCACGTTCACTGGCTGAAAATCGATGTTGAAGGGGCCGAGGCCGAGGTACTCCAGAGTTGGGCGGCTTCGACGGTGCGCCCATGGATCGTTGTCGTGGAGAGTACTTGGCCGAACCGGCCTGATTCCAACCATGACCGATGGGAACCGATTCTTTTCGGCTTTGGCTACGTATT
>JANWWI010000079.1 GCA_025056355.1 Casimicrobiaceae bacterium | reverse complement strand
GGCGCCGCGTGCCGTGGTGGTACTGAATATGCCCCGTGAGGCTGCACTCGTAGCGAGTGTTTTCAGGCTGCCCGTGCCCCATCGGATTACCGCAACCTATTGACTCCGCCCGGAATGTGCCCGCGGATTCCGGCAAGCCGACGAAAGCTCACATTAAAGAGCGGACGGCAGCCTCTGGGGTCGCGTCATCACATCTACAGGGCTCCTGCACAATACAACGACGCTCGTCAGTGCCGCTAAAAAACTGCGCCTGAGTCAAACCTCAGACGACACTGTGGGCCCTGGCCCGTTTTGCTCACGCATGTCACGTGGACTGTACAAGCGCCGATCTGCGCTTGCCAAGTTACAAATCGCGAAGCGGCGAGGTCTAGATCAAGCTCGCGATTTGGTGCTCGCCGTAACAGCTAGTCGCGCGCGGCGCAACAGAGCCGCCTAGCGTCTTTGGTCTCGCAAAAAGCCGGCCTCTGACCGAGCTGCCACCTTTATGCCTAGTCACCAATCGTCAAGAACACGCAAAAAGATGCAAAGGCGTGTGACCCTGGGGGGCTCACTGAGTTCGGAAACTCTCAAGAACTCTTGACGCGTTTAATAACTGCTCAATTTTTCCTTTGAATGCCAGCGGAACCGCCTGACGAGCATGTGCGGGCGGATTCCAAGCGCTGCCGCCCAAATTGTCACGGCCTTGAATACGCTCCGTGGCTGTAATGGTCCCATCAGGCTTAAGGACGGTGACGACAACATCGTAGAGCAAAGCGGTATTTTGGAACGTGTCGCTTTTCCACTCGTTGAGGATAAACAGCAGCACGTGATTGATCTTCACTCGGTTAGCTATTTCTACTGCCAAAGTTCGCTTGTCGACGTCATCTGGCGCCGCCTTCGGTTGAGTTTCGATGACATTGCAAGCGAAATCCTTACGGCGAAATGACTCGCAAACCGAGTCCGCAATATCTGCAGCGAGGGGCCGGCTGCTCTCAGTGTGGACATCGAAGGGATTTCCAAATCCCCCGCGCTGCAAGCCCACGAAACTTGCTGCTTTATTGGCGTTGACTACGTATGGGCGGGAGTCTTGTACGGCCACTGCAACGGTTCCGCCGCCGGTTGTTTTCAGATCGGGAACGACATTGTGGTACTGATGTTTGACTCCGATTGCGCAGCCGCTAACGGTTGCGACAATAAATGGCAACACAAGCAACGAGAACAATCGGACTCTTGTGCTGAATGTCATAGCTGCCCTCGCTCGTAACCTTTCAAGATCTAACCGCACGAATGGCGAAAAGATACCATTCAAAAGTCCTCAACGTGTTTCTCTTTCGCCAAGCGCAGTGTTGACGATCGCTTGCTGGATTCGCGGATCCTCGCAATCTCGTCACGAGGCAATAGACCCCATGCTCCTGAATGCACTGCGCACTTGCACTACAAGAATTCCCGGCGTGGTTTCAAAGCGGGAAGCAAGCGCGGCGCCTACGGGTCGGTGTTCCGATTCGTCGAGAACGTTGCGGGAGATCCGATCGGTAGGCCATCTTTGGGGTGCCCGTGTTTAGCGAGCTATGAATATAGATCGTCGTCGCACGCTGTAGTCCTGAGGTACCCCCTGATTCATTGGACACGGTGTAATCCTAAACGTCGGGATAGGAGTACGCCTGTGTCGATGACGAGTCGCAAGATCTACCGGACTGGCAACCTGACGGCGGCGGTCGCCGGCGAGCCGGTGATGCCGGCCTCGGAGCTGGCCGCGGCGAGGCGCAAGATTCGCGAGCTTGAGCGGCTTCTCGGGCGCAAAACCCTGGAGAACGAGATCCTCAAGGAAGCCGTCGAGGTGGCCCGAGAACGAAAGTGGATTGCGCGCTCACCCTGATTGCCCGGGGACGACAAATGAAGACGGTGTGCGAAGTCCTGGGTGTAGCGCGCAGCAACCTCAGCGAGCGGGCAAAGCGGCCGGCCAACTGGGCCGACGGCCGCAAGAACCGTCGGCTGGCCGATGACGAGGCCCTGGTGGCTGAGATCCGCGCCGAGGTGGCCGAGCTTCCCACCTACGGCTACCGGCGCACCTGCGAGCTCGTGCGCCGGCGTTGGCGAGCTGAAGCACGGCCGGTGGTCAACCACAAGCGTATGTATCGGGTCATGCGGACCTACGGGCTGCTGCTTCCTCGTTCGCCACGTCGTGGTGCTGATCGACGCCACGACGGTCGGATCGCCGTCGGCAGGAGCGACCTGCGCTGGTGTTCCGATTCGCTGCAGAATCCGTGCCGACAACGGCGAGCGCGTGCGCATGGCCTTCAGCCTGGACTGCTGCGACCGGGAGGTGGTGAGCTGGGTCGCCGTGGCCAATGCCGGCATCGACGGGGATCTGGTGCGCGACATTATGCTCGAGGCGGTCGAGCGTCGGTTCGGGATGACCGAGGCCCCGGCGCCAATCCAGTGGCTCTCGGACAACGGCTCCCCCGACATCGCTGGGGACACACGTTCGTTCGCTAAGGACCTGGGCCTCGTACCGTTAACCACGCCAATCGAGAGCCCGCAATCGAACGGCATGGCCGAGGCGTTCGTGAACACGCTCAAGCGCGACTACGCGTCGGTGAACCCGACGCCGGACGCACGCACGACCCTTTCGAGCCTGCCGCGCTGGATCGAGCACTACAATGAGCATCACCCGCACTCCTCGCTCAAGATGCGCTCGCTTCGGATGATCCGACGCGAGCAGGCGCTGGTGGAGTGAGCGTCCGTGTCCGGAAATCCGGGGGCAACATCAGTCTATTGCTTGGCTGAACTTGCTCGCCTGGACTGGGAGAGGTGCGAACCGCGGGTAAGTCGGCAGAACGGTCTCAGGTGGCCTTCAATGTGCACCAGAAAATGGTGAACACTGCTCGATTGACCTTGGCGCCTGCGCGAGCCAAGCAGTCCAGAGGGTAAGGGTTTGCGGCATTGGAGCGCCGCGGACGTATGATTTTGCGGAGAGAGGGTCTCTCAACACTCGAGTTTGTTGTGGGTTGGCGCAGCGCAGTAGTGCCCCTAGCAGCGCGCTGGTTCGGATCTCACGGCGCCGCCCCTCGCCACGCAAAGGCAAGTGCCGCGGCAAGCAGCGCAGCGGTGACGGCGGCCAGCACGCGCAGCAGGCGGCGCCCGCGCGGCGAGGCGTCCCACAGCACGTAGCGCAGCCGTTCGGCGACGATCTGCTGAAGGGGCACGCCGGCGCGCACCAGCGCCGTCTCCACGGCGTCGATCATGGCCGCCGGCCCGCACACGAAATACAGCCATTGCGCGCGCTCCTCGGCGGGCAGCAGGCGGGCGAGCAGCGGCGCATCGATCGCG
>JANWWI010000078.1 GCA_025056355.1 Casimicrobiaceae bacterium | reverse complement strand
TGCGCCGCATTGCCTCCGCGCACGGGCGCCGCCGGGTCGATGCCGAACACGACACCGGTCTTGTCCTCCCTCGGGCGCAGCGTGAGCAGCACGCGCTTGTTGTCTTTTTTGGCCAGCCAGCGCGTCTTCAAAAGCGGCACTTCCGCCCGGCAGGCCTTGCAGCGCACCGTGCGCGCCCAGAGATAGGCCACCGTGGGTTTGGCGACCCAGCGCGGGTTGGCGGGGTTGTCCAGATACGCCGCCTCGAAGCCCGCGTTGAGCAGCGCCACCTGCGGTTCGCCCGCCTCGTCGACCGGTACGAGTTTCATCGGCTCGTCGCGGTCGAGTTCCACCCGGTCGTAGGGCTTCAAACGGCAGTATTCGGCATAGGTGGGGTAGAAGCGCGCGAGCTCTTTTCGTGCCGCCTTCAAGACCCAGCGGCCCCAGGCGCGCACATGCCAGGCGAGGTCGGCCTCGAGTTCCTGCGCCTCGACCTCGGGCAGGCCGAAGAAATCGGGGTGCTCGCGGGCTGCGCTCATCTTGCCCGCCACCTGCCGCGCGCGCCGTTCGGCATCGCGGGCCTTGAGCCCGCGCGCCTTGAAGTAGTCGGTGAGGAACTCGACATCAGTGAGCGCAAACGCCGGTAGCCGCCGCTTCTGGCCGGCGAGTTTCTGCGGGTATTCCAGCGTGCACTTGAGGATGAACCAGGCCACCGGGTTGATGTCGATGGCGGTGGCTTCGCAGCCGAGCCGCATGGCCTCCAGAGGAATCGCACCGCCGCCGGCGAAGGGGTCGAGCACCTTGGGCGCGCGCCCGCCGTAAGCCTTGCGGATTTCCTGCCGAAACCAGTCCAGGTCAGGGCTGGTTTCGCGCCCCCAGTGCAGTACGCCGCCCTCGGTCTCCCAGGCCTCGATCTCCTCCACGCGGCCGTTGGGCATGCGTTTCTTCTTGAGCGTTTTCTTCGGCGTGCCACCCAGACGTTTGAGCAGCTCGTCGCGCTTTCGTTTGTCGCCCGGGTCGGGCAGCAGCGTGGCGATGAGCGCCGCCCGGCAGGCCGCCAGCGGCCGGCGCGCCGGCCAGATGTGCAGCGTGGAGATATTCCCATGGCGCACGTTTTTTTAATGCAGCGAGTCGAGCGAGGCCTGCTTGAGCGGGAAGGCGACTTCGATGAGGCGCTGGTCGTTGTTCATCGTTGGATCCTTCAGGTCGCTCCGGTCCGGATATGTGCCGGCATGGTGGCGATTACTACCACCTGCCTTTCCTCGTCCCAGAAGTAGTAAATGCGCAGGCAGCGGCGCGGATCGCGCGTGTTGCCGCCATTTTTGATGTGCCACTCAACGAACACCTTGCGGCCCCCCCAATCAAATTCGAAGCTGTCTGCTCCACAGCGTTCGTTGTGTATACCTTCCGCGATGGGTTTGCGAAGATCGCTGCCTGTGCCGTTGATGCGCGAGTCGCGGTACTCATTGGCCAGCCAGAGTAGGCAACGAGCGGCCGTTTGCGGATCATCGAAGACTGGTGACTTGGTTTCCCGACGCGCACGCCCTGATAGCACGACACGACCACTGAGTACTTCGTCGCACCAGTCCGCAAACACGTCCCAGTCGTTCGGCAAAGCGATCCCTGCGTCAGGCTCTTCGCCGCGAGCTTTGATCTGGGCCAGCAGCTGCTGGATGCGGAACTGCGCACCGCGAAGCTGTTGCTCCAGATTCTTCGCATACTCCTCGATCGCCTTGTGCTCGTCAGATAACCACTGCTGTGTCTCCTGTGAACGTCGCAGGTCGTCCTTGAGCGCATCGATTTGCGCTTGAGCTGCACGAAGCTGTTCGGTATCAGCAGAGCCCAACTTTTTCAGTCGCTCGCGCTCGAAATCTAGGCTAGCCTCTCGGACTTCCGAAAATGAAAGCACGTCGCTTCCCAGTTGCAAGCGCCTCACGCTCTCTCTGGCGGCAATCCACCGCAACGCGGTCATCGCGGCCCGTGCATGCTGATCCTCGACGCTGCTGTCGAGCAAAAACAAGCGGTGCGCAAACGGATTCGCGTCGTACGTAAAGCCGGGCAGATAAGCACGCGCCGCGCCGTTGAAGACCGAAAGCGGTTTACCCAATTCCCGGGTTATTACCCAGGTGTATTCGGCCGGGACGATAACGACGCGAGCGATGCCAAACATCGCTTTGGCAAGCACATCAACTTTGACGCGCGGCCGAGTCTCGTTCTCGGCGATGGAGCAAACCAAGTAGGGAATGCGACGCGTCGGATCGAGGAGTTCAGCAACCAGTTGCTGGGCTTCGTCCTCCGATGCGATGTGCCACGCACGACCGTCGAGGTAGCTAGCTCCTTGGCGCAGTCTGCAGACGGAGGCGATGCGGCGCACTAACCCGGGAACAGCAGGCTCGACCTGAAGCGTGGACTCTGAGGAGCTAGCCAACAGTCTGAGACTGAACAGCGCGCTGGCTGCGCCTGGGACGTATCCGATCACTACTTCAGTGGTCCAACTGCGTTGCGGCACATCGGCATCGGGGCGGTCCACACGCAGCGCCCACAGCACACGATGGTCGTCGGAGAAACCGGCACCCATACACGTTCGCCCGCCGCGTAGGTGTTCGAACGATTTGCCAGCAGCCGCCGCGGGTGGAAGCTGGTCGCGAATTTGCTGCGTTGCCCACTTCAGGACTTCGACGCGAGCTGCTTGTGCTGCAGTGGCCGCGTCGGTGCCAGTAAGTTGGCCCGCGACGCGAAGCAGCTCGCGTTCGCGGACCCGAGCGCTCTCGGGAAGCTTGACAAGGTGGGGACTGTCGGCGGCGATGGGTTCGGGCGAGTTCATTCGACGGCCTCCGATGCATTGACAATGTCGCGGTACGCGATGGCCACACTGCCCCGCGCCTTGGCGACGAGCTTGGCGAAGGGGTCCTGCACCCGCAGCAGACGCGGCTGAGCGCTACCGCAGTCAAACACGACGTATAGCCAGTAGCGCTCGCGCAGGATGCAGGCGCGCGCCCACTCGTTTTCGGTGAGCTCGATTTCACCCACGCCCACGCGGCCCTTGACCTCGATGCCGCGTTCTTCCCCGGCTCGTTTGGACAACAGGTCGAAGCCGGGGTAGTCGTTCAATCCGGCCAGGCGGGCCTTGTCGGGCGTGGAGACGTCGCGCACATCGGCCCCCTGCGCTGATTCATGGGCCATGGCCACTTCCATCGCGATCCGCTCGACCTCGGCGTCGCGTGCCTTGATGTCTTCCGGGTCGGTGGACGGCTGAACCAGCGCACTCGCCAAGATCTCGATCGGGCCGGTCTGAATCAGTTCGACCTCGCGCCGCGCCTGAAGCAGGGCCTG
>JANWWI010000077.1 GCA_025056355.1 Casimicrobiaceae bacterium | reverse complement strand
CTTCGCAAGCGCACGCTGGAGCGCCGCGCCGAACTCCTGCACGAAAGCGGCCGGAACACCCTTCGGCGCAAAAAAACCGTAGTAGGGCACCTCTTCAAAGCCCGAAACGCCCAGCTCGGCAAAGGTAGGCACATCGGGCAGGAGCGCCTGCCGCTCGCGGCCCATGACGGCCACCACACGCAGCCGTCCGGCACGGTGGTTTTCGATGAAATCGGGTACCGAACCGGTGCCTGCGGCGATTTGATTGCCGAGCATGTCGGCCATCATCGGGGCGCTGCCGCGATAGGGCGCCGGGACCAGATCGAGCCCGTAGCGCTGCGCGATCAGGCGCACGAGGAATTCCGGAATCGAAGCCGGTGCCGGCACACCGACCGTGCCTCGGCCCTTAGCCGTGTTGCCGCCGGCTCGGTCGCCGCCGTCGCGGATCCACTGGATGTACTCGTTGAAGGTCTTGGCGGGTGTGCCGCCCGAGACGGCGAAGGCGTTTACGAAGGTTGCAAATCCCGCCACCGGGGCAAAGTCGACCGCGGGATCGAAGCCGGGGTTCTTCGTGACCTGCGGCAGGATGGAAATCGTGTGGTCGTGGGTTAGAAAAAGCGTCGTTCCATCGGGGGCTGCGGCCTTCAAGGCCTGGGCTGCGAGCTGCCCGCCCGCGCCGGCGCGGTTTTCCACGACGAACTGTGTGCCGGGCAGCTCCTCTTTGAGCCGCTCGGCCAGGAGCCGGGCGATGGCATCGGTGCCGCCGCCGGGCGGGAAACCGACCAGAATCTTGATCGTGCGCGACTGAGCGAGAAGCGGCCAGGCGCCCAGCGCAATGGGCACCGTACTGACCGCGGTCAGAAGGCGACGTCGAGTGAATGCGGGCATAACAGGCTCCCAACGTTTGCAACCGGCGAAAGGATACGCTACCACGCGATGCCGCCAGAGCTGACCGGTCTGCCCCCGATTGCCCGTGAGGATGCGCGAATCTTGATTCTCGGTAGCTTCCCCGGCGAGCGCTCGCTGGCCGAGGGCCGCTACTACGCGCACCCGCAGAACCAGTTCTGGCTCTTGCTGGCGGCGGTGTGGCCGGAGGTGCGTCTGCCGCGGCAGTACAGCGCACGAATTCGCTGGCTTCAGGCGCGTCGGATCGCGCTGTGGGACGTCTACGGCGCATGTCGGCGTCAGGGCAGTCTCGACAGCGCGATCGAAGCGGCCCGCCTCAACGATCTTTTGGGGCTGGTGGCGCGGCTGCCACGTCTTGAGCGGGTCGCGTGCAACGGCGGGCTTGCCTACCGGGTGGCGCGGCGCGTCCTCGGTTCAACCGGAATACCCATCGCGATACTCCCCTCATCGAGCCCTGCGAATGCGAGTTGGTCGTTTGAGCGCAAAGCGGAGGCGTGGCGGTTGGCGCTGCGCGGCGAACGGCAAGACCGACCAATTCAGGGCGCAAGCCAATGCGTGACCGGCCTTCCCAGAAAATCCTCGATGGCGATGCCGTCGCCGCCCACGAGCAGCAAGCGATCCGGCTTGAAGGCGCGAGCGAAGGCGGCCGAACCGCGGTGAGCCGTGGGGGCGCGACCGCTCTTGACCTCGATTGCCACGACGCGCGCGCCTGACCGCACCACGAAATCGACCTCGTGGTTGCGCTCGCGCCAGTAGTAGAGCGTGCAGTCGCCCTGATGCTCCGCGTTGGCCAGATGTGCGCCGACGGCCGATTCAACCAAGCGTCCCCAGACTTCCGGGTCGGCGCGAGCTTGCTCGAATGGCAGGCCGGTGAGCGCGCTCATGAGGGCCGTGTTCATGACCTGGAGCTTCGGGCTTGAAGCACGGCTGCGTGCCGCATCGCCCGCGTACTTCGGCAAGCCGCGGACGAGCCCGGCGCCCGCGAGCAGCTCGAGATAGTGCGCAAGCGTCACCGTGTTGCCAGCGTCTTGAAGTTGCCCGAGCATCTTCGTGTAGGAGAGCACCTGCCCCGAGTAGCGGCAGGCGAGCTCGAAGAGCCGCCGGAGCAGGGCCGGCTTGTCGATGCGGCTCATCAGGAGAACATCGCGCGCAATCGTGGTTTCGATCAGGCTGTCGAGCACGTAGCGCCGCCATCGCTCCGGCTCGCCGATGAGCGGTGCGGCACCTGGATAGCCACCGTAGAAGATGAACGCTTCGACGCTCAAGCCGAAGGCTGCGCGCATCTCGTCGAACGACCAGTGCCCGACCGGAATCAGCTCGAAGCGCCCGGCGAGGCTTTCGGTCAAACCTTGCGCAACGAGAAGCGGCGCAGAACCGAGCAACACGACGTGCAGTGACCGACCGGCCCGGGTGTCTTCGTCCCACAAGCGCTTGACGGTTTCCGACCAGCCGGGAATCTTCTGCACCTCGTCGAGTACGAGCACGGCGCTCGCGTGCTCACGCAGGGCAAGGCGCGCCGCCTCCCACTGCTGGGCCACCCATTCGCTGCCGCGCAGCGTCGGCTCATCGGCGCTTGCGTAGCGAACCGGCTGAGAGAGCCGCTCGACCGCTTGCTGGACGAGGGTGGTCTTGCCCGTCTGTCGCGGCCCGGCCACGACCTGGATGAACCGCCGCGGCTCGGTCAGGCGGGAGACGAGGGTTTCGATCTGCGGACGCGAAATCAACATACAAATTACTCAAACTATCGCGTAATTTTACGCAGACGATGTTTTGTTCTGTATAAAGCAAACGCTCCACGTGCCCGCTTCCCGGTGCGGCAGACCGAGGACGCGCGGTTTGTAGGCGTTGCGAAGCGCCACTGACTTGCAAGTTTCTAAAAATTCCGTCAAAATGCTGTTCGTGCTAAGCGATTCTTCGACGCGAGCTAAGGAGACTCCCATGACCGATCGCCTCACGCCACTCAACGCCCCCGAGGCCGTCGAACTCCTCCGCCGAGTGAGTGCGCTGCCCCAAGTCAGCGGCGCCGACCGAGCGCGATTGCAAGCGGTGATGGACGCGGTTGGGGAGCTCGACGAACTCCCGTGCGATTACGCCCAAGTGCTCGAACGCTTCGCAAGCGTGGCGCCGCGCCCAGCGCAGCCCGCCAATGCGTTCACCAAATTTCGTGGCCGGATTGCCAAACTCACCGAAGGCACCGACCTCGCGGTGGAACTCCGTGTGTCGGGTAACAAGAAGGAGGGCTTGGCCGCGCTTCGCTTCGAGATCTGGGGGCGGCGTGAAGCCGCGGGCGTACTGCGGCCGGTTCCGGCCGTCGGCTATGCCGCTGCCGACTACCAGCAGCCATCGGCCGAACTGCCTTCCCAAGCGATCTTCATTTCAAGCGCAGAGAAAGACGCGGAGCTCGTCTACGAGTTCACCGAGCGACTCAGAACGACGCTGCGCGGCGAGGCGGAAGAGCGCTTGAGGGCGCTGGCGGAGAGCATCTACTACCACCGCGAACACTTGAATCAAAACCGGCAGGAGGGAGCGATCCGACGCGCGATCGATGCGTGCAAAGTCGGCATCCTTCTGTTCTCACCCAACTACATTGCCTCGGACTTCATCCGAAAGCATGAGCTCCCGCGCTTCCGTCCCTCGGCGTTCGAA
>JANWWI010000076.1 GCA_025056355.1 Casimicrobiaceae bacterium | reverse complement strand
CACAAAGAGGTAGAGCACCTTGAACTCGGAGAGATCCCGGCCGGCAAAGGCCTGATAATCGGCCCACAGCCGCTCGGTGAGCTCGCTTGCCGCGCTCTTTGTGAGCACGCAGCGCCCGCTCTTGTCGGTGAACGCCCGCTCGATGTCGCGCACCGAAAGCCCCCGGGCGTACATCTCTACGGCCAGCCGCTTAAGCTCCTCGGTGCGGCCGCGGATCACCTCCCGAATCCGCGAGCGAAACGGCTCTGCCGTGTCCGCAAGCTGCGGTACCGCGAACTCGATCTCGCCTTCGGCCGACTTCACGCGACCCAGCCGATAGCCGTTGCGGTAGCCGCGCCGCTCCACTCCACGCTCGTAGTAGCCCCGCCCGAGCGCCTCGGCCGCCTCGGCCTCCAGCGCCTCCTCCACAATCAGCCGCGCCGCCTGGCGCACCAGCCGGCTGCGCTCAGCCGGTGCCCTTCCTTCAAACATCGCCTTCAACTCGTTGCGCGTCCTCTCAGAGGCCGGTACTCTCGCCATTGGGATGCTCCTTTCCGGTTGATCGATCCGAACGCCGCTAGACGTTCAGACCGAAGGATGCATCCCACCCCGAATTTCCAGCAAATTTAGGACATCACCGCCCCTCGAGGAGCTCGGCCGAATGAACGTGCACAAGAATGCCCGATTGACCTTCGTTCGTCGATCGGAGATGGTCAAAACCATCATCGAAAGAAGGCTCACCGCCCGTTAAGTGGCTGGGCCGCTACCTGGCCGAAGGCGAAGCGGGGCTGCGCGATCGCTCCTCGTGTCCCCGGCAAAGCCCCCGGGCGATCGTCCCCGAGAAGGCGCTCGCGATCCTTGAGCTTCGGCGCCTAGGGCTTTCGCGGCTTGGCGATCTCGAGCCCCGGGAGCCGATCCTGCGCTACGAGCACCGCCACCCGGGCGATCTCGTTCACCTGTACGCCGAGAAGCTTTCGCGCATCGACGCATCAGTGGCCGCCGGTGCGACTCGGTCCGGGGCGCAGGCTGGGAGTTTCTGTCCGTTGCGGTCGATGACCACGCGCGGCTGAGCTTTACCGAGCTCTATGCCGAGGAGCTCCAGGGAAGCGCCGTGCGGTTCCTTGAGCACACCGTCGCTTACTTCCGATCCCCGGGCATAGGAATCCGCAGAGTGCTCACCGCAACGGCCCGCCCTTGCGCTCGCACCTCCCGGCGCCTTCAACAGTGCTTTCGCCGCCCTACCGGCCGTAGACCAACGGCAAGACCAAGCGCTTCATCCAGTCGGCGCTCGCCGAATGGGCTTACGGCATGCCCTATCAGCACTCCTTGGAGCGGAAAGCCATGCTCGCGTGCTGGACGCATCACTACAACTGACATCGGCCGCATCAGGGCATCGCAGGCCTTGCACTCATCCGGCGCCCCGCACTTTCCAGAAACAACCTCTTAACGCTTGACACCCAACGTTCGCAATGATCGGGCGCCGACTGCGCGGAGCGGGACGGGGACCCAGCAGCGACGCTGTTGGGCGCGCCGGTCGATAGCAGGGGTGGCATCGCCTCACAGCACCGCGATAAACTCTTCAGGAGAGACGCCGGCTTGCCGCAGGAGACCGGCTAGGGTGCCGGCCTTCAGCTCAGCATGAAGAGGAACGACACAGCCTTTAGCTCCGCGACGCAGGACCACATGACTTCCCTTCTGACGCACTTTCTCGAATCCCAAGCGCTCCAGGGCACGCAGCGCTTCGGCGCCCGAGATTCGAGGCAGCTTGGGTATTCCGCGGGACCGAGAACATCGTCACGGGCGGGTGGCCTTTCGTTTCCAGCGGGAACTCAGACAGATACAGGGCGGTAGCTTCCCGAAGATTGGCGATCGCCTCCTCCACCGTTTCACCTTGCGTGGTGGTACCAGTCTCGGGGTTAAAGGCAACAAAACCGCCTTCTTCAGCGGGCGTAAGGACGGCTGTCAATTCCATTGGCCACCTCGTCGACACGGTTCCATAAGTTTCATATTGTCGCCCGTTCCGTGGCGCGATGCCCAACCGATAACTGTGTAAATGCCGGGATATTGGACGCTCGACCGCCCCGGCTTGTCATCCTTCCCTCGGAATCTGGCGTTTGGGGCACTGGTTGAACGTCCAGTGCTTCCGAGACCGGTCTGACGTCTGCATATCTGCTATCCAGCGCGAGGAGGGGCAAGGACGGTAAATCAACAGCGTGTGCTTTGACCGAGTAGCACGGCCCGCGGCTGCTTGAGCGGGTAGCCGCCGGATCGCGAAAAGCACTGCAGCCGACGCGCTTGTGGAGCGCATACGCGCTGGACCCTGTTGGGCGGCGCTGTCGCCGGGCTAGGACAACTCTGTCGCCGAGCTCGGTTACCTTGGGTCGGCGGCTCTGATCCCGTATGCCCCCGCTGGTCAAGCGTGGATGCGCCGCCGCCGCTTGCGACGATGCTCACTTGCGCCGGGCTCGGACGGCCACGCGCCGCGCTCGGCCGGTCTGCGCAAGCGCAGCCGGCCTTCGCTCGTGTTAGTTAGCGAACGCCGCGATCCCGGTGATGGCGCGTCCGAGGATGAGGGCGTGGATGTCGTGGGTGCCCTCGTAGGTGTTGACGACTTCGAGGTTGACGAGATGGCGCGCGACGCCGAATTCGTCCGAGATGCCGTTGCCGCCGAGCATATCTCGCGCCATGCGGGCGATCTCGAGCGCCTTGCCGCAGGAGTTGCGCTTGAGGATCGAGGTCACCTCGACCGGCGCAACGCCCTCGTCCTTCATGCGCCCGAGGCGAAGGCAGGCCTGAAGGCCGATCGCGATCTCGGTCAGCATGTCGGCGAGCTTCTTTTGGATGAGCTGGTTCGCTGCTAGCGGCCGGCCGAACTGCCTGCGCTCGAGGACGTAGGCGCGCGCCCGGTGATAGCAGTCCTCGGCCGCCCCGAGCGCCCCCCAGGCGATGCCGTAGCGCGCGGAGTTGAGGCAGGTGAAGGGCCCCTTCAGCCCGCGGATCTCGGGAAAGGCGTTCTCCTCGGGGCAGAAGACATCCTCCATCACCACCTCTCCGGTGATCGAGGTCCGCAGCCCCACCTTACCGTGGATCGCGGGGGCAGAAAGCCCTTTCCAGCCCTTTTCCAGCACAAAGCCGCGGATTTCGCCCGCATCGTCTTTTGCCCAGACGACGAACACATCGGCGATCGGGGAGTTGGAGATCCAGGTCTTGGTGCCGCTGAGAAGCCAACCGCCCGGCACCTTCTTCGCCCGCGTCGTCATCGAGCCGGGGTCGGAGCCGTGGTTCGGTTCGGTGAGACCGAAGCAGCCGATCAGCTCCCCCTTCGCAAGGCGCGGAAGGTATTTCTCGCGCATCGGCTCGGTGCCGAACTCGTAGATGGGGAGCATGACAAGGGAGGACTGCACGCTCATCATCGAGCGAAAGCCCGAGTCCACGCGCTCGACCTCGCGGGCGATCAGGCCGTAGGCGACGTAGTTGAGCCCCGGGCCGCCGTAGCGCTCGGGGATCGTGGGCCCAAGGAGCCCGACCTCGCCCATCTCGCGAAAGATCGCCGGGTCGGTTTCTCGTACCGGAACGCCTCCA
>JANWWI010000075.1 GCA_025056355.1 Casimicrobiaceae bacterium | reverse complement strand
GGAACGGTGAGGAAGAAAATCGGGTTCGGCTGGCCGGAGTCGTGGGGGCTGTCGCTGTTGCCGGACTTGGGCTCCCGGCGGCGCTGGTAGTAGTGGCTCTGATGCGGCGTCATCACCTCAACCATCAGCGAATCGCCTTTGATCTCCGGGATGACGTCCCAGAAGGTCAGCGCACCGCGAACGGCATCCGAATCGCCCGGCGGTGGTTCACGACCGAAGAGGACGTCGAACATCGAGAGCCTGACCGCTTTTCCATCGATCGTCACTTGGTAGTGTTCGTCTTTGCTCCAGCCACGGGCGTCTCCCCATTCGCCACCGGCGAGCTCCTGCGCCGCGCGGCGCAGCACGCCCTTGACGCCCGAGCCCGGCAAGTAAGGCAGGCCGTACGGATTCAAAAACGCAAAGCCGTTTTCAAGCGGGTGTTCGTTGCCCAAACCTGTTGTGAAGGGCGAAAGCGCCTCACCGTGGACTTGTAACGACGGTAGGCGGGAGGCAAGGTTTTCGAATAAAGAGGACTGCCGCGCCCGCAGGCTATCGATCGCTTTTTTCCATTCGTTTGGCCCTGGATCCGGGCCCCTTGTCTGCCAAGCACGCCGTATTTGTGCGTCGTCCCTAGGCTTGCAGCCTGCAGCAAGAAAACCGGCAAAGGACTTATTACTCTCAGGCTTCCAGCCGGTACGCTGACCCTTATTGTTGAGCCTCTCGACACGATCCTCCAATGACCAAGTGGGACAATGTCGCTCACCATCCCAGCCCCAGACCGGAAAATACAGGCCAAAACGATGCCCGGGCGGGCTCGACAAAAAGAACTGTTCGTCTAACCCGCCTTCGGCTGTCCGCTTTAGATAGTTAGGAACTGCTGCAATCGGCATGACTCACTCCGCTTTCTGCCTGGCAGCCTGACGCGCGCTCGCGAATTGCCGCAACCATTTGAGCCAAGCGAAGGCTTCAGCGGTGATTGCCTGGAATTGGCGCGGGTCGGCTTCCATCAACCCTTTCATGAACTCACCGAATTCGGGTTTGAATCGAGGAAAGCGCTTGCATAGCCAATCCCGCAGATCACTCGCGATTTGTTCGTGCTCGCCTTCCTTTTCGTGACAAAACGCAAGCACCTGCATGAGCCCGGAGTTCATGATGAGCGCCGGCATTCCCTTGGCAAAGGTGGCGTGCTTATTGTTGTACTGTGCGCAGCATTCCCAGGCATGCTTGGCCCGTTGCTGTTCGAGGGTCTCGGAAGGAACTTTTGCAGTCTGATCAGTCCGGCTCATGGCTTCACCCCTGCAGAATTCGTAACCATTCGCGCCACCACCAAGCCGCGGCCGGTCGTCGCATCCCCGCCGATTTGCAGCAAGCGGCCGTCGAGCACCGTGCTGACCTGCGCGAGTACCGCGGTGGCATCGAGCGTCTCGTCCTTTTTGCCAGAGCGGGTCTGGCTGCACATAAGCGGTGCAATCAGGATCGACTCGGGCGGAAGGTTTTCGGTGTAGAAGAGCCCGCCGTCGTCGGCGGTCCCGGTCTTGTCGTTGATCCGCACATGCGGCTCGACCAGCGTTGCATGCTGCGTGAAATAGCTAAAGTCGGTGTCGGAAAGCACGACGAGGTCGGTCTTGAGCTTGTCGGCGAAGAACCTGTAGGCCGGGCCTTCGGGCAGCGCCTTGGCAGCCAAATCTCCGGCGAGTTGTTTGAGCTCGGCGCTTTCGCCGTCTTGCGCGGTGTATTCAAAAACCTCCAAGTGCAGCCTGTTTCCGTTCGAGAGCAACTGCGCGTTGGCCACGAGGCATTTGCCCTCTTCGATGTTGGGCAAGGCAGGCCAGTCGACCTTCACCCCGACCAGTTGGAGCATGCGCCGCGCGCGCTCAATCGCCTGCGGTGAGGTCGCGTAGACATAGCCACCCTTGAGGCTGCGCACCGGGAAGCAAACAAGCTGCGCATCGCCGAAGGAGATCGCGCCCGCGTGCAGGTTGGATGAGCGGGATTCGGGGCCGAAAAGCAGGTTGAGGTGTTCTTCTTTGCCACCGAGCGCCTGCCACGCATGCCGCAGCGCACCCTTGATGCCGCTGCCTGCAAAGCACGGGTGACCGGTGTGGCGCTCACGCTGAATGGGGTTGTCGATGACGCCGATGGCCTGCCCGGCGCCCATGTGGACCGGCGAGACGGCGTAGAGGAACACGGCCGCGTTAGCTTCAAACATGGTCTAGAATCCCCTGTGTCTTGACTAAGTTGTTGGTCAGCTTAGAGATGGAAGTGGTCAATGTCCATGAGGCGAAGGCACGGCTCAGCGCGCTGCTGGAGGCGGTCGAGCGCGGCGAGACCGTGGTGATCGCACGACGCAACAAGCCTGTGGCAGAGCTTCGGCCCGTCTCACCGGAGACGCTCAGGACCAAGCGCCCGAAGCGGCCCTCGGGGTTGGCGCGGGGCATGGGCCGGGTGCCGGATTCCTTCTTCGAGCCGATGAGCGAAGAGGAGCTCGCCGACTGGTACGAGATCAAACCGACCGATCCGCTGCATCCCGACTGGACGCCCGAGGCAAGATGAGGTTGCTGCTGGACACCTGCGCGTTCCTCTGGCTCATCTGGAGTCCTGAGAAACTCCCCGCAGCGGCGCACCGCGCCGTGGTCGAGGAGGCCGACGATGTCTTTCTGAGCTCGATCACGATCTGGGAAGCGATGCAAAAACACCGCCTGGGTCGTCTCGAGGTGTATGCGCCCGAAGGTGCCTGGCCGCATTTCGTCGCACAACGGGAGGCGCACGGTCTGATCGGACTGCCTTTCGATGAATCCGCCGCCCGCCACCTTCCCGCGCTGCCAAACGTGCACCGCGACCCGTTCGACCGCATGCTGATCTGCCAAGCCATCGAGCACAGCCTGACGATCGTGACGCCGGATCGCGCGATCCAGCGCTACCCGATCCGGACGTTGTGGGAATAGGCGGCAACGCGTGTGCATGGTCGGTCAGTCGTTCCAGGCGCCGACGAGGCAGCGGTTGAAGCCTTCGGCGCGACGCTGAGGATCTTCGCAGCCTTCGCTCCACAAGCCGAATTCGACAAGCTTGCGAAGTGCATCGGCTGACGCTGCCTCGCCGAGTTCGAGCCAGTAGACGGCCCCGGCCGGCACGGCGCGCTGTGCAGGCTTTGGCTGCCAGCGGGCCAGGTCCCAGCCTGAGATGACCTCACCGCGCGGCACCGCGGCACACACAATGCGCCCGCGCACGCCGTGTAGTTCAAACGGCGCGCCGTGCTCGCGGATGCCTTGCGCGCTTGCCTCCCGCACGCCATTGGGCAGCCAGCCGTGGGTGAAGATGCCCGGGCTTGTGAGCACGAGGCGCATGCGACCCGCGCGGGCGAGCGCCTCAAAGTCCGGCTCCGGCCAGTCGATTGCGATCGGTTCGAGCCGCGCGCCGCGACCATCGCCGCCAAGCCGGACCACGCAGGGGGTGAGATCGGCCCCATACACGCGCACGCCCAAGCCCACACCCGGGCAACAGCTCACGGTTTCCAGTGAAAAGAGCTTGCCGTCCTCGGCCCGGCGGCGCTCAGCCTCCAAAGCCACACCGACGCGCTCCTCGGTGAGCCAGAGCTTGGAATCTTCCTCGACCTGCTCGGCCTCGATCGCTTGGCCGGCCAACCAGCGTTGCATGCCGCCCGCGGTCAGCCAACGGCCCTTACCCGGCTTGGATCGGACCGTCTGGGCAAGGATTGGCAGCATCGGAAGCGGCGCGCTGCT
>JANWWI010000074.1 GCA_025056355.1 Casimicrobiaceae bacterium | reverse complement strand
CCTCGGAACGACACGGCCCCGATCAAATCCGGGGCCGGCTTATCAGAGATCAGGGCACAGAAGACAGGAATCCGAAGGCTTGGCAGCAACCGTGTCGGGTTGGAGTGCCGAACGGGTGTGTTGCTGCGTTTTCGGATACCTGATACCTGACATCTGACCTCGGAACGACACGGCCCCGATCAAATCCGGGGCCGGCTATTACGCAAAGTCTCTTGATGAGTGATCTGTTACGAGATGCGGCCCCGACGAATTCAGGGGCCTTACCCTCACCCCATCCCCTCTCCCGGGGGGAGAGGGGTTTTCGCACCCCATCCTCTCTCCGCGGGGGAGAGGGGTTTTCGCACCCCATCCTCTCTCCGCGGGGGAGAGGGGTTTTCGCACCCCATCCTCTCTCCTAGGGGCAGAGGGGGTTTCTCACCGCATCCCCTCCCCGAGTGAGGTAAGGGTTTCTTCGTAGGCCACGCCACGCCGCGTTGGCCGCTTGAGCGGCTTTCAACCTTGTCGCTCGCCCGGCGCGAGAGCGGCTTTGACTTTCCGCTCTGCGTGATTGCGGGTCGAATGCGCAATCGAGCGTTGTCTTTCCCTGGGGTGGAGGTTCGTGCGGGCGGTTTACGCGCCCGGTTGTGGGGGGCTCAGACGATGAAGGCCACTGCGTCGGCGAGCCGTTCGGGCGGCGCCGCGCCGAGGGTTTTCGTCCGATCCGGATGGATGCGGTAGATGCGCACATGCCCGGTCTGCAGGCCCAGGGCTTCGATCTGGCCGTAAAGTCGCAGTTTTTCACCGCGCGTGAGCTCGCATTCGTACACGGAGTACTGGGCGCGAAAGCCATAGCCGGCGAGCAGCCGGTCGAGCCGGGCGCGTTCGCGGTCATCCGAGATGTCGTAGGCTATGACGTAGGTTTCTCGGGCCATGGGTTAGGGCTCGGGGTCTTCGGGCAGGCGGGCAAGGGCGCGCGCTTGCGCTGGCGGGGCGACCGCTTCGCGGGCGCGTTTCCACTCGAAAAGCGCGAGCGTTCGCCCGTGAAAGACGTGGCGCGCGTAGTTGGCCACTTGCAGTTCGAGGTGGTCGGCCAGGGTGAGCTCGCCAAGCGGCTCGCGCAGCAGGCGTTCGAATTCGGCGATGACGGTGAGCCGCGCGGCGTGAGCGAGCCGCAGCCGATCGCCGACGGCGGTGAAGTCCGAGGGACCAAGCCGCCGGGGCAGCAGAAGGTTGAGCGCGACGCGGTCGATTGGGGCGCGGAAGGGTTCGAGCAGGTCGTAGGTGAGGCTGTCGTAGTCGTTCTGCGCGCTGTGCAGGTGCCCGAGAAAGGGGTTGAGCCCCTGGGCCACAAGCAGGGCATGGGTGCGCACGCGCAGCAGGTGGTAGAGGAAGTCGAAGAGGGCGTTGACGGGATCGGCCTGCTGCGGCTGGCGGCCGCGCCAGTCCCAGCCGGCGGCGGCAAGCCGCTCGCCGAGGTGGGCGAAGTAAAGCCGCGCGCCCGAGCCCTCGTGCCCGCGCAGGGCGTCACGGTCGGCGGCGGTGGCGGCACGGGTGGCCAGTTGGATGAGCAGCCGCGCCACGCGCGAGGCGCCGCGTTGGCGGCTGCGGGCGATGAGCTCGGATTGGTTGGCGAGCTTGGCGTGGATGAGCTGCCGCGCGATGGCGAGATGATCCTCTTCGCGGCGGGCGCCATGCCAGGCGGCATGCCGGTGCAGGCGTTCGAGCGGACGTTTGCCGAGTTCGGCGAGCGCGTTGGGGCGGCGGCTGGTCTCGGCACCGAGGACGATGGGGATGCCGGCGTGGGCCAGCCGTTCGATGAGCTCGCCGGAGAAGGCGTGCCGACGCGCAAGCACGATGAGGGCGCTCAGTCGACCAAGGGGAACGACGATCTCGCGCGCTTCGCCGTGTCGGATGTAGACGGCGTTTCCCTGGCAGCCGATGAAGCGGTTGGGGCTCGAGACGATGAGCGGCCGCCTGGGCGGCAGTCGGGGCGGCCAGGCAAGCAGGCCGCTCGGGTCGAGCTTGATCTCGTGGCCGAGCACGCGCACGCCTTCGCTCAGGTGGAGGAAGCGCAGTTTGTCGGCGGCGGGTGCAAGGCCGCAGCGCGCAAGCGCCGCGCGGAGCTGGTCGAGCAGGTCGAGCGCGTGCTCGCGGGTGCGGGCGAGGATGAGCAGGTCGTCAGCGTAGCGAATGAGGCGCGCATGCTGGCCCTGGGCAAGGTGGTCGATGTGGTCGAGGTAGAGGTTGGAGAGCACCGGTGAGAGCGGCGAGCCTTGGACGAGCCCGCGCTCGCGCGGTGCGCTGGCCTCGGGGGCGATGGTCAGTTGTTCGCGCAAGGCGTGCCAGAAGCTGCGATCGGCTCGCGGGACGATTTCGCTCAAGCGGCGCTGCAGCAGGTCATGCGAGATCGAGGGAAAAAAGTCGTGGATGTCGGTTTTGATGGCCCAGTGCAGGCCGTCGGCCACAGCGTCGGCGGCGTCGAGCAGGGCGGTTTGCACCGAGTGGCCGAGCCGGTAGCCGTGCACATGGGGCCCGGCGTAGCGCTCGACCCAGGGCTCGAGCACGGCGCGCAGGCGGTCGGCAACGATACGGTCGGCGGGATGCAGGGCCTCGATCGGGCGTGTTTCGCCTCCAGTGCCGCCGCGTTTGGGGATGTTCCAGGCACGGCTTGGCTGGGCACGGTATTCGCCGTTGCGTAGCGCGGCGGCAAGGCTGCGCGGATCGGGCAGTGCCTCATCGCGGACGCGGCCGTCGGCGTCGAGCGGGGTGAGGCGGCCGAGCGCTTCGGCGATGGCCTCCGGATCGCAAAACACGGGATCGAACAGCGGGCGCGCCGAGATGTGCAGGCTGGCAGCGCCAAAGCCGTTGAGCGTGCGGCGACCGTTGAAGTGCAGAGCCTCGGCCAGGCGTAGCCACGGTAAGACGGCAGCCAAGTCCGCCCCCGAAAGGAAGGAGCGCCCCACCCAGCCGCAGTCGACTTGAGTGCCCGGTGAGGATTTGGCCTCGTGCTTGAGGACGAGCCAACGCATGCCGCCGACGGCGTGCACAAGCTCGAGCGTGGAGAGCTGGGCGCGTTCGGCGCTCAAGTCGACGCCGAAGAGCCCTTCGATGCGCTTGAAAAAGGCACCCAGCAGGGCGCGGGCGTCGGGGGGGCGGTAGTGCATGCCGCGTTTGGGTTCGACGCGCCACGGCGTGCGCCAGCGTAGTTCGACTTCGTCCGCTTCGGCGAGCGCTTGCGGAACGGCGGCAAGCGCTTCGACGGTGGTTGGCTCTCCGAAGGCGAACGATTCGAGCGTGTAGTTGCCGTGCGGGTGTTCGGCCAGGCCTGCGGCGATGCGCTCGATCCATGTATGTGCTTGGGCTACCGTGAGACCGCCCAGCCAGCCGCCGACGCGGACCTCGGCCTCCGGCGGCGGGAGGCGATGCTCAGAGCCGATCCAAGGGCTTGAGAAGGTGGCCCACGGGCGATTCACGGGGTCTTCGCCGAAGCCCTCGCCCAGGCTCTGGAGCTGCCCGGCGCGCAAAAGGGCAAAGACGATGTGCAGCATCGGCTCGTGCGACGGTGATGCCGAAGCTGAGCCGACCGCTGCCCGCGGGCGGTGCCGAAATCGAAAACGATAAGGCAAGAGCGCCACATGACGTGGCAGGACCGCGGCCGGGGCAGGAAGCAAAGACACAGCTCTTTTGGGAGTTGCGAAGCGCTGCGTCCAGCGCGGTGCCGGACGGGCGTAACCAAAGGAGATTCTCAAATGGAACGCAATGATGTTGCCGTGTTTTACGACATTGAAAACCTGCTCAAGGGCATCGAGAACGCCCGCAAGCTCTACGAACAGCTCAAGCTCAAGGTGATTCGCGAGCGCATCGCCGAAGCGCTGGGCCCGAGCGCGAGGCTTGCCGTGCAGCGCGCCTACGCGGATTGGTCGGGTTTCCCGTACTGCATGCTGCGCTCGGGTTTGGTCGAGGCCTTGATCGAACCGGTGCAGATCTTCGCCTTCAACCGCATGGGAACGAAGAACGCTGCGGACATCGAGCTTGCGCTCGACGCGGTGCAGCTCGGCCACGACCGGCCACACATCGGAACGATCGTGATCGTCTCCG
>JANWWI010000073.1 GCA_025056355.1 Casimicrobiaceae bacterium | reverse complement strand
ACGGCACCGTCAGCCACAGCTACAGCAGCGGCTCGGTGACGGGGGGCGACAATAGCGCCCTTCTCGGCGGCCTGGTGGGCGTGAACGACGGCACCGTCAGCCACAGCTTCTGGGACACCGTGGCGTCCGGCAGGCCGATGAGCGACGGCGGCACGGGCAAGACGACGGCCGAGATGAAGCAGCTTGCCACCTTCCAATCGGCGGGCTGGGACATCGACGATGCGGGCGGCACGGGCGGGATCTGGCGCATCTACGAGGGCAACAGCTATCCGCTGCTTCGCGGCTTCCTGCAGCCGCTCACCGTCACCGCCGTCTCCGGAATGCGCGCCTATGACGGCACGACCGCTGGTCTCGGCGTCACATACTCGGTCACCCCGAACGCCAACCTGCTCGGCACGCCCACGGTGACGGCAAGCGGCAAGGACGTGGGCACCCGCACGCTCAGCGTCTCGGGGCTCTTCAGCAACCAACAAGGCTACGACATCAGCTACGTGAGCGGCACGCTGACCATCACGCCCAAGCCGCTTTCGATTAGTGGCACTACGGTGGCCAACAAGGTCTATGACGGCACCACGGTGGCCAGTGTCACGCCGGGCACGCTCTCGGGTCTGGTGGGCAGCGAGACGCTGGGGGTTGCCGCGAGCGGCAGCTTCGCCGACAAGAACGCCGGCACCGGAAAGAGCGTTACGGTGAGCTACACCTTGAGCGACGGTGCAAACGGCGGGCTGGCGAGCAATTACACGCTGGCGGGCGAGACCAAGACGGCCGACATCACGGCAAAGAGCCTGACTGCGAGCTACAGCGCGCAGAACAAGGTCTATGACGGCACGACGACGGCGAGCGTGACGGCCACCAGCGGCGACATCGTCGCAGGCGACACGGTCGCCATCAGCGCAAGCGGTGCCTTCAACAACAAGCACGTCGGCACGGGCAAGGTGGTGAGCATCACGGGCGGTGCGCTCTCGGGTGCCGATGCGGGCAACTACGTGCTTGTGAACCCCACCGGAAGCGCAACCGCCGACATCACGGCGCGTCCGCTGCTCGTCGCCGCTGATCCGAAGAGCAAGTTCGTCGGTCAGGCCGACCCGGCGCTCACCTACACGAGCGGCTGTCCGGCGCCGCTTAGCGTCAACTGCGGGCTGGTGAGCGGCGAGACGCTGGCGGGCACTCTTACGCGTTCGGCGGGCGAGGCGGTGGGCAGCTACCCGATCTTGCAGGGCACGGTGACGAGCGCGAACAATCCCAACTATGCCATCGTTTACCAGGGGGCAAACCTGACGATCGAGGCGGTGGAGCCCCCGGGTGCGCCTGCGAATGCGCGCGCGAGCGCGCAACAGACGAGCACGACGGAGGTCGAGCGCCCGCTTCTTCGCTTGCGGCTGCTGCAGGAGCTCTTGAGCCGCATTGGGGGGCGGGCGGGAATCGCGCTGCCCGTAATCGGGACGGGCATTCGGCTGCCCGAGGGCATCGAAGAAGAATAGAACGCGAATCGGGGTGACATGGCTCGGCTGGCCCGGTTGCTTGCTGCGCTCGCGCTGAGCGGGGTTTCGTCGGCGTTGGCGCAGCAAGCGCCCGATGCCGGTCGGGTGCTGCGCGAGCTTGGGCCTGGGGTGCCTGCGCCTGCGCAGCCGCTGCCGGGCGTGCGGGTGGAGCGGCCTGCCGAAGCCGAGACAGCCCCGGGCGGGGCCACGGTCACGCTCTCTGGCGTTCGCTTTCGCGGCAACACGGTCTTTGACGAGGCGGCGCTTGCGGCGGTGCTCGGAGAGGTCTCGGGCAGGCGCTATGACCTGGCGGGGCTTCGCGGGCTTGCGCGCAGGATCACCGAGCATTACCGGCGCCACGGCTACGTCTTTGCCCGGGCGTTCTTGCCTGAGCAGACCCTTGCCGATGGGGTGCTCGAAATCCGCATCATCGAGGGCCGCTACGGCAGGATCGAGGTGCAGGGGGAGGCGGCGGCGCGGGGCTATCTCGAGGCCCTGGTTCCGGGCGCGGTGATCGAAGCCTCGGCGCTGGAGCGGGCCGCCTTGCTGCTTTCGGAGCTGCCGGGCTATCGGGTCGAGCCGCTGCTTCGGCCGGGGCAGGAGATCGGAACGGGCGATCTCCTCGTCACCGTCGAGCGGGATCGTCTGTTTCGGGCCGAGCTCGGGGCAGATAACCACGGCAACCGCTACACCGGACGGCACCGGCTGCGGGCCCGGCTGCAGGCCGACAGCCCCTTTGCCTTCGGCGACCAGCTGCGCGGCCAGCTTCTCTACAGCGACGAGGACCTTTGGCTGGGCAGTCTCGACTACAGCCTGCCGCTTGGGACGCAGGGCCTGCGCGGGCAGATCGGCTACAGCCGCACCAGCTACGAGCTGGGCAAGGATTTCCGCGATCTGCGCGCCTACGGCACCGTCAAGGCCGCAAGCGCCGGGCTGTCCTATCCGCTTCTTCGCTCTCGGGCGGCCAATCTTGCGCTCTCGGTCGCCTATCAGCGAAGGAGCCTGGAAGACCGGCAGGAGGCGATAAACACCAGATTCAACAAGTCGAGCCGGGTCGTTCCGGTGACCTTGCAGTTTGACCGCACGGACGCTTCGGGGATCAGCTGGGGGGCGCTTGCCTACACCGCCGGGCGCCTCAAGCTCGATTCGGCGTTGGAGGCGGCCGACATCGCCAGCAACACCGACACGCGGGGCCGATACGACAAGTGGAACCTGGATGTGGCGCGGCTGCAGCGCACTTCCATTGCGGAGCTTACGCTCCTTGGGCGCTTGTCGGTGCAGGGGGCGGGCAAGAACCTCGATTCCTCGGAGAGCTTCATTCTGGGCGGAGCTACCGGCGTGCGAGCCTATCCCCAGGGGGAAGGCGCAGCCGACGAAGGGGCGTTCGTGCAGCTTGAGGCGCGCTATCGGATCGGTCAGCTTGAGCCGTTTGTGTTCTACGATGCCGGGCGCGCAAGGATCAATGCCGAGCCCGCGCGCATCGTTCCGCCGGTCGTGGCCAACACCCGAAGCCTGGCCGGGGCGGGCTTGGGGCTGCGGTATGCGGGCCGGGCGCTTACGCTCGAGGCGTCTGCGGCCTGGCGCACGCAGGGGGGCAGGCCGCTTGCCGACACGCGCGATGACCGGCCGATGGTGTGGGCGAGCGTCATCTGGCGGTTCGAGTGACGAACCTTTGAAGGTTCGCCTCGGCCAAGCCCGAGAGCCGAGCGCCTCGGCGCGAGCGAGGGCCGAGGTGGGAATCAAGCCGATACACCGTGCCCTCGGCCTTGCCACAGCGCTAACTTGCTGTCACGAAATAACCTATTGATGCGCCATAGCTAGTCTCGGTGGCGCGCGCCGTGGGATAATCGCGCCCCGGCCGCGCGCGGCCGCTTGCGCCATGGGTCGCACCCTCTACGACAAGCTCTGGGACAGCCATGTGGTGCACGTCGAAGCCGACGGCACCGCGCTCCTCTACATCGACCGGCACCTCGTTCACGAGGTGACCAGTCCCCAGGCCTACGAGGGACTGAAGCTCGCCGGGCGAAAGCCCTGGCGGCCGGATTCGGTGATCGCGACCGCCGACCACAACACGCCGACGACCGGCTGGGAGCGCGGCATCGCGGGGATCGAAGACCCGGTCTCGCGCGTGCAGGTCGAGACGCTCGATGCGAACATCCGCGAGTTCGGCGCACGCGCCTATTTTCCGTTCCTCGACGCGCGCCAGGGCATCGTTCACGTGATCGGCCCGGAGAACGGCGCGACGCTGCCCGGCATGACGGTGGTCTGCGGCGACTCGCATACGAGCACCCACGGCGCGTTCGCGTGTCTTGCCTTCGGCATCGGCACCTCCGAGGTCGAGCACGTGCTCGCGACGCAGTGCCTCGTCGCGCGCAAGATGAAGAACATGCGCGTCACCGTGGAGGGTGAGCTTTCGCCCGGCGTGAGCGCAAAGGACGTGATCCTCGCGGTGATCGGGCGAATCGGCGCGGCTGGCGGCACCGGCTGCGCGATCGAGTTCGCCGGCTCGACGATCCGCGCGCTCTCGATGGAAGGGCGCATGACGATCTGCAACATGGCGATCGAGGCGGGCGCGCGCGCGGGGCTCGTGGCGGTGGACGAAACGACGATCTCGTATCTGCGCGGCCGGCCGTTTGCGCCGACCGGCGCCGACTGGGACGCCGCGGTCGCCTATTGGCGCACGCTCGTCTCCGATCCGGACGCGCGATTCGACCGCGAGGTGACGCTCGATGCGCGCGCGATCGCGCCGCAGGTCACCTGGGGCACGTCGCCCGAAATGGTGGTCTCGGTCGAGGACCGCGTGCCCGACCCGGACAGCGAAAAGGACCCGGTGCGGCGCGAAGGCATGGCGCGCGCGCTCGCGTACATGGGCCTGGCGCCCGGCACGCCGATCCAGAGCATCCGCGTCGACAAGGTGTTCATCGGCTCGTGCACCAATTCGCGCATCGAGGACCTGCGCGCCGCGGCCGCGGTGGTCG
>JANWWI010000072.1 GCA_025056355.1 Casimicrobiaceae bacterium | reverse complement strand
AGCCGAAACAAAACTTCGACTAACCTTCAACCCCAGGCTTCTCCAATCCGTTGGTACGGCAAATGGGGGCAGGTCAGAGGGACAATTCAAGATCTGATGCATTCGGCAACACCCACGCAGTCGCGCGTTGGCGCTTCCTCACGCGCACTCAGGGAGTGCTGCTCAATCGCCGCGTTTACGAGGCGCTCAAGTCACAGCTCGCCTCGGGCGAACTCAAGCGGGCGCAGGCGATCCCACCCGAGCGCAAGCTCGCACAGCAGTTTGCGGTTTCGGCGAGCCGGTTCGCCGGTGAATCCTCCTCCGGAAGCAAGGCCAGGGCAGCTTTGTTGCGACGCACGATCGCCAACGGATGCCCTTGGATTTCTTCCAACATCGTCCCGCACGAAGGCGAGAAGACCGACTCGCCGGTCGAATGCGTGCGCTTCCGAAAGTCGATCGCCGACGCACCGACCGCCAAGCAACTTCGCGCAGACCGGGCGCCGCACCGGTTTTTTCGATCCACAACCGCTTGCTCCTTGAGGGGCGACCGACGCTTGTGGACGGCCTGCGGATTGAGGCAGCGCGCTTGGCTGGGTTGACGGCCGCGCCGTGGCGTCACCGCCCGAGCACGATTTATCGACTCGACAAGGAGAGTTTCGGGGTCACGGGCGTTCGCACGGGGAGCGGCTAAGGGCAGTCGCGCTCGATGCCGATTGGGCGCGAATCCTGCGGCTTCCTCCGGGGCATTCTGTGCCTCAGAATCCGGCGCACGGCCTTTGACCTCCGAGACGAACCCGTCGAGTGGCGCATTTCAACGGTCGATACGACCACTCGCGAAGACTTCGCCGAGCTGCTCTGAGGGCAGCCCACAGGAGGCATCCGGGATTCGATTTCCGGTCGGGATATAATCACATGCTTCTAGCAACGCCTCACGCGAGGTTCTTTGATCGGACGGCTTGAGCAAGCAGCTCAAGTCGCACACGTGACAAGGGAGCCTTGCCTGAGCGAGACGTCGCAAAAGCTCCGCGTATCGCGGTGCGGGCAAACTGGGAATCATCATGGCACGCGTTTGTCAAGTAACCGGCAAAAAGCCGATGGTGGGGCACAACGTCTCTCACGCCAACAACAAGACCAAGCGTCGGTTTTTGCCCAATTTGCAATATCGGCGTGTTTGGGTCGAAAGCGAAAACCGCTACGTTCGGCTGCGGCTCACCCCGGCGGCCATTCGTTTGATCGACAAGAAGGGCGTCGAGACGGTGCTTGCGGAGCTTCGGGCCAAGCGTGCCCTCTGAACACGAGGAGCGAGACTCATGCGGGAAAAGATCAAGCTCGAGTCGACGGCCGGTACGGGGCACTTCTACACGACGACGAAAAACAAGAAGAAGACGACGGAAAAGCTCGTTCTCAAGAAGTTCGACCCGGTCGTGCGCAAGCACGTGGAATACAAGGAAACGAAGCTCAAGTAGACGGTGAACCTTTCGCCGGCAGCCCCCGATTGGCTAGCTGCCGAACGGGCGAAAACCACGCTTCTCGTGGAGCGTGGTTGTTGTTTCGAATTCATCCCGCCGTCAGCAATCAACAGGCGGCAGCTGCACCCTGGCGTGGGACACTGGTGTGGGTTAGACGCGATGGCCACCGGGGTACGGGTCTTGATCGCGCTTGGAGCCATGCCGGCCCGCCGCCGGCGGTGGCCGCTCGGTACCGCGTTGCCGTGTCGGGGCTCTCGCGGAGAGTATTGCGGAACGCTCGATTAGGCAAAACGGGTCAGCCGAGACGAGAAGGCGCGCAGTGCTGGGATATTGGACGCCTCGGCTGCTTGTCGCCACTTGATCCAGTACTCGGCAAGCTCCTCACGAGTGGCTGAGGAACGCCGCCACAGCGCCGCAAGTTCCTCGCGTGCCTGATAGAGCTTGGCAAGAGTCTCGCTGTGCGCAAACACCGCAGCGAGGCGTTCGCGCTGCTGGTCTGCCAGGGCTTGCGCATCAACGCGAAGATCGCGCAGTACTTGGCCGAGGTTCGGCAGGTCGATCTCGCCGCGGGCCGCTTTTGCCTTGAGCTGCGAAAGTTCTTTTTGGGCCGTGCGGTAGAGCATGCGGCCATACTCTCGCATGACGCGGTAGCGGTGCGTGATGATCGCGTGCACGGTGGCTTGCGCATCGGAGGCTTCGACCGGGGCCTTCCGCAGCTTGAGCGTCGGCGCGACTCGCTTGACCCGCGCCAGTCCGAAGGCCGAGAGGATGCGGATGTAGAGCCAGCCGATATCGACTTCGTACCAATGATGCGAAAACTTGGCTGAAGCGCCGAAGGCATGGTGGTTGTTATGCAACTCTTCTCCGCCGATCAGGATGCCGATCGGAAAGATGTTGGTCGAAGCATCTTCGGTTTCGTAGTTGCGATAGCCCCAGTGGTGACCGGTGCCGTTGATGATGCCCGCAGCAAAAAACGGAATCCAGGCAAGCTGGACAGCCCACAGGGTGAGCCCGATGACCCCAAAGAGTGCAAGGTAGACGATCAGCAATAGCCCCATGCCTTGCCACTCGTAGCGGCTGTAGAGGTTCCGCTCGATCCAGTCGTCCGGGGTTTGATAGCCGTAGCGCTCAAGCGTCTCGCGATTTCTCGCCTCCTTTCGGTAGAGATCAACGCCAAAGCGAAGCACGTACGCATGCCCATAGATCACGGGGCTGTGCGGGTCTTCCGGCGTTTCGCATTTGGCATGATGCTTGCGATGAATCGCAACCCATTGCTTCGTCACCATCCCCGTGGTGAGCCAGAGCCAGAAGCGAAAGACATGCGCGACCGCAGGATGTAGGTCGAGCGCTCGGTGCGCTTGGCAACGGTGCAAGTAAATGGTGACACTGACGATCGTCAAGTGGGTGAGTCCGAGCGAGACGAGTACATATCCCCACCAAGGAAGAACAAAAAACCCCTGAGCCAGAACGAAAACGGTATCCAAACAGACCCCCGGTTAGCAATGAGCCGGGCGCAGCCAGCCGATCAAGCAAGCCTTGCGCAAGCGGCGCCGCGGCCGAGTCGCTCATTCTAGGCATCAAATCCACCCCGCGCTCGATCGGGGGCTCCACCCCGCGCTGATAGGCCGGACGCGAGCCTCTTGTCTGGCCGCGCGGCTCGGCGATGATTCGCGCGCAAGTGGCCGCGGTTCGTTGCCTTGGGCAGCCCGCGCGCGTGGGCTTTTCCGCGGGTTCGAATGCGGAAAGCCCAAGCTGCGCACAGCGGTTGCGGTCGTGATTGCGGCGAGTCGGCTCGCCGCCAGCGTGGGAGCACGCCCGTGCCACGCGCCCCCGTTGGCCGATCAACGGTGCTGCGTGAGCCGTTGCGCGAGCCATTCCTCAAGCCCCGGTCAACGCTTGTGATCGCGGGGCAGTCGCGGCGAAGCGGCGGTGCTGATCAAGCGCGAGATACCGCTTTGGCCGGTCTTGACCGCATGGGGACATGCTTCGAGCTCCTTGAGCCTAAAGCTGAACAGAGGATGCCCCAACGCGCAGCGGCGAGCGCTTGATCCGCACGAGGCGCTGTCGCGTGCGCAGCGGCTTGATTCAGAGCCGTTTTGCCCGAGTGCTTCGCGGCGCGAGTATCCACCGAGGCTTGCTGCGCAGATCGCCCTGCGACGTCGAGGCACGCGTGACCCTCACGCTTGAAGGGGTCTCCAGGCCGATGGCCGGATCGCGTACCGATCGAGGTTTGTGCCATTGGAGGAGGCCCTCAGCGCTTGCGGGTCAAGGCAACGGCAAAGAAACCATCGCAGCCGTGGGTGTCCGGAGCAAGGCGCAGATAACCCTCTTCGCTCAAGACCACCGCGGCAACACCTGCTGCGCGGGTCGATGGCTTCGTCTCGTGCTCGCTCCGCATTCGCCGATCTCGGCTTGGTGGCTCCTCGGTCGCTCGCGGACGCGTTGCGTTCGATTCTTCTTGCCCCCCTTTGTCGAGGGTTCCGCTCGGGTGCAGGGGCGCCCAATCGTGGCTCACGGCCCATGCGTCGCGATGTTCTTCGAGAAAGGCTTCCACGACCGCTTCGTTTTCTTCGCGCAGCAAGCTGCACGTGGCGTAGATCAGTCGCCCGTTCACGCGGACCAGGCGTGCGGCGGCGTTGAGGATTCGCGCCTGGAGCGAGGTGAGTTCGCGCACGCTCTCGGGCGATTGTCGCCACTTGAGGTCGGGGTTTCGGCGCAACGTTCCGAGCCCGGAACACGGTGCATCGACGAGCACGCGGTCGGCCTTGCCGTGGAGCCGTTCGAGCTTGGGGTCGTTTTCATCGGCGATCAGCATTGGCTGGACGTTGGTTGCGCCACTGCGCGCAACGCGCGGGAAGAGGTTTGCGAGCCGACGTGGGTGGACCTCAAGCGCATAGATTTGTCCCGTGGAGGCCATGCGAGCTGCCAGGGCGAGCGTTTTGCCGCCTGCGCCGGCGCAAAAATCCACGACGACTTCCCCGCGCCGTGCGCCGGTAAATTCGGCAAGCAGCTGGCTGCCTTCATCCTGTACTTCGATCGCACCGGACTCAAAAAGCGGGTGGCGGGACCAGTCGATGCGCCGAGCGCTTGGCTGCGGCAGGCGGATGCCATGGGGCGCAAGCGGCGTCGGTACGGCCTCGG
>JANWWI010000071.1 GCA_025056355.1 Casimicrobiaceae bacterium | reverse complement strand
TTTTCGACTGCGCGAGCGACTGGAAGCCCTTTTCGTCGTCGAGCCGCGCGATGCGCTCGGGTGTGGCCTGGAAATTGAGCTTGAGCGGCCGCTCGACCGTGAGTCTGCGATAGCCGAAGTGCGTGGTCGGGAAAATGCGGCTGACGACGACTTCCTCCTCCCGGCCGTCCTTCACGATGCGGCGCGTCTCGCCATCGCGGAAGTTGGCAAGCAGCCGCACGATGTCCAGGGCTTTCTCCGGCGGGATCTCGCGCCGCTTATCCCCGAGGCTCTTTCTCATCGGCGCCCAGAACGAGCTGGCGTCGATCAGCTGCACCTTGCCCTTGCGCTCGGGCGCCTTGCGGTTGGTGAGCACCCAGACATAGGTCGCGATGCCGGTGTTGTAGAAGAGCTGCTCGGGCAGCGCGATCAGCGCTTCCAGCAGGTCGTGCTCGAGGATGTAGCGGCGGATTTCGCTTTCGCCGCTGCCGGCATCGCCGGTGAACAGCGGCGAGCCGTTCGTGATGACCGCAATGCGCGAACCGCCATCCTTCGGATCCTTCGCGTGCGCGAGCATGTGCAGCAAGAACAGCAGCTGCCCGTCGCTAATGCGGGGCAGACCCGGTCCGAAGCGGCCCGCCGTGCCGCGTTCATGCTCGGTGCGCACCGCTTCCTCGTCGCGCTTCCAGTCCTTGCCGTAGGGCGGATTGGCGATCAAGTAATCGAAAGAACGTCCGGCGTGCTTGTCATTCGAAAGCGTACTGCCGTAGGCGATGTTGTCGGCATCCCGCCCGGTCGGATCCTTCATGAAGAGATCCGACTTGCTTACCGCCCAGGTCTCTGGATTGACCTCCTGGCCAAAGAGGTGAATCTCCGCGTGCGGGTTGATCGCCTCGCGGATGATTTCGCCGTTGCGACGCCAGCCAATCGTCACATGCTCCTTGGCAATCATCAGCATGCCGCCCGAGCCGCAGCAGGGGTCGTAGACCGTGCAGACGATGCCCTTGCGCCGGATGCGCTCCTCGTCGCCGGCGAGCATGAGCTCGACCATCAGGTGCACGACGTCCCGCGGCGTGAAGTGCTCGCCGGGGTTTTCGTTGAGCGCTTCGTTGAACCTGCGGATCAGCTCCTCGAAGATCGTGCCCATGGTCGGGTTGTCGATCTTGTCCGGATGCAGATCGACGTCCTTGAAGCGCTCGAGCACCTGATAGAGCAGGCGCGCTTCGTCGAGTTTGCTGATCGTGTTGTCGAAGTCGAAGCGCTCGAGGACCTCGCGCATGTTGGGGCTGAAACCGGCGATGTAGTTGCGCAGGTTGGCCGCCAGATGCGGCGCATCGGCAAGCAGCTTCTCGAAGTCGTAGCGCGAGGTGTTGTAGAACGCAAAGCCCGAGGCGCGACGCAGCTGCGCATCTAGATCGCGAAGGCCGCGTCTTGTGAGTTCCGCCTGACGCTCAAGCACCGCCTTTTTGCTCGGCGCGAGCACGCAATCCAGGCGCCGCAGCACGGTGAGCGGCAGGATGACGTCTTGGTATTTGCCACGCTTGAAGGTGTCGCGAATAAGATCGGCAACACCCCAGAGGAAACTGACGATCTCGCTGTGATTCATCAAGCCTTCCGGAAGAATCGGTCGGGAAAACCACTACGGGGTAGCTCTGCGGCACGGATGCCTTTCGCGCACGAACACGCGCTCGGCCTGAGCCTTCGGCGCTCAATTTACCGCGCCTGCCCGGATCGTGTGCAGGCCTGGGTGCAAGAGCGCGCACGACTCGTGGAGGGGGGATGGTCCTGGTAAGAGGTTGATGGTTGAGATTGACCTTGAACCGGTAAGAAGGGCAATCGATGACCACACGGAAGCATCGGGCGAAGTTGTCGGTGGTGGAGGCCGTTGCGGGCGACCGCGACCCGATCGAGGCCCTGCCGAAGGAGGCGCAGCTGGGGAAGTGCTTGAAGGTGAGATGACTGAATCGAAACCCACGAGGCTTGGCTGGAGGACAACCGTTATCTGAACATGAGGCTGCTTTTGGTGCAAAAGCAGGAGCTGCTGAGGCTGGTCGCCTGAGGCGGCTGTGCGCTGGCGGTGTTGCTACGGGCGATGCCCGGCGCGCCACCGACAGCGTAAACAGGATCCACCAACGACCCAATCCGCCATTTGCACAACTTGACGCAGACGACTCGGGCGGCACACGCCCGTGATGTCCTCGCCGAAGGGTCAGCCCCGCTTGAAGCCTTGCGCCGGTTCGGGCGGCAACCCCAGGGCGCTGCGCGCGCTGAGGAAGGCGGAATCAGCCCGCTAATCGACGTGCGCAAGCGGCAAACCCAGCGCTGCGCGACGCGCAAGCCAGCGCGTCGGACGGTAGCGCGGATCGCCGGTGGTCGACGCCAGGGTCTGCAGGATCCGCATGAGCGTGCTTGCCCCAAGTGCATCGCCCCAGGCAAGCGGGCCGCGCGGATAACCGAGCCCGAGAACGACGGCACGGTCAATGTCCTTCGGCGCGGCGATGCGCTGCTCGGCGATCGCGCAGGCAATGTTGACGATCATCGCCAGCACCCGCTGCGCGATCAGCCCGACGGAATCGCGCACCAGCACGACGCTCACGCCCTCGGCAGCAAAGGCCGCCCGTGCCGGCTCACGCCACTGCGGATCAAGCGCTGGGTTGGAAAACAGACAGCGCAGGCGCGCGCCTGGGAACAAGGCATCCAAGGCCACGACGCGCCGCGCATCGAGCTCGCGTGCCAGCACTTCGGTCGTGACATCGCTGCCCACGGGCGTGACGACGATCAGGCTGTCCTCAGCCGGTCGTACGCCCTCGTCGAGTCGAACACCCGGGGCGAGCGCCGCGCGCACGCGTGCGGCAAGCGTCGGCTGCGTCGGATCGATCCAGACGCGCGGCGGAGCCACGTTCGGGGCGGGCGGCAGTTCGGGCCGCTGCACCGCCCCGTCCTCGTAGCGATAGAAACCCACGCCGCGCTTGCGGCCAAGCAGACCGGCCTCGAGCCGACGGCGCGTCAGCACTTGCGGACGATAGCGCGGCTCTTCGAAGTACTGGTGGTAGATCGACTCCATGACCGGCTGCGACACATCGAGGCCCGTCAGATCGAGCAGCTCACAGGGTCCAAGCCGAAAGCCACAGGCGTCGGTCAGCACGGCATCGAGCTCATGCGGCGCACAAACACCCTCGGCGAGAATCTTGAGCCCTTCGGTCACATAGCCGCGACCGGCGTGATTGACCAGAAAGCCCGGGGTGTCGGCCACCTGCACGGGCGTGTGACCAAAACGCCGTGCCAGTTCAGCGAGCGCCTCGCACACGGCCCGATCGGTTTGTACTGCGGCGATCACCTCCACGAGCTTCATGACCGGGGCCGGGTTGAAAAAGTGATAGCCCGCAACACGCTCGGGCCGGCTGCATGCTGCGGCGATTGCCGCCACGGAGAGCGAACTCGTGTTGGTGGCCAGAATCGCCTGTGCCGATACGATCCTTTCCAGCTCGGCAAACAACCGACGCTTGACCTCCAGGTCTTCGATAACGGCCTCCACGACGAGGGTCGCCGGGGCCAGTTCGCTCAGCGCCGCCACGGGCGCAAGGCGCGCCACGGTCGCGGCCGCCTCCTCCGGCGCGAGCTTGCCGCGGGCGGCCAACTTCTGGAGGTCGGCTTCGACCGTGCTTCGCGCGCGCGCGGCCGCTTGCGGGTCGGCATCGTAGAGCCGCACGTTCAAGCCGGCCTGCGCAAGAAGCTGCGCGATGCCGCGGCCCATCGCGCCACAGCCGATCACGGCCGCCACGGCGCCTGCCGCCACGGCGCCTCGATAGTCGTTGCGATCCTTCATCGTCTCCCCGCTTGCTTGATGGTGATTGACGCAGCGCGCACAAGCGCGCCCCCAGAGCCGCTCGTTGCGCGGCCGATTCGGACCGGCTTAGCCGGATGAGGTCAGGTCGAACAAACTGGTGGCCTCCAGATCGAGGGCGATGCGTCCGTCGCCGTGCTCGAACTGCCAGCGCCAACGCAGGATGCCAAGCTCGGGCCGGCTCGCCGAACGACGCGCCTCAAGGACCTCGACCTTGAGCGTGAGCGGCTCATTGGGCCGCACCGGCGCCGGCCATTTGACATACGCGAGGCCCGGGGAGCCGAAGGACTCGCTGCCGACAAGCAGGTGGTCACACACCAGACGCATCGCCAAGGCGCAGGTTTGCCAACCGCTTGCGATCAAGCCGCCCCAGCGACCGGCGGCGGCGCGTTCGCGGTCGATGTGGAACCACTGGGGGTCGTATTCCTGGGCAAAGGCCACGATTTGCGCCTCGTTCAAGGCCACGGGCCCCAGGGTGATCACCTGTCCGGCATAGAAATCGGCAAATCGCATCGCGCCCGCACAGCCCAGCGCGCGCTCCGAGTCATCGTGCGTCTCGGGCAGCGCCAGGCGGTTCAGTAGGTTTCCAGATGCAGCCGCCCCTCGGCGCAGAGTCTGCCGTGCAAGGCATCCCACGCGAGCCCATGCGCGCCCGCAATGTCGCGCAGGGCGGCCAGAACCCCGTCCTCCATCCCGCGCAGACCGCAGACGTAGATGTAGGTGTTGTCGTCGCGCAAGAGTTCGGCCACCGCCGGCCCCCGTTCGCGCATCAGATCCTGCACGTAGCGCTTCGGCTTGCCCGACACGCGCGAGAAGGCCAGGTTGATGTCGATGAAGTCCTTCGGCAAGTTCATCAAGGGGCCGAAATAGGGCAAGTCCTCGGGGGTGCGCG
>JANWWI010000070.1 GCA_025056355.1 Casimicrobiaceae bacterium | reverse complement strand
GTGGGCAAGCCAAATCGCTTTGAGCGCATCGCCGACCTCCTGCGGCAGGGTGACGCGGCGGGCGCGCTCGCGTAGGGCGTCCACCTCCGTAAGCGGCAAGGGGGCAAGCGCCGGCTCGTCGCCGTCTTCAAACAGCCGCGGCAGGGCGGCGTCGCTCACCCCGCCCACGTGCAGGCGCAGCAGAAAGCGGTCGTAGAGGGCGGCGAGCGCTTCGTCGTCCTCCGGCAATTCGTTGGAGGCGGCGATCAGCGCTTGCAAGGGCGCGCTCTGGCGCTTTTCGCCGTTGTGGAACACACGCTCGTTGAGCAAGGCGAGCAGGGCGTTGAGGATGGAGGAGTTGGCCTTGAAGATTTCGTCGAGAAAGGCAATGCGCGCCGTGGGCAGATAGCCTTGCACCTTGCGCTCGAAGCGGTCGGCCTTGAGGGCGGAGAGCGACAGGGGGCCGAAGAGTTCGTCCGGCGTGGTGAATTTGGTGAGCAGGTATTCGAAATAGTCGTCGCCGAACAGCCGCGCGATGCGCCGCGCCAACAGGCTCTTGGCCGTGCCCGGCGGGCCGAGGAGCAACACGTGCTCGCCGGCCAGCGCCGCCAGCAGCGCCACCTTGATGGCCTCCTCCCGTTCGACGAGCCCCTGGTTGAGAACGGCAAGCAGCTTGCCAAGCTGGGTTTTCATGTTTGAATTCTTCCCTTAGTCCGGTTTTCTTTTCGTCCGGTTTTCTGTTTGCGGGCATTTTTACATCAACCCGACGTTCATCGCCATACCCTGTCGCTATGCTCCCATGCCATTCCCTAATGGCATGGGGGCTGGGCGTGAATGATGCGCGGGGGTGGCCGGGCGCGGGCCCGGCCGGGAGGGCGTTACTCGTAGAGCGGGTAGATGGCCATCGGCTTGCCGCGCAGGGTGAAGATGAGCCGGTCGGATTTGAGCTGGGCAGTAAAGCCGCGGTCATCGCAGGTGCCGGTATCCACCTCGCGCCAGGTTTTGCGCTTTTTGTAGATCAGCAGGTATTGGCCGGTGGCGCAGGCCGGGCCGACGAAGCCGGTTTGGTGGATGAGCGCATGGGCAGCGGTTTCGGCAACCACCACATCGCCGGTCTCGGGCGCGTAGGGCGCCGTTTCCCGCGGCAGTTCGACGGCATAGCCCTTGAAGCGCTTCGGGCTGCCGGCGGCCTGGGCGCTGGCAGCGGCCAACAGCGCGGCCAGGAGCAGCGCTACGGCCAACAGGGAACGCAGGGTGATGAAGTTCATGACGATTCTCCTCTTAGTCACCATGGGTTGCGACATCGAGCGCGTCTTGCGCCAGACAGGCGACGGCCTCATCGAGCGAGGTCTGGTCAAGACAGGCGTAATAGATGCCGGCGCGGCCTAGGCAGGTGTCTACACCATGTCGCTCGGCTTCCTCCTTGCTCAGGCTGCCCATGATCTGGGCATAACCTGCATTGCGGGCGACACACTCGGCCCAGAATTTTTCCGGTTGGTTAAGGTAGACCAGATATTCTTTGCGCCAGTGATCTTCCACCTCGGCCCGCTTGAGCGCGCCGAGCAGGTCTGTTTGCGAGAACTGCAGCTCCGGCAGCGGATAAGGCCCCTTGTTGGCGCGTGCAGATTTGGGCTTCTCGTCATCCATGGGCAGGCTCATCGACACCTCGCCGCCGCCCCCGCCATCCTTCATGCGCGCTTCCATGACGGCGCCGGCGATCCCCAGCACGAAGCCAAGGGCCAAGACGATCCAGCCGGCGAGATCCCACTTTTTCTGCACCTGGCGGAAGTGTTCGACATCGCGCCAGCCGCCCTTCTGCCAGGCCCATTCCCGCCCCTTGAGGCCAAGCACGATCATCATCGCCAGGTTCACGATGGGGATGAGCGCCAACAGGCCGATCCAGACTTTGTTGAAGATCGCCCAGATCCAGCTGAGCCAGCAAGCGCCCCAAGACCAGCCTTTGACACCTTCAGGCAGAGCCGCTGCAGTAGGAGCGGGCGGCGCCGCTTGCTGGGTGGGGGCTGCCGCGGCGCTCATGCCGGCTTGCTGGGCGCCGCAGTGGTGGCAGAACGAGGCCGTGGCGGGGATTTTCTGCCCACAGGCCATGCAAAAGACTTCTTCCATCAGGGGTCTCCTTTATTCCAATGCGGCGCCAAACAGCCCGAGCACGATCAGGAGGTTGATGCCGTTGATGACGAGGCTGGCGATGGCCATGCCGCGGCCGCCGCGTTGCTGGCTAAGACTGACGATGCCGAAGATGGCGCCAGGCAGGAGCAGGACGAGGCCGCCGGTGGCAGTGGCGAGGGTTTCTTCGCTGAGTTTGCCTTGCAGCGAACGGCCCCCGAAGGCGCGCTCGAGCTCGCTCAACGAATGCAGCGTATCCAGTTCGCTTGCCGCAGCCAGCAGCGCCAGCAAGGTGAGGATGGAGAGCACGAGGGCGGTGACCGCCATCCACACCGATTCGCTTCGGGGCGGCTGCAACGTCGGTGTCGGCGGCGGGGGAAAGGCATAGCCACACTGGGGGCAGAAGCGCGCCGATTCGTGCAGCTGTTTGCCACAGGAACGGCAATAGATCATGCGGCCTCCTCGACTGTTTGCGCCGGGCGCGTTTCCAGCGCATCGAGCGCGGCGCGGTAGGTCTGGATGCCCTGCTTGATGAGCTGGGTGGTCTCCGCGGCCAGTTGCCCCATGAGCTCGCCGCGCAAGGCATAGAGCTCTTCCTTGAGGCGCTCGGCATTGCGCTGCATGTCGCGCTCCATGGCCTCCATCTGCTCCAGTTCGTCGCGCACGAGGTCGCAGAGCATGGTCCCGAGGATGCGCGCGGGGCCGGGTTTGGCGCGCTCGATGGCCTGGCCGATCAGTGCATCGGCATGGCGGTGCAGTTTGAGGCCTTTGCGCAAGCCCGCGAGATCGATGCCGGCGCCGGCAAACTCGGCTTCTCCCAGCCCGGCCTGGCGCAGCGCCTTTTCAAGGTGCGCGAAACAGCTCAATACATGTCGCTCGAAGGCTTCGTCATAGGCGATGGACAGCGACATGGCCAGCACCGTTTTGACGCTGCTGGCGAAGTCGAACATGAAGCCGTCCGCCGTGGCGCTTTCGATTTCGACTTCGAAACGGTCCCAGACTTCATCGGCCAGGGTCTGCCCGATGTCACCGGCCTCTTCGCGCAGCTCGCTCAAGCGCTGTCGCTGTCGGGCAATTTCTTGCTGCAGTGGGGTGGTCATTTTCTTCCTCCGTGTGGGTTGACGACTCGGCAGGATTGCCGGCCGGGAGGCAGCATGACATCTAGGTGCGACAGTTGGTGACGCGTAGAATCAGGGGGCGCAGGGCGTCGGGCTGCTGCTGATCGCCCTACGACGGTCAAGAGGTTTGTGGGTGTTTTTTGTTTCTTGATTACCAATGAGCCTCAGCCAGCTTTACGAGTCGATACGGCATGGGCGGCGAGAGCACCGCGGCGGCGGCGAGGCGAGCGATCATGCCGGCGAGATCGAAGCGCCGGTTGAAACGGTAGGCGAATTCGGCGAGGTCGCGCGGCAGATGCTAGGCTTGCATCGCATGGTAGGTTCCGCGCATGGCGTTTTTGACGTTGCCGAGCATCGTGTCGACCCAGACGAAGGCTTTGCGCCGCTGGCGCCCCATGGGGCCGCTGACGACCCGCGGCTCATGGGTACAACCGGCTTGCTTGACGGCGCCGAAGCACGCCAGCCCGTCGGAGCGGACATGGGCATCGGCAGCCCAATGCTTGTGGCTGCATCGACCGAGCTCGCGGTGACTGAAACCCTTTATCCGATCCATGCGCATCGTCTGCGGCTTGCCGCTCGCTGCATCGGTCGCCACGGCCACCACAAAAGGCGTCTTGCCGCGCGTGCCGCGCCCACGCTTGTAGCCACGGCGCCGGCCGCCCCAGTAGGCATCGTCTATCTGCACAATCCCGGTGAGCTTCCGGCCTTGCTCCCGCTGCAGCATCGCCTGCATGAGCTTGTGCTTCATGAGCCATGCGCTGTTGTAACTGACGCCCAACTGCCGGGCGAGGGCCATCGCCGAGATTGCGTTCTTCGCCTGGGTCAGCAGGTAGATGGCCAGCAGCCATTTCGTCAGCGGCAGTTTCGTGCCAGCAAACAGCGTGCCGGCAGTCACGGACGTCTGCTGACGGCAGCGATGACACGGGTACAGACCGAGACCGAGCACGCAATGCCCAGCGTGCCCGCACTCGGGGCAGGCAAAGCCGCGCGGCCAGCGCTAAGCAAACAGGGCTTGCACGCACTGTGCCTCGGTTCCGTACTGCGCCAGAAAAGCGCTCAAACTCATGCCGCGCTGAAATTGCACTTCGTTCTTCGGCATCGCTTTCCTTCGGCATCGCTTTCTCCTCGAAAAATCAAGCAATGCCAGTTGGCTACCCCTACTGGCTCACAGGCTGAGCCTCATCGGTAATCAGGATTCCCCTTATGCTTGCCATCATGGGTGGTGGTATTGTTCAGCGCTCCCGAGGAAGATTGCGGAAATGATCATTGCCTGTTTTGCAGCACACCTGAGCGTCAGTCGTCGATGTCGTACTCGGTCTGCCTTGCGTTGCAGGCGGGGCGGCGCACCGCTCACGTGTTCTCCTGCCTGTTCTATCGTTCAGTAAGGGCAGTGCGCAGCCTGGCCAGCAGCGGCCCGGCCAAGCGCCGAAACGCCATCTGCCGTGCCCGCTGCCGTTGCGCGAGCGCCGTTGCGGGTTGTGCCAGAGCCATCGGCACGGCCGCGGGCAGGGCCTCGGGGGTGACCGCGGTCGGCTCGCCCGGATGCCAGGTGGCGAGATAGGCCGCCGCCTTGCCTGTGCGCATCTGTTCGACTG
>JANWWI010000006.1 GCA_025056355.1 Casimicrobiaceae bacterium | reverse complement strand
CGCTTCCCATCGCCGCAAAAAACAAGGGTCGCTTGCGCGACCCAATCATTCTGGAGCGGGCGATGGGAATCGAACCCACGTCTTGAGCTTGGGAAGCTCAGGTCCTGCCATTGAACGACACCCGCATCGACGGCAAGTATAGAAAAGCTTCACGAGCCCTGCGAACGCAGCTAATCGAGCGGCACGAAACTGAGCGGCAGCGCCGTGGTCTCCTTCACCTTCTCGAGCACGAAGCTCGACTTGACGTTGACCACGCCGGGCAGGGCGAGTACGCGGTCCATCAGAAAGGCCGTGTAATGCTTGAGATCCGGCATCACAACCTGCATCGTGTAGTCCCACTCGCCGGAAAGTGAGTGACACCACAGCACCTCGCTCCATGCTTGCACGGCCGCCTTGAATCGTTCACGGGCGGCCGCATCGCGCTTCTCGAGCGCGACGTCCAAATGCACGGTGAGCCCAAGTCCGACCTTCTCAGGATCGACCAGCGCCGCGTAGCCCGCAATCACTCCCGCCTCCTCGAGCGCCCGCACCCGGCGCAGACACGGCGAGGCCGACAGCGAAACGCGCTCCGCCAGCTCGATGTTGGTGAGCCGGCCATTGACTTGCAAGGCTTCAAGGATGCGCAGATCGATGCGGTCCATGGCGACGGAGACTCCTCAAGAGAGCAATTTTTTAGCGCGCGATTGATTATAAAGGCGATGAAACGCCATCCTATTGCGCGTAGCGGCTATCAAACTCCAGCTACAAGAGCTTTGACGCAAAGGAGTTTCGTGATGACGACACGCGGTCAGGGGTTTGAGCCTTGGGACAACCCGATGGGCACCGATGGCTTTGAGTTCATTGAGTTTGCGGCGCCTAATCCGGCCGCCTTGGGACGACTCTTCGAGCAGATGGGTTTTGTGGCGGTGGCCAAACACCGCTCGAAAAATGTATTGCTCTACCGGCAAGGCGACATCAACTTCATTGTCAACGCCGAGCCGGGTTCCTTCGCACAGAGTTTCGCGCGTGTGCATGGGCCTTCCATTTGCGCGATCGCCTTTCGCGTACGCGATGCAGCCTTCGCCTACCGGCGCGCGCTCGAGCTCGGCGCATGGGGCGTCGAGCCGCATCCGGGGCCGATGGAGCTAGCCATCCCCGCGATCAAGGGCATCGGGGATTCGTTGCTTTACTTCGTGGATCGCTACCGTGGCAATTCGGCCTACGGCGGCAACGATGTGACCATCTACGATGTGGATTTCGTGCCCCTGCCCGGCGCGCCGCGCGAGCCGAAGGGGGTCGGGCTCACTCAGATCGACCATCTCACCCATAACGTGCACCGCGGCCGCATGAACGAGTGGGCCGAGTTCTACGAGCGTCTCTTCAACTTCCGCGAAATCCGCTATTTCGACATCGAGGGCAAACTCACCGGGCTCAGAAGCCGCGCGATGACCAGCCCCTGCGGCAAGATTCGCATTCCGATCAACGAGTCCGCCGACGACAAGAGCCAGATCGCCGAGTATCTACAGGCCTATCACGGCGAGGGCATTCAGCATGTGGCGCTGGCCACCGATGACATCTACAACGCGGTTGAGCGGCTCGCTGCGGCTCAAGTGCCCTTTCAGAGCACACCCGAGACCTACTACGAGCAGCTTGCCGTTCGCATTCCCAACCACGGCGAAGACGCGGAGCGGCTCAAGCGGCTCTCCATCTTGCTCGACGGCGCGCCCGGCGACACCGGGCTGCTTCTGCAGATCTTCACGCAGAACCTGATCGGCCCGATCTTCTTCGAGATCATTCAGCGCAAGGGCAATCAGGGCTTCGGCGAAGGCAATTTCAAGGCGCTGTTCGAGTCGATTGAGCTGGATCAGATCCGCCGCGGCGTGCTTGCGCCGGCTTGAGCTCGGCGGGTCAACCGCTCGCGCTTACTGCGCCGTCCAGCCGCCGTCGATCGAGTAGGCCGCCCCGGTGATCGAACCGCCGGCCTCGCTGGTGAGAAAGAGCGCAAGCTCGGCGATGTGTTCGGGCTGCACGAAGCGCTCGGAGGGCTGCTTCTCACCGACCAGCGCTCGCGTGGCCTCTTCGACCGTGATGCCCTGCGCTTCGGCGCGGGACAGGATTTGCTTGCGCACGAGCGGCGTGTCGACCCAACCCGGACAGATCGCGTTGCAGGTGATCTGCGTCTTTGCCGTCTCAAGCGCCACGACCTTCGTGAGACCGATCACACCGTGCTTGGCGGCCACGTACGCGGCCTTGTGGATCGAGGCGACTTTGCCGTGCGCGGAGGCGATGTTGATGATGCGCCCCCAGCCGCGCTCGAGCATGTCAGGCAGCGCCGCCTTGATCGTGTAAAAGGCTGCGGAGAGATTGATCGCCAGCACGGCTTCCCAACGCTCGTCGGGAAATTCCGCCACCGGTGCGACATGCTGGATGCCGGCGTTGTTGATGAGCACATCCAGCCGACCGCAAATGGCAAGGGCTTGCTCAACGAGCGCGCGCGCTTCGGCGGGCTTGGCCAAATCGGCCGGCACGTAGTGCACGCGCACGCCCGCCGCCTCCGCGATTTCATCGCGTAGCCGCTCGATGTCGGCCGGGTCGCCGAAGCCGTTTAGCACCACTTCCGCACCCGCGGCGGCGAGGCGGCGAGCAATGGCAAGTCCAATCCCACTTGTGGAACCGGTGACAAGCGCAACACGTGAAGCAAGGGCAGTGTTCGACATGGTCGGTGAACACCCAGAGTGAATCGGTCAGCACGACAACGCTCATGCTAGCGCGGCCGGGAATGCACGCTCCGGATCATGAGGGTTTGGTCATCAGGATGTCACGGCGCCCGCGGAGACTAGAGGAAGTTTGCGCTTGTTTCCCCTGGCAATGTTCGGAAAGTATCGGCGCCTTGTCATCGCGGTCTTGCTCTTCATCATCATCGACCTCGGTTTGTTGCTGTTCAACTTTTTTGCTTCGAAGCAACTCGAGCGCGATGCCGAACGGCTCACGGCGGTCGGCGAAATGCGAATGCTGACGCAGCAGCTCACCAAAAGCGTGCTGACGCTGCAAACCGAGGTCAAAGAGGGACTTCCGACGCAGACGAGCATCGCGCAACTGACCGAGGCACGCAACGGCTTTGCGGCGCAGCTACCGCGGCTTGAGGCCTCCTTGGCTGACGACCGCGATTTCGTCTACTTTGGCATCGATGTGACCGCGATGCGCGCGATCCTCGAGCGCGTGCGTCGCCAGTGGGAACCGATCGAGCGCGAGGTTGAGCCGCTGCTGACCACGGATCGCCTGACGCCGGAGACGGTGGAGTTTGCGGTCAACCGGGCCGTGGCGAGAAACATCAGCCTGGCCAACCGACTCGACGATCTTGCGCAGGCCGTGAAAAACGGCGCCGAGCGCAAGGTCCAGCAGATGCGCATCATCCAGATCAGCGCGATCCTGCTCGCATTTTTGAACTTCCTCTACATCGTTTTCCATTTCGTGCGGCACTTGCGCAAGAGCGATGCGGAAGCCGAGCGGGCGCGCAAAGCCACCGAGGACATCCTCGGGGCGGTCAACGAGGGGCTGCTGCTCATCTACCGCGACGGCACCTTCGGCGCCCGCACTTCGGCGAGCGCTGAAACGCTGCTCATGCAGCCCTGCCCGCCCGGCGCATCGTTTTTCGAGTGGCTTGATCGGTACCTTGACCCCGCCACCGCTGCGCAGGCCCAGGATTACATCGGGCTACTTTTTGATCCCAAGGTCAAGCCCGCGTTGCTCAAACAGCTCGACCCGCTCAAAGAGGTGTATGCGCGTCACCCGAACCGACCCTCGGAAGGCCGTCATTTGAGCTTTCGCTTCACGCAGATTCGTGATGCGAACCGAGTCGAGGAGCTGCTGGTGACCGTGACCGACGTGACCGAGCGGGTACGACTGGCCGAAGCGCTTGAGACGCGCCGTCCCCTTGGAGGGTCGCTCGAAGAGCTGCTTGCGCTGCTCGAGGGCGATCCGCAGTGGGTCGAACAATTTATCGACGGCGCGCAACGCAAGCTCGCCCGCCTGAACGACGCGCTCAAAGGGCTAGCCGACGAACCGCACGCGCGCCGGCGCCTGCTCGAGGAAGTGGCCATGGTGGTTCACGGCATCAAAGGAGAAGCTGCTGCCGTGGGCCTTGTGGGAATCGCAGAGGTCGCGCATCGCGTCGAAGACAACTTCGTTGCGTTGCGACAAAAAGCCGAGCTTGCCGGTGAGGACTTGATCGGTGTGACGCTTGCCTTGTCGCGACTCGGCGATTCCCTCCAGCACGGCGCGGAGCTCATGCAGCGCATCCGTGCCACGCTCTCGGGTACCGCATCGCCCGAGCGCAATTTCACGCGCACCTTGGGCCAAGCGCTGACTCGCGTGGTCGAACAGACGGCCGAGCGTCTCGGCAAGCAAGCCCGCCTGGAAATGGAAGGCAGTCTCGATCGTCTTTCTGAGGCCATGCAGCGCGCGCTGCGCGAGATCTTGCCGCAGCTCGTGCGCAATGCTGTCGTGCACGGCATCGAGCACCCCGAAGAGCGCCTGCGTCTCGGGAAGCCTCGCTGCGGCGTGGTACGGGTACGCGTCGAGCAAGCCGCCGACGGACGTATCACCGGCATCGAGGTGAGCGACGACGGCGGCGGATTGTCGCTCGGCAAGCTGCGCGCGGTCGCCGAGGCGCGAGGGCTCGATGTTGCTGCGCTAGATGAGCGCGCGCTTGCCGAGTTGATCTTTGCTCCGGGGGTGAGTACCGCTGCTTCGGTCAGCGAGGTCGCCGGGCGGGGCGATGGCCTGGCGCGGGTGCGCCGACTGCTCGCAGAGCTCGGCGCGCGGCTTCGCGTGTCCTCATGCAGCGGGCAGTTCACGCGCTTTACGATCGAGTTGGGAGCACCGGCATGAGACACTCGCTCATGGTCGTAGATGACTCCATGGTGTTTCGCAATCGCATCGTCCGATTGATCACCGGTCAATCGGACCTCGGCATTCAACTCGTGGCGATGGCGCGCGATGGCGTCGAAGCCGTTGAACTGGCGCAGCAAAAGCGACCGACGCTGGTCACGATGGATCTGACCATGCCGCGCATGGAAGGAGCCGACTGCCTGCGACGCCTGCGCGACATCTTGCCGGAGGCGCGCATTCTCGTGGTTTCCGCGCTCTCCGATCGCGCCACTGCACTCAAGGCCGTGGCCTGCGGCGCGCACGGGTTTTTGCTCAAGCCCTTCACGGATGAGGAGCTCGTTGTCGCTCTGCGGGAGTTGCTTGCATGAGCGAAGCGCTACTGACCGAGCGCGATGTGCGCGTCTTCGTCGATGCGCTGGCGCGGTTTTTTCACGCCACGACGGGGCTGGCCGCCACGGTACGGACGGCCTACCGCGTTGCGGAACCAGAACCGCTTCGACCCGGGGATTTACTCGGCGAGATTCCCGTCTCCGGTGCATACGGGGGATCGATCGAATTCGTGGCCCCCAGGGCGCTTTTGAGTCATGTGCTTCTGCGGATGGGCGAGCGCGATTTTTCCGACGTGGTGCACCTTGATTTGGTCGGCGAGATCGCCAATCAGGTCGCGGGCTATGCGCGTCGCGTCTACGGCGATGCGCTGGCGATTGCTCCGCCACGCGTGCGGCGGCTCGGCCCCGACGAGCGGGTCCTTTGGGACGGCCCCGTCTTTGCTGTGCCGCTGACCTGGAACGATTACGAGGCCACACTCCTCGTGCGTCTGTTGCCGCGCGCGGCCTTGGCTAACCCCTGATCATCGCCCGCGCACGGCTTGGAACGCTGCGAGCGCTCGGGCGCGCGCAGCCGCATGATCGACTATTGGCGCCGGATAATCACGGCCGAGCTCGAAGCGGCGCGCACGGGCCTCGAGCGGCTTCATGAGCCAAGGCGCGTGGATGTCTTCGTTTGAGAGCGCCGCAAGCTCCGGAACGTAGCGGCGGATGAACCTGCCCTCGGGGTCGAACTTGCGGCTTTGCGCGACCGGGTTGAAGATGCGGAAGTAGGGCTGCGCATCGCAGCCGGTCGAGGCGGCCCATTGCCAGCCACCGTTGTTGGCGGCAAGGTCATAGTCATTGAGTTTGGCCGCAAAGTAGCGCTCCCCTTTTCGCCAGTCGATCAGGAGATGCTTGGTCAGAAACGAGGCCGCCACCATGCGCAGGCGGTTGTGCATGTAGCCGGTTTGGTTGAGCTGGCGCATTGCAGCATCCACGATCGGGTAGCCGGTGCGACCTTCGCACCAAGCGGCAAAGGCCTCCGGGTCGTCGCGCCAGCGCAGCGCATCGAATTCGGGCTTGAAGTTTTCGGTGACCACGCGCGGATGGTGTGCAAGGATCTGGAAGTAGAAGTCGCGCCAAATGAGCTCGGAGAGCCACGCCTCGGCACCTCGTGAGCCCGCCTGTGCGCGACGCCACGCCTCGCGCGCAAGGCGGCGAATCGAGACCGTGCCGAAGCGCAAATGGGTCGACAGATAAGAAGGGCCTTTGATACCCGGGTAATCGCGCGTCTCGTGGTAGCGGTCGATTCGTGTGAGGAAATCGGCGAAGAGCTGCTCGGCGCCCTCCGTCCCGGGCGGCATGGTTTGGCGATCGAGCGCGCCGGTGACGAAGCCAAGCGCTTCAAGGGGGGGGAGCGCGTAGCCCTCTGGGGGCGCTTGAACCGCCTCGGCGAGCCGTGCGGTGACCTGTTCGGCTACATGCGCTGGCTCGAGCCGCCGCAGCCAAGCGTTTTTGTAGGGCGTGAACACCGAAAACGGCGTGCGGTTGACGCTGAGCAGCTCATCGTGCTCGAAGATCACCTGGTCCTTGCAGGTCTCAAAGGCGATGCCGGAGGCCCTAAGTGCCTGGGCGACGGCGCGGTCGCGCTCGATCGCTTCGGGTTCGTAGTCCCGGTTGGTGAAGACGGCTCGCACGCCCAGCCGCGTGGCAAGCGCCGGGATCGCCTCACGCGCGCGTCCGTCGAGCACGCACAGCCCGCCGCCACGAGCGGCAAGCGCCTCGTGGAGCTCGCGCACACTCGCCCAGATGAATTCGACTCGCCGATCGCGCTTTTCGGGCAGGGCGTCGAGAATGTCGCGATCGAAGACAAAGACGCAAAAAAGCCGCCGTGCGTGAGCCAGCGCGCGGGCAAGCCCGGCGTTGTCCGCCAAGCGCAAATCGCGGCGAAACCAAAACAACGCGCGCTCGTAGATCATGAGCACCGTCTCAATCGCGCGTGTGAATGTACCGCCACGGCGCGCAAGCGCCTACAATCTGCGCCATGGCAACGACCAGCCTCGCGGGGCACTTTCTCATCGCGATGCCAGCGATGGAGGACGTGCATTTTCGCGAGACCGTGACCTATCTGTGCGAGCACACGCCAGAGGGCGCACTCGGGGTCGTGGTCAATCGCCCGACACCGCTTCGCATCGAACGTCTGTTTGGGCAGCTCGACATCGAGGTGCGCGATCCTTCCATCTTGGACAAGCCGGTCTACTTCGGGGGGCCTGTGGGCGGTCAGCACGGGTTTGTACTGCATCGCACGGGCGGGCAATGGAAGTCGTCGCTGCGCGTCAATGACGAGCTGTCGCTGACGACCTCGCGAGACATCCTCGAGGCAGCCGCACGCGGCGAAGGTCCGCGTGATTGGATACTCACGCTCGGCTATGCGGGCTGGGCGCCCGGGCAGCTCGAGGCGGAGCTCGCCGCCAACGCTTGGCTCACGGTTCCCGCGGACGCCGAGCTCTTGTTCAGGACCGAGCCCGAGCGGCTCTTCGATGCTGCACTGGCGCGACTCGGAGTCAGTCGTTTGACGCTGAGCTCCTTTGCGGGGCACGCGTGAGCACGAACCGGTCGACTCGGGTCGCCGCGGCGCAGACCCGGCCTGCTGCCGTCCCGGGCGAGCGCACCGTGCTCGCCTTTGATTTCGGCGAGCGACGGACCGGCATTGCCGTGGGTCAAGAGCTTGGCGCAACGGCGCGGCCGCTCGCGGTGATTGTGAGTCGAAGCGATCGCGAACGGCTCGAGCGCCTGAGTCCCTTTGTGGCCGAATGGGAACCGGATTGCTTCGTCGTCGGCCGCCCGACGCATCCCGATGGCGCCGCGCATGCGCTCACAGCCCGCGCCGAGCGTTTTTCGCGGCAACTCAGGGCCCGCTTCGGCCGACCCGTCTTTCTCGTCGACGAACGCTACTCCTCGATCGGCTCGAGCAGCGATGCCGAGGCTGCCGCCGAAATCCTTCGACGCTTCCACGAGATGCACGGCCAACGATGAGCGATGTCTCCACGGCCCTTGACGCTGAGGCCATGTTCGGTGAGCTTGTCGCGGCGATGACGGGCGCGGTCGCCGCGGGGGCATGCTTCGTGGGGGTGTATTCCGGCGGAGCGTGGCTGGCCGAGCGGCTCGCGCGCGAGGTGCCGGGCGACCATCCCGTTGGCTTTCTCGATGTGTCCTTCTATCGCGATGACCTTGCCCGTGCGGGCTTGAAAGCGACCGTTCGTCGGACCGAGCTGCCCTTCGCGATCGAAGGGGCCGATGTGGTGTTGATCGATGATGTGCTCTACACGGGACGTTCGATCCGTGCCGCCATCAACGTGCTGTTCGACTACGGCCGTCCGCGATCGGTCGAACTGGCCGTGCTTGCTGATCGAGGTGGACGCGAACTTCCGATCGCGGCCGATTATTGCGGCGGCGAGGTGATCGTCCCGGTTGACCAGTTGCTCGAACTCGAGCGCGATGAAGCCGGCCAGTTTCGCTTTCGGTGCGTCCCGCGGCGGCGTTGAGCAACCATGTTGTCCAAGCGCAACCCGCAACTCAACGATCGCGGCGAACTGCATCATCTGCTCGCGATCGAAGGCTTGCCGCGGTCGATCCTCGAGCGCATTCTCGATACGGCCGAAAGCTTCGTCGGCGTCAATGAGCGCGAGGTCAAAGGGGTGCCACTGCTACGAGGCAAGGCGATCTTCAACCTCTTTTTCGAAAATTCGACCCGTACGCGCACCACCTTTGAGATCGCCGCGCGGCGCCTGTCGGCTGAGGTGATCAACCTTGATGTGCCGCGTTCCTCGACGAGCAAAGGCGAGTCGATTCTGGACACCGTGGCCAATCTGACGGCGATGCATGCCGACATGTTCGTCGTGCGTCATAGTCAAAGCGGGGCGCCGTATCTGATTGCGCGGCATGCCGCGCCGCACGTGCACGTCATCAATGCGGGCGACGGCCGGCACGAACACCCGACGCAGGGCCTGCTCGATGCCTTCACGATTCGCCGTCACAAGCGCGACTTCTCGCGGCTCACGGTGGCCATTGTCGGCGACATCCTGCACTCGCGTGTGGCGCGCTCGCAAATCCATGCGCTCAAGACGCTCGGTGTTCCCGAAATACGGCTGGTGGGCCCGAATACGCTCGTGCCGGCCGATCTGGCGCGGCTAGGGCTGCGGATCTATCGTTCGCTCGATGAGGCGCTGGTCGGTGTCGACGTGATCACGATGCTTCGCTTGCAGAACGAGCGCATGAACGGCGCCTATATCCCGAGCGCAAGCGAATACTTCGAGCGCTACGGTCTGACGCCACAGCGGCTCGCGCGGGCGAAGCCCGATGCGATCGTGCTCCATCCTGGGCCTCTAAACCGCGGCATCGAGATCGACTCGGCGGTCGCGGACGGAAGCCAATCAGTCATCCTCGAGCAGGTGACCTACGGCATTGCGATCCGCATGGCGGTGATGGCCATGCTCGCCGGAGCGCTGCGATGAAGATCGCAATCCGAGGGGGACGACTGGTCGATCCTGCGCAGGCGCTTGATGCGCGCTGCGACGTGTTCATCGCGGCCGGCAAGATTGCGGCCCTTGGCACGGCTCCGCCCGATTGGCACGCCAACCGCGAGATCGATGCCACGGGTCTGGTCGTCGCGCCGGGGCTGATCGATCTGGCAGCGCGGCTGACGCGCAGCCGGCTCGATGTGGAACTGCGCGCGGCGGTGGCCGGTGGAATCACGCAAGTGGTTTGTTCGCCGGAGGCTTCGCCGGTGTTGGACGATCCGGGCCAGGTGGACATGCTCAGGCTACGGGCGCAGTCGTTTCACGGACCGCAGGTCCATCCGCTCGGGGCCCTTTCGGTCGGGCTGGCAGGGCAGCAACTGGCGGACCTGTGCAAGCTACGCGCGGCCGGTTGTATCGGCTTTTCGCAAGGGCTGGCCACGGCCGTGGAGACGAGGTTTTTGTGGCGCGCGTTGCAATATGCGGCCACCTTTGACTACCTGGTGTGGCTGCGCCCCGAGGATGCCTCGCTGGCCGGAGACGGTGTAGCCCACGACGGCGAAGTCGCGGCCCGGCTGGGATTGCCCGGGATTCCAGCGGAAGCCGAATTGATTGCGGTGGCAACGCAGCTCGCACTGGCACGGGCCACTGGCGCTCGCTTGCATCTGTGCCGCCTGTCGACGGCCGCGGGCGTGGAACTGGTGCGCGCGGCCAAGGCGGAGGGCCTACGCGTGACGGCGGATGTGTCGGCGTTGCATCTGCATTTGACCGAAGCCGATATCGGCGATTTCGATCCACAGCTGCGTCTGGCGCCGCCCCTGCGCAGCCAGCGTGATCGGGACGCGCTGCGGCGTGGACTGCTCGATGGCACGGTCGATGCGGTGGTGTCGGACCATTTCCCGCACCCCCCGGAGGCCAAAGCGCGACCCTTTGCCGAGGCGGCCGTTGGCGCAAGCGGTTTTGAAACGCTCCTGTCGCTCGTGCTGTGGTTGGCGCAGAAGGAGCGGGTAGCCTTGCTCGACGCTCTCGGCTGGGTGGGCTATCGCGCCGCGGCGGCGGCCGGTCTACCGATTCCGACCCTTTCGGTCGGTGCACCGGCCGATGTGGTGGTGTTCGACCCCACCGCCTATCGCTTGATTCGCCCCTCCTCCTTTTTGAGTGGCGGGAATTCCCCCTTGATCGGATACGAACTTCCCGGTGTCATTCGGTTCACCCTCTGCCGCGGTCACCTCGCCTATGATGCGGCGCACCCCTACCCTAGCGGCCAAGCCGGCTTGAACACTCATTGAGGAAGGAGATCCCCATGAACGAAGCAAACGTCGTTTCTGTGGTGGAGGCGGCAAAAGCGGAGATCGATGCGCTTTCCCCCGCCGAGGCCACTTCTCGACGCCGATTTCTCGTGACCTCTCTGGCCACGGGATTTGCCGCCGCCACTTTGCCCGTGGCAGCGCAGACCATGATCCGCACCCCCGCCGATGGGCTGATTGCGGGAGAGGTCAAAGTCCCCGTGCCAGATGGCGAGATCCCGGCCTATCGCGCGATGCCGGCAAGCGGCGGAGCATTCCCCGTCGTGCTCGTTGTGCAAGAGATCTTCGGCGTGCACGAACACATCAAGGACATTTGCCGACGCTTCGCGCGGCTCGGCTACTTCGCGATTGCTGGCGAAATGTTTGCTCGCCAGGGCGACGTGTCGAAGATGACCGAGATCGCGCGGATCCAGAGCGAGGTGGTTTCGAAAGTGCCCGATGCGCAAGTCATGGCCGACCTCGATGCCCTGGTCGAGTACGCGCGCAAGTCGGGCAAGGGCAACGTCGAAAAGCTCGCGATCACGGGTTTTTGTTGGGGCGGACGAATCACGTGGCTCTATGTCGCGCACAACCAAAACGTCAAAGCGGCCGGCGCGTGGTATGGGCGACTCGAAGGCAACCGCACGCCGCTGACGCCGCAGCATCCGATCGATGTGGTGCCCGACATTAACGCTCCGGTGCTTGGCCTCTATGGGGATGCCGATGCGGGCATTCCGGTCGAGAGCGTCGAGCGCATGAAAGAAGCGCTTGCGGCCGCCTGGAAGCCGAGCCAGATCGTGCTGTTCAAGGATGCACCGCACGCCTTTTTTGCCGACTATCGGCCGAGTTACCGCAAGCAGGCCGCCGAAGAGGCTTGGGCGATGCTACTTGCGTGGTTTCGTCGGCACGGCGTCAGCTAGCGCTGACTCCTTGCCTCGAGGCGCTCCGGCGCACTCACCTCGGCCGGCTTGATCCAGACCCAAGTCGGGCCGTCGGCGAGCACCTGCTGCGTTTCGAACTGGCGCCCTGAGGCGAGGAGGCGATACCGGGTGCCCTGTGTGAAGTCGGCAAGCGGGACGATCCACGTCGTGCCCAGAAGCGGCTGGGCATGAAATGCCGAGCGTAAACGCAGCGCGCGAAACGTCTTGCCGAGCGCGGCTTGCGGCGCATCGTCGCGTGAGCGCGAGGGTTCAAGCAGTTCGAGTTCCACGGTTTCGGCATCGCGGGAGATCACTTGCAGTCCGAGTTCGACCTGTCCGGCCGGTAGCTTGACAAGCCGCGCGATGAAGGCGACTTGCCAGCCGTGGTTGGGTGGATCTTCTGAGACCAGGGCCAGGTCTCGAAGCCGAAATCGATTCGGGTCGACCTGATCGACCACGACACGGTAGCCAAGGTCGCTGCGGTCGCGCAGACGCCAGAAGCCGACGTCCAGCCGCGCGATCTCGGCCGGCAAATCGGGCGGCAGACGGCCGAGCAGGGAATCGGTCAGTTGGCCCATGGTGCGGAGCTCGGCGCGACTGTCCTCTGACTGGGTACCGTCGAGCGCCGAGGCGATCACTCGAGGATCGTATGTCAAGGTGGCCGCTGAGGCGGCGATGCCGAGCGCGGTGAGCAGACGGCCGCTATGCGGGGTGCGCACACTGGCGCGCATGAGCGGCTTGAAGCGCGGATCGATGCGCAGCACGGCACTGCGCAGCGCAAGCAGCGCCGCGGCGGGACGATTTTCGCGGGCCGGCGTTTGGGCGGCGTCCCGAAACTCTCGCTCGAGCTGATCCAGCCAGGCGTTGAAGCGATGAAAAATCGCACTCGTGTCGAGGAACAGAAACTGGCCGCCGTCTGAGAGTTGGTGCCGCGGTCGCAAACCCTCGTGTCCTGACAGATCGATATAGAAGCCATCCTCGCCGGTCGGGCGCGGCGTCAGGCGTGCGTCGTGAGCGAATTCAGTCAGCCGTTGCCAAAGCGCAAAGGTTTGTGAGGGCGTAAAGGCGCCCGCGTTGGCCAGCCGCAGCAACTGCAAGATCGAAAACGCCGCCACGGCACGGGTCGATCGCCCCTCCTCGAGCGGTACCGAAAGCTGTTCGAGGCCGAGGTCGCAGATCGCGCGAAACGAAGCATTGATGTCCAGCCAAATCGCGGGCACCCACTCTTCATGCCGATATAGCCGGTAGCGATAAGCCGTGGTGCGGTGCAAGAGCAGCCGTACGCTCACTGCGGCGAAGGTGGCCGGTTCCGAACGGGTCCGAGCTCGGGCCTCACCGTCAAAGTGGGTGAGGTAGGCCTCGGCAAAGCGCTGCGCCAACTCGTAGCCCACGCTCCAGAGCCGATCGCGTAGGCTATGCCCCGCTTCAGCCGCGGTGAGGTAATCGTGCTCGATGCGACTGTAGAGAGGGCGGGAGGCCTCATCCAAGGCGAGCAGGGCCGTGAAGTTTCTGACCGAGCGCCGTTCATCGTCGTCGCGGAATCGCCGCAAAAGCGTTTCGAGTTGGTCGAACGCGACAAACAGATCGCGATCCAGCGAGGCGACGAACTTGCGAGCCTGGCGCTCCGAAGCAAGCGGATACGGATCGCGCAAAGCGGTGATCCAGTCCAGCACTCCGCTTCCGAGCCTCGATCGAGCGCCGGATCGGGCCTCCTGCCCGGGGGTGCTCGCGCGCGACGGTGGACGGCGTCGCTCGTTCATGGCCGAACCTTGGTTCGGAAGCGCCCATGCCCACGGCGACCCGCGCCCCGCAAGCCAGGGGGCTCGTGGTGTATGCGCGTTCCTAGAATGAATCGTCGCTTCATCGCGATCGTGGTTCGCGGATTTTGCCCCGGCGGCTCGGAGGCGCGGGAACCGCGTTTATTCTGCTTGAGGATATCGAGTGCAACGCTCTGTCAAGCTTAGGTACCGTTCTGATTATGAGCCGCCATGCTTCTTTGTTCCCAGGATCGAGCTCGACTTCGAGCTTGAATTGAACCGCACGCGAGTGACGGCCCGCTTGCATTTCGAGCGATCCCCCAGTGCGCCGGCCGATGCCCCTCTGGAGCTCAACGGGGAAGGCCATCTTGAAACGGCCTTTGAGCTCAATGGCCAGCCGCTTCCGGTTGCGCTCCCCGAGGCCGGCGAACCGCTGCTGCTGCACGGGCTGCCGGCTCGCGGCGTGCTCGGCATTCAGACCGTTGTCGATCCGAGTGCGAATACCGCGCTGTTGGGGCTTTACGCGATCGGAGAGGTCTTGTGCACGCAATGCGAGGCCGAAGGCTTTCGCCGCATCACGTGGTTTCCCGACCGGCCCGACGTTCTTTCGCGCTACCGCGTGCGTCTGTGCGCGGATCGCGAGCGCTTTCCGGTGCTGCTGTCGAACGGCAATCTCATCTCGGCAAAGGCCTTGCCCGGCGGACGCCACGAGTGTCTCTGGGAAGATCCCTACCCGAAACCGTGTTACTTGTTTGCGCTTGTGGCCGGACGGCTCGAATGTCTCCAGGATGAATTCGTCACGGCTTCCGGGCGTCCGGTTCGGCTTGAACTCTACAGCGACGGCGGCGACCTCGAACGCCTGCGTTGGGCGCTCAGTTGCCTGAAGTCCGCGATGCGCTGGGACGAGCAGCATTACGGACGCGAGTACGACTTGGATCGCTTCATGATCTTTGCCGCAAGCGAGTTCAACGCCGGAGCCATGGAAAACAAGGGCCTCAATATCTTCAACCGGCGTTATCTGCTCGCCGACCCCGAGATTGCGACCGACGAGGACTATCAGGCAATCGACGCCGTGGTCGCGCATGAATACTTCCACAACTGGAGCGGCAACCGGGTCACCTGCCGCGACTGGTTCCAACTCTCGCTCAAGGAGGGCTTGACGGTCTATCGCGAACAGCAGTACATGGCCGGCCGCACTTCAGCGGCGGTGGCGCGCATCGATCAGGCCGCCATCCTCATCCATCGCCAGTTTCCGCAGGCCGCTGGCCCGATGGCGCATCCCGTACGCCCGGAGCGTTACGAGGCAATCGAGAACTTCTACACCGTCACGGTCTACGAGAAGGGCGCCGAAGTCCTGCGCATGTTGCATCGGCTGGTTGGCGATGAGGCGTGGCGGCGCGGCTGCGATCTGTACTTTTCGCGCCACGACGGCCAGGCCGTCACCTGCGACGATTTTCTCGCCGCGATCGCCGAGGCGAGCGGCCGCGACCTGAGGGCCTTCGCACGCTGGTACAGCCAAGCGGGCACCCCACGTTTGTCTGTGACCGAAGCGCACGATCCCACCACCGGGCGCTTTTCGCTGCTCATTGTCCAACAGGTCCCAGCGACGCAAGCGCAGACGGACACGCAGCCGATGGTGATTCCGCTTTCGCTTGCCTTGCTCGATCGCACTCACGGGTTGCGCGAGACGCACGAGCTTGTGTTGGAGCAGGAGCAGACACGGCTCGTGTTCGAAGGATGGCGCGAACGGCCCGTGGTGTCGCTGCTACGGGGGTTTTCCGCGCCCGTGGAGATCGAGGAGGAGTTTGACGCCTCAACCTGCGAGCGGCTTGCCCTCGACGAAGAAGACAGCTTTGCGCGCTGGGCGGCCGTGCGTCGTCTCTATGCAGCCGCGTTCTCCTCGGAGCTGCACGCTCAGCCGGGTCGGCCCGTGTTCGAGGGCGCCCGTGCCGCCTTGCGCCGCGTGCTCGAGCGGCTCCTCGCCGAAGAGCATGAGGATCCGGCGCTACTGGCACGGCTACTTGCGCTGCCGAGCGTGGCCGAGCTCGTCGATCGGCTCGATCGTTACGATCCACAGCGCGCCGCCGCGGCGCGCCATCGACTCGTGCGCGCACTTTGTGCGGATACGGCTACCCTTGCGGAGGCCCGCTACGAGGCGCTGTGCGAGCAACTGGCCGGACGCGCCTATGCGCCTACGGCGCAGGATGCAGGGCTTCGCGCCCTCTCGGCTGCGTTGTTGCATTGGCTGTCCGCGGCGGCTCCCGAGCGTGCGGTTGAACACGCGGCGCGGCGCTACCGCGAAGCGAACAACCTCACGGATCGGCTTTCGGCGCTTGTTGTGCTCAACGAGCATCCCGGCACCGAACGCGATCGGGCGATGGCGGACTTTGCCCGTCGTGGCGAGGCCGAGCCGCTGTTGCTCGACCGTTGGTACGCCCTCTGGGCGCGTGCGCGCGACACCACCGCGCAACGGATCGAATCGCTCGAGCAGCGGCCGGACTTCGACACCCGTAACCCGAATCGCGTGCGCGCCTTGCTGCAGGTCTTTGCCGAGCAGAACTGGGAGGGCTTTCACCGCGCCGATGGTTCGGGCTACGCATTGCTTGCCGAGCGTGTGCTTGCCTACGACCGACGTAACCCGACGCTGGCCGCGCGGCTTGTCGAGGCCTTTGAGCACGTGCATCGACACGTGGGGCCGGCGCATGCGCTCGAGCGCCTGCAGATCGAGCGCATGGCGGCCTGTCCCGAGCGTTCGGCGCAGTTGAATGAGTGGCTCGGCCATTTACTCAAGCCGCAGCGCTAGGCGTTGCTTTTTTCGGAGCGCACCGTGACGGCAAACGCGGCGCTGCATCGCGCCAGAGTCGTGCCGCACGGGCTCCCGAAGCAGCTCGGCGGAGGGCGACTGCAACGGCCTCTTTCGGCTCGAAGGCTTGCAGCAACGATCCGGGGAGCGCCTACCTCGCCTCGGGCCATCGATAATCGGAGCGATGCAAGGCTTGGCGGCGGTTGAACCGTATCTTGAACTGTTGCGCTCGCACGAACCGTTCTCCGGCATGTCGGAGGCCGAGTGCGCGGAATTTTTTGCGCGCGCCCGGGTGAGTTATCACCCGCCGGGGGAGGTGCTGTTACCCGCTGGCGTGGCTGCCGAGGAGTGTTGGATCGTGCTTTCAGGGCGCGTGCGAGGCGAGCGGCAGGGCACTGCCGCGGCGCTCGCGATCGAGCTGGTGGCCGGGGAGATGTTTCCCGTGGGCGCGATTTTGACCGGGCGACCCACGATCAGCCGATTTCACGCCGAGGACGAAGTCTTCGCGCTGCGAATTCCGGCGCAAGACTTCATCGCCTGTACCAGAACGATTCGGGTGCTGGCCGATTTTTGCGATCAGCGGCTCAGCTTTTTGCTCGAGCGCTCGCAGCGCGCCCTTTCCGCAAGTTACGCGCTTGAAGGCAGCGCCGAGCAGATGCTGCCGAGGACGCTGGGCCAGCTGTTACGGCGCCAGCCGATCAGCGTAGGGCCCGAGGCCTCGATCGAAGAGGCGCTCACCCTGATGCAGGAACACGCGATCGGATCGGTCCTCGTGGTCGATGACGAGCGCCGACCGGTGGGCATCTTCACCGAGCGCGATCTCGTGCCGCGGGTCGTGCTCGCCAAGGTTCCCATCGAGCGGCGTCTCGTCGAAGTCGCCTCCCAGCCGGTGGTCACATTGAGCACGGAACACACGGCCGTGGATGCGGCGCTGCTCATGGCGGAGCGCGGTTTCCGGCACATCGCCGTGACCGATCGCGAGGGACGCCTCAGAGGCGTGGTGTCAGAACGCGATCTGTTCGCGCTTCAGCGCCATTCGCTCACGGGGCTTTCGGGTGCCATCCGACGTGCCAGTAGCCTTGAGCAACTCATCGTTTGCGCACGCGATGCGCGCGAGCTCGCGAAAAACCTCATCGCCCAGGGCGTGCAGCCGCTCACGATGACGCAGTTTGTGAGCCGGCTCAACGACCAGATCGTCGCGCGGCTTCTTGACACCCTCGCGCCGCGCCATGGCATCGATGCCGCGCAGCTGTGCTGGATTGCGCTTGGCAGCGAAGGGCGCCACGAGCAAACCATCTCGACGGATCAGGACAATGCCCTGATTCTGGCCGATGGCAGCGCGCAGGCGGCGTTGAGCGCATTTGCCCGTGAGGCCAATGACGCGCTTGATGCCTGTGGCTTTCCGCGCTGTAAGGGCAACCTCATGGCAGGTAACCCCGAGTTCGCGCAACCGCTCCAGGTCTGGCGTGAGCGCTTCGCCGGCTGGATCGATCGCGGCAGTCCGCAGGCCCTGCTTGCGGCCAACATCTTTTTCGATCTGCGGCCGCTGTGGGGTAATGCCGCGCTGGCCGAGACGCTGCGCACCGAGGTGCTTGCGCAGGCGTCTGCCACGCCACGTTTTCTCAAGCAGCTTGCGCACAACGCGCTTGAGACGGAACCACCGCTCAACTGGCTCGGCAACATCGCCGCCACGGAGACGATCGAAGGGCGGCAGGTCATCGATTTGAAGCGCTACGGCATCCGGCCTTTCGTCGATGGGGCGCGCGTCTTGGCGCTCGCCTGCGCGGAGCCGGCAACCAACACCGCGCAACGGCTCACTCGGCTCGCGCAGCGAGGACTCCTGCCCGAAGTCGAGGCGCGGACATGGGTCGATGCCTTCGGCTTTTTGCAGGGGTTACGGTTACGCCTCCAGCAAGCGCCCGCGTTCGCGCAAGCACCCAATGCGCTGCCACTCGATACGCTGTCGACGATCGATGCGCGCATCCTCAAGGAATGTTTTCGGCAAGCGCGCAAGCTGCAGCAGCGACTTCGCGCGGACTACCCGTAACACGCCGGCTTGGCCAGCAGGCGCGAACGAGCAGCGCGCAGGGAAACGATGTTTCGGCAGCCAAGGAAGGAGCAGGCAGGGGCAAGCGCACGGCGCTGGATCGTGCTCGATCTCGAGACGACCGGGCTTGACCCCGATGCCGACAGCATCCTCGAGGTTGGCGCCGTGGCGGTTCACGACGGCATCATTGAGCTTGCAGACCGCTTCCACCGCCTCGTCTCGAGCTCGACGCTTGCGAAGGCTGAAAATCGCGTCGTGCATGGCATCACCGTGGCCGAACAGGACCGAGGCGTCGAATTGGCCACGGTGCTGGATGAGCTGCTCGCCTGGCGAGCGGCGGCGCCGCTCGTGGGCTTTTACACGAGCTTCGACACGGCTTTCATCGCCGCGGCGCTCAGGCGGCTCGGCCGCGCCAGCGCTGCGCGCGCCTTCGCTGAGGAGACGATCGATCTCGCGCTGATTGCGCCGACGCTGTTTCCAGGTGTTCGAGCGCGAGGGCTGAGCCAGTGGCGCCGAATCCTTGCCCTGCCCGTGCGCCGGGCGCACCGCGCGCTCGTGGATGCGCTCTGTACGGCGCACCTGCTGCAGCGCTGCCTCGCGCAGCTGCCGCCGGAAAAGCGCACCTTTGCCGAGCTCAAGGCAATCGAACGTGCTCGGCGCTGGCTATAGTTGTCGGTATGAGCTCTGTGACCCAGCCGCCGTTCCCGACGACCCGTCTGCGCCGCCTGCGTACCCGCGCATTCGCCCGCGACATGATTCGTGAAGCGAGCCTGGCCGCGGCACACCTGATCTGGCCGGTGTTCGTGCTCGAAGGCGAGCGCCGAGTCGTCGAGGTCAAGACGATGCCTGGCGTGGCGCGTTACTCAATCGATGTGCTTTTATCGCGCGCCGAGGAGGCGCTACGCCTCGGTATTGGGGCGCTGGCGCTCTTTCCTGTCATCGAAGGCGAAAAAACGCCCGGCGGCGAGGAAGCGACCAACCCCGACGGTCTTGTGCCGCGTGCCGTGCGAGCGCTCAAGCAAGCGTTGCCGGAGCTCGGCGTCATCACCGATGTGGCGCTCGACCCCTACACCTCGCACGGGCAAGATGGTCTCATCGACGAGCGGGGCGAAGTCCTCAACGATGAAACCATTGAGGTGCTCGTGCGTCAGGCGCTCGTTCAGGCCGAAGCGGGCGCAGACTTTGTGGCGCCCTCCGACATGATGGATGGACGCATCGGCGCGATTCGCCGCGCGCTCGATGCCGCCGGACATGGCATGACCGCGATCCTCGCCTACAGCGCGAAATATGCGAGCGCTTTTTACGGGCCGTTTCGCGACGCGGTGGGATCGGCCCAAGCGCTCGGGCGGGGCAGCAAGGCGAGCTATCAGCTCGATCCGGCCAACGCGCAGGAGGGTTTGCGCGAGTGTGCGCTCGATGTGGCCGAGGGGGCGGACATGCTGATGGTGAAGCCGGGGTTGCCCTACCTGGACATGGTCAGCCGCGTGCGCGAGGCCTTTGGGCTGCCGGTGGCCGTCTATCAGGTGAGCGGCGAGTATGCGATGCTTCGCGCGGCAGCCGCGATGGGCGCGCTCGACTATGAGCGCTGCCTGATCGAGAGCTTGCTGTGTTTTCGCCGCGCGGGCGCGAGTGCGATCCTCACCTACGGCGCGCTCGATGCCGCACGGCTGCTGGCAGGGCAGGCGAGGCGGTGAGGCCGATCGATTCGTCACGGCGATCGCGCGCCGGGCCCGGGCTTCGACTGGCCTGCGGGCATCTCCTGATCTGCCCTCGCTGAGCCGGCGCTTAGCGCCGTGCGTGCTACCGGCCGGTCTCGGGCCGGATGCGACAACGGGGGGGTTTGGGACGAAACGGGACCGGAGCCACCCGCCGGGACGGGGCGCGAACCGGGCGAAGGCAGTCGTGCCTCCGCCTTGCGTCGGTGGCCGCTTGCTGCGTCAGGTCAACGCGCGCTTTTCGATGAGCCGCAGCCAGCCCTTGACGATTCGGTAGACGACCCAGAGCAGCAGAATCCCGACCAAGATCCAGGCCACAAGCAGACCGATGCCGAGCGTGAGCAGAATGAAGAGGACGATGAGCGCCAGCCAAGCGAGGCTCCACCAGGCTGTTCGGATGAGCCAGCTGAAGTGCGAGTCGAGGTAGGTTCCGGCCACGTCGTCGCGTTTGACGTAGGCGAGGATGAGGCCGAAGACGGCAAGCAGGCCAAAACTCAACAGCCCGAGCGCATAGAGGGCATAGATGAGGTGCGTGATTTGCACATCGGTCTCGGCAGGCGCCTCCGCTTCGGCGCGAGCGGAGGCGCCTCCGCCGGCGGGGCTGGCCTCGGCGGCCGCACCGCCTGCGGGACTGGTCGAAGGAGAGGGAAAGGGATCGGACATAGCGCTCCTCACAAAAGGGACGCGACCGCGGTGACGCGGACGACGTGATGACCTGGGTAGCCAATGGCAAATCATGAGCCCGCGCGGCGATTCGTGCAAGGGATTGGCCGCAAAAAATCGTCCATATCTCGGGGGTGTTGCCGTCTGCTTCGCTTTCTCAGTGGTTGGCGTGCTTGGTTGCCGTCTCATCGAGGGCTCAAGCCATGGCAGGCGCCCTGATCGGTGCAGCCGATCGGTGCTTCTGACGACCGTTTCCACTGCGGCCACAGCGCGGGCCCGAGCGCGTTAGCATCTGCACCGGCCTTTGTTATCGCGGAGGCGGCAAGCGCATGACCGATCGCCCACCTGCGCGCTTTATCGTGGTTGAGGGATCCCCGTTCGGAAGGCCAAGCACGCACAGCTTTGCCAGCGAAGAGGCCTTGCGCGCCCACGTGATCGCGAGGCTTCGCCTGCTGGTGGCGCCGGCTGAGCGCGAGCGTCTCGAGCGCGCGATTGCCGAGGGTGTGGTCAGCGAAGACGGGGTTCGTGCCACGGCCGAGGTGATTGCCGGAACCGTGCCGTATCTGCGGGCGCTGGCCAAAGCCTACGCGCCGACGCTGGTCATCGCGGAAAAAAGGCCCGAGGCTCCCGAGGATGCGTGAGGTTCGCCGACGTGCGCCACGGCTTTGGCCGGTGTTAGGCGTTGTCTTGGCGCTTGCCGGTTGTGCCGCGCTTGATCCCTACAACGTCGTGGGCCGGGCGCTGCCGCGCGCGGAGGTGGCAAGCGATGCCCCAAGCGGCGAGGAGCGACGGGCGCAGCGCGAAGCGGCCGTGGAACTGGTTTGGCGGACCGTGCTTGAGCGCTACTGGCGCGCCGATCTCAATGGCGTGGACTGGCATGCCGCGCGCGCCCGTTGGGCGCCGCTGGCGATTGCGGCGCAGACCGATGAGGCGTTTTGGGAGTTGCTCGATCGCATGACCGGCGAGCTGGGCGACTCGCACACCCGGGTCGAATCGCCCACGGCCGTGGCGTTGCGACGGGCAGAGCAGGCGCGCGGGCTCGGGCTTTCGCTGCGAGAGCTTGAGGGGGAACTGATCGTGACCTCCGTGCACGCCGAAAGCGACGCGTGGTGGGCGGGGATTCGTCCGGGCATGCGAATCGAGGCCATCGAGGAGCAGGATGCCCTCACGCTGTGGCGCCGCTGGCTCGAGCAGGCGCGTCCCGTGTCGAGTCCTCAGGCGGCGCTGCGTCAACCGATCCGCGCCCTCAATCGGCTCGCGGAGGGCTCCGACGGCGGGGTTCGCCTTCGCGTCGAACGCCAGGATGGCTCGCGCTTCGATGTGCGGCTGCGCGTTGGCACCTTTTCCACGCGCGCTGTTGCCCTAGGCCGTACCTTGCCATCGGGATTTGGTTACGTGCGCTTTAGCGCCTTTCGCGAGTCGATTCGTGCTCGGGTGCTTGAGCTCATTCGCGAACAGTCGGCCACACCCGGCCTCGTTCTCGATTTGCGCGGCAACGGCGGCGGCTCAGCGGCCATGGTGGACGCGATCGCCGGCGCCTTTTTTCGCGAACGCACGCTGATTGCCCGCACGCAGACGCGTACCGGCGCCCCGGTCACCGTCATTGGCGTGCCGATCATGCCGCCCGAGCGCTACGCTCCAGGCGATCCTCAAGCCTTTACCGGGCCGGTCGCAGTGCTCATCGATCATGGCACGGCAAGTGCCGCCGAGGCGCTCGCCGCGGCGCTGCAGGCCACGGGCCGTGCGCGTGTGTTCGGCGAGACGAGCTGCGGCTGCCTGCTTGCGTTCCTCGGGTACGTGCGTTTGCCCGGCGGCGGGGAGCTTGCCTACAGCGAAATCGGCTACACCGACGCGCAGGGTCGGTTGATCGAAGGACGGGGCATCGTCCCCGACGTGCCGATCGCGATCACGCGCGCGGCGCTGCGCGAGGGTCGCGATCGGGTGCTGGAAGCAGCGGTCGCGTGGCTTGAGCAGCAGCGGCCTTTGAGCGGCCGTTAGCCACGCGCGCCGCACGCTAAAGCGACTGGAGAGCGGGTGCGCCGCCAGGCTCGACCCGAGGTTTGCGCCGTTCCGGCTCGTTCGGCGCGGCTGGCGTGGCGCGCTCGCGGCTCGGCTCGAGACCCGGCGCCGGTGCGGCGAGGTTTCCGCGGCCCGCCGCGGAGGGGTTGGCGGTCTCGCCACGCGTGGGGGGTTCGTTCGCAAGCGGCTTGCGCGTCTCGGGAAAGGAGGCAGCAGGGGGTGCGGCGCGCCCTGCCTCGCGTGGCGGTGCAGGAGGTCGTTCACGCGATGCGGGAGGCGCCTCGAACGTGCGCTCGCGCACGTCGCTGCGCACGCGCATGGGCGGGTGAAGCACCGGATTCGGGTCGTGCCGAATGGGCGGCTCTGCGGGCGGAGCCGAGGGGCTGAGTGGCGCCCGTTCGAAGATCGGCTCGCTGGCAGGACGCGGCCGCGAACCGGGCAGGAGCGGCGGGATGTCGGAGGGGCGAACCCCGGGTATCGGCGGCGCAGCGGGCGGCTGAGCCGGCTGCCACCCGGCGGGAAGGTATTCGTGCACTCGGGCGGGCGGGGCGCTTGCCGGGTCGACACCGCGCGCCGGCAGGCGATGTTCGGCCACCGGACGTCCGGCAAGAAACACCTGCATCGGCACAAGCGTCACGGCCTCGGGAATCCGGGCATGCACGTAGACTGCCGGGCGCCAAGGACCCTCGGCGATGTTTCGCACGTACGGCCGGTTGATGAGGCGCCAATACTGCGGGCTGTAGGAATACCACGGCGTATACGGCTCGTTCCAGCCGAGCGGCACCCACCCGAACGCGGGGCCAGTCGAGATGCTGACTTGCCAACCATCGCCGCCGAAGAACGTCACGAGCGCTGGCGCGTAGACCGGGCGTGCCGTGTAGAGGCCCGGGCACCAGGCCCAGCGCCCATGGATGCGTACCCAACGGCCGAAATGCATCGGCGCAAAGCCCCACGGCGCATCGTCGATCCAGGTCCAACCCCAGGGGCGCAGATAGATCCAGCGGCCAAAGCGATACGGACTCCAGCCCGGTGGCACCGCGGTGGGGAACCAGACCCGACCGTAGGGCGCGTAATAGTCCCAGCGCCCGTAGTCATCAAGGTCAAGCAGTCCGATCAGCGCTTCGTCCCACGGCTCCACGCGCCGTGCGGGACGTCGGTCATAGCGGCGGTCTCGACTCGCAGCCCAGGCCTCGAAGCTTCCCTCACGCGTCGGAACGAAATCCCAGCGCGTGCCGAAGCTGTCGAATGCGATGCGACGTCCCTCCGTTACAACGTGTCGCCGGCCGGCAATGTCGAGCTCAGCGAGTCCGTCGCGCACCGCCACGACGGAGGCTTCGCGCGATAGATTCGTTGCAGCATGGAGGACATAAAAGCCCGGGCGAAGGAAGGCAACCTCGCCCGCCTCCAGGACCACGCGCACGCGCTCGGGAATGCGCGCGGCGCGAACGCGCACCGCCAAGGCGCCTGAACCAAGACGCAGCACGACGCCATCGTCATTGAGTTGCTCTAAATAGAGCGCGCTGTCCTCAGCGAGCCAGAGCTGGACGGTGCCCAGGTCGATTTCGGCGCGACCGCCAGGGGCCACATACACGTTGTCGCCGCGAATGACCGGGTGGTTACGCGGGGCGCGCTGCCAGTCGCCGCTTGCGCCGGCGATCTGGACTTCGCCGGCCAGCTCCGCGAGCCGTCCGACGCGTGTGGGCGGATCGTCGACAAAAGCGCTTGTGGCACCGACTGCGCTTGCCGCAAGCACGCCCAAGACGGCCGCGAACCAAGAACCGAAGCGAAAGCCGAGGTGCGTGTTCATGCCTGAGTTCTCCGAAGTGCCCGATCCGTCAACGCAAGCGAGGAGGCCGCGTTGACGTATCTGTATACTTATCCAGTTCATCCCCCATTTCCCGCCGCCATGTCGCTTGCGACCGTCCGTACTCGCGCCCTGCTTGGCATGCGGGCTGAGCCGGTCACCGTCGAGGTCCATCTGGCCAATGGACTGCCGGCGTTCAACCTCGTTGGCTTGCCGGAGACCGAAGTGCGCGAGAGTCGGGATCGCGTACGGGCTGCGATTCAGACTGCCGGGTTTGAGTTCCCGCAGCGGCGCCTGACGGTCAATCTTGCTCCGGCAGACTTGCCGAAAGAGTCCGGGCGTTTTGACTTGCCCATCGCGCTTGGAGTGCTTGCGGCCAGTGGCCAATTGCCGGCCGAAGGGCTTGCGCGCTACGAATTCGCGGGCGAGTTAGGGCTGGGCGGTGAGCTCAAGCCGGTGCGCGGCGCTCTGGCCATGGCGCTTGCGGCGGCTGCCGCGGGCCATCCGATCGTGCTGCCCACCGCGAGCGCTTGCGAGGTCGGGCGCACCCGCGCTGAGGTCTACGCGGCGGACTCGCTGCTGGCTGTGGCCGCGCATGTGGCTGGCCGAGCCAGCTTGCCAGCGGCTCCTCCGAGCCCGGCGCCTGCGCAGCCGAGGCCGTGCCCCGACCTGCTCGAGGTGCGCGGCCAGGCGCAGGCCAAGCGGGCGCTAGAGATCGCCGCAGCGGGCGGACACAGCCTTCTCATGATAGGACCGCCCGGCAGCGGAAAGAGCATGCTCGCCGAGCGGCTGCCGGGGATCATGCCGCCGATGAGCGAGCATGAAGCGCTTGAATCGGCGGCGCTGCTTTCGCTGGCGGGCCAATTCGAGGCGGATCGCTTCGGCGAGCGGCCGTTTCGCGCGCCGCACCATGGGGCAAGCGCTGCGGCCCTGGTGGGCGGCGGCACGGTGCCGCGACCCGGCGAGATTTCCCTTGCGCATCACGGCGTGCTCTTTCTCGATGAGCTGCCTGAATTCGACCGGCGCGTGCTCGAAAGCCTGCGCGAACCGCTCGAGACGGGCCACATCCACATTGCCCGGGCGGCGCGTCAGGTGCGCTTTCCGGCGCGCTTTCAACTCATCGCCGCGATGAATCCGTGTCCGGATGGCTACTACGGCAGTTCTCGTGCCGCGGCTGTGTGTCGTTGCACGCCGGAGCAGGTCGCCCGCTATCGGGCGCGTATTTCCGGGCCGCTGCTTGATCGCATTGACCTGCGCATTCTGGTCGGGCCGGTCGAGCCGCGCGTGCTGCGTGAAGCGCCAAGCGGCGAGTCGAGCGCACAGGTGCGTGCGCGGGTCATCGCGGCGCGCGAACGTCAGATCGCGCGTCAAGGGGTGCCCAACGCCGTGCTTGCTGCCGGGCAGCTCGACGCCGTGGCCATTTGCGCCCCGGCCGCGCAGGAGCTCTTGCTCAAGGCGGCCGAGCGGCTCGGACTCAGCGGCCGAGGGTTGCACCGCCTCCTGCGCGTGGCGCGCACGATTGCCGATCTGGCCGGGTGCGATTCGATCGGGGCCACACACATGGCCGAGGCCTTGAGCTATCGCATCGAGTTCTAAGCGGTCGGCGGCTTGGACTCAAGCGAACCGAAACAGCCGAGAAAGTCCAGCGCATCGAGGAGGCTCGCGGTTGAGCGGTGAGGCAAGATGGAGGCCGAATCGATTGTTTTTTCATTTCGGTGCCCAGGCGAGACGTTTCAGCTCCGGGTGACCTCGACCATGCGCGGCATGCTGCGCTGCCGTCGAGCTGCGTGAGGGTGGTGGTTTATCCACAGTGCCCGCCTTCACGAGTGCGGCGGCTTGAGTCTTCTTGCGCTAAGGCTTTTGTGTGGGCTGCCAAGCGGCTCGCTCTCAAGCAAAGGGCGGCTGCGTGATAAGAAGGCCTTGACAGGATAGTTCTTGCCCCGTATCGTGCCCTAGCCCTGCTTAGGCGCGTTGAGTTTTAAGTTCATCGCTGAATTTTCTTCGCCTTTTCTAGTTCGTTTAGTGCGATCTTTTTTGAGGAAGAGGCTGTGCGATGAAGCATCTCCGGCGCTTTATTGCCGTGCTGCCTGCTTTGGCTGCAGTAAGCGCGGTGGTGTCTTTGACACTGCCTTTCCTTGCTGCTGCAAAAACTTCCCTGCGCCCCACCGAAAGCAAGGCGCTTGAGCTCGATGTGGCCGCCAAAGCAAGCCTTGCGGCGCAGATTGCTGCTGAGCGTGAAGCGCGTGCGTATGCTGTTCGGTTGCAAGAAAGAGGCGATGTTTGGTTGGCGCGCAATGCGCACCAGGGCTATCTGGCGCGTTGGGAGCAGGGGGGGTGGGTTGATTTTGAAATCACGCGCGGTGCGCTTGGTCGGGTTCGGCTTCGCACGGAGGCGGTGGGTCGACCTGGCTGGATGCGGCCGGTGGTGGGGGGCGCAGCTGGGGGCTTTCCGTGGATGTGGATGCTGTGCCTGTGGCCTCCAAGCTTGAGCAGCGTGTGGAGCGCTGGCTAGGGGTTGGTCAGCGCGAATGGTGGTTGTATGGGCCGCAAGGTGCGCAGCACTGGGTGCAGATTGATGCGCGGCCTGCGGGGATGGGGCCGCTGGAGGTGGTTTTGGCTCTTGAGGCGCCGGGTTATGAGGCAAGGCTTGAGGCTGGGCGCCTGGTGTTGGCCAATGGGCATGGGCGGTTGTATTTCGAGGGGCTCAAGGCCTGGGATGCGCGCGGGTTTTTGCTTCCGGTGCGGTTGGTACATGAGTCTGGGCGGCTGATCTATCGGGTCGATGATGCCCAGGCCCGCTATCCGGTGACGATTGATCCGACCTTTGTCCAGCAAGCCTACGTGAAGGCAAGCAATACGGGGGCGGGGGACTGGTTCGGCTGGTCCGTTGCTCTCTCCGGCGACGGCAACACGCTTGCGGTGGGGGCGCGCCTCGAAGACAGCAGCGCCACGGGGGTCGATGGCGACGAGTCGAACAACTCGGCCTTTGACAGCGGTGCGGTCTATGTCTTTGTGCGCTCAGGCACAACCTGGGTGCAGCAGGCCTACATCAAGGCAAGCAATACGGAGCAGGGGGACTGGTTCGGCTTCTCTGTTGCCCTTTCTTCCGATGGCAACACCTTGGCCGTGGGGGCGCGCTTCGAAGACAGCAGCGCCACGGGGGTCAATGGCGACCAGTCGAACGACTCGGCCTCTGGCAGCGGTGCGGTCTACGTCTTTACCCTGACCCACACCCTGGGTGGTACGGTGAGCGGGCTCTCCGGTGGCAGCGTGACGCTTTTGCTCAATGGCGGCGCACAGACGGTGACGGTCAGTGCCAACGGCAGCTACAGCTTCCCGAATCCGGTTACGCACGGCACGTCCTACACGGTGACGGTTGGCACCCAGCCCACGGGCCAGACCTGCACGGTTTCCAACGCCTCGGGCACGGCGACCTCGAATGTCACCAGCGTCAACATTACCTGTGTTACCTTGCCTGTGCCGGCCGTTGGGCCTGCCGGGCTTGTATTGCTGGGGCTGTTGTTGGCAGCGCTTGCGAGGCTTGGCCTTCGGATGTCGATCGCGCGCCCGAGCAAGCGCTAAGCCGGGGCTGGGGGACGGCGTGGACTGCCATCGAGGGATCGGGGCTGCTTTTCGGCTTGCCTGGGGTGCGTCTTCCCGAAGGCTCCGCCCCGTGTGTGAGGGCGTGCTTGCCAGATGGATCACGTGGCGAGGTTGGTGTCTCCGTTTCGGAGGAGGCGCGACAGCAACGCGTCACACTGGGCAAGACCCTCGCCGCTCATTGAGGAGAAGGCGATGATCGAATCACCTGGTTGAAGCTCGCTTGCAAGCGCGGCTTTCGCTTGGTGCAGTCGCCTCATGCGTTCACTTGCGCGGAGTTGATCGGCTTTCGTCAGAAGGGCAAGGATCGGCACGGACTTGCGGCGTGCTGCACGCAGCCACGCAAGGAAGGCAAGATCCGATGCCGTCGGTGCATGGCGGATGTCCATGACAAGCACGATGAGTGCGAGGGCCCTTCGCGTGAGCAGGTAGTGCTCGATCGCGTCGCTCCAGGCACGCTGCCGCTGCTGCGGGATTCGCGCGAAGCCGTAGCCGGGCAGATCGACCAGGTGGCCACCGGAAGGCAGCGCGAAAAAGTTGATCTCGCGCGTGCGGCCCGGCAGCTTGCTCGCAAAGGCGAGCCGCCGCTGCCCGACCAGTCGGTTGATCGCGCTCGACTTGCCCGCATTGGAGCGCCCGACGAAGGCGATCTCGGGTCCGGTTTCCGCGGGCAATTCGTTCGCGTGAACGACGGAACATCGAAAGCACGCACCGGCGAATGCCGCGACGCGTTCGACGCCTTGCGTCGGCCGGGGTGCAGGGGTGGCCATTGCGCTTTTTGCCGGAGGTGCGCCCGGAGAGGCTCGCAGCCCGGTTGCGGTGCGCGTGGCCGCTTTGCGCTCGCTCATGGCGCGATTGTCCACGACCGAGACGACCCCACGCGGGCGCGCCTTATAGAATGAATGCCGCTTTCGAGCCCGTTGTTTGCACGCTCGAGCGTCCCGCTGAGCAATGCCGGTGCCGCGCCCGAGGTGAGGCGTCTTTCAGTGCAACCCCATGAAACCCGTTTTGTCCGCCTTCGCCGCTAGCTTTCTCATCTTGACCGGGGTCGCGCAGGCCGAGGTCTCGTCGCCCTCCGCCCTCGCTGAAAAGGGCAAAGCTCTGTCGGGAACGTGCGCCGGCTGCCATGGCGCCGATGGGGTGAGCCTCTCGCCGCAGTTTCCATCGCTTGCAGGTCTGCCGGCGGCCTACATTGCCCGGCAGCTCGAGCACTACAAATCGGGCCAGCGCGAAAACGCGGTCATGAAGGGCTTCGCCTCTGCGCTCTCAAGCGAAGATATGCGTGCGCTCGGGGCGTACTACCAAAGCCTCAAGCCGCGTCCGGCCGGCGCGCGCGACATGAAGCTCGCCCAGAGCGCCGAGCGGCTCTACCGCGGCGGGGATGCCGCTCGCGGTCTTCCCGCTTGTGCTGGATGCCACTCCCCGACCGGTGCCGGGATTCCGCAGCAGTATCCACGCATCGGCGGTCAGCATGCCGAATACACGTCGGCGCAGCTGCTCGCCTTCAAAAACGGCCAGCGTGGCAAGCCGAGCGAGAAAGACGCCAACCTCCCGGGCCGCATGATGATGCAAATCGCGGCCAAGCTCACCGAGGAGGAAATCAAGGCGCTTGCGGAATACGCAGCGGGGCTCAAGCCGAACTACTAAGACCCGTACGTTGCTCAAGTCCGGTGCTTGCCGGGCTTTTCACCTATCCGGTCAAAGCGCTTCGCGGGCTCGCCCATCCAAGCATCGAGGTCTGCGCCGCGGGGCTGCGAGGCGATCGGTCCTGGATGCTCGTCGATGCGCGGCAGAGCCCGGCGCGCTTTGTCACACAGCGCGAACGGCCCGAGCTTGCTTGCTTTGCTGCCCAAGTGAGCGCCCAGGGTGCGCTCGAACTGACGGCACCGAGCGGCGCGCGTTTTGTGCTCGAGCCCGGCGAGCCGACGAGCCGAGTTCGCGTCCGGCTCTGGCGGCGTGAGATCGAGGCGATCGATGAAGGCGATGCCGTTGCGGCCTGGTGGGCGCATGAGCTTTGCCAGCCGGGGCTGCGTCTCGTGCGGGTCGATGAGCGCGCCATCGCCGAGAGCGCGGCAGCGCGCGGCTTTTTTAGCGATGCAGCGCCGGTTCTCGTGACCAATCTGGCCTCGCTTGCCGCGCTCAATGCGGCACTCTACGGCGGCCGTGGCGGCAACCTCCCCATGGATCGCTTTCGCCCGAACTTGGTGCTCGACGGGCTCGGCGCGTGGGAGGAGGATTCGATCGACCGGCTCGTGATCGGCGAGGTGGTGCTGCGCTTTACCAAACCCTGTGTGCGCTGCGAGGTCACCACGACCGATCAATCAACCGGCGTGCGCCTCGGCAGTGAACCGCTCGTGACGCTTGCCCGTCTGCGCAACGACCCCGATGAAGGTGGCGCAACCTTTGGGCGCTACGCGGTGGTTGAGCGGCCTGGGCGTGTCACGCTCGGCCAGCCGGTCGAGGTTTCTTATCACTTCTGACCGCGGCTACACGCGCCGCTGGAGAGCCGGGTTTGCCTCTCAGCGGAACACGCAGAACTTCACTCCCTCATCACTCCAACCCAGCTCGTCGCGCATGAAGGCACGTAGCGCCGGATCCGCCACAAAGCGGTGGTTGCCATCGTTGACATAGCGCGGAGGACCCTTGAAGAGCCGCACCACGGGAATCTCGTTGGAAAAACAGGCCCCTGCCACCGGCAAGCCGACGAAAGAGTCGGTGCCCTCGTTGCAGAAGTACTGGATCGGATAAGACTCGCACAGCGAGGCCGGAATTTCTTTGCCGGTGTTTCGAATGTCGTTCCGTTCGGAGTCCGAGGCGATATAGAAGTGGGACCCGCGCGGCTCATTCCAAATGCTGCCGACAGCAGCGCCGCGCATGAAATAACGCGTAAGCGGTGACAGACCAGAGGTCGGTTGCGCCGAAGTGCGCTGAAAATACCCGGTCCGGTAAAAGGTTTGCACTTGCCGCGTTCTTTGCTGACCGTTTTCGAGGCCCTCGATAGTTTCTCGATGGGAATCCAGAAGCGCCTTGTCGTCCTCTCGCGAGGTGGAGAAGTAGTAATCGAATTTGGGGTTGTAGTATTCGACCAGGTAGCGCGTTGTCGCGTCAGAACGCGGCGGTAGCGAAGCTGGATGCAGGTAGGGCGCGAGCTTGGCCATCATGAGGTCAAGCCGTCCATAAAGGTCACGCCCGGAAGGGTTTTGGCACGAGGCATCCCCTCCCGAGAGTACGCCGCGCAACTCGTAGTAGCCGGATGGAAAGCCGGGAGCCGGGCTCGCGTTGAACGTAAACAAACCCGACCCACTCGAGCCGCCTTCGGTCGTGCCGTCTCGCCAACGCATTTCGATAAAGCTGTCGTAGCCGAAGAAGAGCCCGTTGAGCGCGGGCGAGCCGCGGGCATAGCCCTGTGTGAAGCCTTGTGAGAATTTTTTGAGGTCGCCCGCGGGATGGTGCAGAGCGATTGCCGGCGTCTGCCGCCGAAGAACTCCGGCGTTCCAGGCGCTAAAGACCGCCCCGCTCGGCGGCGACTGACGCAGCCGAAGCAACGCGAAATCGAGGTTTTCTTCCACCGTGAGCAGCGTGGCCCCGCCAAAGGTCACCACGAAATCCGGAATGGCCAGGCTGTCGCAGGCCACCGCGTCGAAAAACCAGTACAGCACGAGCGAGTCCGCCTCATCCTGGCGGCCAATGCAGTGCGCCGCAGTAAGAAAGTACGGCACGTTGCTGCTTGGCACGGAGTTCACGAGCGTCCCCGTGCAGAGGCTGGAATTGCCCTGTCGATCCGAAAACACATACTTGGCCACGGATCGGGCCGCCGCAAGCAGCGCCTGACTGGGGTTCTGGACGCAGGCGACATCGATGTTGCAGATGCCCGAGTCACCGATGTTTTCGGGGTGTTTCCGCAGCAGACTTGCCCCGGCGACTTCGAGGTGCGAAAGCCGGATGAATTCAATTTCGACACGGGCAGGATCCACGCCCGCGGCCAGCTCGAGTTCGACCCGCGCGCGCTCGCCTTCAAGCACGGGCGACCATTGCGGCTCTCCGAGCGGCGGTGTGATCTCATAGACCTCCGGCCGCCCCGAGCCGGCGAAGCGTAGCGTCACCGGCGCACCGTAAATGGCGTACTGCACCCGCAGTCCCGCGGCGAGGGACGCGTTGAAACTGGCACCGACGAGCCGTCGACCATCGGGCTGCGTTTGCCACGGCAGCAGGGCGCCGTTCAACCGCACCGGTCCCGACACAAGCTCGCGTGGATAGCCAATGCGCGCGATCTTGCGCCGCTCGCCTTGAGCGCTTGAGGCGGCCAGGTCGCGCTTGTGCCGCGCTTGGGCGTGCGCCATCGGCTCGGCTTCGAAGGAAAGCGCGGGTTCGCCTTCGAGCTGAAAGCGCACCGGGGCCGCGGCCTGTTTGGGTGCTTCCACCACCGCCGGCGGTGCGCGGCCAATTTCCGTCGTGGCGGCAAAAGCGCCGAGCGGATCGCCGCCAAAGCGCTCGCGCACTTGCGCCTCGGCGCTCAACCCCCACGCAAGCGCCGCGGCGAGAATCAAGAGCGGACGCGAGGAAAGCGACATGCAGCGGACACGCAGATGCGTCCGGGTCATCCGGAAGTAGCGGGAAGCGGCGTGACAGAGGGCTTTGGTTGACATGCTGGACCTCGTGAACCGACGCGGAAGTTTGCTCCGCAAGCGTAATCGACAACGCACGAGACGATGCCTTCGCCGACCGATCCCTCAGGATGCTTCAGCACTTGCCGCAACGCATCGTGCAAGTCCCTCGGACCACTGCGGAGGTTGCCAGCCAAAGGTTGCCGAAAAGCGACTGGCATCGAGCACACTGTAGGCGGGTCGCTGGGCTGCGGTCGGATACTGGGCGGTGGTGATCGCCTCCACGGTGATGCGCTCGGAAAGCCCATGCCGCCGTACGATCTGGCAGGCGAAACCGTGCCAGGTGGTTTCGCCGCGCGCGGAGAGATGGTAGAGCCCTGCGCGCGCGGCCAGTGCTTCCTTACCGTGGGCGAGCATGGCGGCGATCGCTTCGGCCAGGTCGCCGACGTAATTGGGTACGCCGCGCTGGTCTGCGACCACTCGCAGCCGGTCCCGCTCGCGCGCCAGGCGCAGGATCGTGCGGTAGAAGTTCGCTCCCTCGTGGCTGTAGACCCAAGAGAGGCGAAGCACGAGATGCCCCCCGTGTGCGAGCACGGCCTGCTCGCCGGCCAGCTTGCTTGCGCCGTAGACGTTCAAGGGGGCGGTGGCATCCTCTTCGCGGTAGGGCCGTGTGGCACGCCCATCGAAGACATAGTCGGTCGAGAAGTGAACCAGCACGCTGCCGAGCGCTGAGGCGGCTTCGGCAAGCCACGCGGCAGCGTGGGCGTTGACCGCGAAGGCGCGCTCACGCTCGCTTTCGGCGCGATCAACGGCGGTGTAGGCGGCGCAGTTCAAAACGACTTCCGGTTGGCTGCGCCGAAGCGTGTCGCGGATTGCGGCCCGATCGGTGAGCTCAAGCGCGCTTCGGTCGAGCGCGATCACTTCGTGCGTGCTGTGAAGCGCGCGCATAAGCGCTCGCGCCAGCTGCCCGCCTGCACCCGTGATCAACACCTTCACGGATAGACCTCGGCGTCTCGGAAGAGCGCGCCTGCGGCGTCCTTCGTGCTCAGGATTGGCTCAGTCACCGGCCAGGCGATCGCGAGCGTCGGATCGTCCCAGCGGATCGTGCGTTCGTGTTCAGGCGCGTAGTAGTCGGTGGTTTTGTAGAGGAAGGTCGCTGGTCCGCGTGTGACCACAAAGGCGTGCCCGAAGCCCGGCGGAATCCAGAACTGCCGGCCGTTTTCTGCGGAAAGCTCGACGCCAAACCAGCGCCCGAAGGTGGGCGAACTCCGGCGCAGGTCCACCGCCACGTCCCACACGGCACCGGCGACCACGCGCACGAGCTTGCCCTGGGCTTGTTCGATTTGGTAGTGGATGCCGCGCAGCACCCGTTCGGTTGAGACGCTTTCGTTGTCCTGCACGAACGCCACGTCAAGGCCGGTCGCCTCGCGGAAACGCCGCGCGTTGAAGGATTCGAAAAAATGCCCGCGCTCGTCGCGAAACACCCGCGGCGTCAGGATCAAGCAGCCGGGCAGCGGTGTGGCCTCCACCGCAAGCATCGGTGCGCTCATCAAAACACCCGGCTGTGAAGCAGCGACAGCAGATAGCGCCCGTAGCCCGTCTTGGCAAGCGGGGCGGCAAGCCGCTCGAGCTGAGCGGCGTCGATGAAGCCCTGCCGGTAGGCGATCTCTTCGGGGCAGCAAATCTTGAGGCCCTGCCGCCGCTCGATCGTCTGGACGAAGTGCGAAGCCTCAAGCAACGCATCATGAGTGCCCGTGTCGAGCCAGGCCATGCCACGGCCAAGGATTTCGACATGCAGTTTGCCGCGCGCGAGGTATTCGGCATTCACGCTCGTGATTTCGAGCTCGCCGCGCGCGGAGGGCTTGATCGCGGCGGCGATTTCGACCACCTCGGGGTCGTAGAAGTAGAGCCCGGTCACCGCGTAGTTGCTCTTCGGGCGGGCTGGTTTTTCTTCGATCGACACCGCGCGCCGTTCGGCGTCAAATTCCACCACGCCGTATCGCTCGGGGTCCTGAACATGGTAGGCAAACACGGTGGCGCCGTCGCTTCGCGCGTTCGCGGCGGTCAAGAGCGGCTGCAGGTCATGTCCGTAGAAGATGTTGTCGCCAAGCACCAGCGCCGAGGGATGCCCCTCCACATGCGAGCGACCGATGATGAAGGCCTGTGCCAGCCCGTCGGGCGAGGGCTGCACGGCGTAGGAAAGCTCGATGCCCCACTGACGGCCATCGCGCAGCAGCTCGGCAAAGCGCGGCGTATCCTGCGGCGTCGAGATGACGAGGATTTCCCGGATCCCGGCCAGCATCAGGACCGAAAGCGGGTAATACACCATCGGCTTGTCGTAGACCGGAAGCAGCTGCTTGCTTACCGCTTGGGTGACCGGATGCAAGCGTGTGCCTGCACCGCCGGCGAGGATGATGCCTTTGCGTGCCGCCTTCATGCGTGCGCTCCGTAGTGGGTGGCGATCCAGCGCTGATACTCGCCTGAAAGCACCTGCGAGAGCCACTCCGGGTGCTCGAGGTACCAGCACAGCGTGCGCTCAAGCCCGCTTTCGAAGCTCTCGGTCGGGGTCCAGCCGAGCTCGCGCTTGAGCTTGCTGGCATCGATCGCGTAGCGCCGGTCGTGTCCCGGGCGATCGGCCACATGCGTGATGAGCGCCGTATAGTCGCGCCCGGGCCGGTGCTTGGCCAACAGGCTGCAGAGTGTGCGGACCACCTCGAGATTGGTGCGCTCGGCATCTCCGCCGATCAGATACAGCTCGCCGGGCGGGGCCGCTTCGAGCACACGCCGAAGCGCTGCGCAGTGGTCGCCCACATAGAGCCAATCGCGCACCTGCTGCCCGTCGCCGTAGATCGGTAGCGGCTTGCCGGAGAGCGCATTGACGATCATGAGCGGGATGAGCTTCTCAGGGAACTGCCGCGGTCCGTAGTTGTTCGAACAGTTGGTGATCACCACCGGCAATCCGTAGGTGTGGTGGTAGGCCCGCGCCAGATGATCCGACCCCGCCTTCGAGGCGCTGTAGGGGGAATTCGGCTCATAGCGTGAGGCTTCGGTAAAGCGCGGCGCCTCCGGCGTGAGGGATCCGAAAACCTCATCGGTCGACACATGCACAAAGCGGAAGCGCTTTGCCTCGGCCTCGGGCAGTTCGCGCCAGTAGCGCCGTGCCACCTCAAGCAGGGTGGCCGTACCGAGCACATTGGTGCGGACAAATTCAAGCGGCCCATGAATCGAGCGATCCACATGGCTCTCGGCCGCGAAGTGCACGACCGCACGCGGTCGATGTTCGAAAAAGACGCGCGTGACGGCGGCCTCATCACCGATGTCGGCCTGCACGAAGCGGTAGCGCGGGTCGCTTGCTACCGCGGAAAGCGAAAGGGGATTGGCCGCGTAGGTGAGGCGATCCAGGTTGACGATCGGCTCCTCAGTGAGCGCGAGCCAGTCGAGGATGAAATTGCTGCCAATAAAGCCGCAGCCGCCGGTCACAAGAAGCATGTTCGCCTGCGATTCTAGGGCTGGTCATTCCGGGCAGGCGGCATAATCGGCCGGGCGGCGTGCTCGTGCCACGGACGTCTTGCCGGCGATTTTTGCGATCCAGTTCCCATGGGTTGTTTGTTTATCGTGACCGCGCCCTCGGGCGCCGGGAAAACTTCGCTGATTCAGGCGCTTCTGGCCGAGGATGCCCGGCTCAGGCTTTCGGTATCCTGCACGACGCGCGCTCCGCGGGCGGGCGAGGTCGACGGGCGCGACTACCACTTCCTCACCGTCGAAGAGTTTCAAGCCCGGCGGGAGCGCGGCGAGTTCCTCGAGTGGGCGGAGGTTTACGGCAACCTCTACGGCACCCTGCGCGCGCCGGTCGAGGCGGCCTTGGCAAGCGATGGCCCCGACCTTATCTTCGATGTGGACTGGCAGGGCGCGCGACGCCTGCGCGAACGCTTCCCGGAGGCGGCCTCGGTCTACATCCTGCCGCCCTCGCCCGAGGCGCTTCGAGCGCGACTGCGCGCCCGCGCGACCGATGCCGAAGAGGTCATCCTCCGGCGCCTTGCCCAGCTTGGCGAAGACGTGCGCCACGTGCACGAGTTCGACTATGGTATTGTGAATGATCTCTTCGACGAGGCGCTTGTGAAGCTTCGCGCCATTGTTCGTGCGGAACGATGCCGGACTCGTTTGCTTCCAACTTCCCTTTTGGAGCGTTTCTATGGCCCGCATTACCGTGGATGATTGCCTTGCCAACATGAGCAACCGCTTCGAGCTGACCTTGGCTGCTGCGGTGCGCGCGCGGCAGCTCTCCGCCGGGCACGCGCCGCTGATCGAAGCGCAGAAGAAAGACAAACCGGTTGTGACGGCGCTGCGTGAGATCGCGGCGGGCAAGATCGACCACTCGATTTTGAAGAAGGTCGGCGTTTGAGCGCTATGGCGGCCGACTGCACGGAGGCCGCCCCGGAGCAAGCCCGGGAGCCGATTGCGCCCGAGGCCTCTGCTTTTTTCGATCGCCTCGCGCCGCACTTGGGCGCGGCCGATCTAGCCCGGGTGCGCTCGGCCTGGGATTTTGCCGAGCGCGCGCACCGTGGGCAGTTTCGCGCCTCAGGCGAGGCTTACATCAGCCATCCGCTTGCGGTTGCGCAAATTCTCTTCGAGACCGTCCCCGATGCCGACGCGCTGTGCGCGGCGCTCCTGCATGACACTGTGGAGGACTGTGCGGTCTCGCTCGAAACACTCAAAGAACACTTTGGTCCGACCGTTGCGGCCATCGTCGATGCCGTGTCGAAGTTCGACACGGCAGCGCTGGCCGGCACCTCGCTCTCGGCCGCCGAGGAAACGCTTCGAAAGCTCTTGGCTGCCGGCGGGCGCGACCGACGAGTCTTTGCGCTCAAGCTCGCCGACCGGCTGCACAACGTGCGCACCCTCGACGCCTTGCGCCCTGCCAAGCGCGAACGCGTGGCCCGCGAGACGCTTGCGATCTACTGCCCGTTGGCCGCGCACGTGGGCTTGAACGGCCTGGGCGATGAGCTCTACGTTCGCTCGCGGCGCATTCTTTATCCATGGCGGCAGCCGATTCTGGAACGACGCGCGCTGGGTCGTGCCAAAGTCGACGCCGAGCGCATCTTGCGCGTCTCTGCCCTTGCTCGCCAGTACCCGTCCCGCGTTTCGCTTGGCCGGCGCGACGGCGGCGAAGCGGAGGACTTTCGCCTCCTTGCGGCCTATCTGCGCGAGCATGCGCGCGATCGGTCCTTTTTCGGCGTGCCGACCCTGCGCATCGCATTCGACAGCGTGCAATCGGCTTACGCGGCGCTTGCGCACCTGCATCTTGAGGCAACCATGGTGCCTGGCAGTTTTCGGGTCGAGGTGCGCGATGGCTGGATCGGCTGCCGCATGTTCTATACGCGCGAAGCACTCTCGGCGGACTTCATCCTGAGCTTTCCGCCGCCCCGGGCACTCGGTGCGATCACACTGAGCTGGGACGGGGGGTGGATCGACGAGGTGGCCGCGGCGGCCAGCGTGCTCGCTGAGCCAGGAGCCATCACGCGCTCGTTGCGCGAGATCGTCGATCTGCGCGCGATCTGGACCTTTTCGCCGGCGGGCCGCGGCTTCAAGCTGCCGGTTGGCGCAAGTGCACTCGATTTTGCCTTCGCCGTGCATACCGACGTTGGGCTACGGGCCAGTGCAGCCCGTGTCAATGGCGAATTACGCGATTTGTCGGTCGTGCTCAAAACGGGCGATGTGGTTGAAATCCTCACCGCGAGCGAGATACGCGCTCATCCGGGTTGGTTGCCGCTGCTTCAGTCGCCTCGGGCGCGCGCCAAGCTGCGCCACTGGTTGCGCGAAAGGGCCCACGCGCAGACGGTTGCTCGGGGCCGAACCTTGTTGCTCGAGCGCGTTGCGGCCCTCGATCCGACATGCACGCTCGATCGCGCAGCCTGGCAGCGCTTGGCCGATTGGGCGCATGCTCGTACACCCGAGGATGCGCTCTTCGCGATCGGTTCGGGTTCGGCGAGTGCGACGTTGGCAGCGGCCTATCTGACCGGCGTCATGCCCCGAGCCGCCGATTTGGAGTGGCTTCGCGCCGACGAGCCGCTCGTTGCCGATGGACGAACCGAGTCGGGACTGCTCTACTGCGAGCGCTGCCAACCGATTCCGCCCGATGACATCTTCGCGGTGCCGGACGAAGCCGGGCTCATGGTGCACCGAAGCCACTGCGCCGTGGGTTTGCGCGCCGTCGCGCGCAGGCGCATGCTGCCGATCCGCTGGGCGGCGCCGCTCGCAAAGACACTGCCGTCGACGATTCGACTACGGGCCAACGATCGCGTCGGACTGCTGGCCGACTGCGCGAGCACCCTCGCCAGCGAACGCGTCAGCATCGATGCCGTTCAGTCGCGCACGGTCTACATCGATACGCGCGGCGTGGCCGAGCTCGACTTCGTGGTTCGCGTGCGTTCCCGGCGCGCTATTGAGCGTTGTCTTGCGGCGCTCAGGCGTGTGCCGGGCGTGCTTGAGGCCGAACGGCTCGAAGGCGACGCAAGCGCCTGAGCTAGCCGCGCAACTTGCGCGCAAGCGATCCATCGGCGTCCATTTCGCGCATGATGTCGCAGCCGCCGATGAATTCGCCGCGGATGTAGAGTTGTGGCAGCGTCGGCCAGTTCGAGTAGACCTTGATCGCTTCGCGCATCTCCGGGTCTTCGAGCACGTTGACGCTTTTGAACTGGGTGACTCCGTTTTTTGCCAGGAGCTTTGCTGCCGTGGCGCTAAAGCCGCACTGCGGAAACTGCGGCGTGCCTTTCATGAACAGCACGACGTCGTGCTCGCGCAGGAGCGTTTCGATTTCCTGGTGCAGATCGCGCGTGGTCTGAGACATGGCGGCTTGAGCCGAGAAACGATTGGTGGACGAATTGTAGGCAAGCGGGCCCCGTACACTGCGAGCTTGCGTGAAAGCCCCTGCCGCCTTGCACGATGCGCTTCGGCACGCCTATGGCGCGGTGCTGAGCGTGCCTGCGTCGCGCAACCGCGACCACGAGCGACTTGGCCTGGCGCTGTTTGCCTCGGTGGCGTTACATGCGGCAGCGCTACTCTGGCGAGCGGGCGATGGGGGGCTTGCCTTAGGCGGAAGGGAACGCCCCGAGGAGCCGGCCGTGCCCTTGCGTGCAACGGTGACACCGCCGCAAGCTGCGTTGTCGGCTGCCGAGCCGATCCGTCCCGTGCGGCCGGCCCCGCCGCCCCAGCGGACCGCCGCGCCGTCAGCGCCCGTTCTATCACCTCCATCCTCGGCGCCCGAGATCCTGCTGCCGTGGCCTGCGCAGAGCGCGCCCACGCCGCTGGAAGTGCCGGCCGAACGCGTGCTCGTCTTACCGCTGCCCGAGCCACTTCGAGCGCCGCTTCGCGAGCCGCGCCTTGAGCCGCTGACCCCGCTTGCACCGCTTGCGCCAGAGCCGGTGCTGCGCGAGCGCCCGGAGCCTTCTGCGCCTTTGCCGCGCACAAGCCCAGCGCCCCCGGCTGCCGCGCAAACGCCGGCACCCGGACCCGAGCACGCTGTTGCACCGACCGTCCCAGCGCGCCCGGCCCCGGGGCCGGAAGTACCGGCCGGTCCTGCCGCGCGCGCCACCTCCTCGGAGGCGGCGCAAGCCTCGCCGCCCGCAACTGATCGGTCGGTTGAGCCGACGCCGGAGCTTGAGCCAAAGGTGTCGCCGGCCGATTCAGCCACCGGTGAACCCAAGCCGGAACCCAAATTAACCAGGCCGCCGAGCCGAGAGGCTGCACCCACGGCGCCGGTGCCTGCGCCCCCTGCCTCGGCGGCGGCACCGTCCGTTGCACCCGCATCCGCGGCCGCGGCGGATTCGAAAGCAGCCCCGGCAAGCGGCGGGCCGAGCGGGACCGGCTCGGCGAGCCCCGCCGCGGGCGCAAGTGCTCCTGCGGCCGTGACGCTGCCGAGTGCGGTACCCGCGTCAGCTCCGCTCGCGGCTCCGGCCGCCTCTTCCGGCGAAGAAGGCGGACGCGCACCGCGCGAGCTCGATCTCGAATCCGGACGCCGCAGCGCGATCCGTGAGGCGCTGCGCGAAGCCGACCGGCGCCGCGGACGCGTGCCGCCCTCCGTGGCCCCCTCCCTTTCGGAGCGCGAACGCTTCGCGCGCGACATCGAGCAGGCGTGGCGGAAAGACTGCGCCGAGGAAGCCCAAGACAAGGGCCTCCTCAACCTCCCCTCAGTCGTCTCGGGTGTGCTTACGGATCGCGGTTGCCGGTTGCGCTGAAGCGGCGCACTGCGCGAGTTCTCCCGAGCTGGCAACGCCGTGCGGTTAGGCGATAATTTCGACCCAGAAGGGGAGTAGCTCCCGCGTCAATCCCGTCAGGACGTGCAGCCCGTGCGCAACGTGCGGGTGAATCCGGGATGGACGGAACCACGTGCCACACCCGGATGCAAGGTCCGGGTCCGGTCACCACTGGCCGGTCGGCTGCCCGCGGTTCGTGCAAGACCTTCGGTGAGGACTTGGTTTGCGCTCCATGCGCAGATGCGCCGCACGAAGCGCGCATCCGGCGTCGGGCCTCGGCCCAGACACGGGCGTCTGAGCGGGAGCGAAACGGGTCGCGGAACGAGGACTCAACGCGCGGCAGCATGATGGAGACGATCGGCACTGGGTGGATGTGGGCCGGCTTTGCGATGTTCGTCGTGATGGCGATCGCAGTCGACCTGCTGGTGATGGAAAAGCAGGGTGCTCACAGGGTGAGCTTCCGTGAGGCTCTCCTCTGGAGCTTGGTTTGGTTTTTTCTGGCCTTCGTCTTCGTGGCCTGGCTGTGGTGGTATTTGGATGCGACCCAAGGGCGAAGCGTCGCCAACACGGTCGCGATGGAGTTTCTGACCGGTTACTTGGTCGAGAAAAGCCTCTCGGTCGACAACATCTTTGTCTTTCTGATGATCTTTACCTACTTCGCCGTGCCGGCGGAGTATCAAAAGCGCGCGCTCATCATCGGCATCATCGGGGCAATCGTGCTGCGCGCGATGCTGATCCTGGCCGGGGCGTGGCTGCTTGCGCAGTTTCACTGGATTCTTTACGTCTTTGGCGCCTTCCTCGTGATCACCGGCTTCAAGATGTGGTTTGCCGCCGGCAAGGAGCCCTCAATCGAAGACAACCCGGTGCTCAAATTTCTGAAAAAGCGCATCCGCATCACGACTCGCTTCGACGGCGAGCGGCTCACCACGAGAATCGACGGGGTCAAACACTACACCCCGCTTTTTGTGGTGCTTGTGCTGATTGGAACCACCGATGTGATCTTCGCGGTGGATTCGATCCCGGCGATTTTTGCGGTCACGCAGGATCCCTTCATCGTGCTCACGGCCAATGTCTTTGCGATTCTCGGCTTGCGGGCGCTTTACTTTTTGCTTGCGGATCTGGCCGAGCGCTTTCATCTTCTCGCCTACGGCCTGGCGCTCGTGCTGATCTTTATCGGCGTGAAGATGCTGCTGCTCGATGTCTACAAAATTCCGATCGGCATCGCGCTTGCCGTGACCGCCTCGATCATCGCCATTTCCATCGTGGCCTCGTTCTGGAGCACTCGAAAGTCGGCTAAGCGAGCGTATATGATGGGCGAATGAAATTGCGTCATTGGCTACGCCAACTGGAGCCGCGCGTGCTGGCTGAGTTCGATCGGCCCTCGCTTGCGTGGCTCAAGCCCTGGCTTGATCGGCATGATGTGTTTAGCTTCACGCGCGAGCCGCTTGCGCGTGGCCTGGCCTTTGGCATTTTGTGCGGCACGGTTCCCGGTCCGGTGCAGGTGATCGGCACCACCCTTCTGTGCGTGCTTTTTCGCGGCAATGTGATCGCCGGGATCATTGGCTCGATGTGGACCAACCCGCTCACGCTCGTGCCGATCTACATGCTCGCCTTCAGCTTGGGGGCGCTCATTCTGCCGGGTACGCACAGCATGCCCGAGTGGAATGCGGCGGCCGGGGCGAGTGGGTTTTTTTCCGGTCTTGTCGACTGGGTCCAGGCGCTCGGCTGGCCGCTGGTGGTCGGACTGGCCGTGCTCGGAACGTTCCTGGCCGCAAACGCTTACGCCCTCACGCAGCTTGCGTTTCTGGCGCCGGTGCGCAGACGATGGAAGAGAATGCGCAGTCGTCAACCACCCCGGGGCGGTTGACCGTACCGCCCAAGCTCCGCGCCGATGCGTCTGCGCCGCTGGCTCGTCTCGCTCGAGCCAAAGATTCTTGAGCACTTCGATCGTCCGTGGCTGGCATGGCTCAAACCCGCGCTAGACCGCTCGGACATGCTGGCCTTTCGCCGTCGCCCGCTCGCGGTGGGCGCCGCCATTGGCGTTGCGCTCGGCGTGATCCCGACCCAGGCCGAGGTGATTCTCGTGGCGATCCTCTGCGCGCTGTTTCGCGGCAACCTGGTCATGGCGACCTTGGCCGGTTGGTACAACAATGCCTTTACCTTTGTCGGGGTCTACTGGCTCGGCTACCTCATCGGCGAGGCCATCTTTCCCGGCACGAGCGCTTTTCCGAACCTCTCGGGCATTGAGTTCGGTTCTTCGCTCTGGTTTTCCACGGTGGCGCGCGGTTTGGCGCAGTTAGGCTGGCCGACGGTGGTCGGCACCCTGGTCCTTGGCCTTGGCCTTGCAGCACTGGCGTATTTCGCGGTGCAGGCGCTTTGGCTCTGGCCGGTCTGGAAGCGCTTGCGGCGCATGCGGGCTCGGCGCGAGGGCGCCGCGCGATAAAGCCGGCCGTCGTTCGACCTTTCTTTTTCCAAGGTCCCAAGCGGCTCGGACACGGAGGCGGGGCAAGGCGCTTCGGGCGCTCATGCAATGCTTTCGGTTCACCACTTGGCAGCTGCCTCGGCACTGATCGGAGGGCGCATCTGCCCTCATCCGCGTCGAAGCGGTCGGACTCGTCTCGGTATCGACTGCCGAGCGGTGCTGCGCTCGCCCGCGGGCCACGGCTTGCAGCTAGCCCCGCTTCTTCGCCCGGGGATGCGCTTGGTCGTAGACCCGTGCCAGGTGCGCAAAGTCAAGATGCGTGTAGACCTGGGTCGAGGCGATCGAGGCGTGACCCATGAGTTCCTGAACGGCTCGTAGATCGCCCGAGCTTTGCAGCACATGCGAAGCAAAGCTGTGGCGAAGGCGGTGCGGGTAAATGCGCTCGGCAAAACCGCGCTCAAGCGCCCGTCGGCGAAGCGCGCGGCGCAGCACGCTCGCGCTCAGGCGGCCGCCGCGTGCGCCGAGAAACAGCGCCGTCTCGCTGCTGGCGGGACGGACTGCCAGCCAGCGCTCAAGAGCCGTCACCGCAGGCGGTCCGAGCGGCAGCACGCGCTCCTTGCGGCCCTTGCCGAAGACGCGCACTTCGGCTGCGGCAAGATCGATATCGCTGAGGTTGAGCGCAAGCAGTTCCCCCACGCGCATGCCCGTTCCGTAGAGCAGTTCGAAGGCGGCCTGATCGCGCAGCGCCTCGGGGCTTTCGGGGGACTGTGCCGCTGGCGCGACCAGATGCACGGCTTGCGCCTCGGTAAGCGCGTTGGGCAAGCGCTTTGCGGCTTTGGGAATGCGCAAGCCGGCCAGCCGGCTCACGTCGAAACGCGCATCCTCGCGGGCGAGATAGCGGTAGAAACGCCGCCAGGCAGACAGCGTGACGGCGAGCGTCCGCGGCCCCAGTCCGCGTGCGTGCAGCGCCGCCAGTGCCCGTTGCAGCTCATGCCGGTCGAGTGCCGCAAGCGGTCGTGCGCCGACAAACTCAAGAAGCGCTTGGCAGGCGCGGGCGTAGCGTGCGAGGGTCTGCGGAGTTCCTCGCACCGATTGGGCGGCGAGAAACCCTTCGAGGAGCGCGCGGTTTTCCGGCAAGAGCGCCGCCTCGCGGGACTGCGACCCCGGAGCGGTTGCGCGCGTGCGGGCGGCGATGCTCAGCCTCCGACTTCTTCGCGCTCGTCGCGCTCGGCGTAGCGCGCAAGCGATGCCGTGATTAGATGTCCGAGCCGAGCGAGCACGTCGACGGCCATATCCGGCGTGAAGCGCTCGGGGTCGGGGCTGGCCAGCATGAGTGCGCCGCACGGCGCGCCACCGGCCACATCCCCCAGCGGAACGTAGGCGAACGATTGCGCCGGTTCGCGCATGTCGACGAGCCATGTGCGCGAATCGTGCGCGGCGTTGGGTCCCACGTAGGGCTGGTCAAGCCCGGCGATGTAGCTGCGCATCGCGGCGCTGGCCTCGCTCACGCTTGCATCGACCCCGGGCAGCGGATCGCCCCACCAGCGAATCGCGGAATAGGGGATCGCAAAATCGCTTCGCAGGCTCTCATGCGCCACTGCAAGCGACACCGCAGCATCAGGTGCGCGAAGCAACGCAAGCGCCAGTCGATGCATCTTGTCGATGAGCTGATCATTTTGATGGCCGTAGCCGATCAGCTCGGCCAGCTGCCGTTCGAGCCGCGCGTTGCGCTCGCGCAGCGCGATCAGCTGCCGCTCGACAATCGAGATCGTATGCTCGCCCTGCGGGTGTGGAACACGCAGCGTTTCGAGCAGGCCCGGGTAATCGAGAAAGAAGTCCGGGTGCGTTGACAACCACGCGGCAACGTCTTGGGCATTCATGCGCGAGTCATCCGATTCGGAACATCTCGGGATCGATGACGCCGCTTGCCACGCGGGTAACTGGGCCACGCAGCGTCACGGTCCAATTCTCGCCGATGGCGACAAAGAGCGCACCTCCGGGCGTAAGCACCCTCAGGCGTTCGTCGACCCGCCCGAGACGATGGGCAACGGCGGCCGCTGCGCAGGCGCTCGAGCCGGAGGCGAGCGTGTAGCCCGCGCCGCGTTCCCAGATCTGGATCGCGATGCGCGTGCGATCGATGACACGCAGAAACTGCACGTTGGTGCGCTGCGGAAAGCGCGCATCGGTCTCGATGAGCGGGCCAAATTGCCGCGCCTCAGCCTCACCCGCTTCGGGCCAGTCGACCACACAGTGTGGATTGCCGAGCGTGGCCGCACTGACCCGCAGCGTGCGTCCGCCTACCTCAAGCGGCTCATCGAGCACCTCACGCCGCGGGCCGGTGACTGGAATGTCGCAACTCAAAAAACTCACGCGGCCCATCACGACAGTGACCTCGCCACCACCGGCATGCACGGTGGCATCCACCACACCGCCTGGGGTGTGGACGCGAAAAGGCGCCTCTAGAACGACCCGTCCCGTGTCGAACAGGTAGCGGCAGAAAATGCGAAGCCCGTTGCCGCTTTTTTCCGCCTCCGAGCCGTCGGGGTTCCAGATGCGCAGCGCGAACGGTGCGCCGTCTCGACCAGGCAGCGGTCCCCAAAGAATACCGTCGGCGCCGATGCCAAAGTGCCGGTGGCAGAGCCGCTCGATCTGGGCGGCCGTCAACGGCGCCGGGTGATCAGCCGGGTCGATCACGAGGTAGTCATTGCCGAGGGCGTGGTAGCGGTGAAACTGCATACTCAAACATTCTCGCCGAGACGCGCGAGGACCTCGCGCGCAAGCGCTTGGATTCGCTCGCGCGGCACATAGCGGCCTGCGCCGCTACTGAGCAGCCGCGCAACCAGCCCGGCCCCCCAGCGGCGAGCATCCGGCGCCCAGGGGTTCGGCGCGCCGCCCGCAAAGACGCGTTCGAAGAAGGGCGGAAGGAGTCGCGCGACCTCGGCCAGCCGCGCCGCCGCCGCTTCGCTGATGGTGTTGGTCTCGTGCAGACGATAGCGGTAGGTCGCCGTCGGCACGTACTGCGGCTCGGCTTCGAAGCAGGCAGCAAGCGCAAAGCTCCAGTCGTGATGCCAGCGTTCGTCTTCCCGGAAGCCGCCGATGCGCTCAAAGAGCGCGCGCGAGAAGAAAAGGTTGCCGGTCGAGATGGCCACATTCGCCGTCAGAAAGCACTCGCTCACCGTCTCGGCGAGGCCGATCTCGCTTTGCATGCCATAGAAGGCAAAAACGCGCGGATCGGCGAGCGGGTCGATGGGCCGACCTTGGGCATCGAGACACTCGACGCGGCCAAAGCCCCAGTCGTGGCCGCGCGCGGCCACGGCCTCGACCATGCGCTCGATGCGCTCGGGCGGCAACACGTCATCGCTGTTGACCGGATGCAGCCATTGTCCCCGGGCCAGCCGCGCAGCCTCGTTGAGGGTTGCCGCAGCGCCCCGGTTTTCCCGCAGCACCAGCCGAAACGGAATCGGGGAGCGACGCTCAAGCGCCCGCAGCCGCTCGGGCGAATCATCGCGCGAGCCATCGTCGATGACCACAAGCTCAAGCTCGCGCCAGGTTTGCGCAAATACCGATTCGATGGCCTGTTCGATGAAGCGGCCGTGGTTGAAACTCGGCACGAGCACCGAGACGAGCCCAACCGCGCGGGGCTCTCGGAGGCTGCCTTGTACGCCCTCGGTGCGATAGCGGCGGCCGACTTCCCCGAGCAGATGCTCAACCGGCTCATCGCCACTGAGGCAACGCGCAAGCGCCAGGCCCAGGTTGTGCAAAAACGCCGGATAACGCCAGTCGGTCAACTCGGTCGCGCGAAGGATGAGCGTCAGAGCCTCGAGGGCGTCCCCGCGCTCAAGCCGCACCACCCCCAGCATGTGCAGCGCATCGGCGTGGTTGGGATCAAGCGTGAGCGCCTCGCGGTAGAGTCGCTCGGCCTGCTCGAGCCGACGCGCCTGTTGGGCCGCAAGCGCTTGCTCGGCCAAGGTTTGCGCTTTTGTGGGCAGCGGGGCGGCCGCCGCATCGAGTCGGCCGTGGCACTCTTTGTAGCGTCGCCCGCTGCCACAGGGGCAAGGCGCATTACGCGAGGGCGCTGCTTGCATCGGTCTGCGCAAAACAATCGGCAAAGGTCTCGCGCACACGCTGGGCGACCACGGGCTGCGCGTGCTTGGCGCGTACCTCGGCCAGGGCTTGCCTGACGATCGCCTCGCGCAGGGCCGAATCGGCCAAGAGCCGGGTCAAGGCCTCGACCCAAGCCTCTGGATCGAAACCCACCAGCAAGCCCGTCTCACCGTCGCGCACACAGTTCGCATAGAGCGGCACCGCGCTAAAGAGCCCCGGGATGCGCGCAGCGGCGTACTCGCGGTACTTGAGGTTGGTTTTGGCGTTTTCGAACACGGAGTCGCCGAGGGGCGCGAGTGCGACATCCCAGTGCCGATCCAGCATCGTTTGCACGAAGCGCGCATAGTCCTCAATCGGCGCAAAGACCTGCACCGCCGGATGCGCGGCGATTGCATCGGGGCACCAGCCGATGAATTCGAAGCGAAGCCTCGGCCCGAAGCGCGCGCTGGCTCGCTCGACCAGCTGCGTCAGAAGCGCCGCGACATTGGGCCGGCGCGTGCTTGCATAGCCGACGCTCCACACCTCCGGCGGTCGCGGCCGCGGCGCGCGGCGCGCAAAGCAGGCGTCAAAGAGCGCAAGATCGACGGGTGCCGGCACGACCCTGCAGTCGAGCTCAGGCAGCCGAGCGCGTAATTGAGCCGCAAGCACCTCCGACATGAGCCAGACGGCCCGTGCGCCGCGAAGAAAGGCCGTGAGCGTTTCGTGCACCGCCGGATGAGAGAAAAAGGCGCCGTTGTGGCGGTCGTAGTCGGGCGTCAGTGCAAAGAAGTGATCGTCGAGCAAGTACACATAGGGCACGCCCCGGGCGTGCAGATACTCGGGCAACCAAGCAAAGCGCGGATGACAAAGCCGCGAGATAAACAGCGGGCGCTTGAGCACTTGCGCGCCCAGCAGCTCTTCGCCCGTGCGGACCTCGCAGCCGCCGTAGGCGTCGCGCAGGAGCCGTTCGGCGATCGCCGTGGTCGGGATCCGACCGTCGACGATCAGTAGCGGCGGGCGCAACATGGCGATCTCAAGGGCAAGCGGCGGGTATTACCCCCAGCGTGAGGTGACGAGCGGCTGTTTCCACGCGCTCGAGGCGAAAGAAAGCGCAGCCGGCCGGGCACGGTCGGCGGACAGCCGCGCCTGCGCCAGGGGTTTGAGGCTGCCGCTGCGTTCTTCAAGTGCCTCAACCGCCGAGGCACAGCGCTCGAGGGCTGGCGCAAGCGCCTGCCCGGTGCATCGGCCTGCGCTGAGCGCAAACAGCGCTGCCGCCCAGTGCGCAACCGGGGCGGAGGCCGCTTCAAGATGCGCTGCCACGCGGGCAAGGAACCGCCCATACTCAGCCGAGCGATGGCCATCAGCCAGCAGCACGAGCACATCGAACACGCTCTGCCCGGACGGCGAGGAGCCTCCGATCCTCGCAAGCGGTACATCGAGCGCGGCAAAGAGCTGCAGGAGCCCTTGTGCGAGCCCCTGATCATCACCGGCTTCGGCCAGGGCGATGAGCCGCTCGCGTTCGGCGATCCAATACCACGCCGCCGCTTCAAGGTTATAGAGCACACTTTGTCCGCACAGCCGCTCGGTGACGGCTTGCATGAGGGCGAACCAACGCTGCGCGAGATCGCGTTGCCCGAGGCGTTGGGCGTCGATTCCGTTCAGGAAAGCCACTTGCGGCAGGCAGAACCGGAAGCGCTTCGCAAACGCGGGTAGCCCCGCTGCCGTCTCGCGCAGGGCGGAAAGCAGAGCCTCTGGCATGGGCGCTTGTGCCTCGTCGGTCATAAGCGCGATTCGATTGGCTTCGCTTCTCGCCGCCTCGAGCCCTTCGCTGACCCCGCGCAGGAGCCGCTCCTTGAAGTTGCGATAGGCGAGCCCCGCGCGCAAGGATCGACTGACTTCATCCTCGCCCGTGACCGTCCGCCCGCGTTCGGCGAGATAGCGGAGGTAGGCCGACAAGAGCGCCTCGGGAGCGCGCCGTGCGATCGGTTCGGCGCTCGCCCAGGCGATCAGCCGCTCGTGGTGGCGCTCGACCACGACGTGCGGGAAGCCGAATTCGCGCAAAAGCGCCTCAAGCGCGCCGCGTGAAAAAAGCATGCCGTGAAAGCCTGGCGCGAGGGCAGCGAGCACGGTGGCCGGGTCGTTCTCGGGCGCGATGAATTCGGCTGCCGGTGTGGTGAGCACGAGGACCCCACGCGGCGTGAGGCGCGGCACGAGCAAGCCCACGAAGGCGCGCGGGTCGTCGACATGCTCGATCACTTCGCTTGCATAGACCACGTCGAAGCGGCGCCCAGCGAGTTCGGGTACGTCGTCCAGGAGCGCGTGATGGATGTGCTCGCCGAGGAGCGCGCGGCCCGCGCGAGCATAGTCGGCCGGGTCGCAGCCGTGCGCATCGGCGTTGACCTGCGTGCGCCAGAGATCGACGCTCCAGCCGAAACCACAGCCCACTTCGAGCAGCGAGCGGCGCCCGGCATCGGCGAGCACGCCGATCGGCCAAAACGTCTCCCAGGGGCCGGCGAGATTTTCAAGGTACTGGCGCAGGAAGGTGCCTTGGTCGGCGCCCGTGACGTGATCGAAGGCGCGGATCGCACCGTCGTGGAGGAGGCTTGCACAGGCCCCACAGCGCGCAAAGCGCGCCCGCTCTTGCGGCGCGTCGATGCGCGGCACGCTTGCTACCACCGACATGCGCCCACCGAGGCCGCAGGCCGGGCAGCGTTCGTCGATCGTCTCGGTGAGGTGCCAATCAATCATCGGCGTAGAGGCCGCGACGAACGTGGCATCAGCCCGCGCGGATGCTGCCTTCGCCGAGCACGACGAACTTCTGTGTGGTCAGGCCTTCCAGTCCCACCGGCCCGCGGGCATGCAATTTGTCGGTCGAGATGCCGATTTCAGCCCCGAGACCATACTCAAAGCCGTCGGCGAACTGTGTGCTTGCATTGACCATGACGCTTGCGCTGTCGACCTCGCGCAGAAAGCGCTCCGCGTGGCTCCAGTGCTCGGTCACGATCGCATCGGTGTGGTGCGAGCCGTAGCGCTCGATGTGTTCGATCGCCTCATCGAGCGAGTCAACAATTTTGACGGCGAGGATCGGGGCCAGATATTCGGTTGACCAGTCCTCTTCGGTGGCCGGCACGATTGAAAAGTCCGCGAGCGCTGCGCATGTGCGTTCGCAGCCGCGTAGTTCCACCCCCTTGTCGCGGTAGATGGCTGCCAGAGGCTTGAGCACATCCTCGATGCGGGTGGCATGCACGAGCAGGGTCTCCATCGCGCCGCAGATGCCGTAGCGGCGCGTTTTCGCGTTGTCGGCGATGCGGATCGCCTTTTCGGCATCCGCAAACGCATCGACATAGACGTGGCAGTTGCCGTCGAGGTGCTTGAGGACCGGCACACGCGCCTCGCTCGCAATCGCCTGGATGAGGCCCTTGCCGCCGCGCGGAATGACCACATCGACCCACTCGGGATGGCGGATCATTTCGGTGACGACCGCGCGGTCGGTGGTTTCAATCACCTGTACGGAGGCCTCGGGGAGCTTTGCCGCCTTCAACCCGGCACTGATGCAACCGGCAAGCGCCGCATTGGATTTGGCGGCCTCGGAGCCGCCGCGCAGAATGGCTGCGTTGCCGCTTTTGAGGCACAGCCCCGCGGCATCGATCGTGACATTGGGTCGCGACTCGTAGATGATGCCCACCACACCCAGCGGTACCCGCATGCGCCCGACGCGGATGCCGGAGGGACGACGTCGCAAATCGGTGATTTCACCCACCGGATCAGGCAGTTGTGCGATTTGACGCAAGCCTTCCGCCATCGCGGTGATGGCCTTGCCGGTCAGCATCAGGCGGTCGACCAGAGCGGGCGGCAGATCGGCTTCCTTGGCCGCTTTCACATCGAGCGCGTTTTGCTCGAGGATGTGGCTTTCGCGCTCGGCAAGAGCTTCAGCGATTTCAAGCAGGGCGGCGTTTTTGGCTGCCGTGGAAGCGCGCGCAAGCTCCCGTTGTGCGGCGCGGGCCGCTTCGCCCACCATGCGGAAGTAGTCAACAACATCGAGTTTTTTGAGCATGGATCGATTGTAGGCAACGAAGCGGATCGCCTGTCTTCGCGCGGCGCCTCTTGAGGCAACACAGGAGAAAAGCAAACGGCCCGCACAAGGCGGGCTCGCTTTCGAGCGCGAACGGCCGAAAGGCCTAACGCAGCACGACCATGCGTTCGTTCTTGGGCGGGAGGAACTGCGGGTCGAAGATGTCTTCCGGCTTCGGCTTGTTCGTGAAATTGAAGGCCAGTCCGATCTGGTCAATCGAGCGAGCGAGGCGCTTCATGTCCACCCCGCCCAAGCCGTTGGCAAGCGCATCTTTGGTCAAGATGTTCTGATCGTAGGCGAGCTTGAGCCGGATCGCTTCCCACTGTTCGTCCGCGATCGGGTTGCGTTTGATGACCAGCTTGACGGCTTCGCGTTGCGTGTTGGCCACCTCGCGCACCGCGCGCAACGTGGCACGCACGAAGCCGGCCACGGCTTTGGGATTCTTCTGCGCAAAGCCCGGGTTGACGATGATGGCGTTGCCGTAGAGATCAAGCCCATGCTCACGCATGAGCATGACGTTGATGCCATCTTGAGGTACGCCGCGGCTTCTGAGGTTGATGTAGCTTGAAAAGGAAAAGCCCGTGATCGCATGAACCTTGCCTTCGACGAGCATCGGCTCACGCACGGGGAAGCCGACGTTTTCAATTTTCACTTTCGAATCGTCGATTTTGTTGATCGCGACAAAGGCCTTCCACTGGGCAAAGGCACCGTCAGCGGCCGGTGCGCCGAGGATCTTGCCTTCCAGGTCTTTCGGCTTGACGATGCCGTTCTTTGCCAGCGAAACGATGGCAAAGGGCGGGGCGTCATAGATCATCGCCACGGCCTTCATCGGCGGGTTTTCGCGCTTGTCGCGGAAGCGGATCAGCGAATTGATGTCGCCGAAGCCGATGTCGTAGGTGCCCGAGGCCACACGGTTGATGGCCTCGGTGGAACCGTTTCCGGCATCGATCGTCACATCGAGCCCCTCGGCCTTGTAGTAGCCCTTCTCGAGCGCCCAAAGGAAAATGGCCGACGGCCCTTCGAAGCGCCAATCGAGTGTGAATTTGACCGGGGTTTGGGCGAATGCGGTCCCAACCAGAAGCGCCGCGACCCAAAAAGCGGCAAGCCGCGTGAGGAAGGTTTTGACGAGCATAGTGGAGGTCTCCCGAAGAGGAATCATCGGGCCGGGACGAGCAAATCGCGTACCCGGCGCACAAGGTGCAATTTAGCGCCGGTGCGCCTGGTCGCGATGGGTGTTTTCGCGAACCTCGTGTTCGATGGGACCTATAAGCCCGGGCTGTGCGCGCCGAAGCGGGCAGCGGCCTACACTCGGGCCCTGACCCGCCAGAGCAAGGACAGCCCGGCCCAGCCTTCCCGGAATCGGGCTTCGTGCACGCTTTTGGGGACTTGGGGGGAAGAACGATGACCGCCAGCGATCATCTTGGTGCACCGCTCGTCGAGCTCGAACATGTCAGCATGGTCTATGGCCGTGGGCCGACCGCGGTCAAGGCGGTCGAAGACCTCACCCTGACCATTCACAAGGGCGAGTTCGTGGCCGTGGTGGGTCCTTCGGGATGCGGCAAAAGTTCGATGATGAAGTTGATCAGCGGCCTGATGCCCATCGCCAGCGGTCGCTTGTTGCTCGAAGGCAAGCCGATCACCGGGCCGATCAACAAGGTCGGCATGGCCTTTCAGGCGGCCAATCTTTTGCCCTGGCGCACGGCGGTCGACAACGTGCTCTTGCCGCTCGAGATCGTCGAGCCGCACCGGAGCCAAATCCGGGCGAAGCGCGAGCAATACCGCGCCAAGGCGCGCGCGCTGCTCGAATCCGTGGGCTTGAAGGGCTTCACCGAAAAATACCCTTGGCAGCTCTCCGGCGGCATGCAGCAGAGAACGAGCATTTGCCGCGCCCTCATCCACGAGCCCGAAATTCTCATGCTCGACGAGCCCTTCGGCGCGCTCGATGCCTTCACGCGCGAAGAGCTCTGGTGCATGATGCGCGACCTGCATGCGGCCAAGGGCATCACAGCGCTTCTTGTCACCCACGACCTGCGCGAGGCGGTGTTCCTCTGCGACACGGTCTATGTGATGAGCGACCGGCCCGGCCGCATCGTCAAGGTTCAGCGTGTACCGCTGCCGCGGCCGCGCGATCTGGCGGTGACCTACGCGCCGGAATTCCAAGAGCTCGTGCAAGAGCTGCGCTCGCATATCGGCAAACACTGAGACGGTCGCCTATGGGTACACAACACTTCAAGGAATCGGTTCTTGCCCCGACCGCCTTCGTGCTTGGGCTGCTGGTGCTTTGGGAGGCAAGCTGCCGAATCTTTTCGATTGCGCCGACCATCCTGCCCGCGCCGACGGCCATCGCTCAGGCGCTCGTGCAGTACTGGGGCCCCATCGTCACGAACAGCTGGCAGACGCTCTTCACCACGCTCGTCGGCTTCGGGCTCGCCATCGCCTGCGGGCTTGCGCTGGGCATCTTCATCGGCTGGTCGAAGACCATCTACGGCGCGCTCTACCCGGTGATGATTGGCTTCAACGCGATCCCGAAGGTCGCCGTGGTGCCGATCCTGATCCTTTGGTTCGGCATCGGCACCATTCCGGCCATCTTGACCGCGTTTTTGATTTCCTTCTTCCCGATCGTGGTCAACGTGGCCACCGGCATTGCCACCACCGAGCCCGAGCTGCGGGACGTGCTTCGCGCGCTCGGCGCCTCCAAGCTCGACATCATGCGCAAGGTCGGCATCCCGCGCTCGATGCCCTATTTCTTCGGCTCGCTCAAGGTGGCAATCACGCTTGCCTTCGTCGGCTCGGTGGTCTCCGAGACCGTGGGCTCAAACGCCGGTCTGGGCAAGCTCATGCTCGATGCGCAGGCGGCCTTCAAGGTTGAGCTCGTCTTTGCCGCGCTCGTGGTGCTCGCGGTGCTCGGCATTGTGCTCTATGCGCTCACCGCCTGGGTCGAGAAGCGCATGACCGGCTGGGCGTTTCGCGGCGAGACGATTCAGTAGCCCGCCCAAGTGCCTCGTGCGCCGCTGAGGCGGCCGCTCACTTGGACGGGTCGCCTGGCCTCATGTGCTTGCGAATCCACGCGGCGAGGTTTGCTTCATCAAGCTCTCCCGCGGCGAGGGCGAGCATGGTGTGGGTCGCATCAAGCTGGCTTGCCGTCAGTCGATAGCCGTTCAGGCGTAAAAAGACACCCAAGGCGAGGAAGGCTGCACGCTTGTTGCCATCGACGAAAGCGTGGTTGCGGGCCAGCCCGAACGCATACGCAGCCGCCAGCTCGGCGAGATCTGGCTCACCGTAGGCCGCCAGGTCGAGCGGACGGGCGAGGTGATCGCGCTTCGAGTGTGCGGTCTCATCCAGCCTGCGCCGGTGACGCGGCAGAGGCCGCTTGCTGTATCTATGGTGCAGACTTGGATGCAGTGGGGGACGATGGGGGAGTAGAGGACATCGCGCGACTGGTGGACGTGTGTGCTCAGGATCGCGCAAGTATCCGACGGACATTCGCGCTGGTTGCCTCCGCAAACGCCTCCGGCGTCATGCCGCGCACTTGAGCGAGGATCGCGCCGATCGCGGGCAGGTGCTCGGGGCTGTTGCGTGCCCGTGAGCCCATCGTGCCCAAAAACGCAGGGGGAATATCCGGCGCGTCGGTCTCAACCACGATGGCCTCGAGCGGCGCCTCGGCAAGCAGTCGCCGGATGTTCCTTGCCTGCGGGAAGGTGGCCGCTCCGCCAAAGCCCAGGCAGAAACCGAGCTTGATGAACTCCGCGGCCTGTTGGCTGCTGCCGTTGAAGGCGTGCGCAAAGCCACCGCGCACACGGATGCGGCGCAGGTGGTAAAGCAAGCGATCCTGGCTCTTTCGCACATGCAGTGAAACGGGCAGGTCGAAGCGCCGCGCAAGCTTCAACTGCTCAACGAAAAACCATTCCTGCTCGGTGCGGTCGGTGTCGGTGACGAAGAAGTCGAGCCCAATTTCGCCGACGAGCTCCGGCCGTTCGCGCTCAAGCCACGCAGCGAGCACCTCGATCGCTTCGCGGCGCGAGCGACCCGAGGGGCCTGCGACCCACATCGGGTGAATGCCGTAACCGGTCAAGCAGCCATAGCGCGCCCGGCTCTCACGCGCGGCCTCGAAATGCTCGACGTGCCCGGGCAGGTTGACGAGGGCGGCCACCCCGGCTGCCCGCGCCCGCGCAACGACCTGCTCGCGGTCACGGTCGAACTCTGGCGCATCCAGATGGCAGTGCGAGTCGATCCACATTGCGGGCGAAGCTTTTCAGGACGGATCGCACGCACCCGGAAACCCGAGCTGCCTCCAGGCTTCGAACACCGTGACGGCCACGGCGTTTGAGAGGTTCAGGCTACGGTTGCCCGGCCGCATCGGCAGGCTCAGCCGCTGCTCGGGCGGGAAGTCCGCAAAGAGCGCGTTCGGCAGACCGGTCGTCTCATTGCCGAAGACGAGCACATCGTCGAGTGCGAAGCTCGCCTCATGGACGCGCTGGGGGGCACCGGTTTCGATGGCCCACAAGCGGCGACCGGCCAGCGCGCGGCGAAGCGTTGCCCAATCCGCGTGCACGCGCACGCGGGCGTACTCACGATAGTCAAGTCCCGCGCGGCGCAATTTGGCATCCTCAAGCCGGAAGCCCAGCGGCTCGACGAGGTGCAGTTCGGCGCCCGTGTTTGCGCACAGGCGAATCACGTTGCCTGTGTTGGGTGGGATTTGCGGCGCAACAAGAACGACCGCGATCACGGCGCGTTGCCTCTCAGGCCACGGTCCGACCGAAGCGCTGAATGCGGTGTCGCCGCGCGGGCGGATCGACCCGCGCAAGCACAAGCCCATCGACCGCGACGGCGCCCGCGCGCCGCACCGCGCGTGCGCATTCGTTGAGCGTGGCACCGGTGGTCAGCACATCGTCGACGAGCAGCACGTGCTCGCCCACGAGCGAGCGCGTTGCCGCGAAGGCGCCCCGGACATTGGCCCGCCGCTCGGTCCACGAGAGCGACTGCTGCACGGCCGTGTCACGTATTCGGATCAGCGCGTGGAGGTCGAGCCGATCGCGGTGCCAGGCCGGAGCGCGCGCGAGGGCACGGGCGATCTCCGCGGCCTGGTTGTAGCCGCGCCGGACGAGGCGCTGCGGTCCAAGCGGGATGGGGATGATCGTCAGCACCGGCGCGGCAAAGCACGCCCGTTCGCAAGCGGCTCGCTCGGCCAGCCACGACAGGGCAGAAAAATCGGCTCCGTACTTGGCCCGAAGTAGCAGCTGGTCCACGGGGTGTTCATAGTGCCAAAGACAAACCAGGCGATCCCATGCCGGCGGCTTTTTCAAGCAGCGGCCGCAGACCGCTCCGTGAGCCGTGGCAAGTTGACAGCGCGGGCATCTCGAGCCGGCGATCTTCGGTAGCAAAACACTGCACGATCGGCAAATCGCCTCCGAAGCGGCATCGGTGCACAGCACGCAGGTCTGCGGCGCAAGCAGGTCAACCAGCGCGCGCCGGAGCAGCCGTGTCAGCGCCGGCAGCGGCGTTTGTGTCTGCGGCCCGATCGAGCCCTTGCGAAGCGACGCCTCACGCACCCCGCGGAGCAAAGTGCGGCCCTGCCGGGCGCTTTCAGCCTTTGAATGGGCGGGTCGTGCAAGACCTAGGCGCATCGATCGTCGGCTCGGCGTATCGGAGGTGTTCCCAGGCTAGACTCGATTCGCGGAACCGCCCGCCGCCTCTGGGGCGCTTGCGTTTTCGCGAATCCGGCGAGCGCGCAAGTCGTTGGCTTGCGACCAATCCCGGGATTGTTCCACGATGCCTCCGGCGCTCCCAACCCGGGTGCTCGCAAGTGCGATGTGTGCGCAACCGCCGCTCGCGTTTGTGAGCCGACGCGCGCGTTTCTGCCATCATCGCTGGATGGGCACGCCAGCGGTGGACTCGCGATGGCTAAGACCGTTTGAGGATCGTATGCGCGCGCGTTGGGCGCTGTTGCGCTTCCTCGGCCCCGCGAGCGCCGTCCGCAGCCAACGCACCGTCGTGGTCGAGACTGGTGAGTCGAGCGCGGCCCCGTGCAAAGCTCGCTCTCTTATCCTCGCCGCTGCCCGGGGCGCTTTGCACTGGAGCCATCCTGAACCGACCGTCTTTGCGAGGCTCGCACCCCTGGGCAAATCCGGCGATCCCGTGGCATGAGCACAGAGCCGACATACGCCCCGATTGACGCTCGCGCGATCGAGCGCGCCTATGCGCGTTCGGCGCGTGACTACGCAGCCGCGGCGGCGTTGGAGCGCGAAATTGGCCGTCGCCAGCTCGAACGCTTCGACTACATCCGCATCGAGCCGCAATGGATCCTCGATCTCGGTTGTGGGCCCGGAACTCATACCGCGGCTTTGGCAGCACGGTTTCCGGCCGCGAGGCTCATCGCACTCGACCGCTCCTGGGCGATGCTTGAGCCGCTCGTGGCGAGGCTTCGCGCACCGACTTCGGGCTGGCGCGAGCGGCTTGCCCAGTGGTTGGGCCGCCGCCCGGCCGAGGCGTCGAACGCCGTTGCGCCGACGGCCGTCTGGCCGGTCTGCGCAGACTTCGATGCCCTGCCGTTCAGGCCCGCAAGTGTCGATCTGCTCTGGAGCAATTGGGCGCTGCACTGCTCGCGCGATCTGCCGACGCTGTTCAACGCACTGGCTGCGGTCCTGCGTCCGGGCGGGCTCTTGATGGCCACGCTTCCGGGTACTGACACGCTGCTCGAGCTACGGCGCGCGCTCGCCGCAGCGGGGCTCGCGCCGCGCGTGCACGACTTTCCCGATCTGCACGACGTGGGCGACTGGCTCCTGCGTTCGGGCTTTGTCGACCCGGTCGTCGATGCCGAGCGACTCGCGCTCGAATACCGCTCGGCCGCGGCGCTGTGGCGCGACGCTCGGTCCCTCGGGGCGATGAGCGCCCGCCTGGATCGCCCGCGCGGCCTCATGACCCCGCGGGCACGCGCGCGGCTCGATGCGGCGCTTGAGACGCAGCGCGCATCCGACGGTGTCCTGCGAATCACGGTCGAAGTGCTCTACCTGCATGCCTGGAAAGGCGCACCGCGTCGCACGGCCGAAGGGCACGCCGTGGTGCCGCTAAGCGCGATCGGCCGTCGTCCTGCGGGGAGGACACGGTGAGCGCCTTGAGCGTTTCGGATCCAGCGCGCGCCACGGTGCTGGTGGCAATCCCGGTGTTCAATGCCGCCGCAGCGCTTGCGCGCTGCCTCGAACGGCTCACCGCAGTGCCTCTGCGCGCACGCTGGCGGGCGCTCGTCATCGATGATGCCTCGACCGACCCGGCCGTGATCGAACTCGGTCGGCGCTTTGCGCGAAGCGGTGAGCGCGTCGCACCGATCCAATTCCGCAGGAATCGCTCGAACCGCGGCTTCACCGCCAACGTGAATCAGGCCATCGATGCGCTTTGGCCCGGGGAGCATTTGCTTCTGCTCAATAGCGACACCGTTGTGACCCGCGGCTGGCTCGATGAGATGCTTGCCACGGCTGCAGAGCCAAGCCATGCGCCCGTGGGTACGGTCACCCCCTTTTCCAACAACGCCACGATTTGCTCGTTGCCGGATTTCACGCGCGCCTGGCCGCTGCCGAGCCGGGTCGAGGCCGAGCGCATCGCCCAACTGCTGGCCTCGAAGCGCGCGGCTGCGATCGATCTGCCCACCGGGGTAGGCTTTTGCCTGCTGATCACGCGGCCCTGCTTGGAGGCGGTCGGCAGATTCGATGAGACGGCCTTTCCGCGCGGCTATGGCGAGGAAAACGACTTCTGCCGCCGGGCCGCGGCCGCGGGGTTTCGCAACGTGCTTTGCCCGAACGCCTTCGTGGGGCACGAAGGCGCTGTCTCTTTCGGCGACGAAAGGGAACAGCTCATGCGTGCCGGCGCGCAGGCGCTTCTGGCCAAGCACCCGGACTACAACGATCTCGTGGCCGCTTGGATCGCGCGCGATCCGGCGGCTTCACGACGCGCCTGGATCCGCGCCGAGCTCGGACTCAAGTAGCGCAAGCACGCGCGCCGTGGCTCCGCGATGCGCTTGCGTCCAACGGCGTGCGGCGGCGCTGGCAACTTCGCGCGCGTTCGGTTCATCGAGCCAGCCCGCGATGGCGCTGAGCGCAGCCCGCGCATCTGGCACGGCACGCGCGGCGCCAACCTCGATTGCCTCTGCAGCCGCCTGCGCGAAGTTGTAAGTCGAAGGCCCAAGCACCACCGGCACGCCGAGCGCACAGGGCTCAATCAGATTTTGCCCGCCGGTGCCGGCAAGGGTTCCCCCCATGAGCACCGCCACGGCCTTGCCCACATAGGAGAGCATCTCGCCCATCGAATCGCCGATCACGACCTCGACGTTAGGAGGGATCGACTTCGCACTGCGCCGCGCGACGCGAAAGCCGCGTGCGCGTGCAAGCGCCTCAACGTCCCCGAAGCGTTCCGGGTGTCGCGGCACCAGGACTGCAAGCGCCCGGCCGCGCAGCGGATGCTCCGCGAGGGCCTCAAGCAGCAGCGCCTCCTCGCCCTCGCGGGTGGAGGCGGCTACCCAGAAGGGGCGGGGCTGGCCGCCACAGAGGTGTTCGGCAAGTGCCGCGGCGCGAGCGCCAGTCTCCGGGGGCACCTCGAGATCGAACTTGAGGTTGCCGGTCACCTCAACCCGGCGGGTTCCCAAGGCGAGAAGCCGCGCCGCATCGGCTTGGCTTTGCGCCGCCGCCGCGCTCAGGCAGCCAAAAAGCCTTCGGCTTACAGCTCCAAAGCGCGCATAACGCCGCGCGCTTCGTGCCGACAGGCGCGCGTTGATGAGCCAAAGCGTCCGCGCCTCAGCCTGCGCGGCGTGCAAAAGCCCCGGCCAGAGCTCGGTTTCGACAAGCAGCACGAGCCGCGCTGGAAGCCGTCTGAGCCACGCTCCGATCAACCACGGCGCATCGAAGGGCAGATAGCGCACCGCCACACGCTCGCCGAGCAGTGCCTCGAGTGTGGCGCGGCCGGTCGGGGTTGTGCAGGTGGCAAGCACCGAGTGGCCGCGGGAGACGAGCTTCCGAACGAGCGGCGCGATCGCCCGCGCTTCGCCGACCGAAACCGCATGGACCCAGATGCAGACCCGGGGCGGCGCAACAAGCGCAAGCCGCTCGCTCAGGCCGCGCCGGTAGGCCGGTTGCCGGACACTGCGCAGCAGGAGTCGGAGCAGCGCAACGGGCAGGGCGCCGATCCACAGCACGGAATAAAGCGCAACAAACCACCGGGGCATGGATCGGCATTATCGAGACAACACGCGCTTGGCTGTCTCCATGAAGACGGGGTTTTTGAGAAAGGCCCCTCCAAGCGAAGCCGAACCCACTTCCGAGCCTGAGCCGCCCGAACTGAGCCTCGAACCTCAACGCAACGAGCAACGCCAACCCTTCGAGTCGATCCGGTCCCGGCCCGTGCTCGGGCCCAAAGACCTCACGCCGTCAATTGGCAGACGGACGCTCTTTGCCGCTGGGTGCCTGTCAGCGCCGGGCTCTGAAGCCGCCTGCGCGGCAGAACACGGACAGAGTCGCTGTGGGTCGCATCGAGCTTCGTCAAGCGACGCAGCCGGACCGGCAGGTGAGCGCCCCGGCACTCGACCGCCGGAAGCGGTGGACGACCCGGCCTAGGCTGCGGCCCTGAAGTTGGCGTACGCTTACCACGGTCACAGCGCTTATTCGCGGGAGTAACGCTCCATGGGCCGATACTCAAGCAAACTGCGGGCCTCTAGGGCCAAGGCTTGCAAGCCTGATGCCCGGACTCCCGCGCTCGTTCTCGCTGCGTGAGGGGGGCGATCCGGTCATGTCTCGAACCCTGACCAACCGTTATCCCTCCCTCGAAGGGCGCTCGGTGTTTGTCACGGGCGGCGCAAGCGGCCTCGGCGCCACCATCGTCGAAGCTTTTGTCGCACAGGGGGCCATCGTGGGTTTTCTCGATATCGACGATCGCGCCGCCAATGAGCTCAAGCTCAGGCTCGATGCGAAGGAGCGTTTGCGCTACTGGAAATGCGATGTCCGCGATGTGGTTGCACTACAGCGCACCATCGAACGCTCGGTGCCGGTTCTCGGAGGAAATCTCGACGTCTTCGTCGCGAACGTGGCCAATGACGAGCGGCACAGTTTCTCGGAGCTCACCCCCGAGTTCTGGGACAACAACCAGGCCATCAACCTGCGCGCTCAGGTCTTTGGGGCGCAGGCGGCCGCGCGTGTGATGGGCTTAGGCGGCTCGATCATCCTGATGGGTTCGGTCAGTTGGATGCGGGCTCGGCCGGGATGGGTGAGCTACACCACTGCCAAAGCCGGCATTCACGGGCTTGCGCGGACCTTGGCCCAGGAGCTCGGCAGCCAGGGCATCCGCGTCAACACGGTGGTGCCTGGCGCGATCGACACCCCCAAACCACGCGAGGCAGCGCTCACGCCCGAGCTTGAAAAATCCGTCCTCGCCGAACAGGCGCTCAAATTTCGCTTGAAGCCCGAAGATGTGGCCGCGATGGTGCTCTTCCTCGCAAGCGACGATGCCCGCGCATGCACCGGCCAGGCGTTCGTGGTCGATGGGGGACTGGTCTAGCAGGCGCGGCGCTAGAGGCCCATCGGCAAGGCATGCCCGGCGATGATCCCCGCGCGCGCATGCCGCCCTGCGGGCTCAGCGAAAATGCCAACATGAACTTGCCAGGGCCCGCGCTCGGCCGAAGAGGGGTAAGAGGTGCTTGAGTTTTTGACCGCGATCAACTGGGTTGCCGTCGGGCAGATCATCTTGATCGACATCCTGCTCGGCGGCGACAACGCTGTGGTGATTGCTCTGGCATGTCGCAATTTGCCGGCCGCGCAGCGCCGAGCCGGCATTCTCTGGGGCACCGCAGGGGCGATCGGTTTGCGGGTGTTGCTGATCGCCTTTGCCATGACGCTCTTGAAAGTGCCCTTTCTCAAGATCGTGGGTGGGCTCTTGCTCATCTGGATCGGTATCAAGCTGCTGCTTGAAGAGGAGGGCGATGAGCACGCTCACGTGGAGGGCGCCACGAGCCTCTGGGCAGCGGTGCGCACGATCATCGTTGCGGACTTCGTGATGAGTCTCGACAACGTGATCGCCATCGCTGCCGCGGCACAAAACACCCCCGGCAGCCACCAGCTCGGTTACGTGATCTTCGGCCTGCTCGTGTCGATCCCGATCATCATCTGGGGCTCCACGCTCGTGCTCAAGCTGATCGACCGCTTCCCGCTCGTGGTGACCTTTGGCGGGGCGTTGCTCGGCTGGATTGCGGGCGGGATGATCGTGACGGACGTGATGTGGACCGCCTGGTTTGGCGCGACGACCGGCGCCGGGCGCGTCACGGCGGAGATTGTTGGCGCCCTGCTGGTGGTTGTGCTTTCTTGGTGGCTTAACCGGCGCCGCGCGATCGCTCAGCAGGCGGCTTCGGCCGACGAGCCTTGATCGGTCGTTGCCTGCCGCACGATCGTGACGCCAACCGACTGCGCGGCCGCGATCGCGCCGGGCTTGCTGACGGTCACACGCACCCGTGGGGCATGGAATTCCTCGATCAGAACCTGCGCGATGTGCTCGGCAAGCCGCTCGACCGTGCGATAGGCAAGCGTCGGCAGCAGCTGCGTGAGCCGATCGGCCACGGCTTCGTAGTTCACAAGGCCGCGCGCGCGATCGTGTAAAAACGGTTCGAGACTCGGTGCCTCGATTTCGAGGTCGAGGACAACGGGCCGACGGCTCGTCCGCTCCCAGGCGTGTAGTCCGAGGACGGTCTCGCAGCGCAGGCCGCGCACGAGGATCGTGCTTTGGCTCATGAGGGTCGAGAAAAATCGCGACGCTTGTCGAACCGCATCATTCTAGGAACGGCCGATGAACCTTCCCGTGGATCTTGCCGCGGCGCTGGCCGCGTACCTGCTCGGTTCGTGTTCGTTTGCCTATCTCGTGAGCCGCGCTTTCGGGCTTGCCGATCCGACCAGCTACGGCAGTGGTAACCCTGGGGCAACCAACGTGCTGCGCACGGGGCACAAAAGCGCCGCTGCCCTGACCCTCGCCGGCGACCTCGGCAAGGGGGTGCTTGCGGTGGCCATCGCGAGGCTCTGGGGCCCGGAATTCGGGCTAAGCACAATCGGTCTTGCGCTCGTGGCGGGGGCCGTGTTTCTCGGCCACCTGTTTCCGATTTGGTTTCGCTTTCGCGGGGGCAAGGGCGTGGCCACGGCCGCGGGTGTGCTGTGGGCGCTCGATTGGCGCGTCGGGCTTGCGGTGAGCGTGCTCTGGATCGCGGTGTTCGCGCTCAGCCGCATCTCCTCGCTTTCGGCGCTCGTGGCGGCCGCGGCTGCGCCGCTTGTGGCGCTGTGGCTCTGGGGCCACGGGCCGCTGGTCGTGGCGGTGTTTGCAATCGCGCTGGTGCTCCTCTGGCGTCACCGCGACAACATCGCGCGGCTGCGCTCGGGTCAGGAAGGCGCGTTTCGGTCGCGTCAACGCTGAGTTGAACGATCTCGTGCGTGGTCTGCGCTTAGATACCACTGCACCGCGAAATCGAGCGCGCCTTCGGCGGCCTCGGCGTGCGGATGGTTGACGAATCCGACGAAGAGCAGACGTCGCCCATCGGGGCGCACGAGGTAGCCAGCCAGCGATTTGACACCAGCGAGGGTACCGGTCTTCAAAAAGGCCCTTCCCTGAGTGGTGCCGCCGGTGAGGCGTCTGGCCAGCGTCCCATCAACGCCCGCCACGGGCAGCGAGGCGACGAACTCCGCTGCCCAGGGCGCCTTCATGCCGTACTCAAGCACTTGAGCGAGTTGCCGTGCGCTCAAACGCTCGAGACGCGAAAGCCCCGAACCGTTTTCGACCACGATGCCGTGCGCCTCGATGCCTCGCGCGCGTGCCCAGCGCCGGGCGTTCTCGGTGAGCCGATCGAGCCGGGCCGGCGGGCCGTTCAGTTCCGCATCCAGCGTGAGCACGAGCTGCCGCGTCATGACGTTGTTGCTCGCTTTGTTGATGTCGGTGATTGCTTCGGTCAGAGGGGCCGAGCGGTGCACGGCGAGTACACGGGCGCCGGGCGGCGTGCGGCCGTCGCGCAACAGCCCATGCCAGTGGCCGCCCGCATCGCGCCACAGCCGGGCGAAGGTGCCGGCGATGAGCCCGTTGTGGTCGAACAGGCTCACATACCAATCGCGTTCGCCGCAGGCGCTCGGGTAGCGTCCGCGAAAGCTCGCCCGGGCTGCATTCGGGCCACTTGAGAAGTGCGCTTGAAGTCGCGCGCGCCAGTCGCCACAGGGCTCGTCGATGGCCCGCACGTCATGCTCGATCACCAAGCCATCCGGCGTGGGACCTTCCGTGCCCACCTCCACGCGTCCGTCCTCGCGCGGGCGAAAGCGAAACCCGACTGACTTGAAGTTGAACAACAGCGCATCTGGGGTGACGTTGTAGGGCCGGAGCCGCTGTCCGTCGAAGCGCTCGGTGGTGTCGCGGATCGGACCGAAGCGCTGCCGATCGACGAACACGTCGCCGGCCAGCGTGTGCAGGCCGCCTGCACGCAGCGCGGTGACCAGATCGCGCAGATGCTCCCACGTAAAGCTCGGATCACCGCTGCCGCGCAGCACCAATGGGCCGTGTAGCGTTCCGTCCCGGATCGGGCCGCCAGCCAGGGCTTCGGTCGCCCAGGTGTAGTCCTTGCCGAGCACGTCGAGAGCCATGGCCGTGGTGAGGATCTTCATCGTCGAGGCGGGATTCATGGGCACCTGCGCTCGATGGGCAGTCCACGGCTCGGTTGCGCCGGCCTCACGCACGTAAAGCGACACGGCCGAGGGCGGCACGCCAGCGCGCCGGAACGCGCTCTCGATCGGTCCGGGCAGAGCCGCGGCGCTCGCCCCCGGGCGCGCGAGCACAGAGGTTGCGGCACTGGCAAGGACCAGGAGCAACACAAGCGCGGGAGTCACCCCCCACGGCCGCGCGCACCGCGATGTTGGACCTGTGGCGAAAAGTTCCATCATGCGGATTATCGATTTCCCTGATGCATCTTGGCCGGCCAATTTGTTCTAGTTAGAACGATGTCGGTTCCGATCCAATCCCGCGGGGGCTCGAGTGCTGCACCGAGGCGCTCGGTGCGGAGGTTTCAGCCTCTTGACTACAAGCGACCGCAATGGTTGGCGACGCTGCGTGCGCTGGTGCGCTGCGCCCAGGCGTTCGAGCGCTATTCGGCCGAACACGTCCGCGCGCTGGGGCTTACGCCGGCCCAGTTCGATGTTGTGGCCACACTGGGCAATACCGAGGGCATGAGCTGCGGCGAGCTTGGAGAAAAAACGCTCATTACGAAGGGCACGCTGACCGGCGTGCTCGATCGCTTGGCCGCACGAGGACTGCTCGTGCGCTCGCCGGTTGCGGGCGATGCGCGGCGGGTCCACATTCGGCTCACGCGCGCCGGGCAAGCGCTCTTCGCCAAAACCTTCCCGGCTCATCTCGAACATTGCGGACGGGCATTCGGACGGCTGTCCGAGGCCGAGCTCACCGCCCTGCGCGAAGGGCTGGAACGCTTGCGCCAAGCCTTCGAGGCAAAGGAGTGCTGAATGCGGGTTTGCTTACCGCCGGCAGAGGCCACCGAAGCCACGCAAGAGACGCCCGTGTGGGATGGCTTTACGCGGGCCTTTCATTGGAGTCTGGTCGTGCTCTTCGCGGCGGCCGTGGCCACCGGCAAGGCCGGCGGCCAGTGGATCAGCTGGCACATGCGCATCGGCTACGCGATTCTCGCGCTCGTGCTGTTTCGGATCATCTGGGGTTTCGTTGGCGGGGCGTATGCGCGCTTTAGCAGCTTTTTGGCCGGTCCGATCGAGGGGCTTCGCTTCGCTCGACGGCTTTTGTCGCCCGTGCCCACGCCCGTGATTGGGCACAACCCCGTGGGCGGTTGGATGGTTTGCCTCATGCTGATCGCGCTTGCTGCGCAGGCGGTCATGGGGCTCTTCAGCAACGATGAGATCGCCACCACGGGGCCGCTTTATCGCTACGTGTCCGAGGCCACCTCAATCCGGCTGATGAAATGGCATCGCTTTTTGGGCGATGTTTTGCTGATCCTGGCCGGCCTACACATCGCCGCAGTGCTCTTTCACGTGTTGGTCAAACGCGAAGACATCCTGCGGGCGATGGTGACCGGCCGCAAACGTCTCCCCGAGGCGCTTGCGGCGCAGGCCATGCGCGCCCACGCGCGCTATCCCGCCCGCCTGGGCCTGGCCTGGCTCGTGCTTTCTTTGTCGGTTGCTGCCGTTGCGTTGGCCGTCAACTGGCCGACCTTGGCGAAATGACGACTTTGTCCCTCAACCTGTGAAAGGAACCCCCGATGAAACTCAGAACTTCTCTTGCCGTAGCCACTGCCGTGGCCGCCCTTGCCGGCTCAGCGCTGGCCCAACCGAAGCCGGAAAACTTCGTCAAGCAACGCCAGTCCGCCTTTGCGCTGATTGGCTGGTATTTCAGTCCGCTCGGTCCGGTGGCGCGCGGGGAACAGCCATTCAACAAAGCGGACGCCGAAGCGCGGACGGCGCGGCTGGTGGTGCTCTCGGCCATGCCTTGGGAGGGGTTTGCGCCGGGCACCGATAAAGTCGGCAACACCAAAGCCAAGCCCGAGATCTGGACTCAGCAGGCGAAGTTCAAAGCCGCGGCGGACAAGATGCAGGAGGAGATAAAAAAACTAGCCGATCTCGCCAAGGCGGGCGATGAGGCTGGCTTCAAGCGACAGGTCGGCGTGGTCGGGGGCGCGTGCAAGGCCTGCCACGACGACTTTCGCATGCAGTAACGCGAGGGCCGTCGCTAGCGGCCACCACGCGGCTCGGTGGCGTTGAGGCGAGCTCAATCCACGGGGCGGCTACGATTGCGCGTGCAGGGCATGCCGAGTCGATTCCGCCCTGGCTGGATGAACGATGCTTGCGGGTGGTTTTTGGATCGTGTTGCTTGAAGCGCTCGTGGCGGGAGCGCTTTTCGTCGGCCTGATCATCTGGGTGATGCGCAGCCCGCCTCCGTCTGAGCGTGCGCGCTTCGAGCAAGTCGGAAAGCCTGAGCGCGACTCGGGCCACGGCGAGCACGACGAGGATCGGAAAGCCTCGGGGCGGTGAGGCGCAAAACACCGTCCCGCGCGACCAAGCCCCGCGTGGGTTTTCGCAGGCCTGCGTCGCGCAGTGACGGGGCCGTCGGCAAGAGCGCTTGAAGCCCATCACGGCAAGAACTTCCGCCGCGGGACCCCGTGGCAACGAGCCCTGCCCGGTGACACCCTAGCGCTTGTGCGAGCTTGCTTCAGTGCAGCGTGCGCTGAACCGAGAGCGTGAAGCGAGGGATCGCGGCGTCGAACACGGTGCCGTCTTCGGTCACGAAGCGATAGCTGCCTTCCATCGTGCCCACGGGCGTGCGAAAGCGCGAGCCGCTCGTGTAGCTAAACCGCTCGCCGGGGGCAAGGACGGGTTGTTGTCCCACGACGCCTTCGCCGCGAACGTGCTCGACCTTGCCGTCGCCGTCGGTGATGATCCAATGCCGCGACAGCAACTTCACAGTGACCTCGCCCGTGTTGACGATCACGATGTGGTAGGCAAAGGTGTAGAGATTCTGCGCGGGGTCGCTTTGCTCGGGCAGATAAAACGGCGTCGGGTCGATCGCAACCGAGATCCGCGCGCCACGGGGCGAGCGAAGTTGCTCTTCGCGCTCGGGCGGCGTTGAGGGCGGTGGATCGGATGAGGACTTGGCCATTCGGGTTGAAGGATGGTGCCACGGCGGTCGCACAGCCCACAATTGTTGTCGATTCGGCGGGCAAACGAATTTGCGGGTCACCCTATTCGCGGTTACATTGTTGGTCTGCATGCGCCGTGGCCGGCGTTCCCGGCCGCGGCGCGCGCGGCGCTCGACTCTGCAAGCGCGGCAGATAGCCGTGCACTGTGTCTTCCACGGGCATGTTCAAACCGTTCGGGTTTTGGTGGCAAGGCATCTCGTGGCGTTAGGCCATCGAAGAAGCTCTGCTGCGTCAGTTGCGGACGCTGTCCCCCGACCGGAGCCTCCGGTCCTTGCAACACCCGAGCCGATGATCACGACCGATCGAACCGGGCCCCTGAGGGGGCCGAGGCGATCGAAGCGATTCAGAGCCCAGGCCGAACTCGACACGTAAAGAACATGCCATGATGACCGAAGCCGAATTTTTTCGCCTTGCCCAACAGGGCTACACGCGCATTCCGCTGGTTGAGCGCACGCTCGCCGATCTGGACACGCCCCTGTCGCTCTACCTGAAACTCGCCAACGATCGCTACACGTTTTTGCTCGAAAGCGTGGTCGGCGGCGAACGCTTTGGGCGCTACAGCTTCATCGGCTTGCGCACCAAAAGCCGCATCGAAGTGCGTGGGCACGAAATCACTCACATCACCGAGTACGGTTTGTCCAAGCACTGGGCTGAGGATCCGCTTGAGTATCTGGCTGCCTATCAAGCGCAGTTTCGCGTTGCCACGGTGCCCGGGCTGCCGCGCTTTGCCGGCGGGCTGACCGGCTACTTCGGCTTTGAAACGGCGCACTACATCGAGCCGCGGCTTGCGCGCCATGCGGCGGAACATCCGAAGCCCGATCCGCTCGGACTGCCGGACATCGTGCTCTTGCTGACCGAGGAATTGGCCGTCGTGGACAACCTTGCGGGCACGATTTCGCTGATCGTCTATGCCGATCCGTCCCGGCCGGATGCCTATCGAAAGGCGCGTTGCCGCCTCGCCGAGATTCGTGAGCAGCTGCGCGCGCCGGTCAAACTACCCCTGCAGCCGCCCACGACCGTGGCGCGCCCGCGCTCGCTGATGGGGCAGGCGGAATTCGAAGCGGCGGTTCGACGCTGCCAGGCGCTCGTGACCGCGGGCGATTGCATGCAAGTGGTGATCTCGCAGCGCATGGCGCTCGAATTTCCCGAGCCCCCCATTTCGCTCTATCGGGCGCTACGCACGCTCAATCCGTCGCCGTACATGTTTTTCTATGACTTCGGCGATTTTCACGTCGTTGGCGCCTCACCGGAAATTCTCGTGCGGCGCGAAGGCGAGACAGTCACTGTGCGCCCGATCGCAGGCACGCGGCGACGCGGCGCAACGCCCGAGGAGGATGCGCGGCTCGCCGAGGAGTTGCTCGCCGATGAAAAAGAACTTGCCGAGCACGTGATGCTGATCGATCTCGGGCGAAACGACGTCGGCCGCATTGCCGAAATCGGCTCCGTGGTCGTGCGTGACAAGATGCTGATTGAGCGCTACTCGCACGTCATGCACATCGTGAGCAATGTCGAGGGGCGGCTCAAGCCCGGCACACACAACATCGACGTGCTGCGTGCCACCTTTCCGGCCGGCACGCTGTCGGGGGCGCCCAAGATTCGAGCGCTCGAGATCATTCACGATCTCGAGCCGGTCAAACGCGGCCTCTATGGGGGCGCGGTCGGCTACATGAGCTATCAGGGCGACATGGATCTGTGCATCGCGATCCGGACGGCGGTCATTCACAACCGCACCCTCTACGCTCAGGCCGGCGCGGGAATCGTCTACGACTCCGTGCCTGAGCGCGAATGGGAGGAAACCCTAGCCAAGGCGCGTTCCGTCCTGCGCGCGGCCGAGATGGTGCAAGGCGGACTCGACGAAGGGGCGGCGCGATGATCCTGCTGATCGACAATTACGACAGCTTCACCTGGAACCTCGCGCAGTACTTGGGGGAGCTCGGCGCGCAGGTCAAGGTCGTCCGCAACGACGCAATCGATCTGGCGGGTGTGGCCGCCCTGTCGCCCGAGCGAATCGTGATTTCGCCTGGTCCGTGCACGCCGAATGAGGCGGGAATATCGGTGCCACTGGTGCGTGCCTTTGCCGGCCGCGTGCCGATCCTCGGCGTCTGCCTCGGGCATCAGTCGATTGGTGCGGCCTTCGGCGGCCGTATCGTGCGTGCACGGCGCATCATGCATGGCAAGACGAGCTCGGTCACGCACAACCGCCAGGACATTTTCTCCGGCATCCCCTCGCCCTTCACCGTCATCCGGTATCACTCGCTTGTCATCGAGCGCGCGAGCCTGCCGGCCGATCTTTCGGTCATGGCCGAGGCCGAGGACGGTGAGATCATGGCGATCCGGCACAAACGCTTCCCGGTCTGGGGCGTGCAGTTTCATCCCGAGTCGATTCTGACCGAGCATGGTCACGACTTGTTGCGTAATTTCCTCTCCCTCGCGTAGGTGGTTAGCGATGCCAATTTCCATACAGGAGGCGATTCAGCGCACGGTCGAACACCGTGAAATCTTCCAAGACGAGATGCTCTGGCTCATGAGAAAGCTCATGGCTGGGGAGTTCACGCCAGCGCAAGTGGCCGCTTTCATCATCGGACTGCGCGTGAAGAAAGAGACCATCGGCGAAATCACCGCCGCAGCGCAGGTGATGCGCGAGCTCGCCACCCAGGTCGACGTCGGCGATGTGCCGCATCTGGTCGACATCGTCGGCACGGGAGGGGATTTGTCGCATACCTTCAACATCTCCACCGCCTCGAGCTTCGTGGCGGCGGCGGCCGGGGCGAAGGTGGCCAAGCATGGCAACCGGGGTGTTTCGTCAAAGTCGGGCGCTGCCGATGTTCTTGAGGCGCTCGGGGCCAATTTGATGTTGACGCCCGAGCAGATTGCCGAATCGATCCGTCGCGTCGGCATCGGCTTTATGTTTGCGCCGAATCACCACGCAGCGATGAAAGTGGTGGCACCGATCCGCCGCGAGCTCGGCGTAAAAACGCTCTTCAACATCCTCGGCCCTCTGACCAACCCGGCCCGCGCGCCCAATACCTTGATGGGGGTTTTTCATCCCGATCTCGTCGGCATTCAGGTGCGAGTGATGCAACGGCTGGGGGCCGAGCACGTGCTTGTGGTTCACGGCAAGGACTGTCTCGATGAAATCTCGCTGGGTGCTGCAACGCTGGTTGGCGAGCTCAGGCACGGCCAAATCCACGAATACGAAATTCATCCCGAAGACTTCGGCTTCCCGATGAGTGCCACGCGCAACCTGCGCGTGGAGTCGGCCGAGGAATCGAAGGCCATGCTGCTTTCGGCGCTCGAGGGGCAGCCCTCGCCCGCGCTCTCGGTGGTGCTGCTCAATGCGGGCGCGGCGCTCTACGCCGCCAATGTTGCGCCTTCGCTTCGCGACGGCATTGCGCTTGCGCGACAGGCGATCGACTCGGGCGCGGCGCGGCGCAAGCTCGAGGAGTTCGTGGCCTTTACCCAGTCCTGCAAGGCGGCCTGATGGCGACCATCCTCGAACGCATTCTGGCCACGAAACGCGAGGAGGTCGCCTACGCTGCAAGCGAGCGCCCCCTCGAGGCGATTCGGGCCGAGGCCGAGGCCCGACTGGCAAGCGATCCCCCGCGCGGTTTCGCTCGTTCGATCGAAGCGGCCATTGCCGCGGGGGCGCATGCCGTGATCGCCGAGATCAAACGGGCCAGCCCCAGCAAAGGGCTGTTGCGCCCTGACTTCCGTCCGGCAAACATCGCGCAAAGCTACGCCGCGCACGGGGCGGCCTGCTTGTCCGTGCTCACCGACTGCCAGTACTTCCAGGGCACACCCGAGCACCTGCGCGAAGCCCGCGCGGCCTGCGACCTGCCGGTGCTGCGCAAGGATTTCATCGTGGAGGACTATCAGGTCTTCGAAAGCGCCGCGATGGGCGCTGATGCGATCCTGCTGATCGTGGCCGCGCTCGAAGTGCAGCGACTACGTGCCCTCGAGGCACTCGCCCGCGCCCTCGGGCTCGATGTGCTCGTCGAGGTGCACGATGCGCGGGAGCTCGACGTTGCGCTTACCCTGAGCACGCCGCTCATCGGCATCAACAATCGCGATCTGCGCAGCTTCGAGGTCGCGCTCGAGACCACCCTAACGCTTTTGCCGCGAATTCCGGCCAATCGGCGCGTGGTGACGGAAAGCGGGATCCTCGCGCGCGAGGATGTGGCTCGAATGAGCGCGGCGGGCGTGCGGGCGTTTCTCGTCGGCGAGGCATTCATGCGTGCCTCCGAGCCCGGCGAAGAACTGGCGCGCTTATTTCGCTGAGGGTGGTGTGCCGGCGGTTGCGGCTCGGCGTGCCGCACGGCGCAAGCCGAGCATGCCGCTTAGGCCCAGTAGTACGCCAAGTAGCGCAAGCGGCACCGCCGCAAGCGTGGGAACCGTGTAGGCCTCACTCGAGTGTGGGACGAGCGGCTCGGGCAGAGGTGCCACGGCAAGGCTTTCGAGCCCCGTGACGGGCGCTCCCTGGAGCGTGACCGGACGAATGTCCTCGGCGACGAGCTTGTCCGGCGCGATTCGGAAAATCTGGCTTGCCGAACTGCCGTTGTCTGCCACTGCGTAGAGGAGGTTACCGTCCGACAACCCATCGAGACCGCCATCGACCGGCGACAGACCCGACAACGTGGCCACGGTGGTTGCGGCGCCAGTGTTCGGGTTCAGGCAGAACAATTTGCCGCGATCGGTGTTTGAACCGAGGCCATAGAGCCCAGAGGGGCAGTTCGGTTGCGGTGCGATTTGCGCCAGTCCGCCGAGCGCCACCCCCGTCGCCCCGACGGATGTGGCAGCGGCCGTATTCGGATCGACTCGGTAGAGCGCGCCGTTGACGCCGAGGTAGAGACGGCCGTCCAAGCCGAAGGCCAGCCCGGCGTTGCCGTTGACGGTCGGGGTCACACCGGTGAGCGTGCCCACGACCGAGCAGGCCCCGCTCGTTGTGGCGCAGCGCAGAAGCTGCGCGGACGCCGGGTTGACCCCGTAGAGCTGACCCTCGGGCGACAAGGCAAGCCCTTCGATTTTGCTCGTTCCCGTTGCGCCGATGACCCAAGCCTCGCCGGTGTTGAAGTCGATGCGGTAGAGGGTGCTCGTGCCGCCGACGTTTCCGACCGCGTAGCCGATGACTTCGGCCCTGGCCGTGGGCACAAAAAGCACCCCAGCAGCGCCGAAGACGACCGCGAACCAGCGGATGAGCGAAACAACGACGGACACGGACGACAATTCCGGGCGAGAGGGCAAAACGAGATACTAGCCGCGACCGAGCTCTGATGCGACCCCTAGGCCGCGGCCAAGGGATATGATGCTAAAGCAGTTGACCGTGTGTACGACAGGCCTGTCGCTGATTGGCGACGCGGTCGGCCGAGGCCTCGCCCAATCGATTCAGCTTCAACGGCGGCCGGCCCAGTGGAGTTGAGCGCCCCTCACGCGCCGCGCGCCTGGCTTGAGCGCGGCGTTGCCATGCTTTTGGCCGCCGCCGTGGCGGCGCCGTTGCTTTGGCCGTGGCAGCCCCCACCCATTGCCCAGTTCATGAGTCACTGGGTCTGCGTGACGGCGTGGGCGCTGCTTGCTGCGCTTTGGTTCGGGGCGGGCAGGCGCGTCGCGCAGCCGCGGCCCGAGAGCCTTGCCTTGGCCGGCTGGTGGCTGCTTGTCGCGCTGGTCCAGGCGGCAAGCGCACTTACGCACGCAAGCCCGCCGTCGTTGCTCGTGCTGCCGTTGCTCGTCCTGGGGACGGCGGCCGTACTGACCGTCGCCCTGACCGGTTTTGAGCTGTTCCCCGTCAAGACCGCGCTGCGAAGCCTGTGTTTGGGCGTGTTGGTCGCAGGCGTTGGCAACGCGGTGGTCGTGTTCGTCGACTGGGTCGCGCCGGGGGTGATTGTGCGGACCGCCTTTGCCGCTAACGGCCGTGCCGTTGGGCTTCTGGCGCAGCCCAATCACCTGGCCGTCCTTGCGCTCTGGGCGGCGATCGCAGCGGCCTATCGGCTCCGCGATCGGCCGATCGAGCGCGCTTTGGCACTCGGGGCGTTTGCGCTCGTGTTGCTTGCCACGCAGTCGCGCACGGGACTTGCAATCGCCTGTTGGCTTGCAGCGGCGGCGTTGCACGCTGCGGGGGGGCGGCGGCCCGTCGTGCGGGGGATCGCGCTTGCGCTTTTGTTGTCGCCCGTCGTTGCGGTTGGCGCGGCGCTAGTCGGCTGGCTTCCGGCGCCCGACTCGCTCGAGCATCGGCTGATGCTCTGGCGTAACGCGATCGCGCTCATCGCCGCCGCGCCACTTTGGGGGCACGGCTTTGGGCTGTTCAATTGGGCCTGGACGCTTGCCCCGCTTCCGGACCGTGCGCCCGATCTCTTCGATCATGCGCACAACCTGGTGCTGCATTGGGCCGTCGAGTTCGGGTTACCCGTCACCCTGACGCTGCTGGTTGCCATCGCAATGATCGCCTGGCGTGCCTGGGTCCGTTGGTCTGGCTCGCACGAACAGCAGGCCGAGCGGTGGACGCTGGCGGCGTTTCTGTTCGTCGTCCTCGCGCACAGCCTGGTCGAGCATCCGTTTTGGTTTAGTTACTTTCTGCTGCCGAGCGTGGCGCTGTTGGCGCTGGCGGTTGCGGGGCCGAGCGCTCGATCCGAGTCGCGCTCCGGCGCTTGCGGTGCGCCTGTGACAGCAGCTCCGTCGCGGCTTCGCCGCGCGCTCGCAGCGCTCGGCGTCGCGGGGGTGCTCGCGGTCTCGCTTGCGGTGCTTCTTGACTATCGGCGACTCGCGCGGCTCAACGCCGGGGACGCGGGCAACAGCTCCGTCGCCGCCCGGCTTTCCGAAGCAAAGGCTTTGCAAGGCAGCTGCTTTTTCGGACACCTCGGAGACTACGCCGCGATCATGCTTGCGGGCGAGCATGCGCCGCTTGCGTGGTTCGAGCGTCCGATGCGCTATCTGATCGATGAGGCGCTGCTTGCTGCCTACGCCCGGGCGCTCGCGCGGGCCGGCGACCAAGCCAGGCTGCGCTGGGTCATGGAGCGCGCCGCCGAATTCCCCCCGCATCCGGCGTGGCGTGGCCTGCCGAGGGCGGCGAGCCTGCCCCGCCCTTCATTGGGCCCGCTCATGCACGGCGGCGAAAAATAAGGTCCCACGTTCCATGGCCCAAGGCTCGGCCCCGCTGCTCGAACTTGGTCTGCGGTCGCCAAGACGGTCGCGGCGCGTAACCGGAGACCGTGTTGGCAAGCAGCGGCTCTGCTGAGAGTACGGCCAACATCTGCTCGGCGTAGGGCTCCCAATCGGTGGCCAGATGCAGGTAGCCATCCGGTGCGAGCCGGCTCGCCACGAGCGCAACAAAGGGCGGCTGGATCAGGCGGCGCTTGTGGTGGCGCTTCTTCGGCCAGGGATCGGGAAAGTAGATATGCACGGCGGTCAGCGAGGCCGGCGCAATCATCCATTCGAGTACTTCAACGGCATCGTGCTGCACGATGCGGACGTTGGTGAGACCACCTTCGGCAAGCAGGTTGCAGAGGTTGCCCACCCCCGGCGCGTGCACTTCGACGGCGATGAAGTCGCGATCCGGCATCGCCGCGGCCATCTGGGCCGTGGTCTGGCCCATGCCGAAGCCGACTTCGAGCACGCGCGGCGCGCATCGGCCAAACAGCGCATCCCAGTCCGGGCGTTGCGGCGCGAAGGCCACGCCATAACGCGGCAGAAGCAACTCGAGTCCGCGGCGCTGCTTGGGCGAGAGCCGTCCGCCGCGCAGCACATAGCTGCGGATTCGGCGCGGCGGCCTGTCCCCAGAAGCCGCGGCGCCGGGCGTTGTTGCCTCGCCGGCGGCGCTTGCGGCGGCCGCCTCACGGAGACAGCACCGTCCAACGCGGGTCGTTGACATCAAGATTGAACGAGTAGGAGCGCGACCCTTCCGTCACATCGACGATGAGCCGCGTGTTTGAACCCCAGCTCACCTCGGCATCATCCCACGGCGTGCGCGGCGCAAACACGCGCTCGCGCACGGCGCCGCGGCGCTCCAGCCGCCAGACGGCGATCCGGTTTTCGCAACCGTCCTTGCAGAAATCCGCTGTGGCGAAGTAGCGCCCGTCGCGGTTGAACTTCGGTTCATTGGGCAGTTCGGTCACGCTGCCGGTTGAGCGGTCGAGCACGAGAAAGTCAAGCCGGTCACCGCGGGCGCGGTAGAGCACGACGGCATTGGCTGGGGCCACGTAGCCATAGAAGCTCACGTCAGGTCCCGCTTCGCCCGGTTGATCTTCGAACAAGTACGGGACGTCGCCCGGAATCGTGATGGCCAGCAACCGACCGTCGCGCCGCGCGATGCTCGAGGCGCCCGGCCGACGCAGCAGCTCGGCTTCGATCTTTTTGCCGCACTCGGCCAGATCGGCGGTGTTGGTGCAGAGTCGCGTGAATAGCGCCGTGTTCGGTGGTTCGAGGCCGCTGGGTCGTTCCTCGGCCGGTCGTGAAGCCGCGCTGGCAAGCGCCGCGGTGAGCCAAAGGGCAAAGACTGCCGCAAGCGGCCGGCCGAGGGGCGGTTGCGCCGACAGCCACGAGGGGACACCGAGACGGGAGCGCGACAACGAACGCATCAGCCAAGCGCTTTGTTGAGTTGGGCCTTGAGCGCCGCCTCGAGCAACGCGATCGTTTCCTCGAGGTGGGCGCGGGTTTCAATGGGCAAGCCGCGCTTGGCCACGGCACGCCGCAAGCTCGCAAGCAGTTCGGTGGCGAAGTGCCGCTGCAGGCTGCGTGCATCGGCCGGTGTGCGCGGATTGGCGGCAGCAATCGTCTGCGCGAGCAGGCGAGCGTGTTCGCGCTGGAGATTGCGACGCATCGGCGAAATCGGCTGCGCGCTGGCAAGCTCACTCCAGATCGCGCGTTGCAGGGTCTCATAGAGCTCGGCAAGCGGCAGTGCAGCCTGAGGCGAGGCGAGCCGTTCGGGCGCGGCGATCAGGCGCGCCGCCACGCTGTCGCGCAAGAGTTGTGCGAGCACCGCGCGCTGCAGGCCGAGCACGCGCGAGGTCACCGAGTAATCAACCGGCGGCAACGTTCCCGGTCCAAGCTCCTCGTCGATGACATCAAAGCGCGCCTCGAAGTCGATCGAAAGCCGGCCGAGGAACTCGGGCTTGAAGCGAAACGCATCGACTTCGAAGAGATTCTTGGTGAGCAGTCGAAGCGCGCGGCGCTGCTCCTCGGCCGACACCGGAGTGAGCGGCTGCCGTCCGGTTCCGGCGGGGTCGCGCAGCACACGCACGCCGCCGACGTACTTCGCGGCCAGTTCGCTCATGATGCCGATCTGATTGAAACCGCGCTCGAAGTTGCGCCGCAGCTGCTCGTAGGGGGTGCCCGGGCGCAGCTCGCGCGTCTGGAGCCGCTCCCAGAGCTCGCGCACGACCGCGAAGCGCTTCTCGTAGAAGCCGAGCGGATCGTTGCCAAGGTCGAAGCGATTGGCCTCCGGATCGATGCCTTCGGACAAGCTGCCGAAGCCTGCATCCTCATCCGTGGCGTACTGAAGGGCCGGCTCGGTTGCGCGCGCAAGCGTTTTTTCAAGCGCCGCTTTTTCCGTCTCCGGCGTTGTTTGTTGATAGCCGTACTCGATCGCCCAGTAGTCGTAGGGGCCGATCGTGATCATCGAGTACTGGCCTTGCCGCTCATCCTTGAGCGCGATGTTGAGCGCGTTGTAGTCCATTACCGAGGCGGAAATCCCCACCTCGGCGCCAAATTTCGGATCGCGAAGCTGCTCCGGTGTCACCCCGAGCGAAGCCTTGAAGTTATGCCTGAGCCCGAGCGTGTGGCCGACCTCGTGGATCGTGATGTCCTTGAGCGCATCGAGCACGAAGCGTTCGGCCTCCGGTGAGCCGTATTCGAACTGCCCGCGCGCCACCAGCAGATCGAGCGCGAAGGCCGTCTCATCGAGCTTGTCTTGGGCGTAGGTGCAAATGGCGGGGTGGCCGAACCAGCGCGACAGCCACAGCGCTTGCCCGATCGGTCGCGGCGGGTCTTCAGTCGCGCGCGCGGTGTAGATGCGCGTGATCTCCTCGTTGATCTCGATGTCGGCGTCGAGAATTTCACCCGTGCGCGGATCGACCTTGGAGGGACCGCGCGCTCCGAAGCCAAGCCCGCGGGCCGCGACCCAGCGCACCGAGGCATAGCGTGTGGCCGAAGTATCGAAGTCGGCCTCATCGCCTTGCTGCTTGACCACGATTGCGTCTTTGAAGCCGATGCGTTCGAAGGCCTTGTTCCATTCCAGGATGCCGGCCTTGATCACCTCGCGGTATTTGGTCGGGATGTTGCGATCGAGCCAGAAGACGATCGGCTCTTTGGGTTCGCTCAGCGGTGCGTTCGGGTCCTTTTTCTCGAGCCGCCAGCGGTGGATGTAACGCGTACGCGGGTCACGTCGGTCCGGGTCGGTGTAGTCGGCCACGGGCGTCGAGAAGTAACCCACACGCGGATCGGAAACGCGCGGCCGCATCGGCTCGGCCGGGAGCTTGGAGAAGCCGTAGTAGAAGCCGAAGAACAGTGAGCGCACGTCGGGCAGCGTGCGCGGGACGCGTGGGGTCGGCGTGCCGGGCTGGGTGGGCGCGCCGGGGGTGGGAATGACCACCTTGGGCAGCTGGTAATGCGCGCGCACGTAAAAGCCCGTTTCGTTCGGATCGTTCTTCGCGCGCTCAAGCGAGGAATTGCGTGCATCGAACTGGTAGGGCTGCCGAAACACTTGCTCGAGCATCGCTGCCGCCGACGGGAAATCGTTGAGCAGCAGCGCGTTGGCTTCGATGAGCACGCTTTTGCGCTCCGGATGGGGCGCGGAGACGATCGTGGCTGTGGCGATCAGCGAATCGGAGAAGGCGCGTTCGACCATGCGCGCAGCCGGTGAGCCGGGCTGGGCCGTATGCGCGGTGTTGCGCGCGATGAGCTGCACGCCGTTGCTGCCATGTTTGCGGAAGCTGGCCAGATACAGGCCGCGCCCTGCGGCCAAGTAGGCGCCCATGTGGTTACCGAACAGGCCGCCGTCGCCGATCGCGTGTGTGACGTTGACCGAGAACACGAACGGCCGATCCCACATCGACTCAGGGATTTCGATCCAGACCTTGTCGTCCTTCTTCCAGGTCGTGAAAAAGCCGGGTTCTTCCTTGGCGTCCTTGATGACTTCGGCAAACGGCCTTGGCGCTTGGGCGGCAGCCGAAGCCGCAGCGGGCGCGGGTGCAGGCGCAGGCGGCGTGGCCGCTGTCGGGCGTGTAGCCGCGGCCGCGGATGCCGGACTTGCGGCTGCGGGGGCCGCGGCGGTTGCAGCGGCCGGGTTGGCTTGTGCCGCCTGGGCGTCGGGCGCAGGGCTCGGCGCGCTGGGAGCGTGCGCACAGCCGGCCAGCGCAGCCAGGACCGCGGGCGCCAGCAGCCATTGCCGAGCCGCGCCCGCTCGGCTCGAGCCGCGCTGGACTCGCCCGTTGCGAACGGCTAGCGACGCAATCGGCTTCAACATGGCCACCTCCGTGACTTAGACCGCAGTTTGCGACGAAGGGCTTGCCGTGACGAGCTCGCCGCGCAAACTGTGTGGCAGCGCCTCGGTGATGCGAACCTCGACGTACTGGCCGATCAGTCGTTCCCCGTCGGGGCCGCCCGGGAAGTTGACCACACGGTTGTTTTCGGTGCGCGCGGCCAGATCACCCGCACCGCGCCGCGCGGGCGCTTCGACCAAGACGCGTTCGATACGGCCGAGCATGCGCTGGCTGTAGTCGCGGTAGAGCGACTCAACGCGTGCTTGGAGTTCGGCCAGGCGCGCCGATTTGACCTCGGCCGGGGTCGGGTCGGGCAGCTCCGCAGCCGGCGTGCCGGGGCGCGGGCTGTAGAGAAAACTGAAGGCGCCGTCGAAAGCAACCTCCTCGATGAGGCGCATCGTGAGAGCGTGATCGCGATCGGTTTCGCCGGGAAAGCCGACGATGAAGTCCGTTGAGATGGAGATGTCGGGGCGCACGGCGCGCAGCTTGCGCACGATCGCCTTGTATTCGAGTGCCGTGTACCCGCGCTTCATCGCCGCAAGGACGCGATCCGAGCCGCTTTGCACGGGCAGATGCAAATGGCTCACGAGCTTCGGGATCCTCTCGTAGGCGCTCAGAAGTGCCGCCGTCATCTCGCGCGGATGCGAAGTCGTGTAGCGGATGCGCTCGATGCCGGGAATGTCGGCTACGTATTCAAGCAAGGTGGCAAAGTCCGCCACGGCCTTGCCCGATCCCATGCGCCCGCGATAGGCGTTGACGTTTTGCCCGAGCAGAGTGACCTCCTTGACGCCTTGGAGCGCGAGCTCGGCGATCTCGGTGAGCACATCCTCGAAGGGGCGCGAGACCTCCTCGCCGCGCGTGTAGGGCACGACGCAGAACGAGCAGTATTTGCTGCAGCCTTCCATGATTGAGACGAAGGCCGAGGCGCCCTCAACGCGCGCGGGCGGTAAGTGATCGAACTTCTCGATCTCGGGGAAGCTCACATCGACCTGCGGTGTGCCGCTTGCGCGGCGCCGCGCAATCAACTCAGGCAGCCGATGCAGCGTCTGCGGGCCAAACACCACATCGACGAAGGGCGCCCGCTGGACAATTGCCTGCCCTTCCTGAGCGGCAACACAGCCACCCACGCCGATCAGCAGATCGGGCTTGGCCGCCTTGAGCGAGCGCACGCGCCCGAGGTCGTGAAAGACCTTCTCCTGCGCTTTTTCGCGTACCGAACAGGTGTTGAACAGAATCAGGTCGGCCTCTTCGGGCCGTTCGGTGGGTTCATAGCCTTCGGCCGCGCGCAACACCTCGACCATCTTGGCCGAGTCATACTCATTCATCTGGCAGCCGAAGGTGCGCAAGTAAAGCTTCGGACGGGCCGCGCGAGGCGCGACAGCAGCCTCGGGGTTCGGAGGGTTGGCGTTCATTGTGCGCAGGAGCCGGTGTTCATCCGGGGTGCGAAAAGAAACACATTCTAGAATCGGCGCGCTTTTGCTTACCGATTTTGGACCTTGATCGATGGCGCTGACCGCCGCTTCCGCCGCTGATCGCGCGCGCATCCTCGCGGATGCGCTGCCCTACATCCGGCAGTTTCATGGCAAGACGATCGTCATCAAGTACGGCGGCAATGCGATGACCGATCCGGCGCTCAAAAAGAGCTTCGCCTTCGATGTGGTCATGCTCAAGCTTGTGGGCATGAACCCCGTGGTCGTACACGGCGGCGGCCCGCAGATTAACGAGTTACTCGACAAAACGGGCAAAAAGGGCTCCTTCGTTCAGGGCATGCGCGTGACCGACGATGAGACGCTCTACGTGGTCGAAGCGGTGCTCGGTGAGTTGAACCAGGAGATCGTCGGGCTCATCAACCTCGCCGGTGGCAAGGCGGTCGGCTTGAACGGCCAGGATGCGGGCTTTATCCGCGCGCGTAAGATGTTGGTCGAATCCGAAACCGAAAAGGGCAAATACATCGACATCGGATTTGTCGGCGAGATTGAGTCGATCGACCCTCGGCTCATCCACCACCTCGATGCGGCCGACTTCATTCCGGTGGTGGCCCCGATCGGGGTGGGCGCCGATGGCCAGGCCTACAACATCAACGCCGACTTGGTTGCCTCCGAGCTCGCGCAGACGCTCAAAGCGGAAAAGCTCATTCTCATGACCAACACGCCCGGGGTGCTGGACAAAAACGGGCGACTGATCACCGGTCTGAGCTACGCCGAGATCGAAACCTTGTTTGCCGACGGCACGATCTCGGGCGGCATGAAGCCCAAGATTCAGGGGGCGCTCGATGCCGTGCGCAACGGTGTGGCGTCGAGTCACATCATCGACGGGCGGGTCGAACATGCCTTATTGCTCGAAATCTTGACCTCCGAAGGGGTCGGCACGATGATTCGGGCTTGATTGACCGGCAATATCAGTGAACCAAGCAAAGGGGCAAGCATGGCGCTGAAACCGGGCGAGCGGCGGGCGCAGATCCTGCAAGCGCTTGCGGCCATGCTCGAAGAACCCGACGGCGAAAAGGTGACCACCGCGGCGCTTGCGGCGCGAGTGGGCGTCTCGGAGGCGGCGCTCTATCGCCACTTCGCAAGCAAGGCGCAGATGTTTGAGGCGCTCATCGACTTCATCGAAGAGTCGGTGTTTGCGCTTGTCAATCAGATCATCGCCACGGTGCCTGACGGGCGCCAGCAGGTGGCCGAAATGGTGGCCATGCTGCTTGCGTTTGCGGAAAAAAACCCTGGCATGGTGCGCGTGCTCGCGGGCGATGCACTCGTGCACGAAGATGCGCGGCTGCGAGCCCGCATCAACCGCCTGGAAGACCGGCTCGAAGCGACGTTTCGGCAAGCGCTGCAATTGGCCGGGCATCAGGCCTACGCGGTTGCCGCCAGCGTCGTGCTGGCCTTCGTTGTCGGACGTTGGCAGCTCTACAGCAAGAGCGCGCTCAAGCGTCGGCCCACCGAGCGCTGGGAGGCGCTCGAACAGGTGCTTGCCCTTTGAACAGCGGCCACCGCGACTCCCGCGTCGACCCGATTCGTTACGGGCGCTACGGCGACCTGCCCGTCATCCTCGTGCGCACCTCGACGGCCAGTGCCGCCGTCAGTCTTTTCGGCGGGCAAGTGCTCTCCTATGCGCCGCAGGGTCAATCCGACCTGCTGTGGGTTTCCCCGACCACCGCGACCCCGCCGCGACCCTTGCGCGGCGGGATTCCGATTTGTTGGCCTTATTTCGCTCGGCAAGGACAGCCCGAGGATGCGCCCCAGCACGGACTCGTGCGTACCGAGCACTGGCGCTTTCTCAGCGCGCGCGTTGAGCCCGATGCACGTGTGGTGATGGCATTGGCTGCGCCGGCGTTACCGGGCGTGGGGCTCGATTTAGTGCTGACCCTCTCGATCGGCTCTTCGCTCGGCATGGCACTGACGACCGTCAACGTTGGCCGCGCGCCGGTGCGCATGACGCAGGCCTTTCATACGTACTTCCGGGTCGGCGATGCGCGTCGCTGTTCGATCGAGGAGCTTGCGGGGCTTACCTACAGCGACAAATTCGACGGTTTCGCGCGACACGTCCAGCACGGGCCGTGGACGCTCGCCGACCCGCGCGATCCGGGCCGCTCCGATCGGATCTATCACGATGCCGGCGGAGCCTATCGCGTGAACGATCCGACCTTCGGTCGTGTGATCGAGGTTGTCTCGAGCGGTTCGCGCTCGGTGGTCGTGTGGAATCCGGGCGCCGAGGCGGTGCGCGGCTTTGCCGACATTCCGCATGAGGCCTGGCCGCACTTTCTGTGCCTCGAAGTCGCCAACTGCGGCGACGACGTGGTGGAACTGGCCCCCGGTGAGACGCACGTGCTCCGGCAGACCCTCACCGCCCAGGCCACAGCGGGCGGCTCTGCCCCGGCTTGCTCGTCCATGGCTCAGCCGTTTGGCCAGCGCGACTGATTGAGCGGCAGGATCAGGCGCGCCACCGTGCCGCCGCCTGATCGGGGCAGCAGTTCGAGCCGTCCGCCGTGCCACTGCGCGAGTCGGTCGACGATCGCGAGCCCAAGTCCCGCGCCGGGCGCGTCGCTGCGCGCGGCATCGCCGCGGACGAACGGTGCGCGCAATTCCTCCACGCGCGCCGGGTCGATGCCAGGGCCACGATCGAGCACGTCGATTTCGAGCGTCTCGCCATGACGCCGCAGTGCAACCTCGACCGGCGGTGCGCCGTGCCGTTCGGCGTTTTCGATCAGGTTGAGGAGCATGCGCTCGAAGGCAGCGGGGTAGAGCAGCGCCGGCAAGGCTTCCGGCGGCGCCTGGAGACTCACGGGGCGTCCCGCCGCGCGCAGCGGCTCGATGATCGCCTCGACCGCGAGGCGCACATCGATCGGTTCGGGTGGCGTTTCGGGTTTGCCGCGTGCCAGTTCGAGGAACTGCCCGAGCACGCGCTCGATTGCGTCGAGATCGGCGACGATCGCGCGTCGTTCCTCGGGCGAGGCCACGGCCAGCTCTGTGGCCAGCCGCACGCGCGCAAGCGGTGTGCGCAGATCGTGCGAGATGCCGGCAAGCATCACTCGGCGGTTTGCTTCGAGCCGTTCCAGCGCGCGGGTCATGCGGTTGACATGCCGCGCGACCTCGGCGATTTCGCGCGGGCCGGTTTCAGGCAGTGGTGCCGGCTGTTGGCCGCTTGCCACGGCCTCAACCGCGCGCGAGAGCTCCGCGAGCGGCCGGGTCAGGCGCCGCGTGAACCACCACGCCAGAACGAGCAGGGTTGCCACGACCCCGAGAACGGCCAGCACGAGCCGCTGCGGTAGCGCGAGCGGGTCGCCGTGCGGGATCGGCACGCCGACCCATACCTCACGCGCTCCATCGCGGCCCACGGGCAGTCGTAGCCAGGCCACCGGCTGATCGAGGCGCATGCCGAGGCGCACCTCAACGTCGCTGCCGAGCCGTTCGGCGAGTCGAGCGCGCAGACGTTGAAAGCCCGCCCCGCGCGGCGCCGCTCCGATTTCCGGCCGACGCTCCACCGGAACCAGGACGAAGCCGAACTCGCGCGCACGCCGTTGCAGCAGATGCCAGCCGGCCCACGGTGCACTCGGCGCAGCCGCCGCAGCCGGCGCCGCCGAAGCACGTTCGGTTCCGATCTCCGGCCAGGCACGAAGCAGGTCGCGGAGCGCTTCGATCTGCGCAAGGCGGCTTTCGGTGAAGTGATTGGCCACGAGGCGCGCGCGATCCTCGCGCAGCAGAGCGAGCGTGACCACGACCGACACCACGATCGAACCGATAACAAGCAGGGCCAGCCGGCCAAACAGCGAGCGCGGCAGCAGGTGCAACTTACGCAGCGCCGGGCTCATGGCGTGCTCTCTTGCGGCGGGCGTGGATCGGGCACGAAGACGTAGCCGCGTGCCCAGAGCGTTTGGATATAGCGCGGCTGTGCGGGGTTGGGTTCGACCAGCTTCCGCAGCCGAGCGATTTGCACATCCACCGAGCGATCAAACGGATCGTGAGGCTTTCCGCGCGCGAGCATCGAGAGGCGATCGCGCGACATCGGTTCGTTCGGGTGCGTGACCAGCACCTTGAGCATGGCGAACTCTGCGCTGGTGAGCGCGACGGGTTGTCCAGCGCGCACGAGCGTTCGCGTCTCCAAATTCAGTTGGCAGTCGCCGAAGGCGATCGTGCCAGCACCTGGCAACGGAGCCGCCGGAGCGGCCAGCGCCGCGCGGCGCAACAGTGCCTGAAGCCGTGCAATCAGCTCGCGCGGCTCGAAGGGCTTGGCCAGATAGTCGTCGGCGCCGCCTTCCAGCCCCGCGACGCGTTCGTCGAGCTCGCCCTTGGCCGTCAGCATCAGAAGCGGCGTCATATCGCCCGCCGCACGAAGCCGCTTGCAGGCGGCCAATCCGTCCTCGTGCGGTAGCATCCAATCGAGCACGATCAGATTCGGCGGATCGCGTTCCCGCACGCGGTCAAGATCGCGCGTATCGGCGCGCGCGGTCACGCGATAGCCGGCCCCGCTCAAGTAGCGCGTGAGCAGTTCGCGCAGCCGCGCATCGTCATCAACCAGCAACACGTGTGGCGCGGGCGCGGGACGTTCAGGCATGGCACCACGATACCAGCCTCCTTGCCCGCAGCGAAACGAGCGCAACACCCGGTTACAAAGTCGGGGGGGAGGCTGGGCGCGGCACGGCCGTCTCGGTCGGGCTTGTAAGACATGGGAAAACCCGTAGTGCCCCCGGGGAACCAATCCGCGTTTCGGCCGGTCCAGGCAGTGTTGCTGCTTGCGTTTTTGTGTTTCCTCGGGCGGCAACGGTTTGCTCAATTGGCGCCCGGTTTTGAACCGGGCTTTTTTTTTGCGGACGGGAAGTACCTGCGCGCCAACGCGCTATACTTTGGAGCTTTCCGGGACGTTAGCTCAGCTGGTAGAGCAGCGGACTTTTAATCCGTTGGTCGCAGGTTCGAATCCTGCACGTCCTACCAGTTTCCCCCGTCAAACATCAGACTCAGGCGCTTTCAACCCGCGCGAGCCGTTTTGCCGGTTGCCGGCAAGCGCAACGCAGCCCCGAACGCGCGCCGAATCAACGCCACGACGTCGTCGAACACCTCGTCGCGCTGCGGCTTGCGCGGTGTGAATAAAGTCTCGGCTGCATCTCGAGCTTGCGCGTGGCCAACTTCCGCCCATGGGACGCGCGCAAACCCTTGCGCTTAGCCCGCGCTCCACGCCTCAGACAAGCGTTCGGCTTGTTCGAGCACCAGTTGAATTGCCTCCTCCTGCCGGTCGGGCGGGTACTTGTGGCGCCGCAGCGTGATGCGCACGAGGTTACGCAGCTTGGCGCGCACGCTCTCGCGTTTGTGCCAGTCAACACTGGTGCTCTTGCGCAGCTTCTCGGTCAGCTCCGAGGCGATTTGCTTGAGCACCGCATCGCCCAGCTCGCGCACCGCGCTTTCGTTGTTGGCGAGCGCGTCGTAGAAAGCTAGTTCGGATTCGTTGAGGCCTAGCTCTTCGCCACGCTTCGCGGCCTCGCGGAACTCCTTGGCCATCGCGATCAGCTCTTCGATGACCTGCGCGCTCTCGATGGCGCGGCTGCGGTAGCGGTTCAAGGCATCGCGCAGCCGCTCGCTGAACTTTCGCTCGACGACGACGTTGGTGCGTGCGCGTGACTTGACCTGATCGTTGAGCAGCTTTTGCAGGAGCTCCACCGCAAAGTGGCGATGCGGCAGCTGCCGAATGTCTTCGAGAAATTCATCGGACAACAAGCCGAGGTTGGGCCGCTCGAGCCCCGCAAGCCGAAAAACGTCCTCGACGCCCTCGGCGAGAAGCGCGTTGTCGAGGATCTGCTTGAGCAGCGCATCCTTGCGCTGCCGGTCGAGTTTTGGGTCCGTTTCGCTTGCCTTGGCAATCACGCTCTTGATCGCCTGGAAAAACGCGATCTCCTCGCGCAACGCGATGGCCTCATCAAGCGTCCCGCACAGCGAGAACGCCTTAGTGATCCCCACCACCGTGTCGGACCAGCGCTTCTTGCCGTCTTCCAGCCCAAGCACGAAGTTCGCTGCCGGCAAGAGCAGCGCCACAGCCTGCGTGCGAAAGTCCGAGTAGTCGAAGCCGTGAAGCAAGCTACGCGCCACCTCCATGAGTTCCTTGAGCTTCGCGAGCGCTTGCTGCGCATCGATGGTCGGCTGGCCCTTGCCGCGGCTGTCGGTGTAGATCTTGAGCGCCCGCCGCAGCTCGGCGGCAATGCCGATGTAGTCGACGACGAGGCCCCCTTCCTTGTCGCGGAACACGCGGTTGACGCGCGCGATCGCCTGCATCAGGTTGTGATCGCGCATCGGCTTGTCCACGTACATCGTGGCGAGGCACGGCACGTCGAAGCCGGTGAGCCACATGTCGCGCACGATGACGATCTTGAGCGGATCCTTCGGGTCCTTGAAGCGCTTCTCCAGCCGCTTCTTCGCCGCGGCGTTGTAAAGATGCGGCCGCAGCTTGGCATCGTCTGCGGCCGAGCCGGTCATCACGATGCGGACGCGGCCATCCTCCGGGCTGTAGTGGCTAGGCCTTGCCGGGTCCTGGCTGGGCACGAGCGTGCCGCCCCACTCGGGGCGCAACTCGACGATGGCATCGAAGAGATCCACGCAGATCTGCCGGCTCATCGCCACCACCATCGCCTTGCCGTCCATGGCCGCCTGGCGCGCCTCGAAGTGCTGCACGAGGTCCGCCGCCACCTGCCGGATGCGCGGCGCAGCGCCAACCAGCTTCTCGAGCGTCGCCCAGCGGCTTTTAGCGGCTTCACGACGGGCGGCACTTTCCTCATCCTCAAAGAGCTCTTCGACTTGTGCCGAGAGTGCCTCGATTTCCGCGTGGTTGATGTCGAGCTTCGCGAGTCGGCTTTCGTAGTAGATCGGCACTGTGGCGCCATCATCCACCGCATCCTGGATGTCGTAGATGCTCACGTAATCGCCGAACACGGCGCGCGTGTCGCGGTCGTCGGTCTCAACCGGCGTGCCGGTGAAGCCGACGAAGGTTGCATTCGGCAGCGCATCGCGCAGGTGCTTGGCGAAGCCGTACTTGTACTGGCCGGACTGCCTGTCCAGCACCGCGCGAAAGCCGTACTGCGAGCGGTGCGCCTCATCGGCGATGACCACGATGTTGGTTCGCGCCGACAGTTGCGGAAAACGCCGCTCACCCTCGGCGAGCGAGAACTTCTGCACCGTGCTGAAGACGATCCCGCCCGAAGGCCGCCCGGCCAACAGCGCACGCAACTGCTCGCGGTCCTCGGCCTGTTGCGGCGTCTCCTTGAGCAGCGCCCGCGCGCCCATGAAGGTCTGGAACAGTTGCCCGTCCAGATCGTTGCGGTCGGTCACCACCACGATCGTCGGGTTTTGCATCTCAGGCTGCCGCAGCAGTTTGGCGGCGAAAAACACCATCGACAGGCTCTTGCCCGAGCCCTGGGTATGCCAGACGATGCCGCCCTTGCGCGAGCCGGGCACGACCTCCCGGCCGTAGCTTGCGCGCTCTTCCTGCACGGCGCTTGCTGCCGGTTCCTGTGTGGCCGCGATCACCGCCACCCGCACCGCCTCGCGCACCGCGTGAAACTGGTGGTAGCCGGCGATCTTCTTCACAAGCCCGTCGTCGCTTTGCTCGAACAGCACGAAGTAGCGCAAGTAATCGAGCAGCAGATCGGGTGCGAAGAAACCGCGCACGACCGTCTCCAGCTCGAACTGCACGCGCGGTCGGTCGTTTTCGTGGCGTACGCTGCGCCAGGGCAGGAAGCGTTCGCGGTTTGCCGTAAGCGAGCCCACGCGCGCCTGGACCCCATCCGAGATCACGAGCGCCTCGTTGAACACGAACAAATCGGCGATCTCGGTTTTGTACGCATCGAGCTGGTTGAAGGCCGCCCAGATGTCGGCCTGCTCGTCGGCCGGGTTCTTGAGCTCGATCACCGCGATCGGCAGCCCGTTGATGAAGCACACCAGATCTGGCCGCCGCAGTTGCTTGCTGCCCTGCACCGTGAACTGGTTCACCACCAGGAAGCGGTTGGCCTGCGGCTGCTCGAAGTCGACGAGCCGCACTCGATCGCCGCGCTTTACGCCGCCTTCTTCCACTTCAACCGGCAGGCCGTCCACCAGCGCCTCATGAAAGCGCCGGTTTGCCTGCACGAGCGAGGGCTCGTTGAGCGTCGTCACCCGGTGCAGCACCTCGTCGAGCACGCCCTCCGGCACACCGGGGTTC
>JANWWI010000069.1 GCA_025056355.1 Casimicrobiaceae bacterium | reverse complement strand
GGTTGACCCGCAACTCGACGAGACCCACGCACGCCCAACCCCTCTGCCGACTTCGTCGGCATCTCCCCTACGCCTTTCGGCGCAGGGGAGAACAACGCCCGGTTTTCCTCCCCTTCGCTTGGGTGCAAGGGAGAACACTCAGCGAGCGCTCCTCGTCGAGATCGAATCGAAACAGCGGATATGGGTCACCCGAACTGGGTAGCGTACGCCCGATTTCGCGCTCTGGATACAGCCGACAACGATCGAAGGCCTATCGGCCGACGCTCCGTCCCTATACTGCGCCACGCATGTTTCCGCACACGCTTGCCCGCCGCATACCCGTCAACGGCGTTCATCTTTTCGTTCGGCTCACCGAGGAGCGCGCTCGCCCACCCCTGCTGCTTCTCCACGGTCATCCGCAGACACATGCGATCTGGCACCGTGTCTGGCCGGCGCTTGCCGAGCACTTCACGCTCATCGCACCCGATCTGCGCGGCTACGGCGACAGCGACAAACCGCCTTCGGACGCAAGCCTCAACCACGCGCCCTATTCCAAGCGCGAGATGGCACGCGATGTGGTCGAACTCATGCGGAGCCTCGGCTACGACCGCTTTCGCGTGCTCGCGCACGACCGCGGCGCACGCGTGACCCACCGCCTGATGCTCGACCACCCGGAGGCGGTAGAGCGCGCCACGCTGCTCGATATCGCCCCCACACTGGCGATGTACGAAGGCACCACCATGGCCTTCGCCCGCGCGTATTGGCACTGGTTCTTCCTGATCCAGCGTGAGCCGCTGCCGGAGCGCCTCATCGAGGCCGACCCGGATTTCTACCTCGAGCGCATGATGGGTTCGCGTCATGCGGGACTGGCTGCCTTTTCCCCCGAAGCCCTGGCCGAATACCGACGCTGCTTGCGCCAGCCGGGCATCGCTCACGCGATCTGCGAGGACTATCGCGCCGCGGCCACAATCGACCTCGAACACGACCGCGCCGATCGCGAGGCTGGGCGCAAGCTCACTCAGCCCTTGCAGGTGCTCTGGGGAGCGCACGGCATCATCGAGCGCTGCTTCGACGCGCTCGCGCTCTGGCGGGAGGTCGCAAACGACGTGCGCGGACAGGCGCTGCCGTGCGGGCACTACATCCCCGAGGAAGCACCTGAAGCTTTGCTTGCAGCTACCCTGCCGTTCTTGCTCGAAGGGCACGTGGAAGCACGTTGATTCGCGTCGCTTGCCCGGTGCTGCGACTGCGCGTTCAATCGCTCACACCTGCCCTTGATCAACAAAGCCCATGTCGCACGGACCACGCGGTCCGTACGAACATGGGCGCGCCCTGCAAAGCGCCTTTAAAAGCTCATCCGCACGCCAAGCTGAACCATGCGCGGCGCACCCACTTGGATGCCACGCGTGCGGTCAACGATGTAGACCTTGTCCGCCAGGTTTTTCACCGCCAGGAACAGAAGTCCACCGCGCGTGAATTGCCAGTTGGCGGTGAAGTTGAGCACCGTGTGCGCTGCGATCTCGCCGCGCTGCCCGTCGGCGCTCGGTGCGACCGTGTTGGCAAAGTCGGAGAACTGCTTACCCACGTACACCGCTTCCAGTTGCGCCTGATATGGCCCCTCGTCGTAGCCAAGCGCCACCGTGAGCGTCTGCTTGGGGGCGTAGGGTTGCCGCTTGCCGCCGCCGCTGCCCGCAATCGGCGCCCCACCGACGACCTGGAAGAACGGCGTGACCTGCTTCGCGGTGGGCAGATAGGTCACGGCCGCGCTCGAATAGAAGCCCTTCATCGCGCCGGCCTGCGGCGCCAGGCGCGCGGAAAGTTCGACCCCTTGGAACAACGCCTCGCCCTGCGCCAGGGGCGTCGACCCACCCGCGATCGAGCCCACCGCCGTCAAGCGGTCGAAATCGTTGCGGAAGAACGTGACCTGCGCTGAGTATCCATCGAAGGACTCGTAGCGCCAGCCGAGTTCCGTGTTCAGGCTCCGCTCGCTCTTGACTTCCGTGCTGCCGCCTGTGTTGTTTATGACGTCTTCAGTACGCGGCGGCGCAAAGCCCCGGTGCACACCAGCAAAGAGTGTCGAGGTCGGCGTGAGCTTCCATGTCGCGCCAATGCCCGGGATCACCTCGTTGAGGGTATCGCGTCCGCGGGCATTGGCGAGCAAGTTGATGCGCTCGTTACGAATCGACTCGAAGCGCACGATCGGGGTCACCGTGGCAAGCTCGGCAAACTCCACGTGCGCCGCGGCAAAGCCCGATACGGCCCGGGTCTTGCGGATGTTGTCCTCGGCAAGTGTGCCGGTGCGACCGGTCGGGCTGTTCGCGTTGACCTGTTTGCGCTTTTGCTCCTCTTCGTGGTACTTGAGTCCTGCGTCGAAGACGACCGCGATGTCGCCAAAGCGCTCAGGGATGCTCGCGCGGCTTTCCACGCCGTAGGTCAGATAGTTGCGCAGTCGACCCTGCGTCGAGTTACAACGATCGACATCCACAAGCCGACCCGCCAGCCGGTCGGCGGCAAAGGTGGCGTAGGAGGGATTGCACTGGGTATCTGTGGTTGTGCTGCTCTGGCGCCACCAGTCGCGGTCGAACTTCGACAGATAAGCCTGCGTCACGAGCAGGCGACCGCCGCCCAAGGCCCATCGATGCGTGAGCGACGCCCCGGTCCGGCCGATATCAAAATTGTCGTTCTTGAACGGGTTGTAGCGCGGACCGAGCAGTTCGAATTCCTTCTGTGTAAGACCGCTGTAAGTAACCTGAGAGTCTTCGATGAAGTGGCTCAATTTGGCCGTCAGCCGATGTCCGCCGCCCAGCTCGGTCACTTTCTTGAGGTTCAGGTCGGTTAGTTCGCTCTCGATGTTGTCGCGCGCGCCACGGCCACGCTTGTAGGTCGCATCGAAGAGCCAACCATCCGCCCCGCCAAGCTGCACCTTGGCGTCGCCGAACTTCCTGTTGCCGCCCACCAGTTGCACAAATCCCTGAAAGGAGCGTGGCGCCTGATAGGTGCGGAAGTTGATCACGCCCCCGATCGACTGCGGACCGTAAAGCAGCGTGCCCACGCCTTTGACCAGCTCGACGCTCTCGAAGCGATCAACCGGCGGGAAGTAGTAGCTGGCATTGTCACCGTACGGCGCGTAGGCGAGCGGCACACCGTCTTCGAGCAGCGTGACTTTCGTCGATCGTGTTGGGTTCAAACCCCGCAAGCCGATGTTAGGCCTCAGCCCAAAACCCTCTTCGTCGCGCACATGGATTCCAGGCAGGCTGCGGAGGGCCTCGTTCACCGTCACCGGACGGCTCTGTTCCATGGCGCGCGCGTCGATCGTCGACACGCTGCCGGGCATGCGTGCCGCGGCCTCGCGCGTGCCGATGATGCTGATCTCCGGCAGCACAAGGGCGCCGTCGCCTCCCACCGCTGCGCGGGCGCCGGAGCTTTGCTCCTGTGTCTGCGCAGCCACTGGAACGGCCAACACCCCTGCGACAAGCATCGCCTCGACGAAGCGTGCCACTGGCTTGACTCGGAAGGCTCGCAATGATGCGTGCGTGTCGATACGTGCGCTGTCTGCCCTGCGCCCCGAGTGAAGGTCAATACATCTCATAAGCTGGTTCCCGTGATGTTGTGTCGTTATCGAACGAAGCAAGCCCACGTCGCGAGATCGCCGCGCGCTTGCCTATGTAAAACGCCCCCCTCGACGACACCGAAAAAAGTGGTCGGACGCGCCTCCTTCTGGTCAGCACGTCCGACCCATCAGGTTCGCTGCGAACACGACGAAACCCGACGCAGTGCGCGCGTTGTCATGGCACCCGCGCAGATCGAGGAGAGGTGCGCATCAACCCGGCCGCACGATGGTCGACACCAGAATAATGCGCATCTTGGTTGTATCACACATGCGAATGATTCGCATTCGGGATTTCCGACATAGGCAGAGGCGGGCGCCCGCCTTGCCGACATCAGCCGATGACGGCGCACTGTCAAAGCGAGAGCGCGCCCGCTCGTGATGCACCAAGCCCCCCAACCGGGTCGGCAGGGCCTCGACAATCCCCTAACGCTGCCGTTGACGCCGCATCACGATCGCGTGATGCCCTCCCTGCCGGGAGCGCAGGTCGAATTCAAAAAACTACTGCCGGGCTAGCGGGACGGGCTTCGCGTTCGCCGCATCCTCCGCCGACCACCGTGCAGGCGATCAACCAGCCCGGACCTCCATCTGGCTTTGCAGGTAGTTGGCAAGCCCGACGCGCCCGATCAGCTCGAGTTGCGTTTCGAGCCAGTCGATGTGCTCTTCCTCGCTCTCAAGGATGTCATGCAGCAGATCGCGCGAGACGTAATCCTTGACCGTCTCGCAGTACGCGATCGCGGCTTTGAGGTCCGGGTGCGCCTGCATCTCGAGCCTCAAATCGCACTCGAGTGCTTCCTTCACATCCTCTCCGATCATGAGCTTACCGAGATCCTGAAGATTCGGCAGCCCTTCGAGAAACAGGATGCGTTCGATCAGGCGATCGGCGTGTTTCATCTCGTCGATCGACTCATGCATCTCGTACTCGCCGAGCTTCGTGAGCCCCCAGTTCTTGAACATGCGGGCGTGCAGGAAGTACTGGTTGATCGCCGTCAGCTCGTTGAAAAGGATTTTGTTGAGATGGCGGAGAACCTCGGAATCGCCCTTCATGAAAACCCCTCGAGACAGTTTGAAGATGAGTCAGTGACCCAGAACGCGCTCGATGTTACGGCGAAACCCGCAAAAGAGCAAAAAAATCAATGATTTGGCAATGCTTCTCGAAAATCGAACGAGAATCAGCTACGGCGATCCGAATGCCGAGCCCCGCCGAGGGCGAGCTTAGGCAGCCTTGAGTGCGACCGTGGCCAGGGCCTCGTGCATTACGCAGCGCGCGCAGTCAGCGCAGCGTCCGCAGCAGGTCGCCACGCCGGTGGTCGCCTGAAGCTCCGGAAACGTGGCCACACCTTGCTGCACGGCTTCTTTCAGAGTGCGCTCGTTGATGCCATGACAAACGCAGACGATCATCACGCCACCTCACGACGCGCTCGTAGGCCGCACGCACATCGCCCACCGTGATTTTCGTCGGGCTGGGAATGCCCGTATCCGCAATCAGCAGCGTGAACGGGCGGCCCACGGTGAACGGTTCGGGCGGACGGCCCTTGATGAAGTACACCGGCTGCTCGTAGGC
>JANWWI010000068.1 GCA_025056355.1 Casimicrobiaceae bacterium | reverse complement strand
CGGGGAGCTTGCCCTCACCCGGCCCTTCGGGCCACCCTCTCCCGGCGGGTGAGGGAATTTCAAGGCTCCCTCTCCCTCTGGGAGAGGGTTGGGGTGAGGGCCCACTGCGGCGCGTCCCGCTAACGCTCGCCCTTGAGCCGCGCCCGCAGCTCGAACTTCTGGATCTTGCCGGTTGAGGTCTTCGGGATCGGCTCAAAGCGCACTTCCTTCGGGATCTTGTAGCCGGCCAGATGCTTGCGGCAGTGCGCGATCAGCTCTTCGGCCGTGGCCGTCGCCCCTGGGGAAAGCTCCACGAAGGCCACCGGCACCTCGCCCCATTTCGGATCTTCTTTGGCAACCACCGCGCAGGCGGCCACCGCCGGGTGTCGATAAAGCGCATCCTCGACCTCGATCGAGGAGATGTTTTCGCCGCCCGAGATGATGATGTCCTTGCTGCGGTCCTTGATGCGCACATAGCGGTCGGGCTCGAGCACCGCGAGGTCGCCCGTGTGAAACCACCCCCCGGCGAAAGCCTTGGCCGTGCCCTCCGGGTTTTTGAGGTAACCCTTCATCGTGATGTTGCCGCGAAAGACGATCTCGCCAAGCGTCTCGCCATCGGCCGGCACTTCGCGCATCGTCTCGGGATCGACCACGGTCATGCCGGCTTGCAGCTCATAGCGAACGCCCTGGCGGCCGTTCAACCGGGTCTGCTCATCGATCGAAAGCGCCGACCACTCCGGGCGCTTCGCGCACACGCTCGCCGGACCGTAGACCTCGGTGAGGCCGTAGACATGGGTGATCTCAAAGCCGAGTCGTGCCATGCCCTCGATCATCGCGGCCGGGGGTGCGGCGGCTGCCACCATCCCGCGCACACGCTGCGTGATCCCTACGAAGGCCTCGCGCGGCTCAGCAAGCAGCAGGTTGTGCACGATCGGTGCGCCGCAGTAGTGGTCGGCCTGGTGCTCGCGGAAGGCCTGAAGCATCGCCCGCGCCTCGACCTTGCGCAGGCAGATGTGCACACCGGCCTGTAGCGCGATCGTCCACGGGAAGCACCAGCCGTTGCAATGAAACATCGGAAGCGTCCACAGGTAGCGCGCAAACTTCGGCATCGACCAGGTGAGCGCGTTGTTGACCGCGTTCAGATACGCCCCGCGGTGGTGGGTCACCACACCCTTCGGATCGCCGGTGGTGCCGCTCGTGTAAGCGACCGCAATCGCATCCCACTCATCGCGGATGCCTTCGAGCGAGGCGACCGGCTCGGCCTCGGCGATCCAGGCCTCGTACTCGTATTCGCCGATTCGCTCGTGCGCTCCGGCGAATTCGCTATCGCAGACATCGACCACATCGACCCGTCGGCCGTGTTCGCGCGCGAGGATCTCAAGCGCCTCGCGCATCTTCGGCGCAAATTCGCTGTCGGTGATGAGAAGCCGCGCCTCGCAATGGTTCATCTGCCAGGCGATGAGTGCGGGATCGAGCCGCGTGTTGATCGGATGCATCACCGCACCGATCGCAGGCAGCGCGTAGTGCGCCTCAATCATCTCGGGGGTGTTTGCAAGCATCACGCTCACCGTGTCGCCGTAGCCGATGCCGCGCGCCTTGACCGCACCGGCCAGCCGGGCGCTTCGCGCACGCACCTCGGCCCACGAATAGCGCCGCGCGCCGTGAACGACCGCCGGCAGATCCGGAAACACCTCCGCCGTGCGCTCGACGAAGGAGGTCGGCGTGAGCGGCGCATAGTTGGCGGATGATTTCGCAAGATGGGGAGCGTCGTAAGGGTTCATACGCGTGCAAGCGCCTGTTCGATGTCCCAGAGGATGTCATCCACGGCCTCGAGCCCGATCGAGAGGCGGATCAGGTCGGGCGTCACGCCCGCAGCACGCTGCTGCGCCTCATCAAGCTGCCGGTGGGTGGTCGAGGCCGGATGGATGACGAGCGTGCGCGTGTCGCCGATGTTGGCTACGTGAGAGAGAAACTGCAGGTTTTCGATGAAGCGCGCGCCAGCCTCTAGGGGATTTTCGGCGCGGATGCCGAAGGCCATGAGCGAGGAGGCCCCGGGTTCGCCATCGATCGAGCGCAGGTACTTGCGGCAGCGCTCGTACTGCGGCGAACTCGGTGCGCCCGGATAGTGCACCCAGGCCACCTTCGGATGCCCGGCAAGAAACTCGGCCACGCGCCGGGCGTTTCGCACATGTTCGCGCATGCGCACCGGCAACGTCTCAATGCCTTGCAGGATGAGCCAGGCGCTCAGGGGCGAAAGCGAAGCCCCAAACACCCGCAGCGTCTCCAACCGCGCGCGCATCGTGAAAGCGAAGTCGCCGAAGGTTTCGTAGAAGCGCACCCCGTGGTAACCCGGCGAGGGTTCGGTCATGCCGGGAAACTTGCCGTTGTCCCAGGAAAAGGCGCCGTGGCGCTTGCCGGCTTCGACGAGCACCCCGGCGAGCGTGGTGCCGTGTCCGCCGAGGTACTTGGTGGCCGAATGCACAACGATGTCGGCGCCGAAATCGCAGGGGTTGCACAGGTACGGTGAGGGCACCGTGTTGTCGACCACAAGCGGCAGCCCATGTGCATGCGCCACCTCGGCCACCGCCTCAATGTCGAGCATCACCAGGCTCGGGTTGCCGAGGGTCTCCGCGTAGATCGCACGAGTGTTGGGTCGGATTGCGGCGGCAAAGGCCTCGGGCTGCTGCGGATCGACAAAGCTGGTCTCGATGCCGAACTTCTTCAGGTTCACCGCAAGCATCGTGACCGTGCCGCCGTAGAGGGCGCTGCCGGCCACGATATGGTCGCCCGCCTGGCAGATGGTCATGAGCGCAAGCGCTTCGGCCGCCATGCCGGAGGCGGTTGCCACCGCCGCGCGGGCGGTTTCAAGGGCCGCCACCCGCTCTTCGAGCGCGGCCACCGTCGGGTTCGAGATGCGGCTGTAGATGTTGCCGAAGGTTTGCAGATTGAAGAGGCTTGCGGCGTGCTCGGCGCTGTCGAAGACGAAGCTCGTGGTCTGATAGATCGGTAGCGCCCGGCTGCCGGTGGCGGCATCCGGGATTTGGCCCGCGTGGATGGCAAGCGTCTCAGGAGCGAAGCGGCGGTCGGCAGTCATGGCGTGCATTCTCTCCGCAAGTCGCAGCACCTGGGGACTCAACGCGCCAGCCACCGCGCCACGGCAAGCGCCTGCGCGCGGTAGCCGCCACCGAAGAGCAGCACGTGGTTCACGAGGTGGTAGAGCTGGTAGAGGTCGCGCCGGTAGCGGGCGTAACCAGGTGCGACCGGTCGGCGATGCGCGTAGGCAGCCCAAAAGCCCTCAGGGGGCACGCCGAAGAGCTCAAGCATCGCCAGCTCGGCCTCAGCGTCGGAGACCGACACCGCCGGATCGAAGAGCACCGGCTCGCCGCCAGCAAGCATCGCGTGGTTGCCGCTCCAGAGGTCGCCATGGATCAGGCTCGGCTGCGGCTCGTAGCCGTCGTCGAAGAACTCCGGCAGCCGGGCGCAGACCGCTTCAACCGCGCGTTGCAATTCGCCGTCCTGCCACGGATTGAGGCGTCTTGCGAGCGCCCCAAGCCGAGCTTCGGCAAAAAAGCGGCACCACCCGGCGCGACCCGCCACGCCCACCGGCGTGTTGGTCTGCGCGGTGGCCCCCAGAAAGTTGTCGCGCGGCCATCCCCAGCCGGCGATTGGCGGTGGGGCAGCGTGGAGCGCGGCCAGCCGCTCGCCCAAGCGCGCTCCGTAGCCGCGCTCGGGCGGAGCAAACTCGAGCCACTCGAGCGCAAGCACCGCACCCACGCCCTCGACGCACTGGCAGAAGAGCACCGCTGGAACCCGAATCGTCCGCGTAGCAGCCAGCGCGGCAAGCCCATCGGCCTCCGCCTCGAGCACCTCGGCCCGTCCTTCAGGCAGTGTTTTGACGAAGTAGCAGCCCTCGCCCGTCTCGACACGCCAGGTGGCCGTGAACCCGCTCGCCCCAAGCGGCCGGGCACGTGCGCTCATGCCAAAGCGTGCCGCCAGGAAGGCAGCCCATGCGTCCTTCACACTCCCGGGCACGGCATCCGCTTAGCCGAGATCACGCGCGTGTTGACGCCGGCCCAGTTGAGGCCGCCGAAGAGCCGCGCATGTTCAATCTTCACACAGCGGTTCATGACGCTTTGCAGCCCCGCCTCGCGCACCAGGCGATCGGCCTCCTCGTTCATGACCCCCAGCTGCTGCCAAAAGCATTTGGCGCCGATGGCAATGGCCGAGCGGGCAATCGGCAGCACCTCCTCGCTCTTGCGAAAGACATCGACCATGTCCACCGGATGCGGAATATCCTCAAGCCGCGCGTAGGCGCGCTCGCCGAGGATTTCCGGATATTTCGGGTTCACCGGAATGATGCGGTAGCCGTGCGCCTGCATGTACTTGGCGGCGAAGTAGCTCGGCCGAAACCAATCGGCGGAGAGTCCGACCACCGCGATCGTGCGGCAGGTTTTGAGGATGGTGCGAAGACGGGTGATCTCATCCATAGGCGTCCCGGGCCGTTAGCGGCGGGTTAGGAACCACAAGAGGAGCGAAAGCAGCACCGACACCACAATCGAGGTGCCCAGTGGGAAGTAGAAACGGAAGTTCTCGCGCTCGATGGCAATGTCGCCGGGCAACCGGCCCCAGGGCAGCTTGGAAAGCCACGGCCAGAGCAGCCCGGCCAGAAGCAGCACGACGCCGAGGATGATCAAGAAGCGGTTCATGGCGAAAGACTCGCGCCGTCGGTGCTATCCGGTGCGGGTTGAATCGGCACCGGTAGCGCCCACCGGGAAATACTGCCCCGAGGTCACGCCCATTGAGACGTAGATGCTCGTGAGCTGATCGAGCCCGACCTCGGCCGGTTCGATCCAGTCGACCGGCACGTAGAGCAAACCGCCACCGACCGGTACCGGGGCGGTGGGCACGATCACTGCATGATGCGGCACGCCGGCCACGAGTAGCGGCTCGCGCGTGGAGAGCAAGGCAAGCACACGCACCGCCTCGGCACCGCCGCCAAAGCGCACCCAAACCGGCTGCATCGACTTGAGCTTGTCCTGGTCGCGCTTGCCGAGCAGATCGACGAAGGTTTTGATGAGGTCGTAGATGCTGCCCACCACCGGGATGCGCTGCATGAGGCCGCCCACCGCGCGCTGCCAGAAGCGTGCAAGCCCCGTCTGCACCACAAGCCCGAGCAGAAAGATCAGCACGGCCACGATGCCGAGACCGACCAGGTAGGCGGCAAACTCCGTTTCGCCCAAGCCAAAACCCAGCCGGCGCATGAATGCGCCGAACGGGCTCGTTGGCCCAAGCCAGCGATAGACAAACTGCACCGCAAGCACGATGACGATCACCGTGGCCACAAGCGGCAAAGCGGTGAGCAGCCCGGCAAGGAAAATGTTGAGCAGGCGGCGGGTGGTTTGCTTCATGCGCGCATTGTGCCGCGGGGCAGCCGAAATGCGTGATGGCGCGCGCGAACTCCTCCACCGGTTGAAGCGGCTACAGGCACCCCTCCGGCGCTTCGCGCGCCACCTCCCCTTCGCTTGCGCGAAGGGGAGGACAGATTGGGTTCTCCGCTGCGGCGCGGTTGGAACGAGAGTGC
>JANWWI010000067.1 GCA_025056355.1 Casimicrobiaceae bacterium | reverse complement strand
GAGGGCTTGGGATTCGATAGGACGCACTGGCCCAGGCGGCCATGTCGAGCAGGCGGCATCGTTCTGAGCAAAAAGGGTCGGAAGAGATGGTCGGGTGACTCGCGCACGGTGGCTCCACAGGAGGGGCAGGTCATAACGGCTTCATCGTGGGGCGGTGTTTAGAGGCTGCAAAGTATGAGCTCAAAGGTGAAATCGCGGCTGGAGGCTGTTGCTCGTCCGATGCGCACGAAGTGGCCTCCGTGTTCGACCCAGTGGATGCTGCTGGTAACGATTGGTGCTGAGTTCGGGGAGGGGCCCCACCCGGTATCCACTCGGATGATGGCCAGCAGCGGCACGCCTGTGCCATCGAGGGAGCGTTGAACCGAGCGGAGCGATCTCGGAACAGGGGAGGCTGGATTCACGCAGCAGCCGCAACATCAGGGTAATCGCGCCTCGCGCGGCGCAGCGCCCAAGCCATTCGGGTTTGCGACACGGGTGGTTGCCTCCATTCCGAAGGACCGGGTCCTTCCGTGGCTTGCGTGATCTCGTCGGCGGGCGCTTACCCGAAAGTACCAAGCAGGAGCGTGAAGCTATGGATTGCGCATATGGGGCCCAGACTGCAGCCGACACGAACACTCCGCCATCTGCACGGCTAGAGCCTGTGGCACAAGCGCCACCAACCAAGCGGCTCAACCGGCCCGATCGCGGTCGGCTTGAAAGTGCCTATCTGGGCTTTGCGCGCGAGCGGGCACGTGGCCGAAGGGGGCGAGTGCGCACGCTGTTTGCGTAAAGCTGGCTTGCCAGCGCGACCCGGGGCGTTTGAGCGTACACCGCGTGATGGGGCCGGCCCACCCGCGGTATCGAGCCGACCGGTTGCGCTGAATAGGCGAAGGCCGTGGCGCTCTCTCGATGAAAAAAAGCGTTTGATGCACTGGCGCCGGATGAGACCAGAATCACGCAAGGTCTCGGCCCGAGCCGCTTGTTGTGAGAGAGTCGATCAGCACCGTGGCGGGACGGTTCCGGGGGCACAGCTTCGATGCGACGACCCCGTGCCGGGCGGGGGTTTGATCAGCCGTGTCCCGCCGAAGCGCAACGCGGCGCAAGTCTGTTCGCGCCGTGGCGCTCGGAGGCGTTTTTGCGGCGTGGTTCTTTTGGCGGGGGCGGGAGGCTGGCCCCCGGGTACCGTTGCCCAGCGCCGCGGTGGCCGGCGGATGCTAATTGCTGCCTGCGATCGGAACTTCGAGAAGACCCGTCCGACTCCCTCGACGCGCGACTGCGTCGCTGAGGTTGGGCATGCTCGTTCATGAGTTGAAGCACGGCCCGCACCACCTGGGGGCTTTTGCAAGTGCGCGATGATGAGCGAGTTTTCACCGGCACGGTCCATCGATACGACGTCGAATGGGCGCTACAGCGCAAGCAACCGGGGAAGGCCCGAACGGCCTGTCCTTGCCGAGTTCACGCCGCCCGTGGACAGCGGCGTCCTGAGTTCGTGTAAGCCGGTCGGGCCGATCGGTGCGGGTGAAGAGAGTCGGCCACAGCCTCGACAACAGCGCGCATGATGCTGGCTTCTAGCACGTGCAGCTCGCCCGCGATGACGGCCCAAGCGTGTTCGACCGAGTCGTGTCGCGCACTTTGACTCGGCAAGCTTCGCCGAGACGGACTGCTCGCCTCAAGCGCGTCCGAGCCACGCTCTCGCCGACTCCGGTCGTTGGCACCCCGATCCACGACGCAGCGAGGTTCTGCCTCGACCGCCGGAGCCACATCGCTCAAGGACAACGCTTTTGATCTCTTCCAGGCCGCGCTCGACTGATATTCTTTGCGCGCAGCCACCGCGCCGCTTGGGCTTGAGGACCACGAAGGCGCAGGCGACTGTGTGACCGCCAGGCAATCCACAACGCGTTTTCGGCGGGGCGAGGCCGCGGCGGAGGCGATGCTGCGCTGGCGAAGGTGGGTTGCGGCCTGATCAAGCGGAGCCTCAGATGACCGGGGAAACTAATGCAGAGCGCGCAAGCGATCTGGCGACGTTGCTGAGCCGCATTCAGCTCGGAGACCGTCGCGCCTTCGAGGCGCTTTATCGTGCCACGAGTGCGCATCTGCTGGGCGTGATCCTGCGTATTCAGTCGGATCGTGGCCGAGCCGAAGATGTGTTGCAAGAGGTCTATGTGAACCTGTGGCGCGCTGCATCCAGTTACGATGCGACCCGGAGCCAGCCAGACACCTGGCTGATCAGCATCGCGCGGCATCGTGCCATCGATAGCCTACGCCGCGAACGCATCGAGCCAGCCACCGGTGAGCGTGCCGAGCTCCTACGCGCCGAGGAAGACGGAGCAGAGGAGGACCCGCTCGATAGCCTGCCCTCGGAAGCGGCCGGGCCGCTAGCGCTGCTCGAAGCGGCCTTCGACCGGGCCGCCGTGACCCGGTGCATGGGCGAACTGACGTCGCGGGCCCGACAATGTTTGGCGCTGGCTTATTACAAAGGACTTTCGCACAGCGAGATTGCCGAACATCTCGGCGAGCCGCTCGGCTCAGTCAAAAGCTGGATTCGTCGCTCGCTCGCCACGCTCAAGTCCTGTCTTGAACGCATCGCTCCGGAGCTACGCTGATGGACTACGCCCGTCGCCCTTTGGCTGATTGGCTAGCCGCCAAGTATGTCCTTGGAACCCTTCGCGGCGCGGCGCGGCGGCGTTTCGAGCGGCTTCTGCCGGCGCACCGCAGTTTGCAGGAAGCCGTCGCCGCCTGGGAGTCGCGCCTCGGTACGCTCGCAAGCACGGTGGATCCGGTTGAACCGAACGCGGAGGTTTGGCAACGGATTCAAAGGCGGCTTTTCCCAACGGAGGTCCCTGTCCCGTGGTGGCGGCGTCTTGGACTCTGGCAAGGCGCTACGGCGCTCGCCTCGTTGGTCGGCGTCGTCTTGGCGTGGTTGGCGCTTCGCGAACCGGTCTTGCCGCCGCCGATCATCGTGGTGCTCTCCGAACAGCCTGCAGCCGCCCAAGCAGGTTTACGTGCAGCGGCTTTCGTGGCCAGTGTGGGCGGCGATGGGCGCCAGCTCGTCATCCGGCCGCTCGATGCTGAACAGACGCGACTTGTCGGTCGGGTCTTCGAGCTCTGGGCGGTCCCGCAAAGCGGTCCGCCGCGCTCACTTGGGCTGCTGGCCGAAGGACGCCCAAGCACGCTGCCGCTGCCGAACTTTTTCCGAGAGGCGGCCGCCCTTGCGGTGAGTGTGGAGCCGCCGGGCGGGTCGCCGACGGGTGCACCGACAGGCCCCGTGGTTGCGGTCGGGTCGCTTCGTCTTTGATCGGTCTGCCTGAGCGCGCTTTTTCGCTTGCCGCATCCATATCGGGCTTCCTCACGTATATCAAGGTGTGCACGGTCCGAATGGTGGCCGTGCCACTAATCAGGAGGAACCCCGAATGCTTTCTCAAACCAACCCACCCACATCCCCACGCGCTTTGAGCGCCACCTTGCTTGCCGTGGCGCTGGGCCTGACAGCGGCCTCACCGGCGACACTCGCGCAGGGGGCGCAACGCCCGATTGACGAGGCGGCGCTTGCCCCTTATGGCGGCTATCGCGGCCTCGGCATGATGACCGAGAAGTTTGTAGAGCGCGTCGCGAAAAACCCGAAGATCGCCCACTTTTTCAGAAATGCGGAGCCCGACCGTCTGGCTGCCTTGCTGACCGAGCAGTTCTGCGAGGTGCTTGGTGGAGGTTGCCGCTACAGCGGCAAATCGATGCGTGAGGCACACGCCGGCATGAAGATCACGCAGGCGGATTTCAACGCGCTTGCGGAGGACTTGCAGGCGGTTATGACCGAGGCTGGCTACCCTCAGTGGGCGCAGCGACGCTTGATTGCGCGTCTGGCGCCAATGCAGCGGGAGATCGTCGAATGAAAAACGCGGCGTGGGTCCTGTCCGCAGCACTTGCTTCATCGGGCGTGACGGCCGGCACATTTTCCGGTATTGCCTTTGACCGAGACGGCGTGCCACTTGCCAACGTTGTCTTCACCCTGAAGCCACGCGATGGTCGAGTGCCGCCGGCCCAAGCGCCTACCACGGCGACGGTCTATCAGGAAGACCTCGCGTTTAAACCGTATGTTACGGTGGTTCGGCGCGGTTCAAGCGTTACCTTCCCGAATCGCGACCGGGTCGAACACCACGTCAAGTCCTTTTCGGCCTCCCGCCCCTTCGAAATCCCGGTGCATCGGCCCGGGGTCACGCCTGAGCCAATCCGCTTCGACCAGGAGGGCGCCGTGGCTGTCTACTGCATCCTGCACGACTGGATGCGAGCTTACGTGTACGTGACTGATACGCCGTGGTTTGCGCTCAGCGCGGAATTGGGCGCGGTACGCATCGACAACGTTCCGGCCGGCGACTACATCGTCGAGGCCTGGCACCCGGATCTTGGTCAGTTTCGACCGCCCCTGCGTGCCGAGGTGAGCATTCCCGCCGTCGGTATGGCCGCGCAAACCCGTTTTCATTTTGATTTCAAACCCCGCACTCCGCGCCAGCCGCGACCGGGTGCGATCAACCCTTCTGGAGTACAACATGGCCAGCGCAATTGAGACCATGCGTTGCCTTTTTGCCTTTGCCGTTGCCGTCCTGCTGACGAGTTCGGCCTCGGCTCAGGGCTTTTCTGGAAAGCTAACCGCCACCGGGGGTGTCTCCACAGTCGAAGGCGCAGGAGGCGGCGGCCTGACGCCTTGGGCGCTGATCACCGGATACGGTACTGATCGCCAGGTGGGCGGCAACGCGCACTACACGGTGGTCAGAACCAACGACTATGCGCTTGCGACCGGGGGTATTGCCGTTGGCATTTTCGACCGCCTTGAGCTGTCGCTGGCCAAACAGCGCTTCGACACACGCGACGTGCTCATTCCCGTCTCGCCCGCCCTCAAGGGGCACAAACTCGAGCAGGATAGCTTCGGGGTGAAGTTGCGCCTGATCGGAGATGCGATCTATGATCAAGATCGCGCGCTGCCCCAGATTGCCATCGGGCTTCAGCACAAGCGAAACCGCGACGACACGGTTATCCCGTTTTTGAACGGTGCGCTCGGAGGTGGCATCCGGACCCGTGGCACCGACTTCTACCTGAGCGCCACCAAGCTCTACCTGGAAGCAGGCATTCTCGCGAACGGCACGCTGCGATTCACCAAGGCGAACCAGTTTGGTTTGCTGGGCTTCGGCGGCCCTGACGGCGACAGTTACCGCCCGGAGTTCGAGTTTTCGCTCGCCTACCTGGTCCGCCCTGATCTGGCGGTTGGTGTAGAGGGACGCACGAAGCGCGGCCGACTGGCAAACCCTGCGCTCAACCTGCGCGAGCAGGCCGCCTTCGATGCGTTCGTGGCTTGGTTTCCGAGCAAGCACGCCTCGCTCACACTTGCCTATGTCGATCTCGGGCAAATCGTGGGCGCGCTGACGAACGATCGCCGTCAGCGCGGCTGGTATGCCTCTCTGCAGGTGGGCTTCTGATCGGCGCGGCCGGCCCTGAAAACGTGCTCGCAAGCGGGCAGGGCACGGCCCGCGCTGTGCCCCTCTGGCGCTCACCGACGTCAACTTCCGGAGCCGTTCGCGTGCCGATATGATCGGCCCGACGTCCAGACCTTCGTTCAAAATCGGACAAGATGGGCAAAGCGTTGCTCGTGAAGCGGATTCCGAAGTTGCGGCCGCAAGCTAGGTCAAGCAGCCGGCCGGGCTCTCTTGCGTGGTCCACGTGTCCACGCCGAGTCCGGTAGTGTGCAAGAGCGCCCACGGCTCGTGGAGGGGGGATGGTCCTGGTAAGAGGTTGATGGTTGAGATTGAC
>JANWWI010000066.1 GCA_025056355.1 Casimicrobiaceae bacterium | reverse complement strand
GCACAAACTCACACACCAACTGCACCAAAAACACCACCACATTGATCCAGATCAGCGCCGCCGTCACCGACCCCAACCGGCTCACCCAATCGCGGAACGGTTCGGTCAGCCGCTCCATCGGCCGTCGCACATGTCGTTCCGCCCAAGACCCGCGCATCGCGCCCCAACCTAGACCAACTCCCCGCCCCAGACAAACCCGATGTGCGGCATTGTCCCCGCCTCGATGATTGCAAGCTTGCAGTCTCGCCCTGATCGACAAAAATCTTAATGCGTCTGCGTGAGGTGTCACACAAAAATGCTAAGCGCCTGCCCCACGCAAACGGCGCCTCGCAGCGATGAAACCGAAGAAACAAAAAACCGCGAATAAACCCGACCTAGCTGTCTCCTACCGACACACTGCAAAACGCAAGAACAACCCGCCTGCAGGCTTGGCCGCACAGGGCAAGGTTCACGAAGCGCCTGAACTCCAGTTCGCCTACAACCCGCACCTGCCGCCGGTGTTGCGGTTTGACCCCACCGGCCAAGCAGATCAGTTGCCCGAGCTGTTGCAGGAGGCGACCAAACGGCCGCTGACCCGCGACGAAGCCAAGCTGCTTGCCGATGCGCTCCGCAATCATGAGCCGTGGCTGGAATGGGCGGGCAAACGCGAGAAAAAAGGTTTCGAGGTTGACCCGGTCGCCCTGCACATTCACGAGCGGATTTCCACGCAGGCAATCCTGAAAGTGGCAGCACGCGAGGATGCCTGCCGCGATCTGTTTGCCGACCCGCAACTGGAATACCAGAAAGCCGTCCAGTTCTATCAACACGACGTGGACTGGGCCAACCGCATAATCCTCGGCGATCCGCTGCAGGTGATGATCATAAACCTGCCCCACCGGTCATAAGGAGCGTATGAATATCTTTGAGGCACATGCTCAAATTATGGAGCAATACAATCGGTATGTGCGGAGTTTTCTCAGCATCGCGGACGAGCGCATCCGTACCGCGGTACAGGAGGCACTCTTAAGGGAAAACCGGCTTTGGCCGGACGCGCTCCTGCAACTGAACCCGGCCTACGAACCAGCGGCTACGGTCGAGGAGCTGGCGGCAGCAGGGCAACTACGGTCCGAGAGTGCCGACCTTTTCCGCGCGCCGAACGGCCAATCGCTGCAGCTCTATCGCCACCAGCAAGATGCCATTGCTCTGGCTCAGTCGCACCGACACTTCGTCGTTACCAGCGGCACGGGGTCAGGCAAATCGCTCACTTATTTTATCCCGATCTTCGACGCGGTTTTCCGGGCCGGCACGGACGAGCCGCGCGTGCGAGCCATCGTAGTTTACCCAATGAACGCGTTGGTAAACTCTCAATTCGCCGCATTGCAGCAATGGGCCAGCGCCTATCGAACGCACACGGGTCGCATGTGTCCCGTGCAGTTTGCCAAATACACCGGCCAAGAGCAGGATCGCGAGGAACGCCGTCGCTGGCAAGAGAACCCGCCTCATATCCTACTCACCAATTACGTCATGCTGGAGCTGATGCTGGTGCGCCCGGAGGAATACCGCTTCGTTGACCGCGCCAGCACAGGCCTTCAGTTCCTAGTCATTGACGAACTGCACATGTACCGTGGCCGTCAAGGCGCAGATGTGGCCCTGCTTGTGCGCCGGCTTCGCCAGCGTTGTGGCAATCCGGGTTTGCTTTGCATTGGCACGAGCGCCACGATGGCGACGGGCGGCTCGCGCGCCGAGCGCTGCAAAGCCGTTGCGGCCTTTGCCAGCAAGCTGTTTGGCGTCAGCGTCGAGCCGGAGCACGTGATCGAGGAATCGTTGCGGCGCAATATTCCGCAGAAGCGGCCGGTTGACCATCGGCAACTGCGCATGGCGCTCGTGAATCCGCTGGGTGTTTCGACTTGGGAGGATTTCGCACGGCACCCACTAGCCGCCTGGATAGAGGACACATTCGGACTGGTGGAGGAGGCCGGTCTGTTGCGCCGCCGATTACCGATTACATTGGAGGAGGGCGCGCGCCAACTCGCTGAGCAGGCGCACCGTGATCCGGCGGTTGCCCGTCAGCGTTTGCGCGAAATGTTGTTGCTCGGCAGCCAAATCCAGAGCCCGGACGGCCGACCTGCATTTGCCTATAAACTGCACCAGTTCATCACGCAAGGCGGTTCGGTCTATGCCACGCTCGAACCAGCCGATCGTCGCCTCATTACCCTCGACGGCCAATACTATGCCGCTGGACCGCAGGAGAAACTGTTCTACCCCGTCGTGTTCTGCCGCGTTTGCGGCCAAGAATACTACACGGTGCGGCGTCAGGAGCAGGACAAGCGGCTGCTGCCTGCGCTTGAGGATGACGAGTATTCCCTCGACGATCAGCAGCGGACGGAATCCGAGCCGGGCTATCTGATGTTAGATACCGGGCAGCGCTGGCGCGACGAGCAGACCGCCTTGCCTGAACACTGGTTCGACGGCAACGGGCGCATCAGACCAGAGTATAAGCCGTTTCGTCCCCAGCAGCTTTTCGTCAGACCGAATGGCCAGATTGATTCAGCCGCTTCCTCAACCACCGTTGCAGCGTGGTTCATGCCCAAGCCGTTCCTGCTTTGTCTGAGCTGCGGCGAGGCCTACACCTTACGGGACAAAAACGATTTCCGCAAGCTGGCCCGCCTTTCCAGCGAAGGCCGGAGCACGGCAACAACATTACTGACGCTTTCGACCGTTGCCGCCCTGCGGCAGATGCAATTTGAGCCCTCCGCGCAAAAAGTGCTAAGCTTCACTGACAACAGGCAAGACGCTTCGCTCCAAGCCGGCCATTTCAACGACTTTGTCCAAGTCGCGCTCTTGCGCTCTGCAGTGTGCGCCGCTTTGCGGCAGCACGGACGACTTGGATTTGAGAACCTGGCCGCCCGCGTCCTTGAGGCCCTCGAGCTACCTTTGCAAGCTTATGCGAAAAACCCCAAGCTCGATCCGGACAGTCCTCAAGCTAAAACCGCGCAAAATGTCTTTCGCGAGTTGCTTGAGTACCGGCTCTATGAGGACCTGCGACGCGGCTGGCGCGTCATTCAGCCCAACTTGGAGCAATGCGGCCTGTTGCAGATCGATTACGATGGCTTGGATGCTCTGGCCGCTCGCGACAATCTGTGGTCCAATCTGCCCCCTTTGAGCGATTTGCCCGCTTTGGAGCGGCGAGACATCCTCAAGACGTTGCTCGACGAAATGCGCCGACAGCTCGCCATCGAAGTAGATTGCCTCAAGCCGCAACGTCAGCAAGAATTTCGTCGCCGCGTGTTGGAGCACCTCAACGAGCGCTGGGCCTTTGACCCCGAGGAGAGTTTGCGACCAGCTGCCACCTATGTACTGCCGGGCGACCCTCAGCGTAATAACGATAACAGTCTTTCGCGCCGCAGCCTCTTCGGACGCTGGTTTTCCCGCCGTTGGGAGCAAATCTTAGGACGCCCACCGGATGAATCGACCTACAACGCGACCATCCGGCTGATGGTGCGTCACTTGGTCAGTTACGGCCTGTTGGTAGAGATCACCGAGCACCGCCGCGGCCAAACCTTTCGCGGTTACCGGCTGAAGGCCGGCGCACTGATTTGGCAGCGGGGCCACGGGACGCCAGTGATTGACCCGCTACGACGCTTTCGGGCTGAGGGCGACGTGTATGTGGAGGTCACGCGTCAGGCCAACGAATTTTTCCGCGACCTTTATCAGCGTTCGCCCGCAGTCCTGCGCCAACTCGAGGGCGGCGAGCATACCGCCCAGGTCTCCTACGAAAACCGCGTCGAACGCGAGAAACGTTTCCGCGAAGGCGACCTGTCCTGTTTGTTCTGCTCACCCACGATGGAGCTGGGAATCGACATTGCAGACCTCAACGCCGTTCACCTCCGCAACCTTCCGCCTACCCCGGCCAACTATGCCCAGCGCAGCGGTCGCGCAGGCCGCAGCAACCAGCCCGCGCTCGTTCTGGCCTACTGCGCTGCTGGGAGCGGGCACGACCAATACTTCTTTCGCCGTCGCACTGACATGGTCGCCGGCGCGGTCAATCCGCCAGCACTCGATCTTGGCAATGAAGACCTTGTACGTGCGCACCTCCATGCTATCTGGCTGGCACGCACAGGCGTCTCGCTGCGCCAGTCCATCCAGGAGCTACTCGACACCAATCAGCAGAACTACCCACTGCGCCCGGAGATCGCCGACCAAATCATGCTCTCTGTGACGGCTTTTGCCGAGTGCCGCCACGCCTGCCAGCAGGTGCTGCGCGAATGCGGCGCGGACCTTGCCCAAGCTGAGTGGTATACAGATCAGTGGCTCGACACCGTTCTGCGCGAGGCACCTCCGCGCTTCGACCGCGCATTCGATCGCTGGCGCGAGCTGTTTCGTGCCGCGTGGAATCAGCTCACACGGGCCCATCAGTTGGAACAACAACTTTATCTCAGCCACAACGCCAACGCCCAAGACCAGCGCCGCATGGCAGAATTGATGAAACGCGAGGCTCAACGCCAGTTGGACCTGCTCTGTTGCCGCAACACCCAGGCCGACGAATCCGACTTCTACCCCTACCGCTATCTCGCCAGCGAAGGTTTCCTGCCCGGCTACAATTTCCCTCGTCTGCCGGTGCGCGCGTTCGTGCCACGCGGTGAAGAGGGCGAATACATCAGCCGCCGCCGCTTTCTGGCCATAACCGAATTCGGCCCGCAAAACATCATTTACCACGAGGGTGCTAAGTTCCAAGTGCGGCGCGCCGTCCTGCCGGCGCAAGAACCCGAGCGCCGCTTCCTGCGCGCCAAACTCTGTCTGGCCTGTGGCTACCTCCACGAGGGAGAACAGGCCACTGCCGACTGTTGCGAGCATTGCCACACGCGCCTTACCGGCGATAACAGCCTCTACCTGCCCAGCCTCTTGGAAATGCCCACCGCCGTTAGCTGGCGGCGTGAGCGGATCACCTGCGATGAGGAAGAACGCCGCCGCCAAGGTTACGAGGTTACCACCCATTTCCGTTTCTCTCCCTCCCCGTCCAACACAACCCTGCAACGCCGCGCCAGCGTCCTCGCCCCAAACGGTGCAGCGTTGCTCGAACTAACTTACGGGCCATCCGCAGTGCTCTACCGTATCAACCACAAATGGCGACGTAGTCGCGAGGACGGCTTCCACCTCGACCTGAACGACGGGCGCTGGGTCAGCGACCCGCTCAATCAGGGTGATCCTCAGGTCGCTCCCGCACTCACAGCAAACATCCGTTCCAACGTCCGCCTATTGGTCCGCGATACCACCAACCTGCTGCTCGTTCACCCTCCCGCCGGTCAAACCCTCGGCGATGAAACCTTTCTCGCCAGCCTCCAATACGCGCTCGCTGCCGCTCTCCAAACGGTTTTTCAAATCGAAGAAAACGAACTGGCTTCCGAGCGCATCGGCCAAGGTAACCGTCGCGGCTTGTTGCTCTACGAAGATGCCCAAGGGGGTCTGGGCGTACTTCGCCGGCTGACGGACGAACCTGACACCCTCGCACGCGTCGCACGCGAGGCGCTCAGCCTGCTGCATTTCGATCCCGCCACCGGCGAGGACCAGCGCCCAACCGACTGCGCCCGTGCCTGCTACGACTGCATGCTCTCTTACTGCAACCAACGCGATCACCCACTGCTCAACCGCCACTTGGTGCGCGACTACCTCCAGAAGCTCGCCCGCGCCGTCACGCGCCCCGGGAGGGCTACCCGATCTTACGACGAGCATTACCGCTGGCTGCGCCAACTCACCGACTCGCGTTCCGAACTGGAACGCCAGTTCCTCGACCGCCTTTACCAAACTCGCCGCCGCCTGCCCGATTTCGCCCAGCGCAACCTTGCAGACTTGTACTGCTGTCCTGATTTTTTCTACGAACCGAACATTTGTGTCTTCTGCGACGGAA
>JANWWI010000065.1 GCA_025056355.1 Casimicrobiaceae bacterium | reverse complement strand
AACCGACAGCAGCGCCATTTTCAGAGGCTGGATGCCGGCGGGGTCGCACCGCCGCCATCGAGACGAACGCGACTGGCCGTGCGTCGGCCTGCCGATCGGCTAAGCGCACGGTGAGATCCAAATAGACCGGCTACGCATGTAGAACTGGCCGTGAATCGCTCGCGGACGCGGGTTCGATTCCCGCCGCCTCCACCATGTACAAGGGCTCGGATGATCTCCGGGCCCTTTTTGCCTTCGGCGAAACTTCGTTTTCTTGCCTGAATTCCCGGCGCCACGCGGGGTTCCGGCCATCGGTGCTGCAGGTGGCCATCAGCTAAGACACCCGAAATCGCCCACTTTCTCGGCCAGAGCCGTCGCTATTCTCCGTTCGGCCTGCGGGCAGGCACCGAGTCTTATCTCGCAACATCAACAACGCACGCGCGCGGGCTCGTTGTCGACCATGGCCAGCGATCAGGCATCGAACGCCACCAGAGCATCGCCAGGCAATAGTTGACCGTATCGGAATCAAGAGGTTGGGAAAATGGAGGGTTCAATCATGGCCCATTCCACAATGCTGCACGTCCGGGTGGACGAGTGAATCAAGACACAGACCCGCGAGGCGCTGGCCGCCATGGGGCTGTCCGTTTCGCACGCTGTACGCATCCCGCTGAAGCGTGTGGTGGACGACCAGGCCTTTCCGCTCGAGTTGAAGGTACCTAACGCCCAGACCCGGGCAGCGATGGAAGAAGCCCGCGCGCTGGCCAAAGCGCGCGCCGCCCGCTTTGGCTCCGCAGAGCCCCTGATTGACGACCTCGACAAGGCCCGCCAGCAGTAAGCGGGCGACGCCGCCCAAGGCAAGCGATTACACCAAGGCTTACCTTAAAGACCGGGAACGCCTCTCGCGTTCGGGCCGCTACGACCTGAAGCGGCTGAAGGAGGCAATGTTGCTGCTCATTGGCAACGATGCCCCGCTGGGGCCTGAATGGCTGGATCACCCGCTACGTGGTGATCGGGCTGACCCCCGCGCATGTCTCATCGGCCGCGACTTTCTGCTCATTTACCGCCTAGATGGCAACGCCATCATCTTTGTGCGGACGGCACGCACTCTCACTTGTTCGAGGAGTGATAACCGACCCGACCGAGCCGCGCCCCTCGAAGCGAGGTCAACACCGTCATGCGACAAGAGCGCATAGCGCGAAAGTCACTTCGCCCCGGGGCAAATTCTTGCGTTCATCTCGACGCCCGCAGGCTGGCATGGCGGTGCCAAGCCGGACCGGCGGCATGGCCTCAGTTCGGCTCGCGTTTATGCCCAGCGCACGAATCACCCCCGCATGGGGCCGGAAGATGCATTGCGCCTGAAGGCGCTGGCGCCGGGGCACAACCGCTTAAAGAAGCGGATGGCGGCTAAGGCGCAGCCGGACATCGCGGCGCTGCGCATCGGTTTCTGGGCAAAACGCTCGCCCAGCAACGCGAACGCGCGGGACCGTCGCATGTTCGAAGCGACGGCAGCCACGGAGTGCCTGGCCCGCCGCCTCGCGGGGCTGTCCTGCGATGCCATGCGCGGCCCGCCCGAGGCAGCGCCTGCCACGCAGGCGCCATGGCCACGGCTCATGGCACTGGCGCCGTTGCACCGTCGGTCCGCCGATTGCCGCCTACGCGAAACGCTCAACCTGGAGTACCTCTCTCGCGCAGCAGAAGAACTTCTCCCGCGTCGATCGGGAGCCGACTCTAAGGCGTCCCCTTGCAAGCCCATCCGCACATGGGCCGTCAAAGCCCGGGCGTCGTCCGCCGCGCCCTCGCCCAAGGCGGCCTCGTGCGTGTTTTTCGTCAGCCCTGCGCCAGAGAGCCTCTGAAGATTCGTTGCGAGCAGCGCGGCGGCAGCAACAAGCCGCGCGCCGAGCGACGGAACACATCAAGGAGACAGGCGAAGAGCGAGCGAGCACGCCGACACTACGGTCGGGGCGCGCAGCAAGCTACGCAGCGGTTCCCTAGCCAGCGGCCGCCGCCAGAAAGTCATCAGGGTCGCCGAGGATTTCGCCCATGCGCGCATCGACATCACGGGCGAAGTCCACATCAGTGACCCTATGCTGTACGGGTGCCAAACCGAGGCCGCCCTGTTTGGTGACCCGCTGCGCGCCATGCGCGCCGCCTGCTGGCCAACGTTCACCAGCCAAGCCTTCATCGCCTGGACGTAGCCCGCGGGATCGCTCCCGCTGATTGATCGCAGTCGCCCCCTGCGCTACCGCCAAATCGAAGGCTTCGCCGGCAAATTACGAAACGAACAGGCGTCCGCCTCCCTGCCAAAACCCGCGAACCCGTCAACACGCGGCGCAGAGACCACCCCGAGGCGCAGCCCCCTCAGCGCTGCGCCGGCATCACGCCCGGATCACTTGTCCTCCACCCGCCGTGTCTCTCGCCTCCAAAATACCGTGGGCTCCGCAAGCTTGGCACTCGCCCCCGTCGTTGCTAAGGCGCATAGGGCCCGCACGGCCCGTTCGCATCGTCGATGACGCACTCGCACATCCGCCGCATGCCCGTACCGATCGGCCATGCGCCCCGTACTCTCCAGAATCGATCACCCTCGGCGGATACCTTCATCGCGCCGTAGCGATCCAACCAGCCGCATGCCCTCTTATGGTTTGACATCCAACGGGGGTACGACGCTCACCACACCGTTGGTAACGCAATCACGTCCTTCCGGGGATTTCAACAGCGCATCTTTGAAGGTCAGGGTCGACTGCGCGTTGTCCCACGCCAGCTCCAGCCGGCTTGGACCGCACACGCCCCCCAGCACCGGGAACTCGACCTGCACGGTTGCATTGTGAATCACGAGTATGTGATTGCCTTGCGCCTGACCTCGCCAGGGCAACGCCAGCGCCGAAATAAACCGGCACAGGCCATTGCGCCCAAACTCGGCGTTGTGAACGGTCAGTTGTCCATCTTCGGTGATGTGAGCCACGAACCGGGTGTCGCATTCCACCGTCACGAAGCTTTTCTTGTACCGCAACTTCCCCGACGCCACAACGTCGCCCGACGGCGTGATCGTCACGGCCTGCGCCGGCTCGGCCGTATGCACCAACCCGGTAATGAAGGCCGCTGCGATCGCGGCGCGCCCAATTGAAGGGTGAACCAACCCCGTTCCGTGCATGTCTCCTCCTTGTTGTTAGTCGAAGCGGTCGGATGACCGGAAAACGCATGCGCAGCGCTTACGAGCGCCAACGCAGCGTCACCGCAGTTCACGCCGCAGGATCTTGCCCACAGTCGATTTGGGCAGCTCCTGACGACGAAACTCAATGATGCGCGGCACCTTGTACGCCACGAGGTGTCGGCGGCAATGACCAAGCACCTCCGACTCGGTAAGCCGCGCATCGCTCGGCACGACGATCAGCTTGACTCTCTCCCCGGCGACGGCATCCGGCACCCCGACGGCCGCGCACTCTCTGACGCCGGGAAGCCGCATAACAACATCCTCGATTTCGTTGGGATAAACATTGAAACCAGATACGAGAATCATGTCTTTGCGGCGATCGATCAGGCGCAGATAGCCATTCTCATCCATCACCCCGATGTCACCCGTCGCCAGCCATCCCTCGCTGTCAAGAACTTGCGCCGTGTCTTCGGGCCTCTTCCAGTAGCCCTCCATCACTTGCGGCCCGCGCACGCACACCTCACCCGCCTCACCGGTGGCCGCCCAGCTGCCGTCTTCGCGGCGCAGTCGTACATCCGTCGACGGTACCGGCAGTCCCACTGTGCCGGTGTAGCGCATGTTCCTCGGTTGTGAAAGGTCGACCGGGTTGATCGTCACGATCGGCGAGCACTCGGTCAATCCATAGCCCTCGATCACCGGAACCCCGGTGACCTCTCGCCAGCGATCGGCGATCGCCCGCGGTGTGGCCATGCCCCCGGCGATCGTCAGTTTGAAATCCGAGAAGTCATGCCGGCGAAAATCCTCGTTCTCGAGCAGCGCGTTGAACAACGTGCTGACGCCGGCCATTCCGTTGAAGCGCTCCTTGCGCAGCACCAGCATCACGCGCTTCACGTCGCGTGGGTTGGCAATCAGCACATTGCGTCCGCCGAGGCACATAAACAGCAAACAATTCACCGTGAGCGAGAAGATGTGATACATCGGCAACAAGCTCACGTTGGTCTCGACCTGGCTGGTATCGACGTAATGCCCCCTCCACGCCAGCGACTGAAGTAGGTTGGCGATGATGTTGCGATGGCTGAGCATCGCCCCCTTCGCCACGCCGGTCGTGCCGCCGGTGTACTGCAGGAACGCGAGATCCTGCGGCTGCACGCGAACCGGCAGCGCCGCGCTGCGCCGCAATCCCGACTTCAGGGCATCGCGCAGATCGATGGCGTCGCGCAACGAGACGACGCGTCGCTCCTTGGGAGCGGTAAGTCGCACCAGCCGATTGACCAGCCGCCCTTTGAGGTTCAAGCCATCGGCGAACAGGTCGCCGATACTCGTGACCAGCACCCTCTTGAGCCGGACGTGCGGCAATGCCTGGCTCACCGTCTGGGTGAACAGGTCCATCACGACAAGCGTTTCTGCCCCACTGTCGTTCAGTTGATGGATCAACTCTCGAGCCGTGTAGAGCGGGTTGACATTGACCACCACCGCTCCTGCCAGCAACGTCCCGAACAGGCATACGGGATACTGCAAGCAATTCGGCATCATGATCGCCACGCGGTCTCCTGGCTGCACGCCCGCGGATTGCAGCCAAGCCGCGAACGCATGGGCCAGCTCTCCGCAACGCCGGTAGCTCATCGGCGAGCCAAGGCTGACGAATGCCGTGCGCTCGGCAAACTGGTTTACGTTTTCCTCGAAGACCTCGCTAATCGACTGATACCGCGAGAGGTCGATCTCGGCAGGCACGCCAGGCGCGTATGAACGCAGCCACGGGCGTTCTGATGCAACCCCGGCGGCCGCTGCAGCGGGCTCCGCGTTTGTCTTGGCACCGGCCGCCAGGCTCTCTCCGTTCGCTGCGCCACCTGATGTCTCCTTCGGGGTCACGGCGGCGCTCACACTGCTTGACCGATCCACGGATCTCACGGAAGGCTCTCCCCTTGTCTCGACCCCTTTTTCGACCGCGCCGCCCCGTGCGGAACACGGTCATCGTTCGACCACCGCCACGACGCCTTGGCCCCCTGCCGCGCAAATGGAGATCAGTCCCCGCCCTCCGCCGCGTTCAGCCAGCTGCTTGGCTAACTGCGCCAGAATGCGAGCGCCCGTGGCCGCGAATGGGTGGCCGGCCGCCAACGAGCCGCCGTTGACGTTCATTCGCTCCAAATCGATCTTTCCGAGGGGTCGGTCTAGACCCAGCCGGTCTCGGCAGAACTGCGCGTCCTCCCACGCCTTGAGCGTGCACAGCACCTGCGCGGCAAACGCCTCATGAATTTCGTAGTAGTCGAACTGTTGCAATGTCAAGCCGAGCTTGGCGAGCATGCGAGGCACGGCGTACGCCGGGGCCATCAGAAGGCCTTCTCCCGACGGCGACGCAAAATCCACCGCGGCGGTCTCCGCCAGCCTCAAATACGCCAAGACGGGCAGGCCGCGCTCGGCCGCCCATGCTTCACTCGACAGCAGCACGCACGAGGCGCCATCGGTCAATGGCGTAGAGTTCCCGGCGGTCAGGGTTCCGCCTTTGCGGTCGAACGCTGGTGGCAAGGCAGACAGCTGTTCTACTGTGAGCTGCGCGCGCAAATTGTTGTCTCGCTGTAACCCACCGTACGGCGTCACGAGCCCGTCAAAGAACCCGCGCTCATAGGCAGCGTGCAATCGCTGATGACTGCGACACGCGAGCGCATCCTGCTCCGCACGCGTGATTCCCCAGCGTTTGGCCATCAACTCGCAATGCTCGCCCATGGACAAGCCAGTGCGCGGCTCGGCAATCTGTGGCAGCGCCGGAGCGAAAAAAAGCCCCGGATTGACACGCATCAGTTGGCGTAAGCGCTCTGCAGTCCGGCGAGCACGATGAACGCGCAGCAACTGCCGGCGCAGCTTTTCGTTCAGCCCGATCGGCGCATCCGACGTCGTGTCCACGCCCGCAGCAATGCCGCACTCAATTTGCCCCAAGGCGATTTTGTTGGCCACCAAAATCGCTGCTTGCATGCCAGTGCCACAGGCTTGCTGGATGTCGTATGCCGGCGTGTCCGGATGCAGCGTCGTACCCAGGACACTTTCGCGGGTCAGGTTGAAATCGCGCGAGTGCTTTAAAACCGCACCGCCAACGACTTCTCCCAACCGAACGCCATGCAACCCGGTGCGCTCCACCAAGCCTTGCAAGGCTGCCGTCAGCATTTCCTGATTGGAGCGTTCCGCGTACGCCGTGTTCGAGCGGGCAAAAGGAATGCGGTTGCCGGCGACGATGGCGACTCTTCGTGGAGCCTGCAAAGCCAGCATCGATCAAACCTCGCCGAGTTCCCGAAGCATCCCCGCGGCATGCAGTTGCGAGCCGTCGTTCGATTGCACAGCCCAGTGTCGGGTGCGCTCGATACTCGGTTGCGCTTCTTCCGCCCGCAGACAAACCTGCGAAGGAAAAAACACGGGTGAACGAAACTCCGCGTACGCTTCGACGCGTCTCGCAATCGGCA
>JANWWI010000064.1 GCA_025056355.1 Casimicrobiaceae bacterium | reverse complement strand
GATCTCGTCCCTGCCGCCCTCGATGACCGTGAAAGACGGGTCGCGTGACTTGCTCATGCAACCAGTCTAGCACGGTTGCATTTTCTTCACCCCGAACGGGGACGCCTTCCGTCCCCGTACCGGGGACATGGCGTCCACTTCGGTCAATCAAGGAGCACGCCATGAAAGGAGCAATGACCCGCCCCGATTGGGGCAAGCTCTTCGATACGATCCTCGCCGAGCCTGGGAAGCTTGGTGAGCACTACGGGTACTTTCACCGGTATTCGCTTGGCAACCAAGCGCTCGCCATCATGCAGATGGAAGAGCGCGGCATCCCGGTCGGCCCGATTTCCAGCTTCAACGGCTGGAAGAAGCTGGGCCGGCGCGTCAAGAAGGGCGAGAAGGCCATCGCTCTCTGGATGCCCGTCACCTCGACCAAGAAGGTCGAGAAAGAGGACGGGGCGATCGAGGAGACAACCAGAAGGTTCTTCGTCATGAAGAACAACTGGTTCGCGCTGTCCCAGACCGAGCCTGAAGAGGGCTCGGAGGACATCGCGGCGGTCGTCGCCGCCACGCCCGGATGGGACAAGGCGACTGCCCTGGAGGGGCTGGGCATCGTCGAGGTTCCGTTCACGGAGGTGGACGGAAATGTCCAGGGCTTTGCCCGACCCAGCAAACGAGAGATCGCTGTCAGCCCCCTGGCGGCGTTTCCGTGGAAGACCACCTTCCACGAGCTGGCGCACTGCCTCCTGCACGCCGATCGCGGCGAAATGTCGGATGGGGAGACAATCCCCCACGACATCGCCGAGGCGGAGGCCGAGGCGGTCGCCTTCCTCTGCTGCGCCACCCTCGGCCTCCCCGGGCTGGAAGAGGCGCGCGGGTACGTCCAGAGCTGGCTCGCCACGGCGGATCGGCGCGAGGCGTTCAAAAAATGCGCCTCGCGCGTGTTCGCCGCCGCCGACCGCATCCTGAAAGCTGGCGTGAAAGCGGCGCTAGACAGCGCGAAACACGCCATCGCGCTTGCCTCTGGGAGCCAAGAAGAATGAGCCTACCGAGAAAAACCTTCGCGCGCAGGATCATCAAGCTCCGGGGGTATACCCGAGAGCAGATGACCCTGGAGGTTGCCTCCATCGATCGCGTGAGCGAGGAGGAGGCCGCCAGGAGGATCGAGGAGGCGCTTCTTCAAAGCACGCGCCGGTCGGTCGCCCAAGCAAGGCGTCATGACGCCGCCAGGCGGCGGTTGCGCGAAGCGCGCCGCATGGTCCTGTCCATCGCCCACCACCAGGGCATGTTTCGGTTGCCCGCCGATCTCGAGCGGGTCGCCCTCATGCTCGACTGGTGGGCGCCTGGCGGCGGACGGCCGGACACCGGCCGCGCGTTCCGTGAGATCGTGTTGCAGCTCGACAGAGAGGGTCTGATCGTCGAGATCGAAGACGACGGCCGTCTCGTCGGGTACGGTCTCTCGGACGCCGGACGGCGCGAGCTGCTCGGCCCCTGATCCACTCTTTCCACCCCAACCGGGGGCGTCGTGTCCCCGGAAGGGGGCATGACGCCCCATTTCACAGGAGGCGTTATGACGGAACTTGAACTCATTGTCGACCTCGACGAACGGGGATGGTTCTGCGCCCACGTCGAGGACGGCAAGGGAAACGTCCTGTTCGAGTTCTCGAACGAGGATGAGAACGGCTGGCCGGACCAGCACGGGCTCTGGCTGGTCGAGGACGGATGGATGCGCCACGGCCGCGACGTCGATGGCCTTCTCGAATACCTGAAGGCCATCGGCGTGGTCGGGGACGGCGCGCACATTGCGCTGAGGGGGTGACCATGGCCAAGAAAATAATCTGGCCCTGCCACGTCTGGGCCGATTTCACAAGGCCGGATGGTCGCCGGGTTCGCATGAGCCGCATCGTCGATGGCGCCGGAGGACTCTACGGCGCCATTCAAAGGGTGATCGCAGCCCGGAAGGACAAAGGGGCCGCCCTGCGCGGCGCCATGATCCACGCGATCACGCCCCTCGGCCAGCGTGCGGCCGTGATGATCGACCCCGAAACCGGAGACCTCATCAAGGTCGATCCGTATGTCGGGTACGACATCGGGCCGTTACGCTGATTTTCAGACCCGCGCCAAGCGCGGGTTTTCCCTGGCGCGCTCACCGAGCGCGTCACGGAATAAAAACCACATCCCGGCATACCGAGAGGATGCCGGGATTTTTTTTGCCTACAGTAGACCGGACGCGCATGGACTTATCCACAGAAACTGTGGATAAGCCGGCGTCAGGTCATGCCGCTAGCTAAATTGACGCGCACGTTACAGTTCTGCGCATGCCGTAGGCAGCGCCTGGTCCTGGTGCCCCGGCTGGGTCCTGACCATTGGGTCGTGCACGCGGGCCATAGTGGGCGAGCCGGTACGAGCTTGTCGCACACGGGGTCGATGCCGACTTGGGTCGCCTTGGCGGCCTCAAGCTCCGGACCAAGCGCCCACCGGCGCCGGCCAACGCGGCAGTCCACAGTGCGCCACGCCGCGCTCGACAGTTTTAAAGGCCGGTCTAGCGCCGCTTATATCCTCGGCATCGATCTCACCGCCGCAGGTCGCATCCCACGTCATTCATGATAATCCCCATTATCATGAATGCGATTTTTTACCGCCAACTCGGCGCATCGACGATGGGAACCGCCGCAGCCCTCGTCCGATGCGGCTCACGGTCGACCGGACAGGAGGACCAAGACGTTGCGTCGGTGGCCCTGGCTACGTGTCGGGTGGATGTGCAACCCGCAGGGTGCTACCATGAACGCAAACCACATGAGGAGGTGAGCATGGCCAAGGCGATTGAGGAATGCGGCAAGAACAAGTCCGACACCGGATTCAAATGTATGCGGTCTGGTCTAGGTCTCTATGGCGAATCGCCCGGCAGCGTCAAGCAGGTGGTGCACGACGGCGACACGATCCAGGTGCGCGCCCTCGGCAACTTCAGCATCCGCTTCCTGGGTGTGGATACACCGGAGATCAGCTTCACTCTCCCCGGTAAGGAGACGTTCACATCGATTGGCGATCCTGGCTGGCAGACCTTCCTTGATGATCCGTTCAAGGGTGCGCCGGTCTGGGATCTGCCCTACAACACGGAGCTGCGGTCCTATCTGACGGGCAAGATCGGGCAAGGTTGCGCGGCCAACCACCATCGACACGCCCAGGCTGCCCAGCGAGCGCTCGAGGGCGAGATCGAGTCCGATATGAAAAAGCTCGGCCAGGACCGGTCGAGCTTCAGGTTCTTCCTCGCCTTCGCACACGATCTCATGGATGGCTACGGGCGGCTCCTGGCCTATGTCAATGTGGAGCAGCAGGAAAAACCCTATCCGAAACCCTATCAGGAGCGGTTACTGGAACAAGGCCTCGCGCTGCCCTATTTCATCTGGCCCAACATCGACCCGTTCTTCTCGCTGCTGCGCAAGCACCGCTCGCTGTCCGATGCGGTGCCTAAGCCTGGCCGCATGCGCGAAGAAGCGTTCGCCAGCGCCAAGCTCAAGGCCGCGCGCGAAGCATTCGCCAAAGCCCGCGAGGAGAAACGAGGCGTATTCGAAGCCTCGGACCCCTTGCGATTGGAACCGTTCGAGCTACGCTTCCTGGCCAAACAGCGCCTGCCTGACCGTTGGCTGATCGACCTCTCCTGGGATTCTGACGAGTTGCTTCCGCCGCGTCGGTACCACCTGGTGCGCAATCCCGAGGACAGGCTGTGGGTGCCGGCGGAGTACGTGCCGCTATTCGTTGAACGCGGGTGGCGGCGAGCGTGTTGAGCTGTGCAAGCGAGTGGTTGTCAGGTCCCGTTAGATTGTAAACCTTCTTAATGGCAAGGAGATCCGCGATCAGATCGCCGGCGACGGCCCGTACACCATCAGCCAGCTGGATCTGCTCAGCTTTACCCAGGACGGGGCCTTCCTGGAGGATCAGTGCACAGTCCTGATCACGGCTGGCAACTCGTCCACGGACTGCACCGCCACTGGGATCGGCGGCAGCCACTTGAGCGTGAACCGCCTCTTGCCGCTCCTGGGGCCTGTCCAGTAGCCGTGCCAGTGCGCGCGGCGGATGTGGGGCCGCACACCCTGGCGCGCGCCTCCGCCTTCGATGGTCTTCTCCGCGTGCTCCTCCTCTGGCGGCCGTGCTCTCGCCGCACGAATCGCCGCGCCTATCCTTATCCCAACCTCCCACACCCGCGCATGCTCCGGCGGGAAGTACCGTGTCCCGCGCCTGGTCTTCTTGGGTGCGGGACGGGATGGCCGAGGCTCGCCGGATAACTCCGCGTTTATCGAGCACAGGTACATAATCAGCGACACCATCGGGGTGACGCACTCGGCCAACGCGCTGGCCAGATCAGATCCAAACATTGAGTGCTGTAAAGTGATGTCGCCGCGCGCGGCCGCCATGCGTCTGGCCTCCTCAAGCATGCGCTCGATGCTCTCCACGAGAGACCACGGGCCAAGGTGCAGGATGACCGGTATGAGTTCGTCTGTGTCCAGCAAGAGCCTAAGCTCAGTCCTGAACATGCGATCCTGCTCAAAGTGCGCTTCCAGGTGAGCGAAAAAGCCATGCACAGGGCGCATGTCGAACATCATGCCCGGTGTCTCGACATAAACGCACCACTCAGGCAATCGGTACAGCACCTCGTGCGGGATGTCGCCGGAGAGCGGCGTGTCGATGAGCGCCGAGTACACGTCCGGGTCGAAGCGATAGATGCCCTGCGTCACCCGCCAGGCCGCGAGCGCCGCGAGCCTGGCCGGGTCGAGTCCATCTTGCGGTACAACGGCGCCACCCCGGGTGATGATGGCGATCGCGGCGGCGAGCGGCAGGAAGCACCAATCCGGCCAGTCGGGAAGCGCGCGACCACGCGCCGCGCGCATGGCGTCAACCGCCCGCCATAGATCCGGGTAGCGCCTGGCGAGGATGGTCAAGTGCTCGCGTGGCCGGCAAGTGGCCAGGCTAGATCCAGCGCCCATAATCATGGCTGCCGTGCCGCGCGTCGTAGACCGCATTCAGCCCGCGGTCGATCGCGGCCGCCGCTTCCGAGACCGAGACATCGCGCATGCGCATCGCCGCGTCACCTCATCCGCGGGCAAACCCGCTCGATGATGCGGTCCACCAGGTGTTCGCCGTGCGTGACGAGCGTCTCGACATGCGCGCAGCCGTCCGCGGTCGTAGGCAACCCCACGCGACGAGACAGAATCCGATAGCCGGAGTAGTCCCCCAACGCCGCCCCATAGAGCAGAGCGCGGCCAGCGGCATCCGACACCAGACGCCTATAGGAGGCGTCTCTGGGCGCCGCAGGCGCGACGCCGGCGACTTCCTCGATGCCATCCTGGCACGCCCTGTAGCTCTGAGATACGCCGGGGCGCATCGAGGAGACCACAGCCACCAACTCGCAGTCACGCACACGACCGATCCACGTGGCCGCAATCGTGCGCAAGTTGTCAGCAGCTTGAGCGTGACCGCGAACGAGGATGGCGTCCATCACGGCTTGACGCGTCAAGGCGTCGGGCAGATCACCGCTTGCATGAGCGATCGCGGCGCACGCAAGCAGCGCGGCGATCGAGGCGTTGGAGCGAGTCATAGCATGCGCGCTTTCACGGCAACCCTCATGGCGCTTCTCACCTCTGCGTCCTCTTCTTGCCTGAGCAGCGCATCGACCATCTCGATCTTGTTCAACCCGAGCAAGGCCTGATACGCGGCGATCTTCGTCGGCTTGTGCAGGTGGTACCTCACGTAGCGCTCGAGATCGGTCACGGCGCCTTCTTTGTCATGATGGGCGATCAGCCCGACCAGCTCGGGCAGCATGGCGGCGGTTGGATTGCGAAGATCGGCGCTGTTATGTTCCCGGATCCACTCACGGTACGTCTTCGTGAGCGAGGCGAACTCTGGACGACGGGCGAGCTGGACGATGTAGCCGACGTACCCGCTGGAATCGCGCGCCCACGCCTCGCCGCGCATGGCGCGCCGCATCGTCGCGACGAGGTTGTCCGCGTTTAGGTCCAAGAGGGTGACCGGAACCAGGTAATAGAGGTGGTAGTTGGCGATCACGTCCATTCTGCCGGGCATGCGCTCTTGTCGGTGGAAACTGTCAGTGTGCACGACGAACCCTGGCGCGCCGCTCGCCGCAGCCTTCTTGTAAGCCATGCTCATGGCCTTCTCGCGCGCGCCGGCGCCGCTGCCGTCGTACCTCACGACGCCGCCGGAGATGGACATGCTCGTCACGCTGCCCCTGTCGATCCCGTCGTAGATTGGGGCATCAGGCTCTATTCTGACGATCTTGCCTGGGAAGGCCGCGGCTGCGGCGGAGACGCCGGTGAACACTTTGATGTCGGGAAGCGGCTCCTGCTTTCTGGTGAAAAGATCGATCAAAGACGGTCTGTTCATCGCCTCGCCTTTGGATTCCTGTCGCCCCCTGTCGGTGGCGTCGGGACCGAACGACCAGTCGTCCACATGCGCATGAGCGGACGCAAGAATCAATAACCAGGACAGATGAACAGTTGGTTTCATGCACTCTCCTTGTAAGGTCGTTTGCATCGCTGAGCGTGTCCGCGCCGCCGACACTGTTGTCGACGGCCAGCGCGGGCGACGCTTCTCCGTCGAAAAGCCGGCGGAAGCGCTCGATGAGTCTGTCGCACTCCGCGTCGTCTAGCAAGCGCACGGCACGGCCTGGGTAGATAGAGACTGGCGAGGCGGATCTGGTGCGCGCGCGCCGGCAAGCTGACGGAGCGGCCCCCGCCGCCATGGCTATCCTTCCCCGCCGAACGGCGGGGCTTGTCGCGCACTGGGTCATGATCCCTC
>JANWWI010000063.1 GCA_025056355.1 Casimicrobiaceae bacterium | reverse complement strand
CCCGACGCCCCAACGTCTGCTGATCCCGCTGACAGAGGAGGCCGCCGGAGCCATTCGCCCGCTGGTGGTTGGCGCGGCGACGGGGGAGGAGGCCGTACGTGTTGAGTTGATGCGGGATCGGCTTGACCGCAGCAGGTTCGCGCTGCCGCCCGCGGACTCAGAGGGGTTGGCGCGATTTCAAGCGGACGGGAAGGCTCTGGCCGCGCGCGTCGCTGCCTGTCGACGTGAAGCGCAGCGGCTGCTTGCAGCCCACGCCTTGGAGCTCACTTCCGATGAGCCTTATGAACCGTGGCCGCAACTGCTTCGGCTCGACGCGGCGCGGATCGAGGGCCTGCGTAACGGAGTTTTGAAGCGCGGGGCTGCGGACCCGCTCGCCGACCCGAGCCGCTGGCCGCTTGCCGATCTTCATCGTCACGTTGGCGGTTGTCTGGATCTGGCTGCACAGCAAGAAGTTGCCGCGGCCATTATCAAGGAAACCCCGCCCGAGCACGTTGCTGCCGTCACGCAGGCGCTCGACCTCGCTTGGCCCGACTGGGCGGGTGCCCGCGGCACAGTGGGTGCGCCGCCGGACTGGCCGAAACGGCTTCGCGCCGTGGCGGAGATCGTTGCACCGACACTCGCAATCGAGGTGCCGCGGGCGCGCGCCATCGCATCGAGCTTGGTGCTCAAGCGTGTTGCAACAGAGACGCTGGAAGGGCTGCTCTGGAACGTCACGGCGCCGCGTATCGCATTGAAGACAAGGCACCCGCTTGGATTCGCCGCCTACGAGCGCCCTGGGGAGCTCTCCGGCTCAGCCTTGCTCGGCCATCCGGCGGCCATCGATGTCTACGCCCGGGCGATCGTGCGTGCGGCGCGGGCCGAGGGCCTCATTTATCTAGAACTGCGTGGCAGCCCGCACAAATACCGGCCCGCCGACCCGATCGGCTTCCTTGCGGATTTTGAGCGCGCGCTCGCGCGTGCCGACGCGCAGACGCGGCGCATGACGCGCGCGGAGGGCCGGAGGCTTCGCGTGGGCTTCATCTGGATCATCGATCGCCGCGATCGCAGCACCGCGCCGGCGGTGATCCGTCAGGTCGTGGAGGCGCGAGATCGACTGCCGGAGTTTTTGCTCGGGCTCGACCTCGCGGGCGACGAGGGGACCAGCGATCCGGAAGCACTCGCACGTGATTTCGATCCGGCGCTCAGAGCGTGCATCCCGGTCACGATCCACGCCGGAGAAGGCGAGCAGGCCGATCGCATCTGGCAGGCAGCCTACCACCTGCACGCAGATCGCATCGGACATGGCCTGACGCTGCCCGACCATCCAGCGCTTGCGCGCCGCTTTCGAGATCGCGGTATCGTGCTTGAGCTGTGTCCAACCTCCAACCGCGAGGTGGTCGGCTTTTGCGATCCCGCACGACCCGAAAGCGCCGGGCTGCCTGCCTACCCGCTCGCCGCGATGATCCATGCGGGCCTGCCGGTGACCATCAACACCGACAACCCGGCCATCTCGCGGACCACGATGGCCGATGAATACCTGGTGGCCGCGCGTATGGTCGGCGAGGCGCTCCTCACCCCCTGGCGCGCGCTGGCCTTGTTGCGGCTTGCGTTCCGGGCAGCCTTTGTGGATGCCGCCGAGCGGCGCGTGCTCGAAGCACTCGCGGCGAGCCATCTGCTCGAATGTGCCCGCGGGGGAGGCGCAGAGAACGCAGCCCCTGCGCCCGGCGCGGGCAGCGGCGACTTCGGCTCCTTGCCGCCTTGAATCATCTTTTCGCTGCCCGATGAACCCGCATCTTCTCACCTTGACGCTCAACACCTCGACCGCCACCCTCGCCGCTCCTGCGGGCTTTAGCGCAGCCGTTGCCCTGCGCTCGGCCCTCGGCTGGTCGCTGCGGCGGCAGGTCTGTGCCACGGGGGCGCCGCACTGCGAGGGCTGTGCGCTTCGCACGAAGTGCCTCTATGGGCGCGTGTTCGACCCGCTGCCACCCGAGCGGCCCATTCATCCGTCGCTCACCAGTGGTATTCCGGGCTATGCCCTTCGCGCAGTCAGTGACGCTGAAACCGATGCACTCCAGTTTGAATTGGTCGTCCTTGCGCCGCAGCCCCTCGATGTGCCGATGCTCGCTGCGGCGCTTGTGGGGGCCGTCAATGGCAACCGGCAATTTCTTGAGGGGCGTGCGCGTGTGACGCAGATCACCGAGCAGGCGCTGGCTTCGCCGCTGCCTTTGCCGGAACCGCCTTCGCTCGAAGACGATCAGGCGCAGCAGCCGGCGCAATTTGAACTGCGCTGCCTCACGCCACTTGCCGTCAAGCAAGACAACGTGGAGCTCACCTCGGGCGAGGCGCTGCGCGCTGAGACGCTCTGGCGGCTCGCGTGGCGGCGGCTCACACAGTACGCGCAGCTCATCGGCGCCACCATGCCCGATCCCGCGCCGTGGCGCGCGGCGGCCCTGCGCTTGAGCGCCGATGCAAGCGCGCTTCGCCTTTGGCGCACCGCACGCACGAGCAAAACGCAGCAGGGCCGCGTTCATCCGATCGCTGGCTTGCTGGGTTCCATCCGCGTGCGCGGTCCAGCGCGCGATGTGGCGGTGCTGCACGCTTTGCTTTCAAAAGCCGCGCCGTTGCAGCTCGGTAAGGACACCGTCTTTGGCTGCGGTGCGGTGGAGCTTGGATCGATTCACGCCGCATCATGACGCGAACCCTGATCAGCTTTCTGGGCCGCGTGCCCAAAGGCGAGGGCGGCTACCGAACCACCCGCTACACCTTTGGCGATGGTTCCCGCACCGAGCCGGTGGCGTTCTTCGGATGGCCGCTGCAGCGGCGGCTTGCCGCGCGACGCATGGTCGTGCTTGGCACCGCAGGCAGCATGTGGGACCACCTGACCGAAGGCGACCTCGAGCTCGGTAGCGCCCGCGAAGCCGACCGGCTTCGGCTCATCGAGCGCACCAGTCAAAAAAGCGTCGAGCAAGACGACCTCGCAGCGCTTGAGCCCGTGCTTTCCGAGCGCTTGGGCTGTGAGCTGCGCCTGCGCATCATTCCCTATGCACGCACACGCGAAGAACAGATGCAGGTGCTTGCGGCAATGGCCGCGCATGTCGAAGCCGGCGATGAGGTGCATCTGGACGTTTCGCACGGTTTTCGCCACCTGCCGATGTTGGCTTTGCTTGCAGCCTTGTTTTTGCGCCGTGTTCGGCGGGCGCGCATCGAAGGCATCTGGTATGGCTCTTTCGATCCGGACACCGGCCAGGCCGATGTCTTCGAACTCTCCGCGCTCTTGGGGCTCGCCGATGGGCTCGATGCGCTCGCGCAGTTTGAAAAGGACGGCGACTACGGCGTCTTTGAGCCGCTGCTGCGAGCCGGTGGCGTGGATGCACAGGCGATCGAGCCTCTTCGCCGTGCCGCCTACTACGAAAACATCCTCAACGTCGGTGAAGCCACCGGTCAGTTGCGCAGGGCACGCGCCGCGCTTCGCCCGATGACCCTTAGCCCCGAGCTTGCCTTGCTTTGGCCCACGATTGAACGTCGCCTGGCTTGGCTCGACGAAGACCGGCAATTCCAAAAGCAAACGCGGCTCGCGCGCCAGTGCTTCGAGCGACGCGATTATCTGCGCGCCACCCTCTACGCTTTTGAGGCCGTGATCACGCGGCTTTGTCAGCGCGAAGGCGTCCCCATCACGGATTTCGAGGCGCGCGAGCAAGCGCGTCAGCGCTACGAGGCAGCGTTTCAGGGCGTTCGCACTGAGGAATCGCTCAACTACCACCTGCTCAAAAACCTGCGCAACCAGGTCGCGCATGGCACCCGGGGCAGCACCGGCGAGGTGCAGCAGGCGCTGCTCAACGAGGCCAACATGTGCGCAACGCTTGACCGCTTGATCAAAGCGATCGAGACCGGTCGCCTTCCTGCCGAACGCTGAAACGCCGCGCCACAGGCCCGGCGCCGGGAATCGCGGGGGCAGGGTCGATGGCCTCTCGACAAGCTTGTCGTTTCGCAGCTTCGGGCTCGTTCTGTCGCACACTGCGCGTGCGGTCTGCTGAAGAGCGCATGTGCAGCTTCCACCGATGAACGAGCGCCACCTCTACCTCTACGCCTACGACCTGCCGGATGATCGGCGCCGCGCGCGGCTCCTGGAGATGAGTCAGCGTTTCGCCGTCGGCGGTCAGCGTTCCGCCTACGAGTGCTGGTGGAGCCCTGAAGAGGCGGCCGCCGTTCGCACCTTTACCACCAACCACATCAACACCGACGAAGACGCCGTGTTGATCGTGCGCTTGGACCCGCGCGCCGCTGTGCGCTGCCTCGGTCGGGCCGAGCCGCCGTCCGACCCGGATGTCTTCATCTTCGGCTAGACGCCTTTGTCCTTCGGACTGCACTGATGAGCACGCTGTTTCTCGATCGTCGTGGAAGCCGCTTGGAACTCGAAGGCGGGCATCTTCGCATCAGCCTGCCCGAGGAGGGCGAGCGCTCGGCCGAAACGCGCCGTTTTCCGCTTGGCCTCATCGAGCGCATCGTGCTCGTAGCGCGCACCGAACTCGACAGCAGCACCTTGGCCGCGCTGAGCGAAGCCGGGGTGGCCTTGGTTGCCTTCGGCGGCCGTCGCGGTGAGCGCTCGGCCGTGCTCGACGGCGCACCGCATCGCGACGCCGGTCTGCGCATCGCCCAAATCCTGGCGTACAGCCAGCCCGCCCTGCGCGCGCGGCTTGCACGCGTGGTGGTGCTTGCCAAGCTACGCGCCAGCCAACGCACGCTGCGGCACATCCTTGCGTGTCGGCCCGACCTGCGCAAACCCCTGCATGATGCACGCTTGAGTCTCGGCAGCCTCCGCGAGCAACTGCGCAGCGAGCCTGAATGCGATCTTGCCCGCAGTCGCGGCTTCGAAGGCGCCGCCGCGCGCTGCTACTTTCCCGCGCTTTTTGCTGCGTTCCCGCCTGAGCTGGGTGCGCAACGTCGGCGGCGGCGTCCGCCGCCTGATCCGGCCAATGCCGTGCTGTCGCTTGCCTACACCCTGGCCACCGCGCAAGCCGCGCAAGCGGCCCGAGGCGTCGGTTTCGACCCGGCCGTGGGTTTCCTGCATGCGCCCGAACATGGCCGGCCGGCGCTTGCCTGCGATCTCGTCGAACCGCTGCGGCCGACGATTGACGCCTGGGTGTGGCGGCTGTTTGCTGAGCGCACCCTGCGCGCCGAGCACTTCGGGCGCGACGGTGCCGGGGCCTGTTTGCTCGGCAAAGCCGGGCGCGCGCACTTCTACCAAGCCTGGGCCGAACTGAGTCCGGCCCTCGAACGACGCTGCCGCGCCCAGTGTCGCCGTCTCGCACGCTGGCTTCGGCAACGGATCCCCCTGCCGAGCGAATTCGACAACGGGCTGCATCCTGACGATCCCTCGGAGGAAGCACTCGCATGAGCACCCAACCGCGTTCCCTCGCAGCCGTGCCGCGCGCAGACCTTGCCTTGGAGCGGCCGATGTACCTCGGACTGCGCTCACCGGTGCATCTGGATGCGGCCGACGAGGACGCCCTGCGCATTGTCGTCGGAGAACACGAACAGCGCGTGCCGATGGTGCGTCTCTCCCGCATCGTGCTCGGGGTGCACGCCACGTGGACGCCGCGGGCTTTGCGCCTCTGTCTTTCGCACGGCGTCAGTCTCAGCATCCTCGATGAGCGTGGCGAACCGCTTGGCCATGCTTGGGGGCAGCGTGTCCGTCAGGCCGGGCGTGCCAGTCTGCTCGCCTGGGCGCAGGAGGACCCCGAGTGGCCCAAGCACTACCGTGAGTGGTACCAACACTGCGAGCGCGTTCAGGTCACGCGTGCCCTTCTCGGGCTGGGGGTCGAGTTACGGCATGGCAGCGTTGAAACCGCACGCAGTCAGCTTGCCTCACACTATCGAATTCGGCACGGCGAGGCACCCGGCGTCTTGTTTCGCGCGCTCGATGCCATCCTGCAGACCCGCGTCAACGAGCTGCTCGGCCGTGCGGGATGGTTTGATCGCGTCGATCCGGCCTGCGCGCGCGCCCTGCTGCTTGATTTTCAGCGCTTGCTCACCCCGGCCTTGGAGCGCGGTCTGGCCGATCAACCCGGCATGAGAGGCAGAACCCTCGAGCGCGCCCGCGACCTTGCCTGGCTTGCGAGCTTCGTCGAGCAACATGAAACCACACGCCATGATTTTGAGGTACTCAACCACATGCTGGAAGACGAACTTCGCAAGCGCTACGGCTAGGGCAGCCCTGCAAAAGCACGGCAGGCGGGAAGTCCGCGCGGCCCGGCGCTTCAACGTCCGAACCCACCGCTCGAAAAAATCGCCCAGCAACCGGCAAGCACGCCGACGACGCGCGCGGCCCGCTTGAAAGCCCCTTACGCAGAGGTTTGCGCGCTCTTCGGCTACACCGTAACAGCAAGCTTTTTCGCACGAACGAGAACCGCCAACACCTCATGAGCGAAGCCTGGCTGATTACCTACGACATCGCAGATCCCAAACGCCTTGCGCGGATCGGCCGCATCATGCGACGCGTTGCCGTTTACCTGCAGCACTCCGTTTATCTTTTTGAGGGCCCGGCCCGAGACCTTGACCGGCTCTGGAGCGAGCTTGAAGCTTGCATTGATCCGCACCGGGATGACATCCGTGCCTACCACCTGACCGAGCATGTCCAAATCTGGCGATTTGGGCGGCAAGGCTTACCCGAAGGTGTGACGCTCTCAGGCAGCGGAAGCGTGCGCGGCTTGTTGGCCCCTGTTTCTTTGGGCAAAATCCCCGAAGACTGGGAAGACCTGGAGCTTGCCGAGTGAGGGTACTGCGAACAAGTTACCACCGTTTTTACCGACATCACCCCCTCGCTGGGGGCTGGGGTGGGCGGTTGCAACGGGGCGTTTGTGTCTTGACGCCAGAGCTGAACTTCACCGGGGCCGAGCCCTTTGTCAAAGCCTCTGCCAAGTTGTTGATTCAGCGTTTCGAATTCAGCTGAGCAGGGAAACATCCCACCCCGAAAACCAGGGGATTACGACGAGGCGATCCCATGCCTCTCGCCAGGCGATCCACGGGAAACATCCCACCCCGAAAACCAGGGGATTACGACATCTTCGTTATAGTCCAAAGACACAATGATTTTGGGGAAACATCCCACCCCGAAAACCAGGGGATTACGACTTTAGAAGGCGCCTTTTGACGCGCGCCCTGCGGGAAACATCCCACCCCGAAAACC
>JANWWI010000062.1 GCA_025056355.1 Casimicrobiaceae bacterium | reverse complement strand
AAACGACGTAAAAGGTAAAGGCCGATCCCGGCGGCACCGTGAGAAAGCAGATCGGAGTCGGCTGACCCGAATCGTGCGGCGAGCTGCTGTTACCCGAGCGCGGCTCCCGCCTTTCTTGGTAATAGTGCGACTGGTGCGGCGTCATGATTTCGACCATCAGGCTGTCGCCCTCGATCTGCGGAATCGCATCCCAGAACGAGAGCGCTCCGCGAACGGCATCGCTGTCACCCGGCGGCGGCTCGCGACCGAAGAGGACGTCGATCACGGAGAGCCCAACCGCGCGCTTTTCCTTGCCGCTACGGTATTCGATCGTAAAGCACGGGTCCCCCAGCTTGCTCCAGCCTCGGCTGTTTTCCCACATTCCGTGGGCGAGTTCTTGCGCAGCGCGCCGGACTACTCCCTTCACGCCGCTTCCCGGAAGATACGGAAGTCCGTAGGGCCAGAGGAATGCAAAGCCGTTTTCCAGCGGATGTTCATTGCCGAGGCCGGTGGTGAAGGGGCTAACGCTCTTTGCCTCGAGACACAGCAGCGCTTCGCGCGAGGCGGACGCGGCAAGCGCCCGTTGGCGGGCACCCAAGGCTTGCATCGTTCGCTTGTCGCTGCCGCTTAGTGTCTTTGCGGCCGATAAGGCATCGGTCTTGTTTTCTATCTGGATTTCGCGTTCTTGGCGCTGCTGGCCTCTGACTTCGTAGTCGAGATCGTAGGTTTTCCACAGCAAGGCGCGCGTTCGCCGGTTAATGCCCCACAGCCGCAAATACATGCCGAACCGCAAGCCCGGCGACGCTCCGCGAAAGTCATTACCCAAATAGGCGGGAACGGCGGCAATCGGCATGTTACCGGCCTCCATGGCGTGCGCTCGCCATCTGCCGCAACCATTTGAGCCAGGCAAAGGCTTCGGCAGTAATGGCCTGGTAGCTGCGCGAGTCCGCCTGCATCAGCGTCTGCATGAACGCCTCGAAGCCTGGGTCACGATCTACGTTGTTGAAACGTTTATGGAGCCAGCGCCGCAGATCGGAGGCGACCGCTTCATACTCGCCCTCCTTCTCGTGACAGAAGGCCAGCACCTGCATGAGGCCCGAGTTAATGATCAGTGCCGGCAGACCCTTAGCGAAGTTGGCGCGTTCCTTAGTGTAGTGGGCGCTTTTGTCCCAGGCATCCCGGGCACGTTGCTGTTCGAGCGTTGCCATAATTCAACTCTCCACCTTAGCGACGACCAAGCCTCTGCCGGTGGTGGCGTCGCCCCCGATCTGGAGCAACTTGCCGTCGATGACGGTCTTGATCTTGGTCAACACGTCCTCGGCTTCCATGTATCCGGCGTCGCCTTTGGTTTTTCCGTCTCTCACCCGGCTCGCGAGCAATGGCGCCACGAGCAGCGATTCCGGTGGCAGGTTCTCGGTGTAGAAAAGGCCGCCGTCGTCCGCAGCGCCGGTCGTGTCGTTGATGCGGACGTGCGGTTCAATCAGCGTCGCGTTCTGCACGAAGTAGGCGAAATCTGTATCGGAGAGGACGACCAAGTCTGTTTCTAGCTTCTTGCGGAAAAAATCGAACCCGCTTCCCGCTGGCATACCGAGCCTGGCAAGCGCGCTGGCGAGCTTTGCTACGTTTGCACTATCGTGCTCTTTGGCCGTGTACTCGAATGCTTCGAGGCGAAGCTTATCCCCGTCGAGAAGTGAGGCATTGGCCACTAAACACTCTCCCTCGTCCAGCGCCGGAATGGCCCCATCAAGCTTTTTTCCCGTCATCTGCTCAATCAGGCGTTCGGCGCGAGAAAGCGTTTGAGGACAGCTCGCGTACACATAGCCCTCTCTCAAGCTGCGAATCGGAAATACCACCAGCTGCGCATCCCCGAAACTTACTGCACCAGCATGCAAGGTGTTGCTGCCAGCCGGCGGTCCGAAGAGGGTGTCGATCAGTTTCGGGTCTCCACCAATTGCCTCAAAGCCATGTCGAACGGCTCCTTTGATGCCGCTTCCTGCAAAGCATGGATGTCCCGTGTGTCGTTCCCGCTGAATGGGGTTGTCGATAACGCCGATCGCCTGCCCGGCGCCCATGTGCACTGGGCTGACCGCATACAGGAACACCACCGCTTTTTTCTCGAACATGGCTTGCTCCCTTTCAGTACTTGGCAATCGCGATTCGATTGAATCCTTCGGCCCGCCGCAGAGCATTTTCCGGTGGATCAGACCACAATCCCTCCGCGGCAAGCTTGTGTAAGGCCTGCGTTGAGGCATCGAGCTCATCGAGCCAGTACACCGCACCCGCAGGCACGGCTCGATGCGCCGGCTTTGGTTGCCATTGCGCCAAGTCCCAGCCTGATACCACCTCATAGCGCGGTAGCGCGGCGCAGACAATCCAGCCGCTGACGCCGTGCAGAAAAAACGGGATGGCACCATCCTCGCGTCTTTCGTCCGGCCGAGCACCGTTCGGCAGCCAGCCATGGGTAAACAAACCCGGACTCACGAGCACTACCCTACACCTTCGCCTGCTTACGACCTCGTCGAGAAAATCGGTCGTGTCAGGAGGCGGCACTACGGTAGCGATCGCCACCCGCCCGTCGCCCCCGAATCTCAGTGTCATTTGCTCCGGAAGTTGCGCGCCCTCGAGCTGCACCAAAAAGCCGACGTCGCAGGGATCACCCTTAACGTGGTAGCGCTTGCGTAATGCAACCGCCTGCACGGTAAAAAGCTGGCCCTCGGCAGCGCTGCGCCTGACCGGATCAAGGCCAACCCCGACCCGGGCATCGAGCGACCAGAGATCGGCGCTCTTCACAAGATGCGCCTTTGAACCGACTTCCTGTCCGCGGAGGTAGGCCTTCCATCCCTCGGCAGTTAGCCACAAACCCCCTACAGGCTTCGCACGCTCACGCTCGGCGAGCACGGCATGATGCGATGTTACTGCCGAGGACTGAATGGTCTCCGCCAGCCTAATGGGCCTCATGCGTAACGCCTCGAACGCACCTGTTCCCGTCTGGCGCACGACGACATCGGCTGGAACCGGTCGCAGCAATTCAACGCCTCCGTTATCGCGCCAACGTGCGAGACAAAAATCGAGGATGCGAAAAGGGCCGGGTTTCTGCGGCCTACCGAGTTCCGGGTCCTCGACAGCGCCTTTCGCGTACCCCTCGACGATGTTCTTGCGCGCGAGCAGCGCCGAGCGGATCGCGCCAGCTGCGACCGACGGCCACGGAGGCACGAGCGATTCGCCGAAACTGCCTGGATCGCCGAAGAGCTTGTTGCCGCGTAAGACTAGGACGTCGAGTGGTTCGACAAACAAGTAACTCGCCAGCCTCGTCATGGTCAACGCTCCTCGGTTGTGGCCAAGGATACGGCCGACCTCTGGTATTCGACCGGTCGCGTGCGCGTCTCGCGCGCAAGGAACTCGGCGACGCCCATGAAGCCGGCGAGCCAGCCGAGCCGGTCTTTCTGAATACAGGCCAAACGAGCGAGCTGCCTTGCCAGGCCTTCGCCGTCGTGCGCGTTCCAAGCGCTTTCTTTCGCTGTTTGCCGTCTCAATTGATACACGAGCAAACTGCCGAGCATTTCGGAAGAGGCATCAGCGGGCAGATCTTTGAGCCACTCGAAACCGTGGTACACCGCGCGGCGCGACACCGCTGGATCGGCCAGAAAGTCGCGCAAGCGGGAAAGCAAAGTCAGCGGCTCGCCCCATTTGGCGGTCAAGTGCAGCGCCCCTCCAGAGCGCTTGATGACCGCAATGCTAAAGGCGTCGCGACCGCCCTCCTGTTTGGCCCGTTGCTCTGCTTGCCGAAGCTCGCGCAACACCGCGGCGAGCGGCGCCTGGTGGTGCGCGATCACGGCCCCGCAGGAAGCCGTGGCGTTGCGTCCCATCATGCGCATGAGCGCCTTGAGCTTCGGCTTCTTTTCCTTGCGGTCTTCGACGGCAAGTGCCGCAAAGCCGTTGGCGAGCGTCAGGCCATAATCCAGTCCACCTTCGTGGTGCGGATCTACACCCGAATACGCATTTCGCAGTCGCTGCATGCACGACAGCAGATCCGCCACCGGTAGGATAGCGAGCACATCGTCGCCTCCTGCGTAAATCACGCGTGCCAGGTGCTCGTCCTCCACGACGCAACGCACTACGGTCTGCGAGAAATCGTTGAGCGCGGCGGAAATCGCCAAATGCCGATTGGGCGATACGGGACGCTTTTGCTGACCGTATTGCTTAATGAGCGGCAGCTTGGCAGCGCGTTCGTCGAAACCCTCGCGCACCCAGGGATGGAAGCTTTCCTGATAAGGTATCGCGGTCTTCTCGCTCCCCGACAGGATCTCGCCCATCTTGTCGCCATCCATCATGAGCAGGGCGTAATAGGTCTCGATGCGAATCTCGCTCTCCTTTTTGCCGAGGCCCTTAGCGAGCGTCTGGCGTACTAGACGCCACGTGTCCTCGTACGCCTTTTGCTCATCGCAGTCCCTCGCCTCATCGAGGAGTGCGGGAATACGTTTAGCGTCCACCAGTGCAGGGTTGTCTCGGTGGCGGCTGACGAGCCTCCGTGGCAGGGCCACCCGTTCGCCCCCCCGCACCTTATCTGCGAATCCATCGGCGGTCAGGCCACCGCGTTCCAGCCACAAATCAAGCTGGTGCGCTAGGGCCATCGTGTGCGTCGAGACGACGAACCGACTGATCGGTTTCTGCTCTACTGCCTCTCTGGCGGCCAAGGCCTGTGCTACTTCTTCGGCGAAAATCGTCGGCCACAGCCGCTTGATCGCCGAAAGCGCCCCCAAATGTTCGCCCTGCTTGGCCCAGGCAGGTTTGTTTGCGGCTACCCGTACCCACAAGGTGTTCTGCCTTTTTCCGGGTGGAAGCGCAAGGTGGGCACGGTCGGTTGTGAGCCACTCGGACTCGCCTGTCAAGCTATCGCGCCAACCCTCCTGACAGATTTGGTCGAAGGGTCGCACCGCCTTGGCCGCCGCAAGGACCCGCTCGGCAAGGTCGTAGACCGCCGGATAGAGGACACCGGGGTTGGGCGCGAAAAACGTTGTCCCATCGCCCCAGCCGATCTCCTTTTGCAGCACGCGCCAAGCGGGCGTGTCGAGGAAACCGCAAGGCCGACCGGGTTCGACGCCGAAGAACGGTGCCATGGCCGTGGAAAGTGCGCTGACGTCAAGATCCGTCTGTTTTTCTTCATTGCCCGGCTTGATGAGCGAAAAGGGCACGATCGCCCAGTGCACTTCTGGAAAGCCTTTGAGCTGTTCTTTCATTTGTTCGTAGGGGGTCGGAGTTTTAAGATCGAACCCCGCAACCGCGAGCAGTCGCAACACCACCTCCGCCCCGAGTTCCTGCAACCACTTTCTCGTGGCATCGCGCGCTTTTTCGGCAATGCGTCGCGCTTCGCCGGCTGGCACGACCGCGACGAAACGGTTGGGAAGCGCTGCGGAAAAGAGCGGATTCGAGTCGGTTGCGCCGCGCATCCAGTCGGAATTTGCGAACAGCTCCACGGGCAGATTCATCCGGTCGCGAAGCCAGAGATCCACCTGCGGAATACCCCGCAGGCGGGGAAAGAGAATCGCATCCGGACCCAGTTCCTCGCAGACCGGGCGCATGGCTTCCCATGCGAGCCGCGAGAGCAGATGCGACCCGGCCCAGAGATCGTCCATCTTTCTCGCAGCAGCGATAAAGCTCTGTACCGGGCCGATGGTGAGTGCGAGCAGCGCCGCTTCGCCTCGCGAATCGGCAGCAAACGCCCCGGCAAAGGCGCTGGTGAGATCGAGGTGATCCCAAATCGAGTGATCAGGAATGCGGGTGTCGGCGGGCACAAGCTTCCATAGCTCGCCCAGCTTGCCGAAGTCCTCGTCCTCGGAGAGCTCCGGTCCAAAACGCCAAAATGCGAGGCAGATCTTGCGCAGATCCTGCGCTTCGGTCCCCTTGGCACCGAGCTTGACGAGCAGATTGGAAAAATGCTCGAAGCTGCGTCGCTTGACATCCGCAATGTCGGTTTCGGCGAGCCCACCTGGGAGACGATATTGGTCGCCCGTGAGCGGATTTATCAGAATCGGGTCTTTTGCCCAGTTGACCCGCGCCCAGGGCGCGACAGCCAGCCTCTTCTGTTCACCAGCCTTCGTGGTGACGGTAATTTCCTGCATCGGCCACTGCGGTCGGTCAGCAGCCGCTGCCCACCAGTCAGCACGCTGCACGTGTCGGTAGATCTCGAGCGGAAGACCATTCTTGAAAATCACTGTGGACAGCACCTCGTCGTTGTCCGGATCGATGTGCGACGGCGGCTGATCCAGCCCCAGCAGACGTTTTAACGCGCGCGAGGTGCCGTTTTCATGTCCCGCTGGATCGCGCAGTAAAACGAGCGCTTTTTCGATCGGGTCGTGTAGCCGTGCGGCGAGTTTGGTTTGCCAGAGGTCTGTCATGCGCTTTCCCTCCTCTGTGCTGCTATCGGCGTGGCGGCATCAATTTGTTCATCTCTCCACGAATGACCTGCCAGGCGCGTTTGAGATCGTCTTTCGAGAAAGACTGTCCTGCTTCCAACGGGATTTTGTGCGGCATCGCGACTACTTGAAGCCGGAGTTTTCCTTGCTCATCGCGTACGACTTTCCACCGAAGCGGGCTCGGCATCCGACCGGAGCCCGCAAACCCGAGCGCAGCACGAAGATCGGGGCGACCTTTGAGAGCAAGCCGAACCTGCCGCCGCCATATGGCTGACTGTTTCAACGCTTCGTCCCAGGTTCTGAAAGCGGTTTGGCTAAGCCACAGCCAAGGTTTGCCGTCTTCGGCGCGAGCAATGGCCGCCGGCCAGTCAAAGTCGAGGCACCGGTCAAGGGGTTGCGTGTAGGGGAGGAGCTCCTCCTGGGTCAAGCCCTTCATATCGCTCAGCCATACAGAACCCCACCCGCCGCGACTACGGCTGCCGACTGTCCCGAAGCTATGGACGAGTCGCAGTGTTTCGTGCATATCCTCGTCGTAGCGAATCGGCCAAGCAAAGGCCAAGACCCGCGTTTCGCCAGCCTTCAACGCTCGCCGATCGGGCTGGCCAGCTCCCCGGCGAACAAGCCCGAACCAGGCGTAACCCGTCTCGACGCTGGTCGGCAAGGGAGCTACGCCCACTTGGGAAGCGCCAAGCCAAGTGTGTTCAGGGCGCGCGGCATCCGCCGGCAGCAAGCGAATCCTGACGAGGCTTTTTCGCGCAGCGGTCGTACGTTTATTGCCACGTTCGTCCACCCAAGCGTCGTTTTCTAACCACGCGTGGCCGAACAGCCGGCCTTCAACGCTGCGCATACTTGCTACACCTTGCCCTTCTCTGGCGAAAAATCGAACTCTCCACCACTCCCGCAATAAGTGTTTGAACGGCGGCGTGCGCCACCGCGCGTTCTGCTCGGCGTCGCCGAGGAAGGCGGGGGTGAGAAAGGTACAGCGAAGCTTCAGGGTGCGCATTCGTACCGCGGCTTCGCCCGCATCGTTCGCGGTGTTTTCGCCAGTTGCCATCGCCACAGTGTCCTCCGATCGGTCTTTTGCGTCGCGGCTTGCAAGCTTGCGAGCGACCTCAGGGCGCGTTCG
>JANWWI010000061.1 GCA_025056355.1 Casimicrobiaceae bacterium | reverse complement strand
CGCCCGGGACCTCCGGTCCGTGGTCGTAGAAGATTTCGCTGCAGGGGCCGCACGGGCCGGTGTCGCCCATCATCCAGAAGTTGTCGCTTGCGTAGCGCGCGCCCTTGTTGTCGCCGATGCGGGCGATGCGCTCCTCGGGAATCCCGATCACGCGTCGCCACAGCTCGTAGGCTTCGTCGTCTTCGGCATAGACGGTGACCCAGAGCCGCTCCGGGGGCAGCCGGTAGTGCTGTGTGAGCAGCTCCCACGCGTATTCGATAGCGCCGCGTTTGAAGTAGTCGCCAAAGGAGAAGTTGCCGAGCATCTCGAAGAAGGTGTGATGCCGTGCGGTGTAGCCGACGTTTTCGAGGTCGTTGTGCTTGCCGCCCGCGCGTACGCTGCGCTGTGCGGTCACGGCCCGGCGATAGGGCCTCGTTTCGAGGCCCGTGAAGACGTTTTTGAACTGCACCATCCCCGAGTTGACGAACATGAGCGTCGGATCGCTTGCCAGAAAAAGCGGCGAGGACGGCACGCGGGTATGTCCCTTGCTCTCGAAGAATGCGAGAAAGGTCTCGCGGATGTCAGCGAGTTTCATAGATCAGCAGAGGAATCAACGGGCCGCAAGCAACGGCGGAGAAGCTGCTAGTGCGGGCGTGGTGCATTCGGCTTAATGCGACGATTCTAGGGTCGAGACGCCCGTACCTCGGCCTCGAAAGCGCCGCGCGCCACCTCCACACGGACGCGTTCGCCGGGCGTGAGGCGCGAGGCGTCCGTGACCAGGCTGCCGTCGGGAGCAAAGGCGAGCGCATAGCCGCGCTCCAGCACGCGCGAAGGGTTGAGCAGGGCGATCGCTTGCGAGAGCCGGTCGAGTCGCTCACGCTCGCCGCGCAGCCGCGCGGCCACGGATGCTGCAAGCCGCGACGTGATCCGTTCGAGCTGCTCGCGGGCCGGATGCGCGCGACTCGTCCTGCGCACGAGGGCGCTGAGGCGTGCATCGAGCACGCCGAGTCGCCCCCGCTCGTACGAAAGCCATCGTTCGAGCGCGACGCGCAGGCGGCCACGCAGGGCACCGAGCCGTTCGCGTGAGGGAAGAAGCAGTCGCGAGGCCGAGCCAAGCCGGGCAGCGGCACGGTCGAGCCGTTGTGAGAGGGTTTCGAGGCGGCGATTCTGCGCACGCTGGAGGCGTCCGGCCAGCGTTGCCACCCGTGCCGCAACTTCACGCTGATCGGGCACCACAAGCGCCGCCGCAGCACTGGGCGTCGGTGCGCGTCGATCGGCAGCGAAGTCGCACAGCGTGACATCGGTCTCATGCCCAACCGCTGAAACGATCGGCAGCACGGAGGCGGCCACGGCACGCACAAGCGCTTCGTCGTTGAAAGCCCAGAGATCTTCGAGGCTGCCCCCGCCACGACCGATGATGAGCACGTCACACTCGCGCCGAGCGTTCGCGCGAGCAAGCGCTGCGATGAGCTCGCCGGGCGCATGCGCACCTTGCACGGCGGCCGGATAAAGGATCACGCGCGCCCGAGGCCAGCGGTCGCGCAGTACGCGAACCAGATCGGCAAAGGCGGCCGCCTCACGCGAGGTGATCAGTCCGATCGTGCGCGGAAAGACCGGCAGCGGGCGCTTGCGTGCGGGATCGAACAAGCCCTCGGCTTCGAGCCGGGCTTTCAGGCGCAAATAGGCTTCATAGAGCGGCCCGAGACCTGCTGCTCGAACTTGCTCGACCACGGCCTGGAGCTGGCCGCGCGGCTCATAGACCGTGACGCGCACGAAGCACTCCACCGCCATGCCATCGGCAAGTGCAAACGGCACGAGCGCCATGCGGTTGCGAAACAGCACGCAGGCAAGCTGCCCTCGTTCGTCTTTGAGATCAAAGTAGCAGTGCCCCGAAGCGGCGCGTTTGAAGCCCGAAATTTCGCCGCGCACCCAGCTCAGCGGAATGTCGCGCTCAAGCGTGGTGAGAATGCGTTGAAGAAGTTCCGAGACGCTTGCAACGGAAGGCGTTAGCGGAGGAATATCACTTGCAGAGGCAGTCATGGGGGGTCGATGCTAGGCTGATCTTCGACATCGATGAGCAATCCTAGCCAAGCGCCCGAACGCGCACGAAGCCGTGTTTCGGCCTGATCTGCCTTGCGTTTGGGATCGAACAACGGGTGCATGAGCGCTGCTCGATCATTGAGCAGCCCCGGAAAAACGCATCGGGCCGCGCTTTCCACCGCGGGCGAGCGGCGTTGTTCGTGGGTTTATCCACAGCGGCTGTGGACACGAGTGCGCGGCGCGGATCGCTCGCTGTGCGCGCGGATCGGGTGCGGCGTGCCCGGGCCGCCCGCCACGACCTCGACGCGTGGACGGCGCAGCGCTTCGTAGAATCGGCTCTGCGTCTTTTCGCGTTCTGGTTTGAGTTTCATGTCCCGATCGCAAGCAGCGGGAGCGCAGGCGCCGCGCCCGCGGGCGGCTTCGACCTCCAATTTCATTCGTCAGATCATTGAAGCCGATCTGGCCAGCGGCAAGCACAAGACCGTGGTGACGCGCTTTCCGCCGGAGCCGAACGGCTATTTGCACATCGGCCACGCCAAATCGATCTGCGTGAATTTTGGGCTTGCACGCGACTACGGCGGTCGCTGCCATTTGCGCTTCGACGACACCAATCCGCTCAAGGAGGATGTCGAATACGAGCGGTCGATCCGCGAGATGGTCGAGTGGCTAGGCTTTTCCTGGGGCGAACATCTCTACTACGCGAGCGACTATTTCGACCGGCTCTATGAGTTTGCCGAGCACTTTATCGAGCGTGGTCTGGCCTACGTGGACAGTCAAACGCCCGAGGAAATGCGTCTGCGTCGCGGCACCTTCGAAACTCCCGGGGTCGATTCGCCCTACCGCACGCGAAGCGTCGAGGAAAACCTGCGGTTGTTTCGAGAAATGCGCGACGGCCGGCACCCGGAAGGCGCGCATGTGCTGCGCTTGAAGATCGACATGGCCTCACCGAACTTGAACCTGCGCGATCCGGCGATCTACCGCATCCGCTTCGCCGAACACCCCCGCACGGGGCGGCGCTGGTGCATCTATCCGCTCTATGACTACGCGCACTGCGTGAGCGATGCCCTCGAAGGAGTAACGCATTCGATCTGCACGCTCGAGTTTGAAGACCATCGGCCGCTCTACGATTGGATCCTCGAACGGCTCATCGAATCGGGCAAGTTATCGCCGCCTGCGCCGCAACAGATCGAATTTGCGCGGCTCAACGTGAGCTACACGGTCATGAGTAAACGCAAGCTCCTTGAGCTCGTTGAAAGTGGGGCGGTGGCCGGTTGGGACGATCCGCGCCTGCCCACATTGGTGGGTTTGCGCCGCCGCGGTTTTACGCCGGCTTCGATTCGCCTGTTTGCGGAGCGAGCGGGCCTTTCAAAGGCCAATCAGTGGATCGATATGGTGGAGCTCGAGCGGGCGCTTCGGGAGGATCTCGACCCCAAAGCGCCGCGCGCGATGGCTGTGGTCGATCCGCTGCGCGTGGTGATCGAAAACTGGCCGGCCGATCGCGTTGAGCGCTGCACAGCGCCCGTGCATCCGCAGGAGCCCGCGCTCGGGCGGCGCGAGTTTGTCTTTGCGCGCGAGGTTTGGATCGAGCGGGATGATTTCCGGATCGACCCCGAGCCGGGCTTTATCCGCTTGGTGCCTGGGGGCGAGGTGCGTCTGCGCTATGCCTACATCATCCGCTGTGAGCGCTTCGAGACCGACGCAAGCGGGCGCGTCAGCACCGTCTACGCAACCTACGACCCGGCCACGAAAAGCGGTACCCCGGGCGTGCGAAACGTCAAGGGCGCCATTCACTGGGTCTCCTGCGCCGATGCGCTACCCGCCGAATTTCGACTCTATGACCGGCTCTTTCGCGTGCCCGATCCCGATGCGCAGGGCGGCTCCTACCGCGACTACCTCAACCCGGACTCACTTCGCATCGCCCACGGTTGGGTCGAACCGAGCCTCGCGCATGCTCAGTCCGACACGACCTATCAGTTCGAGCGCCTCGGGTATTTTTGCCCCGATCGCGTCGATTCGCGTTCGGGAGCGCTCGTGTTCAACCGTGCGGTGAGCCTCAAAGAAGGGTGGAAGTAAGCGTGGCCGCTAGCCATGCCCGTCCGGCCGGCTCGACTGATCGCCACAGGCCACGGTTACACTCGGAGATCGGTTCTGCAAGCTTGTTGGACCAACTGATTCATGTGGGAGATTATCAAGGCCGCCGGTTGGCCAATCTGGCCGCTGATTGCGATTTCGATCGTGGCCGTGGCGCTCATCATCGAGCGCGCCCTGACGCTTAGGCGCTCGCAGGTCATTCCGCCGGGGCTCACGGAAAAGGTCATCGAAGAGTATCGGCGCAAAGGTCTGACGCAGGAGCTGGTCAATCTGACCGCGGCGCAGGGGCCGCTGGGGCAGGTGCTCGCTGCGGGGCTTGCCAACCTGGGTTCGCCGCGTGAGGTCATGAAAGAGGCGATCGAAGCCACGGGCGTGGTGGTCGCCCATGGCCTCGAGAAATACCTCAACGCTCTGGCGACGATCGCCACTGCCGCACCCCTGATGGGTCTCTTCGGAACAATTGTCGGCATGATCGAAATCTTCGGTTCGCAAAATGCGACGGGAACCGACCCGGCCAAGCTGGCAAGCGGCATTTCGGTGGCGCTCTACAACGCCGCGATGGGGATCCTCGTGGCCATTCCCGCGCTCATGTTCTATCGCTACTTTCGCGGCAAGGTCGACGCGCTGCTGATCGATATGGAGCAAGAGGCCACGCGCCTCGTCGACGTGCTGCACGGCGAGCGGGTCAAGTAAGCCGCGCCGGGCGCCATCGGGATCGATCGAACGATGAACTTCCGCAAGGGCCGCTTTCGTGAAGAGCCGGAGATCAATTTGATCCCGCTCATCGACGTGCTGCTCGTGATCCTCATTTTCCTGATGGCCTCGACGACGTACTCGCGGCTCACCGAGCTCAAGATCACGCTGCCGGAAGCCGAGGCCGAGAAACAACAGCAGCGCCCAAAGGAGGTGCTCGTGGGCATCGATGCCCAAGGGCGCTATGCGCTCAACAAGACGGTGTTTGTCTTTACCGGGGTGCCGGCACTCGCGCAAGCGCTCAAAGAGGCCGCGCAGGGGGCAAACGATGTCGTGGTGATCATCAATGCCGATGCCGCGGCCAAGCATCAGGATGTGGTCAACGTCATGGAAGCGGCGCGCGCGGCCAACCTCACGCAAATCACCTTTGCGACGCAAGCGCCTGCGCGTTGATTGAGGTCTCGGATGGCGCTTGGGGCCTACGCACTCGCCCGCCAGTGGTGGCGAGCGTCTCCAGGGTGGCTCATCGTGCTAGCGCCGCTGGCCGCGCTCTACGCGGGGGCGCTTGCGTTGCGGCGATTGGCTTACCGCCTCGGCCTGATGCCTGTGGAGCGCGCGCCGGTGCCTGTGATCGCGATCGGTAACTGCGTCGTCGGCGGCACAGGCAAGACTCCTGTCACGCTTGCGCTTGCGCGGGCGCTTTCCGAGCGGGGTTTTCGACCCGGTATCATCACGCGCGGCTATCCGGCCTGCCCGCGCAGCCCGCGCTATGTGACCTCGGCAGCCACGGCTGCTGAGGTCGGCGATGAGGCGCTTGTTCACGCTGCGGCCGGGTGGCCCGTTGTCGTCGGGCGCGACAGGCTTGGCGCGGCCGCGTTGCTGTGTGCAAGCCACCCAGAAGTCAACGTTTTGTTGGCGGACGATGCGCTTCAGCACTGGCGGCTTGCCCGTTCGGTCGCCATCGAGCTTGTGAGCGCTTCCGCGGGCTATGGCAACGGCTGGCTCTTGCCCGTTGGGCCATTGCGCGAACGGCCAGGCGTTTGTGCGAGCGGGACGTTGCGCGCTGTGCTCTGCGATCCCGAAGAAGCGATGCCGCTTGCCTGGAGCGACCGCTGGCGGATCGAACGGCGACTGGGTCGTCCGCGGCACTTAGCAACCGGGCAGCGCCTCGACTGGCCCGAGTTTTGCGGGCGCTGCGCGGGGGGGACGGTGGCCATTGTCTGCGGCATCGCGCAGCCCATGACCTTCGTGCGCGGTCTTGCACGCTACGGGGTGCATGGCAAGCTTTACGCCTTCCCCGATCACCATCGGTTTTCCCGAGACGATTTGGCCCGTATTGATGCCGGGATCGTGCTCGTTACAAGCAAGGACGCGGTCAAACTGCGCGGGCTCGCCGATGCGCGCGTTTGGGAGGTGCCCCTCGATGTGCTGCTGCCCGAGGCGTTTGTGACTAAACTCATCGAGCAGCTCCGCGCGTCGGCGTGAAGCGCTTTTGTCAACGGCGATCGATCGCCCGGATGGTGTGCGATGAGTCTTGATCGGAAACTGCTCGAAGTACTGGTGTGCCCGGTCACCAAGGGGCCCCTCATCTACGACCGCGAGCGAGGCGAACTCATTTCGAAGTCGGCGCGTCTTGCCTATCCAATCCAGGACGGCGTTCCGATCATGCTCGAAGAAGAGGCGCGACCGCTCTCCGATGAAGAGCTCGAGCGCTGGCGCGAGCGCCCGTAGAGAAGACGGCCGGTCGATGCAAGCGTTTGTCGTTGTGATTCCGGCCCGCTACGGCTCGACGCGTCTTCCGGGCAAGCCGCTGCTTGATCTGGGCGGCGCACCGATGGTGGTGCGCGTGGCTGAGCGTGCCCGTCGCGCAGGAGCCGAGCGCGTGCTCGTGGCCACGGATGATGAACGTATCGTCAGAGCCTGCGCCGCGCATGGCGTCGAGGCGCTACTGACCGCGGCGACGCATGAAACCGGCACCGACCGGCTCGCCGAGGTGGTCGATCGTTTAGCGCTCGCGGACGGGCAGATCGTGGTCAACCTGCAGGGCGACGAGCCTTTTGTAGCGCCGCAGGCCGTGGCTCGGGTCGCTGCGTTGCTTGAGGAGGATCGTGAGGCAGCGCTGGCCACACTTGCCCATCCGGTGACCGATGCGCGTGAGTTGACGAACCCGAACGTGGTCAAGGTGGTGCTCGATCGCAGGGGCCGTGCCTTGTGTTTTAGCCGTGCGCCGATTCCCTGGGCGCGCGATGCATGGCAAAGCGGCGAGCCGCGCGCGCTGCCGTCTGGGCTACCCGTGCTTCGGCACGTCGGCCTCTATGCTTATCGAGCGGGCTTCTTGCGGATCTTCCCGCGGCTTGAACGACCCGCCCTCGAACGTTTCGAGTCGCTCGAACAACTGCGCGCGCTCTGGCACAGCTACCCGATCCGCGTGGCGGTGATCGATGAACCCTGGCCCGCGGGGATCGACACCGCGGAAGACTACGCCCAAGCGCGGCGAGCCTGGTCGGCGCAGAATGCCGTGGCGTGAGTGCGGCGCCCTGAGGGCGCGCATCGCCGCCGGCCATGCGGCGTTCATTCAAGCGCTGTGACGCGGGTGATGTAGTGGCGCGTGTCGCCGAAGCACGAGGTCGGCAGTCCGACCTTTTCTTCGTAGTGCAAGCGCACGCGCCGCCCGGCCAGCCGGTTGATCTCGGCTGCGACCTCGTCGCTCCACACCGTAAAGGCGAACTTTTCCGGCAGGCTGCCTGGGAGCACCACCATGTTGAGCTCGCCTTCCCAGGTTTTGCAAATCCAACCCCTTTTGGACAGGTTTTGCACGATGCCGACC
>JANWWI010000060.1 GCA_025056355.1 Casimicrobiaceae bacterium | reverse complement strand
CGTGCAGCTCGAGGAGCAGCGTTGCGCGCCGCATGAGGTTCGTAATCAGCGCCCGCGGGCTCAGGCGTTCGATCGAAAGCGGCCGCCCGTCGTTCTGCAGCCTGAGCGGCGTTACGATGCGCAGGGTCGCCGAACGCACGTCGGCAAAAGCCGGAACCGACAGGACCGCGTCGTGCGCGAGGATTTCCCCGCGCCCTGCGCTCCAGATTTCGCGCCAGCGGTCGCCGTCCTCTACGGCGACGGTCTCGAGAACCCCCCGCGCGCGCCTGCGCCCGAGTCCCTGGGCGAGCGCACGCCGGAACGCGTGCACGACGAGCGCGAGCCGCTCGATCGCCCGGCCGACGAGCACGATATCGAATACGAGCCGATCGCCGGCGGCGACGCTGCGGGTACCGAAGGGCGGCGGCTCGATGACGTACGGGTTCGGCACCTGGCTGAACTTTTGCAGTCGATGTTCGGCCGGAGGCGGTGTTTCGAAGATTTCCGGATACGGGCAGGTGCGCAGCAGCGCGCAGCCTGCACAGGTCGGCTTCCTCGTCATGCACGCCGTGCGCCGCAGCGCCGCGCCGAACTGGCCGCGAAGGAGCGAACCGGCGTGCTGCGGCAGCAACAGGTTGTCTTGCATGCGGAAAGCGAGGCGATACCGCGACACGGGCACACGAGCACCGGCTGAAAGAGCCGACCCAACGGGCATCGACAGCATCACCTTTCCAACCGCCGAGGCGTCCGACACTATCCGCTATACGAGATGGAAATCAGCTCGCGGCCCACGACTCGCGCGGTTACGCGAACGAATTCGTTCCTCCTGACCTTCTCCTGAATCTCGGGCGGCAAGCTACCGAGCAACTCCTCCCCCCTTGGCCTCAGCGCGTGCGCCTCGATTTGACCAGTACCAACCGCGGTGAGTGTCCCGTTGGCACGGTTGAAGCGAAGTCGCGCGCCCTTCCAGATTTCCTCTCGCGCCTTCTGCGCAAGCGGCGACGGCTGCGGCGCGGTCGATGGTGCGCGCAATCGGCTTGCTTCGTCCATGCACCACGCGCTCAGCGCTTCCTTCGTCTCCGACGGTAACCGCTCGATCAGCAACCAACCAAACGGAATCAATTCTCTGTTTTCATCTTGCCGCTCTGCGGCGAGCCAAATTGTCGTCGCTTCGCGCGACCAATGCGTGGGCCTGCGCTTACCGCCCTTTATCTGAATCCAGCGGCGCTTGTCGAGCGTGACGCATTCTGCACCGCTGTGCCGGCCGACCCGGATCAGCATCGAGCGTCCGGCCTCGAAATCGACGTTTAGTTCCGTGAGAAGTTTCTCAACGCGCCCGATCCACTGGTCGTTGCCGAAGCGTCGGCGAAGCAGGTCGAGCTCATGCCGGAATCGTGGCAAATAAAAGCCGTTGCAAGCACGTGCGAGCTGCTCGAAGCTGCGAATCCGTCTCTCTCGCGCAGGAACGCCATCGCCCGCAACGTTCGGTAAGTGGTCGAGCCGAATTTCCCCCGTCAAGGCACGGTACTGACCGCCGACGATCACCTCGCGCACCACGAAAAGGTTCTTCTCGAAGCGCTGGTCGGCGCTCGGATCCATTTGGTCCCTCGCGCGATTGACGCAGAAGAGAACGCGGCTGACCACCTGCTCGCCCGCCGCGTCGGCAACTTTCACCAGCCGAAATGGATCACAGAAGAATTCGCCGCCCAGAAGCTCTTTTTCGACATCGGCTGAGCGCTCTTCCCGAGGGGGAGGGTTGTTTGGATCACGTGCGATTAATGGTGTCGGGTCGATATGGTTCAGCCACGCCGTGCGGATCGATCCTTTTAAGCTTGTGCCCGGCAAATACGGCTTTCCCGTGTGTGGGTGCCGGGCAGTGCGTTCGATCACGAGTTGGTTGCTTACGGTGCGGCCGCTTGACTCCCGCTGCGCGACCTTTCCGATCCGGCTGCGGTACCAGTTGTCCACCGCCGGAGCAACGGGCACCCTCAACCAACTTTTCTCGATGCAAGATCGGCGCTTCTCGAAGAAAAAGCTTTGTACCGCCCGAATCGCTTCGTCCCCCTCGCGGTTCACGGCACTCAGCAGCCTGTCGCGCTCGCTCTCGGTGAGCGCGACTCGCGCTGCGTCGAACTCGTACAGCACACCACCGTCGATCACGTAGTTTGTCGGCTCGAAATCCTCGCCGCAGCCGACGTGGATCGGCGTCAGAGGTGTCAGGGCAACAGGTACCGCTTCGAAAAAGCGAGTCATGACTGCAGTACCGCGTTCAAGGGAACCAACGGCGCGTACCCCTGGTGTACGGTCTCGGGTATCACGTCCGAAATGGGCTCGTTCCGCCCACCGAGTCCGCGACCATGGATTACCCATTCAACCGACCGATTAGCCGTCAACAAGGCGCCGGTCTTGAGCAGCAGCAGCGGTCTCTTGAAGGGCTGGCCGAACCGAACCCCAAGTCCTCCGTGACGTCCAAAGCGCGTGATCGGTTGATAAAAGCAGCGCCCCGGATCCAAAGACGCCGGCTCGGGTGCACAAGGAGCTAGCGTCAGCCAATGAGCGCTTTCTTTCTGAGGCCACTGCGTCGAGACCATGTCGTCGATCGCGAACTTACCGAGGCCAGTACTGGCGTCCCGGCCGTAACCCATTGTGCCGATGTCCTCGAGAAGTTCCCGCAGCACTTCGGCCTTCAACCGATCTTCATCTAGGACCGCGTACAGGTCCAACCGGATATCCGAGGCAAAAGCGATGCGTTCTACCTGTCGAGGCGCAAACTCCAGCTCTCCAGTCGTACCAGTCAAGCGGTGAATCGTATTCTGGGTAATGATCGTCGTTTCGACGACGTTAGCCGGTTGGGCCAATTCCAGCCAATCGGGCAACGGCATGCCGCAACGGGCGGCGGGTAACCAGATTAGGTTGCGCATCCGCTTGCGCACCCTCGGATCGAGGGTCGAACCGACCACGGCCGCCGGCACGGTGGGCTTCGGCAGAAACCCGTGCGGGAAGGCGTCAGACAGCACGGCGAAGGGTCGCCCGTCCGTATAGCCGTCCAGCAGGCTCTGAAGCCGCGCGCGACCGAGGCGTTCCAAGGCAGCCCAGCACAGATGGCCGAACAGCGTGTCACCGACTAGCGCGGTGCCGAACGCCGTGAGTGGCCGCAGCGTGAGTCGAAAAGTTTTCATGCGGCGAACGGGTCGATCCGATCAAATTCGGCCTGGATGTCTCGGCCATCGAGCGTCAAACCGCGAAACTTGACTTTGCCGTAGCCACGTGAACCGGAGCCGCCGAGGCTGTCAAGCTCCAGCAGTCGAAGTCCCTTGAACAGCACGTTCCGCAGCTCCTCGCCATCGCCGCGGTCAATGTTGAGCACCTTGATCGACACCGTGAAATCGAATACCGCGCCTGCGGGCACCCGCTCCGACTGGCGCGGGTGCTCCGCGACACCCCTGATACGATCAATGCGGTTTTCCGTCTTGACTTCGACAAGCAAGTGGTTTTCCGCCTTGACGTGCTCGACCCACTCGCGCCGCAGCGGCGCATCCCAAAACGCCAAGCGCGTCGGCCCCAATGCGGCGGCTTGTTCGTCGGTTAGCTTGTCGCCGCCGCCCACCCCGAAAAGCTGAAGGATCGGCTTTACCAGCGGATACCTCTCGCTGATGTCGGCAACCCCAAGCGGCTCCGGCTTGGCGGCCCCGCTACGCCATTCGAGCAAGCTGCGGACCTTGCCCTTGAGGCTGGAGCCGGGAATATAGGGCTCGTTAGTGTGCGGGTGCCGAATAACCTGCTGATCGACCCCTCCGATGCGGATCTCGCCCTCCGAAGCGCCGATACGCAAACCGGAGAGCAGCAGAAGCTCTCCGCGCAGCTTTTGAATTCTCAACAACTTCAGTTCCATCGTTTTGCCTCGTTCAGTCTTTGGGCCCGTACAGCTTGTAGAAAGCCATGAACGCCTCCATGAACAGCCTTGCTTGCTTCAAGGTCTCCGGATCCCTGACTTCATCGACGACCTTGCGCAACAGGCGCACGAAGTTCTCGTCCACCTTCTCGCGCCCCTTCGCGTATGCGACCTTTGCTTTCAGCATCTCGATGAAAGGCCTTTGCTGCTCGAAACGCTCTTTGTCCGAACCGACCTTTTCCTGCAGCATTAGCAGCTCGTCGTAAAACCGGCGCAGTTGCGCGGGTTTGTTATTCTTTTCTTGTCGCCCCTTCGCGCCCACCGTTTTCGCCGCCTGCTCAGCAATATCGGAATAAAGCCGAGGATCGATCTTTTCGCCAAAGCGGATCGAATCGACGTCGATCAATCTCCTTTCATCGCGGCTTTCGTCCTTAACGTGGGCACGCTCGTCGCGTTTCTGATGTGGCGGCTGGCCGCCTGTCCTGCCAGACACGTTTCTCTGCATGGCGACTCCTCCTACCTCCTAGCGTACGCGGTACTTGTAAAGGTGGTTAAACAGCACGATTCGATACGACGATTCGAGTTGATCGATCGTCGATCCGAATTCACGCGCGAGTTGCTCGAAAAGCCGCCGCCGGCTCTCGTCGTCGAGGCTGCGATGCTTGTCCACGATGAAACGCCATGTGCGATAGGCGAATCGGGAACGCCAAAGCGCTGCCTCCGTATCCCCCCTTTTTTCGCGCTGTCGAAATTCGACGAACTGCAGCAACCCATAGAGATAGCTAGAGGTCAAACCGTGATCGCGCCGCAGTTTCTCTAGCCGATCGAGCGCCGCCTCCAATTTCGGCCACTCGGCCCAGCCGACTGTCTCCCCGAAGCAGGTGATTGCGTTCTTGTCCTTGCGAGCCTTGGATTTATCGAGAGCGGCCTCCGCAAGATCCGCCAAAGCGCCGATGGGGGTACCGGGCTTCTGCGTCGCGATCCCAGCGGAAAAATGTATTTCCGGGTTGTGCGCGACGTACGCCGAGAATTCCTCGCGCATGCGCGCAGCAAGCCGCTGCACCGTGCGCCACGGACCGATCAGGAAGAAATCGTCACCGCCTGCGAATACCGTATAAACGTTGCGGAACTCGCGCGCGAGAAGCCACGGCAAGTAGATCGAAAAAAAACCGTTCACTTGTCGCGACAGCGCCGCTGTTTTGGCGAACGTCGGGCTTCCGAGCCCGACGCGAAAGAGCTCGCCCAGATCGTCGATATCGCCCTTCAGAACGCCGAGCGCCTCGATCCCTAACCACGTCTTACCGTCAGTGTCGAGCTCTCGGTCCTCGCAGGCGAGCATGTCAAGGGTTTTCAGTTCGTCAGGAGCTGGAATCTCCCCGTCTTTGATCCCCGCGTAGCGGCCGTGTTGCGCCTTGAGGTCGTGCGCTTCCACATTTGGGACATATCCGCTAATGAAGCGGCGTGCGTATCCAGACCATAGCGTTCTGTGGCCGCTCGCGTCGGCTTCGTCCGCAGCAGTGAAATCCCAGCACCGCCGTAGTGCACCGTTCTCGGCCAAGCGACCGAAAGCGCCGCTTGCATCCGCGTGCTTCGTAAAGGCGATCACGTAGCCGAAAAGCCGCAGTTCGAGCGGCTTCGTGAACGCACTAGTGCGAATAGAGACCTCCGCCTCATCTCGCAGCACGAGCAAGCGATCGAACTTGACCAACGCCTCCCCGATCGCGATCTGGTCGCGCGACAACTTGCAGGATGCCGGACGGTCGCCCTGCGCCAGTTGATCCGCCGGCAGCCAGCCGTTGTATTGGCAAACACCGTATGGAAACTCATGCCGAAATACACGCGCCCCGTCGCTGCACAGGCCGAACCGGCGATGTTTAGCGACATCCAGCCAATCGCGCAGACGACGAACCAAGTCCGCGTAAGGGCTGCGACCGCTTTGTGCGCTGCGCAGGAAGTCCTCGCAACGAGCCGGCAACCACGCGAGTCCCATGCCCGCCAGGCCGTAGCTGTGCTGGAGGAACCACTGATCGAACTCGGCTCGTAGCGCTTCGAGCTTCTTACAAACATCCTCCGTGTTCGGTGCGACGATGAGAAACTTCCCCGCGGCGTTCAGTACCTGGCTCGTCGGCGGCAGGCTCAGCTCGTCGAGGATGCGCAGCGCTGCGAGCTCTGTGAACAAGGCCACTTGGAAGGACCGCCCGCGCAGGAGTTTCGCAGCTTGCTTGCGCGTTTCGCCGCCCGCTGCAAACACGAAGTTCTGGATGCCAAAAAAATCGCCTTGGATCAGTAGAAACTTAAGCTCGGAGAAATCGGCCCGCGCGCGCAGCGCCGCAGCCGCGTCCGCGCCAGTGTGATTCTTATCCGCATGCCAGCGCCAAAGCGCCACGGCAAGCGCCGCCGTCGCGCGCGAATGGTCATAAAGCGAAACGTCCGGTCTGACATTGAATGCCGTCGCTGCAGGAATCGAGTGCGTATAGGTAAGCCAGAGGCTATCGAAGTGATCGAGCCATAACGGCCAGTTCTTTCGGTGGCTTTCCGGAATGCGCGTCAGGTCCTCGACGAACCCGCGCCACAGGTCGCTGTACTCGGCCTTTCCTGCGCCCGAGTCAGACGGCTCGCACTCTTCTGCCAGCCGAGGGAAAATGCTCCTTGCTGACAGCGGCCTCAAGGGGTAGCGGTACAGAAACCGCTGGCCGGCGCTAGCCCGATCGTCCAGGCGCATCTGCTCGAACAGCGTCAGTTGCCGTGCCACGAAGTGATTCTTCTTCTCCGGCGTCTCGTCGGGCGCCGCGTTGTAACGTTCGAATTCCTCGCGTTCGAACCCCGAAGCCACTCGATCCGCCGTCGCAATCACCCACTGCAGAAATGTCTCCGGTCTATGATGGGCAGCTGCCGCGTTGACTAACGAATCGGTAGCCTCACTTTGATCGCTTTCTCCCGCGAGCTTTCGGCCGGCGAAGGGAGAGACGTCGTCTCGGAGCAGATCGGGGAGATGCGTCTCGATCAAATCGAAGGCGAGCGCGGTATGCGCGGCATGGCGGTGGGTGAACCAGCGCCGCCCCCCTTCTTCTCTGAACGGGCAATACAAGGTCAGATGCGAGTCAAGCCGAGGATCGCCATCGAAGGCCCCCGCGCGCTCGGCGAACTTGCCGAGATCGTGCAGATAGGCCGCGAGCGCAACCCGACACGATTGATTGAGCAATTGGCTGTCACTCATTGAAGGTGCTCCCGGACTGTAGCGGCACCACGGTTTTGCCAAAGATCTCCGCAGGCCCAGAGCGGCGTCGGACAAAACGCGCTCCGTAGCTTCGCAGCATTCCTCGAATTGCCCAAACGAGCGACCGCGTCACGCACTTTCTCGAACGCTTGAAGATCGGACCGGACAGAGCCGCCGCCGCCATCGCTGCCGCATCAGCGCTTTGAACTGCGGAATTCGCCACTTGGCGCTCCGTTCTGCGTCGCGGGGCAACGCACGGATAAGGAACGTGCAGCAATTAATGCGCATTCGTCCTGCAGCTTCGCGCACTTCGCGGTGCTCTCGCCAGTCGCCATCGCCACAGTGTCCCCCGATCCGTCTTTTGGCGTCGCAGCTCGCAAGCTTGCAGGCGACCTCAGGGGGCGTTCGTCAGCCGGTCGAGGGTCGCCCTCAGTTCGCCGCGCAACCTGCGCGGGTTGCGCAGCAGTTCGGCGTGTCGGGGATAGCGCGGCACGGTGCCGTGCGCGACCGCGTTGCGCACGTTCTTGAGCAGCCAGAAAGCGCTTCGCTTCCAGTCGGCATGCTCGCCCTCCTGCAGCTCGAGGCGAAAGCGCGCCTCGGCGTCTTCGCGCGCGCGATGATCGAGGGGGTCGCCGCCCGCGCTCTCCACTTCCCTCGAAAGGAAGCTCTCGAGCCCGAAGAGGGCGGCGCGCATGATGTCGCCCCGCTCGAGGCACTGGAGCGCGAGCATGCGCTGCTTTTCCGAAAGCGGCTCGACGCTCACCCAGCGTAACGCCTTGCGCAGCCGTTCGCGGAAGAGTTCGGATGCGCCCGCGAGCGGCTCGCCGAGCGCTTGGTAAGCAGCGCGCAGGCTGCGCGCCGCATCCACCAGGTTGCTCAGATTGAGCAGCTGCCAGCCTTCCTCGAGGCGCGCGGCGGCCTCGCGCGGAAAACCGTCGCGCGCAAGAAGCGGCGCAAAGCGTGCGAAGTCGCCGCTCGCCTCGTAGGCAGCGAGCGCTTCCGCCCACTC
>JANWWI010000005.1 GCA_025056355.1 Casimicrobiaceae bacterium | reverse complement strand
TGGACGGCGCATCAAGTGCCTGACGGTGGTGGATGACTTCAGCAAGGAGTCCGTGGACATCACGGTGGACTACGGCATCTCGGGCCAGTACGTCACGCGCGTTCTGGACCAGGTGGCCCGGTTTCGGGGCTACCCGGCAGCGGTGCGCACAGACAATGGCCCGGAGTTCACCAGCCGTGCTTTCTTGGCCTGGACACACAAGAACGGGATACGCCACATCCTGATTGAGCCAGGCAAGCCGATGCAAAACGGCTACATCGAGAGCTTCAACGGCAAATTCCGGGATGAGTGCCTCAACGAGCAGTGGTTTGAATCGTTGTCACAGGCCCGGGAGTGCATTGCGCGCTGGCGCCAGGACTACAACGAGGTCAGGCCACACAGCCGCCTGGGGCGTATCCCTCCGGCACGATTCGCCCAGCAGCACCGCCAGCGCGCTGGCGGTGCTGCTGGCAGTGAGCCGAAACAAAACTTCGACTAACCTTCAACCCCGGGCTTCTCCAATCCGTTGGTACGGCAAATGGGGGCAGGTCACAAGGTCGAGCATGTGTTTCGGGTGATCAAGTGCCAGTTCGGCTACCGCAAGGTGCGCTATCGGGGTCTGGCCAAGAACACGCAGCAGTTGCAGATGCTCTGTGCGCTGGCCAATCTGTGGCTTGTGCGCAAACGACTCTTGGCTGCCACGGGATGAGTGCGCCCAAAGCGTCCGCGCGGAGCACCTCTGGAAGCCCCAAGCGGCAAAAGTAACGCGAAAACGGCCCCGGAATGCCTTCAGCGCGCACTTCCGGGCGCACAAAAACCTACGTCTACCCAAGAGCATCAACAAATCCCGCAGTTCACGGACGTTGTGCAGACCTTCCCTAGAGGCGAAGCCGCATGGCGCGCTTTACTCCGCGGGCCCGATCGTGAGGGTGACCTCGGCCACGCCTTCGATGCGGCCTTCGAGTCGGTCGCCGGGCTGCACCGGCCCCACGCCCTCGGGCGTGCCGGTGTAGATGAGATCCCCCGGCAGCAGGTGGTAGAAGCGCGACAGGTCGCTCACGATTTCGGCCACACTCCAGATGAGCAGGCTCAAGTCGGAGCGCTGGCGGATTTGCCCATTGACGGCAAGTTCGATCGCGCCGCTTGTGAGCAGTCGGCCGGGCATCGGCACGACCTCGGAGCAGACGGCGCCGTGTTCGACGTCTTTGCCCAGATCCCACGGACGGCCCTTGTCGCGTGCGGCCAGTTGCAGGTCGCGCCGTGTCATATCAAGTCCGGCGGCGTAGCCGTAGATCAAGTCAGCAGCACGATCCACGTCAACGCGAAACCCGGACTTGCCAAGCACGACGACCAGCTCCATCTCGTGGTGGTAGTTCGAGGTGCCAGGCGGGTAGGGGATCGTGGCGCCGCTTTCGGTGAGCGCTTGCGGCGACTTGGTGAAGTAGAAGGGCTGATCGACCGTCTTGTCGACCGGACGGCCCATCTCCACTGCGTGGGCATGGTAGTTGCGCCCGACGCAGAAGATGCGCTCGATGGGCAGACGCTCGCTGCGCCCTCGAATGGGCAGGGAAGCGGCAGGGCGCGGGGGCCAGAGGAACGTGGAGGTGCTCATGATCGTGTGGTATCAGGGTTGATGGCGAACTTCGTACACGCCGAGCTTGCGATGCAGGGGTGCTTCGTCGACGACAAAGAGAAAACAGCCCTCACGCGCGGAAGCGTTTTCCAGCGTGAGCGCTTCATAGCCCGGCACAGCGCAGGTGTCGGCCTCGGTGAGTGTGAACACGTGGCCGGCCGCCGTGAGCGTGCAGCCGCCTTCGATGACGTGAAAGACCTGCGCGGGTGAGCGCGCGGGCAGCCGACGGCGCTCGCCGGGCCGCAGCATCAGGGCGTAGAAGCCCAGGTTGTTTTCGGCGTCTTCGCCCGTGTCGGGGTTCACGTAGGTCACCTCCACTGGGGCTTCGCGCGGCAGCGCAGAGGCGTTTGCAAGCAGGGTTTCGCGCACGTCGCGCCAGGGGTAGCGCAGCATCGGGTAGCGCTCACGGGCGCGCTCGAAGAGGCGTGTGGGCACCACACCCGCGCGTAGATAGCGCTCATCGCCGCGGCCGGCGCGCTTGACTTGACGCTGGCCCTCTTCGGCGTAGGAAACCTCGGCATAGACCATGAGCGGCAGATCGAGCACATCGAGCCAGACCACCGGCTCGCTGCCGGTGTGTTCGTGCTCATGCCACTGGCCGGTCGGGGTGAGGATCAAGTCGCCGCGCTCCATGGGGCAGCACTCGCCGTTGACGGTTGTGGTGGCGTCAGTGCCCTCGACGATCATGCGCACGGCATTCGGCGTGTGGCGATGGGCGGGCGCCCATTCGCCGGGCAGAAGCAGTTGCATGCCGAGGTAGATGGCCGGGGAGGCCTTCATGCTGTCCAAGCCGTGGCCGGGATTGGTGAGCACGAGCACCCGGCGCTCGGCCTTTTCGATCGGCGTGAGCTCGCCCGCGCGCAAAAGCAACGGCTTGATGGCGGCGTAGGGCCAGTGCACCAGCTGCGTCTGCCGCGCCGGTATTCCGGGCGGCAGCATGCTGCGAAGCGCCGGCCAGAGCGGCATCAAGTGGTGCTTTGCCAGCGCGTTCACGTAATCGGGCGGCAGGTCTTCGAGTCGACCCAGGGCATGCATCGTTGGTCCTCCTTGGTGGGGGTGCGAGGTGGCTGGTCAGCCCTGCGCGAGGCAGTTGCCGACGTTCCAGCCGTAGAGCCATTCGAGGGCGTCGTAGAAGCGCTCCTGCGAACGTCCGCGCCAGAGGCTGTTGCGCACGAGCCGCTCGACACCTTCGGCGTGATAGATGCGCCCCATCTCACGGGTGGAGAGCACCACGCGCGCGGTGCGCGTGATTCGGTTCTTCTGGTAGAGGGTGAACGCCTCGGGCCAGCGGCGGTCGGTGACCCGCAGGGCTTCGCCCAAGGTCACGGCATCCTCAAGGGCCATGCAGGCGCCCTGCGCCAGGTATTGCGACATCGGATGCGCCGCATCGCCCAGAAGCGTCACCCGGCCAAAGGTCCAGTTGCCGATGGGGTCACGGTCCGCCGTGGCCCAGCGCTTCCAGGATTTGGGCAGGGTGATCAGTTGGCGCGCTTTCGGGGAGATGCCCTGGAAGTAGCTTTCGACCTCCTCGCGGCTGCCTTCGGTCACGCCCCATTCCTCGGGCTTCCGGCTGTGGAAGGTGACCACCACGTTGTATTGCGCACCGCCGCGCAGCGGGTAGTGCACGAGGTGACACTTGGGGCCCGCCCAGAGGCTCGCGGCGTTCCACTTGAGCTCGTCGGGAAAGTCCGCCGCATCGACCACGGCGCGGTAGACCACATGGCCGGTGACCCGCGGCGGGTCGCCAACGTACTGCGCCCGCACGACGGACTTCACGCCATCGGCGCCAATCAGGGCCTGACCGACCCAGCGGCGGCCGTGCTGATCGATCGCGGTCACGGTGCCGGCAGCCTCGTCTTGCTCAACGCGCTCGACCCGCGTATCGGTGTGAAAGCGCGCAAGTCCGTTGGCTTTGACCGCCTCGTACAACGCGCCGTGGGCATCGGCGCGATGAATCACCGCGTACGGGTTGCCGAAGCGGGCGCGAAACGCGGCTCCGGTCTCAACGCGCGCCACCAGGCTCTCATCGATCGCATCGTGCATGATGAGCGCCTCGGTATAGACCGCGCGGCTACGGGCTCGCTCTCCTACCCCCAGTGCATCGAAGGCGTGAAATGCGTTCGGTCCAAGTTGAATGCCCGCGCCGATCTCGCCGATCTCAGGGGCTTGTTCGAGCACCGTGACGGCAAAGCCCTGCCGCGTGAGTGCGAGTGCAGCGGCCAGACCACCGATGCCACCGCCAACCACGACCACCGGCAGCTCGTGCGAAGTCTGCGACATGACGACCTCCTTTGACCTTGGCGCCCCGATGCTGGGCGCCAACCGTGATTGGTCCGAAATTTGTTCGCATACAAATCGTCAGTATACTGACGATCAGCGTAGCAATAAAATGGCGGTCTGAGATTAGGGATTACCCTGATTCGCCGGCGGATGGAGGCTGATGGATCGCGATTTCGGAACGAACGGGGCGCTGGTGCCGGAGCTCGAGGCGCTTCCCGGGCACTTGATCCGGCGGCTGCAACAGATCGCCGTGGCCGCCGTGCTTCAGGAGACCGCCAGCGAAGGGGTCACGCCGGTCCAGTACGCGGTGCTTCGTACGGTGGCAGCGCAGCCGGGGATCGATCAGCGCACGCTTGCGCGCTCGATCAGCCTGGACACCTCAACCACCGCCGGCGTGGTGGATCGACTCGAAGCTCGCGGACTCATTGTGCGTGAACCACACCCCGATGACCGGCGCATGCGCGCGCTCAAAACCACCGAGGCGGGGTGTGCGGTTCTCGCGCGTGTCACGCCGGCGATCCTACGTGCGCAAGAGCGCATCCTCGCGCCGCTGTCGGGTGAGGAGCAAGCCGAGTTCATGCGCTTGCTGCGCTTGCTGGTGAGCGAACGCGAAGCCCTCAGTCGTGTGCCTGCCGAAGAGTCGGTCTGATCGGCGCGGCAAACGGGCGTTTTGCATCGCAGGCGGGGCGTCTTGGTCGAGCTTCGGCAGCGCCCAAGCGCACGCTCGTGCCTCACACCTCTGCCCAAACGACGAGGAAATCTTGGGCCGGATCGGTCCAACGGTGTAGCGTTGAGAAGCCCGCCTCGCGCACGAGCGCCTCGAAGGCCTGCGGCTCGTATTTGTAGGAGTTTTCGGTGTGGATGCGCTCGCCGCGGGCGAATCGTCGATGCTGGCTTCCAATTCGCACCTCAAGATCGCGTCGTGCCTCGAGATGCATCTCGATGCGTGATTCGGCGCGGTTGAAAAAGGCCACATGCTTCCAGTCGCGTACATCGAAGTCAGCTTCGAGCAGCCGGTTCACGTGGCGCAGGATGTTCAAGTTGAAGGCGGCGGTCACACCGAGCGCATCATCGTAGGCGCGCTCAAGCCGCGCCACGTCTTTGACGAGGTCCACCCCGATGAGTAGACCGCTTCCCGGCGCGGTGCAATGGGCGCGGATCTGACGGAGGAAGTGAAGCGCCTCCTCGGGCGTGAAGTTGCCGATCGAGGAGCCGGGATAGAAGAACACGCTCGGCAGGGGCGCCAGTGCCGCGTGCAGATCAAGCGCGTGCGAGAAGTCGGTGAGCAGTCCGACCAGCTCCGGATGCCCTGGCCGGCGCGCAAGACGCATCAGCGCGGCGGTCAGGGCCGGCTCGCAAATGTCGACCGCCACATAGCGCACGGGGGCGAGCGTCTCAAACCAGCGTTCCGCCTTGGCCGAATCGCCCGAGCCGAGATCGACGAATTGCTTACCGGGTCCGATCAGTCGGGCAATTTCGCCGCAATGGGCCTCAAACAGCGCGTTTTCGGTGCGCGTGAGGTAATACTCTTCGGTCAAAACGATCGCTTCGTACAAGCTCGATCCAAGCGCGTCGTAGAAGAGCTTCGGCGGAAGCGCGGCCTGTGCCGCAAGCAGCCCGCGTGCGATGCGTTCGCGTTGCTCGCGCGCATCGAGGCAGAGGGCATTGATGAGCAGGTACGGCCGAGATGCAGTCTCGGATCTGGCGCCTGATGGGCGTGCCCGGAGCTCGGTGAGAAAAAAATCAGACAAGCGTGCAGGTTCGGTGTGAGTGGTCGGTCGACGTCTGGCGCGCCGCGAGTAAGCGTATCGGAAAATCGATCGAACGCGGGACGCTCCTGGCCGGCACGCGTTTCGTGCCTCAGTGTGGTGTCAGGATCGTGAAGGCAAGCGCTTCCTATAATCGCGCGACCGTCCCGTCGCGGCGACTCGCCCGCGGCGGCCCCATGGAGGATGGGGGTCACGACCGGGGGGAAAAGATCGAGCAAGGACGGCCGCTCGCGGCGGCGAGTCGGTGCCTGTCGGCCGTCTGCCCAGGACGCTCCGTGATTCCTGCTCCCGCGTTTGGGATCGCGGGGGAACGCGTGTGATTCAACTCTGAGGAGGCTTGCCCATCATGGCCAACACCTGGCTCATCATCGCGCTGCTCTGCGGCCTTGCGGCCGTGCTCTATGGCGTGTGGTCGACGCGTTGGATCCTCGCCTTGCCGGCGGGCAATGCACGCATGCAGGAGATCGCCGCGGCCATTCAAACCGGCGCCTCGGCCTACCTGCGCCGTCAGTACCGCACGATCACCATCATCGGGGTGTTGATCGCCATCGTGATCGCGCTTGTGCCTGGCCTTGGACTTGCCACCGCTATCGGCTTTCTGCTCGGGGCGGCGCTTTCGGGCGCGGCGGGCTTTATCGGCATGAACGTCTCGGTGCGAGCCAATGTGCGCACTGCGGAAGCCGCACGGCAGGGCATCAACGCGGCGCTTGCAGTGGCGTTCCGCGGCGGGGCGATCACGGGGATGCTCGTTGTCGGCCTCGGGCTTCTCGGGGTGGCGGGCTTTTATGCCGTTTTGATCGCCAACGCCCCGCAAGACCTCGTGGCCCAGGGCAAGGTCTACAGCTTGCTCGCACCGCTTGTCGGACTGGCCTTCGGTTCCTCGTTGATTTCGATCTTTGCGCGCTTGGGCGGCGGCATTTTTACCAAGGGAGCCGACGTCGGCGCCGATCTGGTGGGTAAAGTCGAGGCGGGCATTCCCGAAGACGATCCGCGAAATCCGGCCGTGATCGCCGACAACGTGGGCGACAACGTCGGGGATTGCGCGGGCATGGCGGCCGACCTCTTTGAGACCTACGCCGTCACGATCATCGCCACGATGCTGCTCGGCGCCTTGCTCCTGCCCGCACAGGCGCTCGAAGCGGCGGTTTACCCGCTTGCGCTCGGCGGGGTCTCGATCGTGGGCTCGATCATCGGCACCTTCTTTGTGCGTTACACGGGCGGCAAGATCATGAGCGCGCTTTATCGGGCACTCATCGTCTCGGCCCTCGTGTCGCTGATTCTCTTTTTCATCGTCACGCAGTCGCTCTTTGGCGGTGTCAAAGAAGTCTCCGTGATGGCGCTGTTTGGCTGCTGCGTGGTCGGCATCGCGCTGACCGCTGCGATGTTTGTGATCACGGAGTACTACACGGCCACCGAGTACTCACCGGTACGGCACGTGGCCAAAGCCTCCACGACCGGGCATGCGACCAACATCATCGCCGGTCTCGGCGTCTCGATGAAGTCGACGGCCTATCCCGTGCTTGCGGTCTGCGCAGCGATCCTGATTGCCTATTGGCTGGGTGGGCTCTACGGCATCGCGGTGGCGGCGACGGCCATGCTGTCGATGGCTGGCATCGTGGTCGCGCTCGATGCCTATGGGCCTATTACCGATAACGGCGGCGGCATTGCCGAGATGGCGGAACTCGGCAAGGACGTGCGCAGCGTCACCGATCCGCTCGATGCGGTCGGCAACACGACCAAGGCCGTCACCAAAGGCTATGCGATCGGTTCGGCGGGACTTGCGGCCCTTGTGCTCTTCGCCGATTACACGCACGGGCTCGAGTCGCGCGGCCTGCACCTGAGCTTTGACTTGTCGAATCACCTGGTCATTGTTGGGCTCTTTATCGGTGGTTTGATTCCGTATCTGTTCGGCGCCCTAGCGATGGAAGCGGTCGGCCGAGCGGCGGGCTCGGTGGTCGAAGAGGTGCGGCGGCAGTTCCGTGAGATCCCCGGCATCATGGACGGCACAGCCAAGCCCGATTACGGACGTGCGGTTGACATGCTGACCGGTGCGGCGATCAAGGAGATGATCCTGCCTTCGCTCTTGCCGGTCGCCGTTCCGATCCTCGTCGGTGTGCTACTCGGCCCTGCCGCGCTCGGTGGGTTGCTGATGGGTACGATCGTCACGGGGCTGTTCGTGGCCATTTCGATGTGTACGGGCGGCGGCGCCTGGGATAACGCGAAGAAGTACATCGAGGATGGCAACTTCGGCGGCAAAGGCTCGGATGCACACAAGGCGGCCGTGACGGGCGACACGGTCGGCGATCCGTACAAGGACACGGCCGGTCCCGCGGTCAACCCGCTCATCAAGATCATCAACATCGTGGCGCTTCTGCTCGTGCCGATCGTCGTGGCCATTCACGGCGGCGGACACGCGGGCGGCCAATCGGCCGATCATGGCGCAGGCACGCGCGCGGCCGTTCCATCGCCCTCGTCCGGGGCACCGGGCGTCCGACCGCCGCAGATGCCTGCCGCTACCGCCCCGGCGTCCGACGCTTTGGGCTCGGCTGCCGTGGCGGCCGCCGGTGGCGCCTCGGCGCCGGCTGCAAAGCCCGCAACTGTCAAGCTCTATTTCGGTCCGGGACAATCCGCCCCAGCGCCTGAGGCGGCGAAACAACTCGAACCGATCATTGCCTACTTGAGAGCCAACCCGACGGCCAAGGTGGCGATCTCGGGTTATCACCACAGTTCCGGTTTAGCGGCCTGAGGAACTGGCCAAGAACCGGGCGAAAGCGGTGCGTGAACTGGTCAAGGGGGGTTGGGATCGACGAGGCTCGGGCGGAACCTCAAGCAGCCTGAGCTCGTACAAGGCAGTCCCTATCACGCCGAAGCGCGGCGCGTCGAGGTCAGTATCCAGTAGCGCGGCAGCGGCCGTGGTCGGATGCCAAGGGCGCATAGTTTGCTGCGCCCGCGTGCGCCGGTCGACTGCGATGCGACCGGACGGATGCTTTTTGCGTGGCCACCGTGGCGGGCGAGCGGGCAGCCGCTTTCAGACGGGCACAGCAAGGCGAAAGCCGGCGAACACGTCGTAGCGCTCGGGGCGAAAGAAATTCCGGAAGCGCGCATGATGGAGCTCAAGCGGTGTGGCGTAGCTGCCTCCCTTGAGCACTCGATGCTGGCCGTCGAACCACGGCGCTGAGTATTCGCGATAGAGTCCGGGCGAAAAACCGGGATAAGGCGCAAAGGTCGTGGCCGTCCACTCCCACACCCAACCCACATCCTGAGGGCAGGCATCCGGTTGCAGCACCCACGCGGCGGTCAGCTCCTCTTCCGTCGGAAGCCGTGCGCCGTGCTCGCGTGCGAAAACTTCGGCGGCCAGGGCCTCGATGTGAACCACCGGCTCGTCGCTGTCACAGGGCAGCCAGGAATCGAAGCGGCGGTGCTGCCAGCGCCCGCGCGGTCCGCGACGCCAATACGGGGGGTGCGGCCTGCCGGTTGCTTGTGCGTAGCCGCCTGCCTCGACCCAGCGAGCAAAGTCATCGAAGCGCACAAGCGGGCTCAATTCGACCGCTTCGGGCACTTCACAGTGGGCATGCAATTCATTGTCGAATACAAATCCGGGCATCGGTGGGAGGCTCAGGCGGGCGTGAGTTGCCAGCCTGCCGGCGGCCGCTTGCGGCGGCGGGTCACTGCGCACCCACGGCGGGGCAGGCCAGGCCAGGGTCTGTGCGAGCCAGGCCAGCGCTTCGAGGTGCATGAGATCGTGGTAGAGCGTCCAGCGGAAAGGCTCGAGCCCCGGATCGGACTCTTCCGCCGAAGCGAGCCCGGCGAGCAGGTCCTCGAGCGTGACCGCGAGGTAGTCGAGCAGTCGCTCGCGCGTGAGCTCGGGCAGCTGCCAGCGCGCGCGGTGGGCGATGCGGCGAGAGTCGAGCCAATCGTCTGCGCCCGGCCAGCGCGAGGGGCGCGCATGCCGCCCTTGATCGCGTAGGCAAAACCATTCGCCAAACCAGGCGGCATGCGCGACCTCCCAGAGCGGGGGATTGATGCCGGTTGAATACGGTGGCCAGAATTGACTGCGATCGAGCGCGGCAATGAAGTCGCGAAACTGCCTGCGCGTTCGCTCAAGTGCCGCGCGCAAAGCGGCACGACCATAGCTGCGTGCTGCGCGACCCGGCTCGTCCCAGCGTCGAGCGGCGGATTCATGCGATAGTCTGCTCATGAAAGCAAGGCTTGCCATCGTCACGCCCGGTTTGCCGCAGGCAAACGCCGGAAACTGGCGCACGGCGATCCGATGGCGTCGGATGCTCGTGCGCGATTATGCGGTCAGCCTCCACGGGCCGAACGACGAAGTGCCGCCGGCGATCGATCTGCTCATTGCGCTGCATGCGCGGCGAAGCGCTGCGGCGATTCGGCGCTTTCGCAGTCGGCGGCCGTCGGGCGGCCTCATCCTGGCACTGACAGGCACCGATGTCTACCGCGATATTCACATCGACGAGATGGCGGCGCACTCCCTCGATTTGGCCGATCGTCTGATTGTGCTTCAACCTGCTGCGCTGGCCGAGCTCAAACCGATGTGGCGGGCGCGGGCGAGCGTGATCTACCAGTCGGCCCCCTCGATCACACCCGGGCCGCGCTATCGCACGCGCTTCGACGTCGTTCAGATCGGGCATCTGCGGCCTGAGAAAGATCCCTTCACGCCGATCACCGCGCTTCGATTTCTGCCAGCGGCGAGCCGCATCCAGCTCACCCAAATCGGCCGCGCGATGGACGAGGAGTGTGCACGCTTGATGGAAATCGTGGCGCGCGAGGAGCCGCGCTTGCGCTGGCTCGGGATGCTGCCGCATGCACGCGCGCGGCAGCGCTTGAAACGCGCTCACCTCATGGTGCTGGCAAGCCGCATGGAAGGTGGCGCGCATGTGATCATTGAGGCGATCACCTCCGGGGTGCCTGTCATTGCAAGCCGGGTAAGCGGCAACATCGGCATGCTCGGCGAGGACTACGCGGGCTATTTCACGCTCGGCGATGCCGAAGACTGCGCGCGTCTGATGTATCGGGCCGAGACCGACCCGGCGTTTCTCGCGCGGCTTGAGCGGCAGTGCGAGCGGCGGCGACCGCTCTTTGACCCTGAACGCGAGGCGCGCGCGCTGCGCGACCTGGTGGCAGCGGTCCTGGCCGCAGGCTGAGACAATCGAAGCTCGTGCGCAGCCTGTTTGATTCCCGATCATGAATGCTCCGACCCTTCCAACTGCCACCGAACCCAAACTGACCTCGCTCTCCCACGGCGGCGGCTGCGGCTGCAAGATCGCGCCGGGGGTGCTCTCGGAGATCCTCAAGAACAGCACGGGGCTCCTGCCGCCAGAGCTCATGGTGGGCATCGAGACCTCGGACGATGCGGCGGTTTATCGTCTCAACGACGAGCAAGCGCTCATTGCCACGACCGACTTTTTCATGCCGATCGTGGATGATCCGTTCGATTTCGGGCGCATTGCGGCCACCAATGCAATCAGCGATGTCTACGCGATGGGTGGTCGGCCGATCATGGCCTTGGCGCTTGTGGCCATGCCGATCAACACGCTCTCAGTCGAAACGATCGGCCGCATCATCCAGGGCGGCCAAAGTGTGGCCACGGCTGCCGGCATTCCGATTGCCGGCGGCCACACGATCGATTCGGTGGAGCCGATCTATGGGCTCATGGTGATGGGGCTTGCCCATCCGAGCCAGATCAAGCGAAACGCGGATGCATGCCCCGGCGATGTGTTGATCCTCGGCAAGCCGCTCGGTGTGGGCATCTACTCGGCAGCGCTCAAAAAAGGCGCCTTGCCCGAGGCGCTCTATCGCGCGATGATCGAGACGACCACGAGGCTCAACACCCCCGGGGCGCGGCTGGCGACGGTGCCCGGGGTCCATGCACTGACCGATGTCACCGGCTTTGGCCTGGCCGGGCATACGCTTGAGATGGCGCGCGGTGCAGGCCTTGAGGCGCTCATCGAGTGGTCGCGTGTCCCGGTGCTGCCGGAGGTGCGGCGGCTTGCAAGCGAGGGTTTCATCACCGGCGCCTCAAACCGAAATTGGGCCGGCTACGGGCACGAGGTCGTCCTGCCCGAGGGCTTCCCGGCGCTTGAGCGCGCGCTGCTGACCGACCCACAAACAAGCGGCGGCCTGCTGGTGGCTTGTGCCCCGGAGGCCGTGGATGAGGTGCGCTCGATCTTTGCCGCCGAGGGCTTTGCGCAGGCCACGGTGATCGGACGGATGCAGGCCGGGCCGGCGCGTCTTGTGGTGGTTTGAGCGGGATCGGCGGAGGCGGTCGATGGAAGAGACCTTCAAGGCCTATCTGACTTCGCAAAAAGACGGCGGCGTCGAAAGCGCGTTTGTGGAGTTCACGCTCGATCAGCTCGATCCGGGCGAAGTGGTGATTCGTGTCGAGTATTCGACCGTCAACTACAAGGATGCGCTTTCGGCAACCGGGGCCGGTCGCATCATTCGCCGGTTTCCGTGCATCGGCGGGATCGATTTGGCCGGCGTGGTGGAGTCATCGCAGTCGCCCGAGTTTCGTCCTGGGGATTGCGTGCTCGTGCACGGCTATGGCTTGGGGGTCACGCATCACGGCGGCTATGCGCAGAAGGCGCGGGTACCGGCGGCATGGGTCGTGCCGCTGCCGCAAGGTTTCACTACCGAGGCGGCCATGCGCTACGGCACCGCGGGCTTTACCGCCGCCCTTGCGGTCGATCGGCTCGAGCGCGCGGGGCTCACCCCCGAGCAGGGTCCGGTGCTGGTGAGCGGCGCAACCGGCGGTGTTGGGATGGTGGCCATTGAAATCCTCGCCAAGCGTGGCTATCACGTGGTTGCGCTGACCGGCAAGGCGCAGGCCGAGCCCGTGCTTCGCGCGCTCGGTGCGCGCGAGATGCTGGTGCGCGGTCAGTTCGAAATGACCGAAAAGCCCCTTGGCCCGGAGACCTATGCCGGTGCGATCGACAACTTGGGCGGGGCGACCCTGGCCTGGCTCACCCGTGTGATGCGCTATCGCGGCGTGATCGCCGCGGTGGGCCTTGCGCAAGGTGCGGAGCTCAAAACCACCGTGATGCCGTTTATCTTGCGCGGTGTCACGCTCATCGGGATCGATAGTGTTCAGTGCCCGCTCGAAGAGCGGCGCCGGCTCTGGCAGCGGCTTGCAGCGGAGTGGCGATGCCCGACGATGGAAGAAACGTGTCGGTGCATCGATTTTTTGTCCTTGCCAGAGGCGTTTCCGGTTCTGATCGAAGGTCGCATCACGGGTCGTACGGTCGTGCGTTTGAGGTAAAGCCGGCATTCGAAAACGTTGTCTCAAATCGGCGACGCCTTTGTGCGAGCCCTGCAACATTTTCGGCGAGACCTCTCGTGTGTACGCCCGGTGGCGCGCGAAACGGGGAAAACCCCCTGGCTATAATCGATCGCGTCAATGCAGTTTTTCGTGTACGCAGTGCGGCGTCACCGTGTGGGCGTGCCCGGAGGGCTGTATTGGCATCGTTAGAATCAACAGCAATTTGAGGCCGGGGCAAAACCCCGGCTTTTTTTATGTCGCCACGGCGCTCCAAACCGCATGCCTGTCCTTGCGCTTTTTGCTGTTTGCTTCGCAGGGCATCTAAACTCGCTGGTCCAAAAACGCGCGATGGCTGTGAACAAACATGGAGCGCCTGTGTTGGCTCACTGCGGCGGATCTTGAGCGGCAGTATGCGGCGGGTCTGATCGATCCCGTGCACGTCGTGGAATCGGTGGCGCGGCGCATGGATGCGTGCGAGCCGCACCTCAACGCGATCTACCTGCGTAAGGATTTCGACGCACTTGCACTCGCACAGGAGTCACGCGCGCGGCTTCAGGCGCGCGAAGGCGGCAAGGCGCGCCGTTCGCCGCTCGATGGTGTGCCCGTGACCGTGAAGGAAAACGTCTACACAAGAGGCGATCCTTCGCCGATTGGCACCGCCGCCAACCCGCTCACGCCCAAGACCGAAAACGCGCCGCTTGTGGATCGGCTCGTGGAGGCCGGCGCCATCGTTGTGGCCAAGACGACCATGCCGGACTTTGGCATGCTCACCTCAGGTCGCTCGAGTCTGCACGGCACGACGAGAAACCCCTGGCGTCTCGATCGCAACCCGGGCGGATCGAGCTCGGGCGCTGCAGCGGCTTGTGCGGCCGGGTATGGACCGCTGCACATCGGCACCGATATCGGTGGTTCGATTCGCCTGCCGGCGCATTTCTGCGGCATCTTCGGGCTCAAACCCTCGCTTGGGCGTGTGCCGATCAACCCGCCGTACATGGGCCGGGTGGCTGGTCCGATGACCCGTACCGTGCGCGATGCAGCCCTGCTCATGAACGTGATTGCGCGGCCCGATCCGACGCATCGCGATTTCATGAACCTGCCGCCCGATCAGACCGATTACGCGGCGGCGCTCGAACGCTTCGAGGTGAAGGGCAAGCGCATCGCCGTGCTGACGCGCTCGGTCTATGCCTCTGGAATCGACGCCGAGATCGTCACGGCGGTGGAGTCTTGTGCCCAGGCGCTCGAGCGGCTCGGCGCCGACGTGGTGCCGATTGAGCCGTTTGTGAACGCGGCGGATCTGGATGCGGTCGGCGCGTTTTTCGAGGCACGCAGCCACGCTGAAATCTTTGCCATGCCCCAGGCGCAGCGCGAGCGGATCCTGCCTTTCATTGTCCAATGGGTGAGCTATCGCGCTCCACGCTTCACCGGTGAGGATCTGATCGGTTTTTTGAACCGCATGTACGCCTTGCGCGAACGTACCGTGCAGGCCACGCACGCGTTTGACTTCGTGCTTTCGCCCGTATGCCGCGTGCTCGCTTTCGGGGCCGAGCAATGCTGTCCCAGCGACGATCCGACGCACGCGCTCGAACACATCGAATTCACAGCACCCTACAACCTCTCGGAGCAGCCGGCGGCGAGCATCAACTGGAGTTATGCAACAAGTGCCGAGCACGCGCCGCTGCCGATCGGCGTGCAGGTGGCCGGACGGCGCTTCGATGACCTGGGTGTGCTGCAACTGTGCCGCGTGATCGAGCAGATTCGCCCGCCGCAGCGCCCGTGGCCGCTTACCCATTTGGGTTGAGGAGGATGGCAAGGCATGCTTGACTGGCCCACGATTGAATCGACGATCGGCAACACGCCGCTTGTGCGCTTGAAGCGGCTGCCGGCGGCTTTCGGCGTTCCTGAAAGCACTGTGGTGCTCGGCAAACTCGAAGGCAACAACCCGGCCGGCAGCGTCAAAGATCGGCCGGCTTACTCGATGATCGTTGAGGCTGAGCGTCGCGGCGAAATCAAGCCCGGCGACACGCTCATCGAAGCCACCAGCGGCAACACCGGCATTGCCCTGGCGATGGTGGCTGCCATGCGTGGCTATCGCATGGTGCTTGTGATGCCGGAAAACCAGTCGCTGGAGCGACGGCAGGCGATGCGCGCCTTTGGGGCGGAGCTTGTGCTTGTCTCCAAAGAGGCCGGCATGGAAGGTGCACGCGATTTGGCCGCCCAGATGGAGCGCGAGGGTAAAGGCCGCGTGCTGGATCAATTCGCCAACCCGGACAATCCGCTTGCCCACTATCGCGGCACCGGCCCCGAGATCTGGCGGCAGACCCAAGGGCGGGTGACTCACTTTGTGAGCGCCATGGGTACCACCGGCACGATCACCGGCGTGTCGAATTACCTCAAAGAGCAAAACCCCGAGATCGTCATCATCGGTGCCCAACCGAGCGAGGGCTCAAGCATCCCGGGCATCCGCAAGTGGCCTGAGGCGTACAAGCCCGCGATCTCGAAAAATGCGCGCATCGACCGCGTGGTCGAGGTTTCGCAAGCCGATGCCGAGGCGATGGCGCGGCGCCTGGCGGTTGAGGAGGGGATCTTCTGCGGGGTGAGTGCCGGCGGTGCCTGTCACATCGCGCTCAAGGTCGCTCGCGAACTTGAGGGCGCCACCGTGGTCTTCATCGTCTGTGACCGCGGTGATCGCTACCTGTCCACCGGCTTGTTTCCGGGCTGATCGAGCGCCGCGCGGTGCACGGTTTTTTCTACCTCCATGTCGAAACTCTCCATGCTCATGCGCCGTCTCGGGCGCTGGTGGCCCGTGTGGCTCACACTTTTGCTGATCATTGGGGCGGCCGTGTATTTCCGCTGGCGCGGTACCGAGGTGGCCGTCGAAGCGGCCCGCAGTGAACCGCTTCGGCAGACGCTTGTGTTTTCCGCCCGGGTTGCTGCACCGGCGCGGGTCGAGGTGGCCTCGACACTGACTGCACGCGTGGAAGCGGTCGAAGCGCGGGAAGCCGATCGGGTGCGCCGCGGCCAGACGCTCATCCGGCTCGATGCGCGGGATCTGCAAGCGCAAGTCGCTCAAGCGCGTGCGCAACTGGCGGCTGCGCAGACCCGCCTGCGGGCGCAAGGCAGCGTGCAAGCGCCAGCGGCCGAGCAGGGGCTGGCACAGGCGCGGGCCAATGTGGCTTTTGCGCGTGCGGAACTGGAACGCCTGCGCTCGCTCGAGGCACGCGGCTTCATCGGTGCCGCCCGGGTGCAGGAGGCCGAGCGCGCGCTGGCCGTGGCGGAGGCGACCGAACGGCAGGCCGCGATTCAAGCCGCGGCACAGGCCGAGCGCGGTCCCGAGGCGGCGGCGCTGGCCGCGCGGGTTGAAGAAGCCCGTGCCGCGCTTGCGCTGGCCGAATCGCGGCTTGCGCAAACGCGCATCCTCTCGCCCGTGGATGGGCGAGGGGTTGCGCGCGCGGTGGAAGTGGGCGAGGTCGTGCAGCCCGGGCGACGACTCATGACGCTCGCGGCCGACGGGCCTACGAGGCTCATCGCGCAGATCGATGAGAAGAACCTCGCGCTCGTCCGCGAGGGGATCGAGGCCACGGCGGCCAGTGATGCCTTCCCCAACGAGCGCTTTCGCGCCCGTGTGCAACTGGTGGCGGCCGCGGCCGATCCGCAGCGTGGCACGATTGAAGTCTGGCTCGAAGTGCCTGAGCCGCCGGCCTACCTGCGCGAGGCCATGACCGTTTCGGTCGAAGTGGTTGCGGGTGAAAAACCGCAAGCGATCGTGGTGCCTGTACGGGCGCTACGCGAAGCGGGCGGCGAGGGGCCGCGGGTGCTCGTGCTCGAAGAGGGGCGGGCAGTCGAGCGACCAGTGCGCACTGGCCTACGCACCGCGCAATGGGTCGAAATCCTCGAAGGCGTGCGCGCGGGCGAGCCGGTCATCCTTGAGGCTGCGGTCGCCCCCGGAGCGCGGGTGCGACCGCGGGAGGCTTTGCCGGCAAGCGCCGCCGTCAAACGGCCATAACGAGCCGCCCGCGATGAAGCTTTCGTTGCCGTTCGAGATCGTCGTGGCCCTGCGCTTTCTGCGCGAGGGGCGCTTTCAGTCGCTCTTGATCATCGCCGGGGTCATGGTCGGTGTGGCGGTGGTGGTCTACATCTCAGCGCTGATCGAGGGCCTGCAAGGCAACACGATTCGCCGCACGCTCGGGGCGACCGCTCACATCGTCGTCAAACCGGCGGAGGATACGCTTGCGCCGCTTGGCCTCGAGCGCGACCTGGTCACACTGCAGCCGCGCGCGCAGCGCGTGCGGGCGATTGAAAACTGGCCACCGCTTATTCCGGCCCTTGCGGCCGACCCGATGGTGGTAGCGGTCTCGCCGATGGCCTCGGGGTCGGCCATTGCGGTGCGCGGTGAGGCAAGCCGCGCAATCGTGCTCTTTGGTGTGGAGCTTGACCTCTACAACCGCATCGTGGAACTCTCGGAAAAGCTCGTGCGTGGGCAGTTTCGGCTTGCCCCCGGCGAAATCATGATCGGCCAGGAGCTCGGTCGTGAACTTGGCGTGGATGTTGGCGACCGGCTGCGGGTGCTTACAAGCGCCGCCTCGGATCAGTTCCTGATCGTCGGCGTGATCGACCTGGGCAGCCGCGACTTGAACCGCCGCGCGCTCTATATGCCGATGCGTACCGCGCAGAATCTGCTTGGCATTCCAGGCAGCGTCACCAACATCGATGTGCGGATCCGCGACATTTTCGAAGCCGACCGGGTGGCGGCGCGTCTGCAGGGCCTCGGGCCGGTGCAGGTGGAAAGCTGGATGACCACCAACAGCCAGCTCCTGAACGCACTGCAGGCCCAGCGCGTAAGCACGATCATGATCCGGGTCTTCGTCTCGATCGTGGTCATTCTGGGCATTGCGAGCGTGCTTGTGGTCAGTGTGGTGCAAAAGCGCAAGGAGATCGGCATCCTGCGCGCGATCGGCGCCTCGCGCGGGCAGATGCTGCGCGTTTTTCTGCTGCAAGGGGCCATTGTCGGCCTCGTCGGCTCGGCGCTTGGCAGCCTGCTCGCTTGGCTACTCGTGCAGGGCTTTACGCTTTTCGTGCGCACCACCTCCGGGCAGCCGCTTTTCAGTGTGCCGCTCGAGCCGCAGCTGCTCGTTGCCGCTTGTGTGGTGGCCACACTCGGAGGCACGCTTGCGGCGGTGGCGCCGGCCCTGCGGGCCGCGCGGCTTGACCCGGCGCAGGCGATCCGCATCTAGGGGGGCGGCGATGGCAGCCCCGCTCCTCGAACTTCGCGGCATCCGCAAGCGCTACGGCGTCGGCACACCGGTCGAGGTCGAGGTCCTGCACGGCATCGACCTCAAACTCGAGGCGGGCGAATTCACCGCCCTCATTGGCCCATCCGGCTCCGGCAAAAGTACGCTCCTCAACGTGATCGGCCTGCTCGAACCGGCCACAGCCGGCACGATCCTCTTCGACGGGGAGCCGATCCGCTACGAAGACGAGGCGACCCTAACCCGTGAGCGCGCACGGCGCTTAGGTTTTGTCTTTCAGTTTCACCACCTGCTGCCGGCTTTTACCGCGTATGAGAACGTGCTCATGCCGGCGCTCATCGGTGAGCGTGCCGACGACCCGCGTGAACGGGCCTTTGCGCGGGAACTTCTGGCGGCTGTCGGGCTTGAGCAGGCCATGCACAAGAAGCCGAGCGAGCTCTCAGGCGGCATGCAGCAACGTGTTGCCATCGCCCGAGCACTGGTCGCACGGCCGCGCCTCGTGCTCGCCGATGAGCCTACCGGCAACTTGGACACGCACACGGCGGACGACATCTTTGCGCTCTTGCGCCGCTTCAACCGCGACTTTGGTACGGCCTTCCTCATCGTCACGCACGATCCGCGCCTTGCCGCCCGCTGCGACCGGATCGTGCGGCTCGTGGACGGGGAGATCGTGGCCGATGAGTATCAAGGGGATCGTTCGGTTCAACCGATCGAGCAATGAGCCTCTCAAATTCCCAGATCGATCAGTTAGGCGAGCGCTTGCGGCGATGCGGGGCGCTGGATCAAATCTCGCCGACCGATCTCGACCTCCTCGAGCAGTGGCGTCAAGAACACGAGGAGCTTCGTCCTTGGCTTGACCAGGTGTTGGCAGCTTACGATCCTGACATCCTTTCGCGCACGTCGCGGCTCAAACGCATCGAAGCGATCTTTGAAAAGCTTCAACGCTAACGGCGCCTTCGGCTTAGTCAAATGCAGGACGTTCTTAGTTTTCGACTGGTGGTCCAAGATGTGATGAGACAAGACGAACTGGTGGATCTTTTGCGCGTTGACTTTGGGCGCAACGGGGTCGGGGAACAGGAGCCCCTCGTGGACGATCGGCGCTTGAAGCCCAGTCACGGCTACCGCGCGGTGCATGTCATCGTGAAAGTGAAAGCTACTGGGTCGAGATCCAAGTGCGCACTCAGCTTCAGGACGCCTGGGCGCAAGGCTGCGAAAAACTCGCGGGTCACCATCCAGACATCAAGTACGGGGGCGGGCCTGCGGACCTGCGACAAGCACTCGACGCGCTGTCTGCGCAAGTCGCCGCCTCGGAGTTGGCCTTTCGTCAGGCCAATCAGGGGCAGACACCGGTTGATCCCGATATCATCACCCTGCCGGAGGGTCTGCCCAAGTTGCTCTTCGCTGAACATGAGCTTCTCCAAACCATCGACGAGCTTCTTGCTTCGATACGACCGCAAGCAGGGTCGTCTTCTTGAACTGCGCCGGTTCGCGGAGGCTGAACGCGAACAAGCGCTTGCGGCTTATTTTGCTGCCGAACGCGAGCTCATTGCCGAAGGGCGCTCGGGGCAAGAGGAGGTCGTCTTGCTTGCAGCGAAGGACGAAACCGCCTTGCACCGCACCCACGGTCGCTACTTCTGGCAGCAACTGCTCGATGAGACTCGCCGCGCGGTGCAAGAGCGGGTGGGTCAGACCCGGCAGTGAAGTCGACCGCGGCAGAACCTCGATCGCCGCGCGAACTCTCTGAAGCCGCCGAGATTGCCCGTGCAATCCTCACCCTTTGCGAGGAACGCGCTCCTGGCTCGATCTGTCCTTCGGAGGTGGCACGTCGGCTCTGGCCCGAAGGCGAGGCGTGGCGCGCGCACATGGAGGCGGTGCGCGAGGTCGCGCAGGCGCTAGCCCGCGAAGGGCGGATCGCGATCACCCAAGGCGGACGGGTGCTCGATCCCGGGCAGCCAATACGCGGCCCGGTTCGACTGAGGAAAGCAAGCAGTCGGCAACCCAGCGGCCGATCCGGTTGACCCGTGCCTTGCCGGGCTGGAACGACTCTGAGGCCGCATCGGCAGGCGCGACAACCCCTCCCGCTCGCAACCCAGAAGAGATTTCGGGCGGCTTGAGCCAAAGGCGACCACGGCTGCCACATCCTCATGAACGGCCACGGTCCTGGCGATCAGGCCGCTCAAACGCTTGATCGACTGGCATGTTTTCTTGATAAAACGACGGTGTCGGCGCTCGGAATAGTCCGTTTTCTGCTTGATCTCAGAGGCGACTGAGAGGCGAATTCTTTAGACTTTCGACCGCGCTGCATCCACTGAGGCGGACAAAACGTAAATCCAGTCGGGGTTCGAGTTGCGCGAGGCTCGCATGTCGGTCTCCATGGCATGCCTTTTGCGGTGGCGATCGAGGGTTAGGGATGATTTCCCGAGCTGTAGGCCTGCTTTGCCTGTGTTTTGTCCTGGGGCCAAAGGGGGCTGCCGCCCTGAGCCCTCAGGAATACGACGCGTTGATCCTGCGCGCACGAGCCGGTGAGGTGCGTCCGGCCCTTGAGGCCATTGAGGCGGCGCTGCTTCGTGCCGAGGTACCGCGCGCTCGTGCGGTGGCGGATCTGGTGGTGCTCAACAACTGGGCCGAGCGGCATGAGCGGGCGCTCGAATGGTTTCGCGAAGTCGAGGCGCAGGCCCCCCTTTATGTGCTGGGCGCGGCAGCGCTCTCGGCGCGGCGGCTTGGTCGTCATGAGCAGGCGCTTGCGCTTTATGCGCGCTGGCTTGAGCGCGAGCCGGACAACCCCGATGCGGCCGCTGGCCGGGTGTTGACGCTGCTGGATGCGGGCCGACTGGAGGAGGCGATCCGAGAGGTCGAGGCCCGGGTTCCTTCGATTTCGCGCGAGCGGCTTCGTGCGCCGTGGGTGCCGCTTCTTGTTGCTGCGGCACAAGTGCGCGAACGGCAGGGCCGGCTCACCGAGGCGCTTTCGCTCTGGCTGGATGTCGAGCAGCTTGCGCGCTCGGAGGAGTCCTCACGGGCGGTTGCCTTGCTTCTCAGCCGTCTGGGGGCGGCCTCGCTCGCTCGGGCCCGCGCAGAGCAGGCACGTCCCGGCACTTGGCGGGGCGAGGAGCTTGAGCGCCTGCGCCAGGATGTGACTGCAAGGCAAATCGGCTACGGCGAGGTGCAGCTGCTTCTGGATCTTGGGCTTGCGCGGTGGGCGCGGCTTGAGGATGCCTTGGCTGCCAATGCCGCCGATCGCGCACGCGCGCCGCGTTCGAGCGCGCTTGAAGCCAACGCGCTCTTCGACCGAATGATTGCCGCGCGTGACCGGGTGCGCATGGAAGAGGTCCTCGAGCTTGAAGCCGAGGCGCAGCGGCTCGGGCACGAACTGCCCCCGTACGCGCTTGCGGCGGCTGCCGATGCCTGGCTCTATTTACGTCAGCCGCGGCAGGCGCGCGATCGCTACCGAGAAGCCCTTGCGCGGCAGGCGCGCGAGGGTATGCCCGAGACCCGCGAGTGGCGCTTTTCTCTGGTGTGGGCACTGCTTGAAGCCGAAGAATGGCATGAGGCGCGCCGCGAACTCGACCGTCTGATTGAGACCACGCCAAGAATGCGGCTTGAAGCGGGTCTCGAACGCCCGAACCCCGAGTACGTTCGGGTGCGCGCCATGAGCACCCTGCTTGACCGCTTTGGTGAGCGCTTGCGCGAGAGTCGGCAAGCGTTGGATCGGCTGCTGGCGGAGGCACCACACCACAGTGAGGTGCGTTCAAGCCATGCCGGGTGGCTTGCCCGTAACGACTACCGCGAGGCTGCCCTGGCGGAAATCTTGCGCTTGCGCAGCGAACAGCCCGATCAGCTCTGGCATCGCATCAGCGAAGCGGAACTCGAATTGGCGCTTGGCCGCCCCGACCGTGCGCGGGCGGGGGCCCGGCAGCTTGCGCAGCAATACCCCGAGCACCGCGGTGTGCAGCGGCTGATCGATGAGTTGGCCGCCTTCGATGCGCCGGAGTTGCGCTTATCGACTGTCCTTTCGGGGCGGATCGATGCGCAAGAGCGCAGCGAGGCGAACATGCCGCGCGATCCGGTGCGCGAGGCGGATCTGCGCGCCTACTTGCGCCTGACCTCGCCGCCGGCTTTCGAGCGCTGGCGATTCTTCGGCGACGGGTTCGTGTCAGTGTTGCGGCTCGATTCGCCCGAGCGGCGCCGCGAACGTTGGGGCCTTGGCGCCGACTATCGCTACGACGGTTGGCGGCTGTGGGGGCTCCTTCACACCGATCGGTGGCCCGAGCGCACACGCGGTTGGGCCGCAGGGGTTGAGTGGCGGGCCAGTGACGCGTGGCGTTTTCGCGGCTTTTATGACTCGAACACCACCGAGGTTGCGCTGGCGGCATCACTGGCGGGAATTGGCGCCCGTCATTGGCATGCGTCGCTTCGACGGCAGGCGTGGTATGAGCGCCATTTCGCGCTGGGGCTTGATGTGTTGCGGTTTGATGATGGCAACCGCCGCCTTGCGGCTTCGGGTTCTTGGTTTGAACTCTGGCTGAGCGAACCCTATGCTCGGTTGGAGGGCGTGCTGGCGGCTGGCGGTTCGCGCAACAGCCGGCTTGATGCCCCCTACTTCAACCCGCGTGCCGATGCCTATGTTGACTACACGCTGACCGGCCAGTGGCTGAGCGCGCGCCATTATGAGGCGTCGTTCAAGCAGCGCCTCCACGGTTCGCTTGGCGCGTATTGGCAGGACGGCTACGGCACGGCGCCGACCTTTAGCTTGCGCTATGAGCACGAATGGGAACAGCAGCGCCGTTGGGTGGTGCGTTACGGCGCGGGCCTGACACGGCGGCCCTACGACGGTCGCCAGGAACTGCGCTGGCAGTTCTACCTCGACGCCGGATGGAGGCCCCGGCCATGAGCGTCTGCGTCCGACCCGTGCGAAGAAGCCTGCTACAGGCCGCGGCGGCTTGTGCGGCTGCCATAGTCTGCCTGACCGCCGTTGCCCAGACCCCGTTGCAAGAGCCTCCGGCACGCTACCGGCTCGAACGCGACCCGGCGCGCTACACCGGCGTGCCGCCGGAGCGGGCGCTACATGTGCTCTCTTATCACGAGGTCTACGCGAGCGAGGCCGAGCGTGAGGCCGCGCGCGATCCGCTTGGGGTGACCGTGCAAGAGCTTGCGCGGCAGTTCTCGCTGCTAAGAGATTTGGGCTATCCGGTGGTCTCAGCGCAAGCGCTCATCGATGCCATCGAAGGTCGAGCGACTTTGCCGCCCAATGCCGTGCTGTTGGTCTTCGACGACGGCTATCGCAGCTTTCATCGGCACGTGTTGCCGTTGCTTCGCGCCTTCGGCTACCCCGCCGTGGCGGCCATTGTGACCAGCTGGACGCAGGCTGGGCGACCTGTCACAGCCGACGGCACAAGCGACCGTTCCGGCTCGTTGGAGACCAGTCGCTTGGCGTTTATGAGTTGGGCCGAGTTGCGCGATGCGGTCGCCTCAGGCTGGGTCGAGGTGGCAAGCCACACCCATGCGTTGCATGCGAAGCATGCGGTGAGCTCCTTTGGCGATCTCGCGCCGCAGGCCGCAACTCGCGCCTACGAGTCTCGAGCGCAGCGTGCGGAGACCGCCGCCGAATGGCGCAGGCGGGTCGAGGCGGATTTGCGCGAAAGCCGCCGCCTGATCGAAGAGCAACTCGGCACTCCGGCGCGCCTGGTGGTTTGGCCCTATGGCGCAGCGCCGCCGTGGGTGGAAGAACTGCTCGCCGAAGGCGGTTTTGCTCTGTCATTCGGACTGGATGGGCACGCCAACGACTGGCAAAGCGGCTCGCGGCTTCTGTCGCGGCATCTGGTGACCGCTTCCACCGATGCAAGCACGCTAGAGGCGAAGCTTCGCCCACGCGAAGTGCCAACCCGGCGCACGCTGGCTGTGGCGCTGGCTTCCGCGGAGGTGGCGCAGGCCCTCGTTGAGCCTCCACGCTTTGACCGCTGGCTTGACACGGTGCAGGCGTTTGCACCTTCGCATGTGCGCTTCATGCTCGGGCCGGCCTGGGGTGAACTTCAAAGTGGCATGGCGCGGGATCAGGCCGTTGATCGGCTCACCCGCCTTGTGCACCGAACTCGCGTGGCAGCCGGCGTGCGAGTTGAGGTCGATGCAAGCGCTCTGACGGCTTCTGTGGAGAACCTCGTCGGTGCGAGTGTGGTTGAGGAGTTACTCGAACGAACGACCGTCGATTCCCTGGTGCTTTCGCTCGAGCATCCCCGACTCGAGGTGAAAGTTGCCGCCCTGCGAGCGCGACAGCCGCGGGTTGAGGCGCTGGTTGCGCTGAAACTGCCCGAGGCGAGCTGTGCGTTTGCCCACGAGGAGCTGGCCGCCTCGGCGTTTGCGCAAAGCTGGCGCCGGGCGCTTGCGGTGGCCGATTACGCAGTCCTGACCCTGCCCGCGGCGCTGTGGAGGCAATGTGCAACACGTCTCGAAACCTGGCTGACCGAAATCGCGCGTGCTTTGCCCGATCGGGCGCAGCGCACCGAAATCACGGTGGCTGTTCCGGCAGTCAGCCCCAACGCGCAACAAGCGCATGCGCTGACCGAGGCGCAGCTCAGCGCGGTGCTCGAACCGCTCGAGCGCTTGCTTGCAAGCGGATTTCGTCACCTGGGTCTTGCCCCATGGCGTGAAGATGTCGCTGCCGAGGTTCAACGGCCTCTGAAGCGCCTGCTGTCGCTTCGCACCCTCCCGATTCGGCCATGACGCTCGTTGAGTGGCTCAATCAGCCGGATCTGCTCAAACCGCTCTTTGACTTTGTCTTCTACTACCCGCTCACCATGGCGTGGTTGTGGATCATCGGTGGGCTTTTCTACTACTTTCACTACGAACGGCATGACTTGAAGCGCGACCGGCCCAGGCTCAAGAGCGCCCCGTTTGTGAGCATCCTCGTGCCTTGCTACAACGAGGAAGAAAACGTCGAAGAGGTGGTGGCCGCGCTCAACGAGCTCGACTACCCCGACTTCGAGATCATCTGCATCAACGACGGCAGCCGCGACCGCACGGGCGAGTTGCTCGATCGGTTGCTTGAGCGCTACCCACGGCTGCGTGTCATCCAGCAAGCCAAGAATCAAGGCAAGGCGGTCGGCCTCAACACGGCGGCGCTGGTGGCCCGAGGTGATTTCCTGCTCTGTATCGATGGCGATGCGGTGCTCGATCCGCGGCTGATTCCGTGGATGGTGCGGCATTTCGAATCGCCGCGTGTGGCGGCGGTCACCGGCAATCCGCGCATCCGAACGCGCACCACACTGCTGGGCAAGATTCAGGTTGGCGAGTTCTCCTCGATCATCGGTCTCATCAAACGCACACAGCGTGTCTACGGCCGCGTCTTCACGGTCTCCGGTGTGTGTGTGATGTTTCGCAAAAGCGCCCTGCATCAGGTGGGCTACTGGTCGCCCGAGATGCTGACCGAGGACATCGACATCACCTGGAAGCTGCAACTGGCGCACTGGGAGGTGCGCTATGAACCGCGCGCGCTTTGTTGGATCCTCATGCCCGAGACGTTCAAAGGCCTCTGGAAGCAGCGCCTGCGCTGGGCGATGGGGGGTGTTCAGGTCGTGGGCAAGTACGCCCACGCGCTTCTGCACTGGCGCAAGCGACGGATGTGGCCGGTGTATTTGGAGTATGTGACCAGTATCGTCTGGTCCTACGCAATGCTCCTCGTGTTCGTGTTGTGGGGGCTGACCTTACTGTGGCCGGGCATTCCGCACGGGCTTCATGTGGGCAGCATGCTGCCGAGCTGGCACGGGGTGGTGATCGGTGTGACCTGCCTGACACAGTTCGCCGTTTCGCTGTGGATCGATCGCCACTACGACACCAAAATCCTGCGCTATCTGTTCTGGACGATTTGGTATCCGCTTGCCTACTGGATGCTCAACATGCTCACCGCCACTTGGGCAGTGCCCAAGGTGCTTGCACGAGGCCGCGGCAAGCGAGCGGTCTGGTCGAGTCCGGATCGGGGTGTGCGTTCAGCGCCCTCGCCGCCCGCGCCCGGCGTATCAGGGGAGCGAAGCTGAGCGGTCATGCCGCGTTCGATTGCCGAATCATTCGTGAAAAAAAAGCCCGACCTGATCATCGATCAGCCCTCGTGGCAGACGCCGGGGCAACGGCGAGCGGGGGTCATCGTGCGCGTTTTGTTTTGGGCTGCGTATCTCTATCTATTGCTGCCGCTTTTCACCGCGCTTGTGTGGTGGGTCGGCGGCACCACGCTCCAAGAAAACCTGCTCTCCGGTGCTGCATGGCGACAGTTCGTCGCTTGGCTTCCCACCTACGCGGGGGTGGTCAGTCTGCTCTCGTCCCTGCTCGTGGTTTGGTCGCTGGTTCAAATCTACCGTTTCCGAGGCCGCGAGCGTCGCCGCCACAGCCCGGTGCTCACGTTGAGCGAAGTGAGCCGCTTGCTCGGCTCCGATGAACGCGAGGTCGCCCGCTGGCGCGAGGCGCGTCGATTGGTGGCCTACCATGACGAACAAGGCCGGGTCAGCCGGTTTGAAACGCCGGGGCATGAGCCCTCGGCCACGCTGGCAACCTCTGCGGCCTCAGGCAAGCAGAACAACCCGGCTGCTACGATGCCCGGATGCACCCGATCCTCGTCTTTGATCTCGAAACCGTGCCCGATGTAGCGGGCCTTCGGCGGCTGCACGATCTGCCCGGAAGTCTGAGCGATGCCGAGGTGGCCCAATGGGCCTTTGCCCAGCAGCGTGCGAAGAATGGCGGCGAGCTTTTGCCGTTTCACCTGCAGCGTGTGTGTGCGATTGCCTGTGTGCTTCGCGAGGGGGAGGATCGGCTCGCGGTGTGGTCGCTTGGGGATCCGGCCGATGATGAGGCGGCAATCATCGGTCGGTTTTTCGAGCTCGTGGATCGAAAAACACCGCAACTTGTCTCCTGGAACGGCGGCGGCTTCGATTTGCCGGTGCTTTTGCAGCGCGGCCTCATCGTCGGTGCGCGCGCGCCCCAGCTGCTTGAGACTGGCGCCAACGATCGGGCATTCAACTTCGATCACTATCTAAACCGCTACAAGGAGCGACATCTCGATCTCATGGATTTCCTCGCGCTTTACCAGCCGCGGGCAAACGCGCCGCTTGATGCCATGGCCAAGCTCTGCGGTCTGCCCGGCAAGCTCGGCCTGGACGGCACGCAGGTCTGGCCGGCGTTTCTGGAGGGAAGGCTTGCTGAGATCCGGGCCTACTGCGAAACCGACGCGCTCAACACCTATCTGCTTTATCTGCGTTTTCTGGCGATGCGCGGAACGCTCGATGAGGCCGCGCACCGCCGCGAGCAGGCACTCGTGCGCGCCAAGATCACAGCGCTTGATCGCCCGCATTGGCGCGAGTTTCTGGCGGCATGGAGCTAAGCCACGGCGAGGCTCCCGACTGGCTCCTCGACGGGGCGGTCATGCCGTGGCCGCTTGCGGCAGCCGAGGCCGTGCCGTTTCGGATGCGTCCGCACCTTGTGCGCTTGGCCGAGGGCGAACGCGGATTGCTGCTTGCGGATGATCGTGCACCGGCCTACCGCCGTGAACGCGCCCGCTTGCTTGCGACAGTGCCCGAGCGTGTGCAGGTTGGCACCCCACACCCCGACGTGCTTGAGGCGATTGCGGCGCTGCAGGCGCGCAGCTTGCCCTCACCCCCGCCCTCTCCCAGAGGGAGAGGGAGCACGGAAATACCCTCTCCCGCCGGGAGAGGGTGGCGCGAAGCGCCGGGTGAGGGCGGAGCGCCCGCCGCGGGAGGGCGGCGCGAAGCGCCGGGTGAGGGCCATGCAAGGCCCAGCGCGAGGCGCGAGCTGTCGGTAAAGGGTGACCTGCCGACAAGGCGGATCGATCCGACGCTCTTGTCGTTTGCACGCATGCTTCGTCGGGGGCAAACCGATGCGGAGCAGCGACTGTGGTCCATCCTTCGCGACCGTCGCTGGCGGGGGCTCAAGTTTCGACGCCAGCATCCGGTCGACTGCAGGGGCCATCGCTACATCCTGGATTTCTATTGTGATGCGCTGCGGCTTGCGATCGAAATCGACGGGGGGCAACACGATCTGCGCCGCGAAGCGGATCGACTGCGCGAGGCGCGGCTGGCTAGCATCGGTATTCGCACGCTGCGCTTCTGGAATCATGAAGTGATCACGCAGTGGGAGACAGTACTCGAGCGGCTATGGGTCGAGACGGAGGTGTTGGCGAGCGAACCCTCACCCCAACCCTCTCGCAGAGGGAGAGGGAGCACTGAAATACCCTCTCCCTCCGGGAGAGGGTGGCGCGAAGCGCCGGGTGAGGGGGCAGAGCTCGAGTGGGAACCTGCTTGCGATGCGCAGCGTGTGGCGCTTGGCATGCAGGAAGACTTCGTGATCCTGCGTCGGGACTGCGATGGCTTTCGCAGCGAGTTTCTCTCGGTTGCCTTTCCGTCGCGCTGGGACCCGCGGGAAAAACTCGAGCAGGACTTCGCGGCGATCCACGCGCCAGTGGCCGATAATGCGCAGCTGCTTTCGGCCGCGCCAGGCTTCATGCGCCTCGCCTTCGAGCAGCAAATGATGCTTCGCTACGTCTGGCTGATCGTGCCCTCGGCGGCGCTCGATCAGCATCCCGAGGCAAACCTCGCGGGGTGGCAAAGCGCGCTTGCCGACTCAAGCCCCCTTCTTCCGCGTTTGTACTTTCGCATCGAGCGGCAAACGACCTGGCCGCTTGGGGCCTTGGGTCGCGCGGTGTTTTTCATCCGGGTGCTGATGGCGTCGCTCACCGCGGTGCTTGCGCTCGAGCCGGGTCGGGCGAGGCGGCTTTACGAGGCGCTTGCCTCGATGAGTCCGGCGGTGGTGGCTTACCGCGGCATGACCGAGGCCCGGCCGCGGTTGCTTGCCGAACTGCAAGCGTTTGCGGCCTCGCTCGCGCGATGAGCCTAAAAACGCCGCATCGTGCCCGGAAGCGCTTCGGGCAGCACTTCCTGGTCGATCGGCACTATCTCGAGCGCATTGCTGCGGCGATCGATCCGAGACCGGGCGAACGCATCGTCGAGATCGGTCCAGGGCAGGGGGCGCTCACCGAAGCACTGCTTGCGCGGCTCGATGCGCGAGGGGAGCCGCACTCGGGGCTGGATGTGATCGAGATCGATCGCGATCTCGTGGCGCACTTGCGCGCCGTGTTTCCGCCCGAGCGGGTGCGCGTGCACGAGGCGGACGTGCTTCGCGTCGACTTCCTGCGATGGGCGAAGGTGTGGCAGCGCGCTCACCATGACTCGGTGTGGGCGTGCCCTCACCCCGACCCTCTCCCGGAGGGAGAGGGGGAACGGCTTGTTCCCCTCGCAAGGGCGGAGGCAGGAGGGGTTGACCCCCCCGCAGAGCGAGAGGAAGGGCGGCGTGATCCTTTTCCAAGGGCAGAGGCAGGAGGGGTTGACCCTCTCGCAGAGGCAGGGGAGGAACGGCTTGACGCTCTTTCTAAGGCAAGGCGGCTTGATCGTTTTCCAAGGGCGGAGGCAGGAGGGGTTGCCCCCCCGGCAGAGCGAGAGGAAGGGCGGCGTGATCCTTTTCCAAGGGCAGAGGCAGGAGGTGTTGACCCTCTCCCGTCGGGAGAGGGTGGCCCGAAGGGCCGGGTGAGGGGGCGGACTGCCTGCGCTCACAGGCTGCCGGCCGGAGCTGGGCCGCAAGCGGATGCGGCCATAGCTTCACCGATGCTGCGCGTGGTTGGCAATCTGCCCTACAACATCTCGACCCCGATCCTTTTTCACCTGAGCCGGTTCGAGCCGCTCATACGCGACATGATCTTCATGTTGCAAAAAGAGGTGGTCGATCGAATCGTGGCTCGTGAGGGCGAGCCTGCGCGAGGCCGGCTTTCGGTGATGCTGCAATACCGTTTCCGGGTCGAGCGCTTGTTCGAGGTGCCCCCGGGAGCCTTCCGGCCTGCTCCGAAAGTGGACTCCTCGGTGGTGCGCTTGGAGCCGCTCGGACCCCTGCGTCTTCGTCCGCGCGATGAGGCGCGCTTTGCCGAGGTGGTGATGCTTGCCTTCACCCAGCGCCGCAAGATGATCCGAAAGGCGCTCGCGGCCCATCTGTCGCCGGCACAGATCGAGGCGCTTGGCCTTGATCCGGAGGCACGCGCCGAGACGCTTTCGTGTGCCGATTTCGTGGCGCTTGCCGATGCACTCACGCCCGGCTAGCGCCGCTCCCGCACCGCCTGGGCGACAGTGGCCGGATCGACGTACTCAAGCTCCGAGCCGATCGGAATGCCGCGGGCAAGCCGAGTGACGGCGAGCCCGCGTCCGCTGAGCAGCTCACCGATCACGTGCGCAGTGACCTCGCCTTCGGTGGTGAAGTTCGTTGCCAGGATGACCTCGCGGACCTGGCCGTCGCAGGCGCGCTCGACGAGCCGGTCGAGGTGCAGTTCATCGGGGCCAAGGCCATCGAGCGGGGAGATGCGGCCCATGAGCACATAGTAGAGGCCCTGGTAGGCGCCGCAGGCTTCGATCATCATCTGATCGGCCGGTGTCTCGACCACACAGAGCAGGGAGGCATCGCGTCTCGGCGAGGCGCAGAGCGGACAGATGGGGGTCTCCGAGAGCGTGTTGCATCGCTCACAGCGGCCGAGTTTTTCAAGCGCGGCATCGATTGCGCGGGCGAGCGAGGCGGCGGCCTCGCGACGCCGTTCAACCAGTTCGAAGGCGATCCGTTGCGCTGCGCGTGGGCCAATCCCCGGCAGCGCTTTGAGGGCCTCCGTCAGGTTGCGCAGGGCAAGCGGGGTCACCACACCAACGAAGCAGCCGAGCAAGCCAGGCAGTTCGTCACAGCGGAAGCTTCAGGCCAGGGGGAAGCCCCAAGCCGCCGGCCAGTGCACCCAATTTTTCGCTTGTAATGGCTTCCAACTTTCGCGCGGCGTCGTTGATCGCGGCGGTGAGCAAATCTTCGAGCATTTCGCGATCATCGAGCACCGACGGGTCGATCGAGACTCTGCGGCACTCGTGCTTTCCGGTCAGAACGACTTTGACCAGGCCCGCGCCCGCTTCGCCCTCGATCTCCATGCGCGCGATTTCCTCTTGTGCCTTTTTGAAGTTTTCCTGCATGCGCTGGGCCTGCTGCAGGAGGCCAGCCATTCCGCCTTTGCCAAACATCGGACATTCGCTCCAGGGCTGAGGTCAGAGGGGACGAATGCTACCGGGAACGACTTGCGCGCCAGGCTGCGCAAGCAGGGCCTGCACAGCCGGATCGGCCATAAAAGCGGCCTCAGCGGCGCGCTGTCGCTCATCGAGCACTCGCTGTTCGGCGGCGGCTACCGTGTCGCCGCTCGCATCGGAGAATTCGATCTCGACGCGGATCGGACGGCCGAAATAATCCGCAAGCGTCTTGGCCAAACGATCCCGCTGTGTGGCAAGGGGCCGTTTCTCGCTGGGCAGTGCAAGCCGGAAGCGCCCTTCCTCGAATTCAAGCAGCGTGCTATGGCGCGCCAGCTCACGCGCCATGGCCGCAAGGGGCAGCGCCGCCACCAGGCGCTTCCAGTCGCCGTCGAAGCGGCCCGGCATAGCGCCGCGTTCGGCAGCTGCCGCTGAACTGGTCGATCGTTCGAGATCGCTCGGCGATGAGGCCGACGGAGACGTCGCAGAGCGCCCATCGGGCGGTGCCGATGTCGGTGCGGCCTCAGGCTGGATCGCCTTGCCGTGTACGGCAACCGCCTCGGCCGTCAACGGGGCAAAGGCGTGCAACCGAAGCAGCGTCATCATGAGCGCGGTTCCCTCATCGGGTGCGAGCCGCAAGTCGTCTCGCCCGTGCAGGCAGATTTGGTAGCCGAGCTGCAGCACTTCGGGTGAAAAGGCCGCGGCAAGGCGCTCGATCCTTGCCCGATCCGGATCCGCTTCGGGCACGCTTGCCGGGACGACTTGAAATAGCGCAAGACGATGGAAGGTTCGCGCGAGTTGCGCGAGCGCTTGATCGGCCGACAGTGCATGTTCAGCGGCTCGCTCGGCTTCGACGACCAGCGAGCGCGCATCGCCCGAAGCCAGGGCATCGAGAATGCGCCAGGCAAAGTCCCGATCGACGTTGCCGAGCATCTGGCGCACCTCTGCCTCGCGCACCTGCCCGTGACCGAAGGCAATTGCTTGATCCGTGAGCGAGAGCGCGTCACGCATGGACCCTTCGGCGGCCTCAGCAAGCAGGTCAAGCGCGGAGCGTTCGTAGTTCACGCCTTCGGCGTGCAGCACCCGCTCGAGCTGCGCGGCGATTCGCTCTGGTGGAAACGCCTTCAAGTTGAATTGCAGGCAGCGCGACAGCACCGTGGCGGGAACCTTCTGCGGATCGGTGGTCGCGAGCACGAATTTGACGTGCTCGGGCGGCTCTTCGAGCGTCTTGAGCATCGCGTTGAAGGCGCTCTTCGAGAGCATGTGCACTTCGTCGATCAGATAAACCTTATAACGGCCCGCCGTCGGCGCATAACGCGCGTTTTCGATGATTTCGCGCATATGATCGACGCCGGTGTTGGAGGCGGCGTCGAGCTCGATCAAATCGGGAAAGCGGCCGCTGTCGATCTCGGTGCACGCCGCGCAAATTCCGCAGGGCTTGGCGGTAACGCCGGTTTCGCAGTTGAGCGTCTTGGCGAGGATCCGGGCGATGGTGGTCTTGCCGATCCCGCGCGTGCCCGTCAGCAGATAGGCCTGATGCAGGCGGCCGGTTTCGAGCGCATGGGTAAGGGCCCGCACGACGTGCTCTTGGCCGACAAGCTCAGAGAAGTCCCGGGGCCTGTACTTTCGAGCAAGGGCGAGAGAAGCGCTCACGAGGCGTGCCGCGACGCGGGGCTGGGCAGAAGAAAAGTGGTGAGCCGTTCCCCCGGCACTGCTTCAACCGCTATGGCTGCTTGCTTCCGCACCTGACCAGGTTCACGGCATCCACATGCGGGGCGACCCACCGTATCCGATTATAGGGAGCCTATACTGCCCGCATCCCATCTGCCTTGTCAGTCGATTCGCTTGTTTGCTCGTCCTCTGGCGGCAAGCGCGCTGTTTGTTGCGCTTGCGACCCTACCGACTTTGCTGCTCGACCGTATCACCGCGCCGGCGGCTGAGCCGACGGGGCGCCCTGGGCCGCCGAGTCTTCGCTTGCAAGCCCTCCAGGTGGCGATGGTGAGTCATCCGACCGTCTATCTGCAAGATCGCGCTGGGCATTCGCGTGGCCTCGAGCACGATTTGGTGCATGCCTTCGCGCGTACGATCGGTCGGGCGGTCGAAATTCGGGTCTTTACCTCGGTGGAGGAGGCGCGGGCGGCGCTTGTGCGCGGTGAGGTGGATATGGTGGCCGCGGGCACCACCAACCACACACGAAGCCATGAGGTGGCGACCCGGGCCACCTATCTCGCCTCGCCGTGGATTCTCGTGCATACGCCGTACACGGTTCGGCCACGCTCGTTTGCTGAGCTCGACCCTAAGCGCGTGATCGTGAGCGCGCGGCTCGCACAGGAGCCGGCGCTTGAACAGCTCAAACGGCAGCACCCCTCGGTCGAATTCGCCGGCGATCCGCACAACGACGATGAGCTGCTCATGGCGGCTGTCGGCAGTGGCGATGTGCCCTATGCACTCATCGAGCAGGTCACCTACGACGCGGCGCGTCACATGCACTATGACGTCGAAGTGGCGTTTGCGGCAACCCCGTCGATCCCCCGCGCTTGGCTCTTTCGCAGCGATGCGGTGGCGCTGCGCGACCAGGCTGACAGTTTCCTCAAGAAGCTCTCGGCCGATGGGCGACTGGAGGTCCTGCTTGATCGCTACCTCGGCTTTTCCAAAAAGGTCCGCGCTGCCGATTTGGAGGTCTTCATCGAGCGAGTCAACACCGTGCTGCCGCGCTTCAAGCGCTGGTTCCAAGAGGCGCAAGAGAAAACCGGGATCGAGTGGCGACTGCTTGCCGCGCTGGCCTACCAGGAGTCGCACTGGAACGCCGATGCGGTTTCCGAGACCGGGGTTCAAGGCTTCATGCAGCTTACCGAAGACACCGCGCGTAGGCTCGGGGTGAGCGACCGGCGCGACCCTTATCAGTCCATCATGGGGGGCGCGCGTTACCTGGCCATGATCAAACGCGAGCAGATCCCCGCACGGATCGAGGAGCCGGACAAGACCTTTCTGGCACTGGCGGCCTACAACATCGGCCCGGGGCACCTGGAAAATGCCCGCATTCTGACTGCACGCATGGGGCGAAATCCTGATCGCTGGGTCGATGTCCGGCGTGGTCTTGTGCGTCTGGCACGGCCGGAGGAAGCGGCGCAGTTCAATCTTGGCCCCTGCCGCTGTCTGATGCCGATCGAGCTGGTTGAGGCGGTGCGCTCTTACTACGACATCTTGCTTCGGATGGAGGCGCCGCACCGACCGAAGCTTCAGGTCCGTCGGACGTGACTCTTTACGACGCCTCGGCGGGTGCGACGGGGTGTTGCGCAAGCAGTTCCAACGCCTGCACGAGCGCGCAGTGGTCCTTTTTGGCAAGTCCGAGCGCGGCACAGGCTTGCATAAGCTGCGCGACGGTCGCTGTGTTGGGCAGTGCGATCCCCAACTCGCGGGCGCCTTGGAGGGCAAGGTTGAGGTCCTTCTGGTGCAGCTCGATGCGAAAACCCGGCTCGAAGCTGCGGCGGATCATGCGCTCGCCGTGCACTTCCAAGACGCGGCTCGAGGCAAAGCCGCCCATGAGCGCCTGGCGGACGCGCGCCGGGTCGGCGCCAGCCTTGCTGGCAAAGACGAGTGCTTCCCCGACCGCGGCAATGGTCAGTGCCACAATGATTTGGTTGGCAACCTTGGCGATCTGCCCCGCACCGACCTCGCCGACCCGCGTAATGTTCTTGCCCATGCATTCGAAGTAGGGCTTCACCCGCTCGAACGCGGTATCGCTTGCGCCGACCATGATGGAGAGCGTCGCCTGGCGTGCCCCGACCTCACCGCCAGAAACCGGCGCATCGACGTAGTCGCCCCCCAAGCCGCGAACACGCTCCGCGAACGACTTCGTCGCGAGGGGGCTGATCGAGCTCATGTCCACGATCGTTTTGCCCCCGAGCGGTCCCGTGGCGAGGCCGTTTTCGGCAAAAAGAACGCGCTCGACATCCGGTGTGTCGGGCAACATCAGGAACACGATGTCGGCGCGTTCGATCACTTCGCGCGGCGAGGAGCACGGGCGAGCACCCGCATCGAGCACCTCCTGACCAGGGCCGCTGCGGGAATGCACAGACACGGTGTGTCCCGCCTTGAGTAGGTGCAGGCACATGGGCCGACCCATGATGCCGAGTCCGATGAAACCGAGGGGATGTGAGGGCATGGCGTTGCTGTGGTGACAAAACAAAGGCAGGAGTGGGAATCAGGGCGCACGCATCGCATCGACCGTCTGGCGTGCCGCCGCCGCCATGAAACGGACATCAGAGCCGACCGAGACGAAGCGAAAGCCCTGGGCGATGCGTGCGCGTGCGATGCGCGGCTCGCCGTTATGGATGCCGGCGACGACGCCGTGGGCCCGTGCACGCTCGAGGATGTAGGCAATCGCTTCCACGACCGGCGGGTCCACCTCATCGAAGACCGGGCGGCAGCCCATGGAGAGCGACAGATCGGACGGGCCGATGTAGATCGCATCGAGTCCCTCGACCGAGAGAATGGCATCGAGCTGATCGAGGGCCTGGACGGTTTCGATCATGGCAAAGCGCACAATCGTGTCATTGGCTGCCTGGGCGTAGTCTGGCCCCGCGTAGAGGGTGGCCCGAACCGGACCGAAGCTGCGTGTTCCGCGCGGAGCGTAGGAGGTCCAGGCGACCAGTTTCTGCGCATCTTCGCGCGTGTTCACCATCGGGCAGATCACCCCGTAGGCGCCAGCATCAAGCGCTTTCATGATCGCCCCAGGATCGAGCCAGGGCACGCGAACGATCGGCACGGTCGACGTGGTCGAGATCGCTTGCAGCATGCCCACCATCGCCTGGTAGTCGATCAGGCCGTGCTGGAGGTCGATCGTGAGCGAGTCCCAACCCTGATGGGCCATGGTCTCGGCAGTGAAGGAGTTCGGGATCGCAAGCCAGCCGTTGAGGGCGGCGCGGTCTTGTTGCCAGAGCTGACGCAAAGGGTTGGGGCGCACGGTGAGGCTTCTTGTGGGCAGGTGGATCAGGTGATCGGAGCAGGGTTGAAAAGGGTGAGGGCGTTTTCGAGTCGCCAGCGCTCGGACCAGGTCGGCTTTCCGCTTGCGGTTTCGAGGATTAGCTCGAAGAGCTGAGAGCCGATCTCCTCGACCGTGGCCTCGCCGGTGGCGATCGGTCCTGCGTCGAGGTCGATCAGATCGTGCCAGCGGCGCGCAAGTTCGCTGCGGGTGGCGACCTTGATGACCGGCACGGCGGGCAGCCCGTAGGGGGTTCCGCGGCCGGTGGTGAAGACGTGCACGTTCATCCCCGCGGCCATTTCCAACGTACCGCAGATGAAGTCCGAAGCTGGACCGGCCAGGAATACAAGACCCCGCTGGTCAAGGGTGAGCCGTTCGCCGGCGGCGAGCACATGGCGGATCGGAGTGCTGCCGCTTTTGATGATCGAGCCCATGGCCTTCTCGACGATGTTGGACAAGCCACCGGCCTTGTTGCCCGGCGTCGTGTTGGCGCTGCGGTCCGCGCCGCCGCCTGCGAGGTAGGCGTCATAGGCGGCCAGCTCGCGCACGATGGCCGAAGCGACTTCCGGGCTTGCCGCACGGCGCGTGAGCTCCCCGGCTGCATCGCGCACCTCGGTGATTTCGCTCACGATGACCGTGGCGCCGGCACGGACGAGCAGGTCTGCGGCCACGCCTACGGCGGGATTGGCGGTCAGGCCCGAGAAGGCGTCGCTGCCGCCGCACTGCATGCCAACCACGAGCTCGCTTGCGGGTAGCCTTTCGCGACGGCGCCGGTTGAGTCGGTCGAGATGACGCTCCGCCGCGGCGAGGATCGAGGCGATCATGCTTTCGAAGCCCACATGCCTGCGATCTTGAAGCCGCACGATATCGCGCTCATCCATGATCGCGATCGTGCCGGCGGGGAAAAGCCGCTCCGTGGTGAGCTTCTCGCAGCCGAGTGACACCACCAGCGTCTGGCCGCCGAAGTTGGGGTTGCGGGCGAGATTGCGCAGCGTCCGGATGGGAATCGAGGCATTCGGCGCATCGATCGCAACCCCGCAGCCGTAGCTGTGCTCGAGCGCAACCACACCGTCGACATTCGGAAAGTGCGGTAGCAGTTCGCGCCGGATGCGCTCGACCGCGTGGCTGACGACACCGGCCACGCACTGCACGGTGGTCGTGACGGCCAGGACGTTTCGCGTGCCCACCGAGCCATCGGGGTTTCGATAGCCTTCAAAGCTGTAGCCCTCGAGCGCTGGTGGCGGCGAGGTAACCGGCTCGGGGGGCGGCAGTTGATCGAGCCGGGGCGCCGGCGGCAGTCTGAGCCGTGCCTCGTTGACCCAACTGCCCGCGCTCAACGCTTGCGCCGCGTAGCCGATGGTGACGCCATAGCGGATGACGGGGTCGCCGGCGGCAAGGTGCGCGAGCGCTACCTTGTGCCCTTGCGGGATCGCCTCGACAAGCCGCAGGCCCAGCGCGGCGATCTCGGTGCCGGCCGCGAGACCGCCCTCATTGGCGACGACGGCCACGTTGTCGCGCGGATCGATGCGGATCAGGTGCGGTTGTGCGGTGGGCATGCGTCAGTTGCGCTCAGCGCTTCCATCATCGTACGAGGCACGGACGCTTCGGATCGAAGCGCCAGCCAGGAATCAGCGATTGCATCGCAGCTGCATCGTCACGCTCGCCGCCCTGCAAGCTCCGGTAGAGCGCGTGCGCGGCATCGAGCCGCTCGCGGTCGAGTTCGATGCCGAGGCCCGGCCGGTCCGGCACACGGATTTCACCGCCTCGGATTGCGAGCGGCTCGCGGGTGAGGCGTTGCCCGTCTTGCCAGATCCAGTGCGTGTCGATCGCGGTGATACGCCCCGGGGCAGCCGCCGCAACATGCGTGAACATCGCCAGCGAGATGTCGAAGTGATTGTTCGAATGCGAGCCCCAGGTCATACCGAAGTCACGGCAGAGCTGGGCCACACGGACGCTTCCGGAGAGCGTCCAAAAATGCGGATCGGCAAGCGGGATGTCCACGCTTTGCAGCAGGAGCGAGTGCATGAGCTGCCGCCAGTCGGTGGCCACCATGTTCGTGGCCGTAGGCAGGCCGGTTGCGCGCCTGAACTCGGCCAGCACCTCGCGTCCGCTCAGATCGCCTTCGGCGCCGCACGGGTCCTCTGCGTACGCGATGACGCCGCGCAGCAGCTGGCCGAGGCGAATCGCTTCCGCAAGCGACCAGCAGCCGTTCGGGTCCAGCGTCATGCGGGCTTCGGGAAAGCGTTCGTGCAGCGCGATGACCGTCTCCACTTCCTGCTCGGGTGCAAAAACACCGCCTTTGAGTTTGAAGTCGCTGAAGCCGTAGCGTGCCTGCGCCGCCTCGGCCAGGCGAACGATCGCGTCGGTCGTGAGCGCCGGTTCGTCACGCAGGATGAGCCAATCGTCGCCGCGCGCGGGCGGGGCGCGGTATGGCAGGCCTGTGCGACGACGGTCGCCGATAAAGAAGAGGTAGCCAAGCACCGGCACCCGATCACGCTGCTGTCCTTCGCCCAGGAGGGCGGCCACCGGCACCTCGAGATGCTGGCCGAGCAGATCGAGTAGCGCGGCCTCGATGGCCGTGGCAGCGTGGATGGTCGTGCGCTGGTCGAAGGTTTGTTGTCCTCGGCCGGTGGCGTCGCGCGCTGCGAAGGCGACCTGCACCGCCCGCACAATCTCTTGCCAGCGACCAATGGGTCGGCCCACGACGAGCGGTCCCGCCTCTTCAAGGGTGCGCCGGATGCTCTCGCCGCCAGGCACCTCGCCGAGGCCGATGCGTCCGGCATCATCGCGCAGGATCAACACATTTCGGGTAAAGCATGGGGCATGCGCGCCCGAGAGGTTGAGCAGCATGCTGTCGTGGCCCGCCACGGGCACGACCTCGATGCTCCGGATGCGAGGCGTGGAGGTCACGGATCGCGTCGAGCCCAGGCTTTAGTCCGCCTTGATGTTGCGAGTGGTGATCAGCCTCTGCCAGCGCGCATACTCGGAGGCTTGGAAGGCGGCGAACTGCTCGGGCGTGCTTGCGACGATCTCAAAGCCCAGATCGAGCAGACGCGCCTTGATCGTCGGGTCGTTGACGGCGTAGACAACCGCCTCGCGGATGCGTGCCTTGATCGCCGGGGGCAGGCCGCGCGGTCCGGCGATTGCTTGCCAGGATTGGACGTTGGCCTCGCGCACGCCTTGCTCTTCGAGCGTTGGCACGTCCGGCAGCAGCGGCGAGCGGGAGGCGCTCGCTGTGGCAAGCGCCCTGAGCTTGCCTGCCCGAATGTGCGGCAAAGCGGTGTTGATGTTGACGAAAGCGGCGTTGACCTGGCCGCCGAGCAGGTCGGTCATTGCCGGCCCGCCCCCTTTGTAGGGAACGTGTACGCCGCTCGTGCCGGTCTGCTGCCAGAACAGTTCCGCAGACAGGTGATCGCTCGAGCCGTTGCCCGAAGAGGCGAAGGTCATCTTTCCGGGATTTGCACGCATGTAGGCGATCAGCTCCGCAAGCGTGCGGTGCGGGCTGTTGGCGGGAACGACCAGCACGTTTGGCGCCTGTACGATGATGCTGATCGGATCGAGATCCTTGAGCGCATCGTAGTTGGTCTTGATCAGGTGCGGTGCAATAACAAAGGGGCCAAGCGAGGAAACCAGCAGCGTATGCCCATCGGGGGCGGCGCGGGCAACCGCGGCAGCGCCCACCGTGCCCGTCGCGCCGGCTCGGTTCTCCACGATCCAGGTACCTCCCAAGCGCTCTTGAAGCTTCGGTTGAATGGCGCGGGCGATCAGATCCGTTGAGCCACCAGGCGGGAAAGGCACGACAAGCGTGACGGGTTTTTCGGGGTAGGCTGCGACTGGCAGCGCCACGGCAAGCGCAGCTGCAGCAAGCCAATGCTTGATACTCATCACTCCTCCTTTGGTCCTTTGGCTGACATCGACACAGGGCTCGGCAAGAACCTGGGCCCTTACCGCATAATTGTAAGACATCATACAACTGCCGAAATACTTGTTTCGTTCAAACGCCCGGTACTTGCCCTCGCCTGTGCACCTACGCTCACGTGCGGGCGCGCGCGTTGGGTCTAGGTCGATTCCGTCGGATAGGCTGCCCGTCGTCGGCGCTCACGGCTGTTGGCCAGATGGGTGCGCATCGCGGCGCGCGCGGCCGAGGCGTCGCCGCTTCGGATCGCTTCGTAAATGTTTTCGTGTTCGGCGTGGATGCTGCGCAGGTAGGCGCGGTAGCGTGCTCCGGTGGGCTGCGTTCCACCGTCGAGCCGCGCGCGTGGGATGGCGCCCGGGCCCAAGGTCTTGAGCGCATCCAAAAAGTGGGTGTTTTGCGTTGCGCGGGCGATGGCCTCGTGGAACGCGAGGTCGTGGCGCACGGTGTCGGCATCCGTTTCGAGCGCCCGATGGAATTCCGCTAAAGCAGCTGCCATCTGTTCGAGGTCGGCTGCTGTGCGACGTTTGGCTGCAAGCGCCGCTGCCTCGGTCTCGACGGCGAGCCGAAGCTCGAGCACCGCAAGCACCTCCTCGATGGTTTGGGGCGGTACCAAGGCGGCCATGGCCGTGGGGGCTTCGCCGAGCCCAATCACGAAAGTGCCGATTCCGTGGCGTGTCTCGACGAGGCCCGCGGCTTGTAACTTCGAGATGGTTTCACGAACCACTGTGCGGCTCACGCCGAATTCCTGGGCGAGCGCGGCCTCGCTCGGCAAACGGCTGCCTGGGGCGTAGGTGTTGTCTCGGATGCGCTCGCAGAGCAGATCCACGAGCTCAAGCGCCAGCGTGCGGCCGCGCCGCAGCCGCACGCGAGGGGAGACGCCGTGCGCGGTTGACGGTTCGGGGCGATTTGGGCTGTCCAAGCCTCAATTCTTTTGCACGTTCCAGTAGACCTGCGCGCCTGCCTTGAGCAGACCGGTTACGCCCTTGCGCACGGCCGCCGGATTTTTGTATTCGCCAAGAATGGCATGGGTGCCGACTTCGACCGCGCGCACCTGCACCGCCTCGGCAAGGCGTTTTTTCTCGGCCTCGGTGGTTGCGCGGGCGTACTGATCGCGCAGCCGCTCGAGCTCGGCGTCGGTCGGCCATCCCGGCCAGCTTTTCTCCCCCGCTGCCACAAGCGGTGCGCTCGTGAGGGGATTCAAGATGTCTGCACCGACCCAAGCCGTCAAAAAGATGTTCCAGCCTCCTTGATCGGCAGGCTCCTTCTTGGCGCGGCGCGCTACGAGCGAGCCCCAGTCCATGGTGATGAGATCGACCTTGAAGCCTGCCTGCCGCAGCAGTTGGGTCGCCACCAGCGGCAGCTTGTGAATCGTCTGCAGATCGGTGGGGCGCAGAATCACGATGGGCTTGCCGTCATAGCCCGATTCTTTGAGCAGTTGCTGTGCCTTGGCCATGTTGCCGTTGACCATGAATTCGCTGCCCTTGGGCGTGGCAAGCGGGGTGCCGCATGGATACATACTTGGGCAGGTGAAGAACATGCCCTCGTTTTCGGGGCCGACCTGCGCGCGAAGGAAAGCGTTTTGATTCACGGCCCACATGGCTGCCTCACGCACCTTTGGATTGTTGAACGGCGGCACGAGGTGGTTGAAACGCATGATGAACTGCGAATTGAAGGAGGCCGTGTCGACGATTTGCACCCGAGGGTCTTTGCGCAAAACCGGGTAGTGTTCGAAGGCGGGCGACTCAAGGATGTCGATTTCCCCGGCGAGCAGGGCATTGAGTTGTGTCTGCGGGTCCTTGAGCGAAATCCACTCGACCCGGTCGACGTAGACGCGCTTGCCCCCGGCGGTGCCCGAAGGCGGCTCGTTACGCGGCACGTACTTCGGGTTTTTGACGTAGACCGCCTTGACGCCCGGCTGGTACTCATCGCGCTTGAAGATGTAGGGCCCAGAGCCGGTGTAGTCATCGATCACCTTGAACGGATCGGTCTCGGCTACCCGCTTGGGCATGATGAAGGGCACATTTGATGAGGGCTTGCCAAGCGCATCGAGGACGATGCCGGTGGGCTCTTTGAGGATGATGCGGAAGGTCTTGGGATCGGGCGCTTCCATCCGATCGACGAAGCTCATGAGCTTCTGACCGAAGGCATCCCGTGCGCCCCAACGCCGGATCGAGGCGACCACATCTTCTCCCGTGACCGGCTTGCCGTCGTGGAATTCAAGGCCGTTTCGAAGCGTGAAGGTCCAGACCTTCCCGTCCGGTGAGGTCGTCCATCGGTCCACCATCTGCGGCTTGATCTGCCCCTTTTCGTCGGTGCCGAACAGGGTGTCGTAGATCATGTAGCCGTGATTGCGGGTGATGTAGGCCGTCACGTTGATCGGGTCGAGATTGGCGGGGAAGGCGTGCGGCGCGATGCGAAGCACTTTGCCTTGGGCGAGCACGGGACTGCTTCCCGCGCCGAGCACGAGCGCGGCAAGCGCAAGGGCACCGGCCTGTCCGATCCACCGACAGAATCGAGTCATGCTCATCGACGATCCTCCGAGATGTCGCGATTTGCCTATGGTAGCGTCATTGGCGGTTGCCAGTCCACGCGCGATACGCAAAACGGTTGCGCAAGCCTCACCTTGAACGCTTGCGCGAAGGAGTCGCGGGTGTGGCAGGCAGCATCGACTGCAATCCTGTTGCAGGCACGGGCGATGTCGCCTCTCAGAGCGATCGCCGGTGCGCGGCTCCGGCGACCGGGGGCCATCGATCCGCGAGAGACGATTTCGTGCAGAAGGACTCCCGGAAACGAAAAACCCCGCCGTAGCGGGGTTTTCAGGTCACGCACGAGCAAGAGGCTTACTTTTTGGCTTCGTCCTTCTTCGCACCCTCTTTGCCGGGAGCGTCGCTCTTGCCGGCTTCTTTCTTGGGCGCTTCTTTCTTGCCGTCGTCTTTCTTCGCGGCGTCCTTCTTCGGTTCGTCCTTCTTCGGCTCGTCCTTCTTCACGGCGTCTTTCTTGCCGTCGTCTTTCTTCGCCTCGGACTTCTTGGGTTCGTCTTTCTTGGCTTCCTCTTTCTTCGGGGCCTCCTTCTTGCCCTCTTCCTTCTTAGCCTCGTCTTTCTTCGGGGTATCTTTGGCCGCCGCCGTGGCAGCCGGTGCCGCTGTCTTGCCTGCATCGGCCTTGGGGGCGTCCTTCTTGCCGGCGTCGGCCTTGGGCGCTGCACCCGTCTCCTTCTTCACGTCCCACGTGATTTTGGTCGGGCCCGTGAGGCTGATCTTGTCCTTGATGTCTTTGAAGGTTTCCGGGCCGATGCCGCTGACCTTCTGGATGTCTTCGAGCGACTTGAAGGGCCCATGCTTAGTCCGGTAGTCGATGATGGCCTGGGCCTTCGCCGGGCCGATTCCCGGCAGTTTGTCCAGTTCGTCCTTGGTGGCGGTGTTGATATTGACGGTGGCGAGCGAGACCGCCGAGAACACGTAAGCCACGAACAGGGCAAGCAGTTTTTTCATGGTGTTTCCTCGTGGTTGAGCCGGCTCTTGACCGGTTGTTGATTTGGTTTGACAGCCAATGCCACGACCTTTTTTCGGCCGCGACGCTAGGAAAAAACGCATGAATTGTAGGGCCGTTGACAGAAGTCTCATGCGATGGATCGACGCTAGCGGACAGGGTCTCGGCTATCCGCGGCCTGCCGACGGGCGCGGCGGAGGGGCAAAACGCTGACCGCCAACGTGACCGCGGTGAGCGGAACGACGAAAGCAAGCATCACCGTGGAGAAGACCTGAACAGCGGCGTGGTGTTCGTGGGCGAGGATTTGGTAGCTCACGTATGCGGCGTAGTAGAACAGGAACAACCCGCCTTCCCAGCGGGCAATCCCCTGGCCCGACAGAAACACGGGCAAGCAGGCCACGGCGACCGCAAGCATCACCCATAGATCGAAGCGCAAGACGGACTGCGGAACAGGCAGGCCCTCTGGGGCAACGAGCGCGGCCAAACCCAGACAGGCGAGCAGGTTGAAGATGTTGCTGCCAACGACGTTGCCCGCGGCGAGATCCCGCTCCCCCTTCCAGACAGCCAGCACGCTCGTAGCGATCTCGGGCAGCGAGGTTCCGAGGGCAACGATCGTCAAACCGATGACGACGTCGCTGACGCCGAACCATTGAGCAAGGGCGACCGCCGCGGTCACGAGCCACCGCGCTCCGAGCACAAGGAACGCGAGGCCAAAGCCGATGAGCAATACCTGCACGAGCGGGAGAGCCAGAAGGTCGTGTCGATCCTCCGGGCTGCGCGGCCCAATCTCTGCGCGGTATTGCTCGATCTCGGCCGCGCGTTCGCGGCGAGCCTTCACGACCAAAAACGCCGTATAGGTCACCAAAGCCAGCGTGAGCAATGCACCTTCGAGCGCTGAAAGACGCGCATCGGCGGCCATGATTGCAACGCCGACCGATGCCGCAATCATGATGGGTACCTCCTGCCGGATGAGCTGGATGTGCACCACCAGCGGACTCAACAGCGCCGCCACCCCCAGGATCACGAGAACATTGAGGATATTGCTGCCGACGACGTTGCCGATCGCCACCGCGGCCTCGCCCGTGTAGGCCGCGCCGATGGTTACGGCGGCCTCAGGCGCGCTTGTGCCGAAGGCCACGACCGTGAGGCCTACAACAAGCGGCGAAAGCCCAAGGGTGAGAGCAAGGCGCGAGGCACCGCGCACGAGCGCCTCGGCGCCGAGCGCGAGCGCTGCCAGACCCGCGAAAAACAACAGCACGTTCAACATGAGTGAGGCTCAGCGAGCGGGCATCCGTGATCGCCTCGCACGACGCATGCCCGAGGGGCCGACACGGTCGAAGGTCGACCCGAGGAGGCGTTGCGGCGCGCGCGATCCCGAGGAGCGAGGAATTGGCCGGATTATCTTCGTGAGGACGGCGCGCCACGCCTCGCGGCGAGCTTTCGGGGCCGGGGCACCGGTTTGTCGACCGAGTGCGCAAAGCGTTTCGCTCGAACGAGAGCGACGTGCTCGGAGCGCCGCTTGGCGCGCCATGAGGCGACTCGGTTCTGAAGCGCTTCCAGGCGAGCTCGGCCGGCCCCGTGCGCAACCGCGGGCGCTGCTGCTTCGTGTCGACGTGTCCGTGTGGCCGGCAGCACTCGCGCAACGACGGGCTTTCCCGTACGCTCCGTGACTGCCCGATCGCTGCTGAGCTCCTCGGGTCACGACTTTTGCCATGCGATGAATCAAACAAGCGCGAAACAGCCTCGGATCGCGATGAATGCCGAGGCGCGGTTAGTGGGCGACATCGGCGGGACGCGAGCGCGCCTGGCCTGGCAGGATGCTCGGGGTGCGGCGCTTCGCGCCATCAGCACGTATCGGCTCTGCGACTTTCCAACGCCGCTTGCGCTCCTTCGGCACTATCTGGCCGAGCACGGCCTGCCAGCGCCGGCGGCGATTTGCCTCGGCGTGGCCAGCGCCCTCGAGGGTGATGAAGTCCAGCTGACCAACGCGCAGTGGCGTTTCTCGCTGCGCGCACTCGGGCGAGCGCTCGGCGTCGATCGGATCTGGGCGATCAACGATTTCGCGGCGCTGGCCAATGCCGTTCCACTGCTCGATGAGCGGCAGCGCAAGCTCATGGGCGGAAGCACGCCCGATCTGACACGGCCGATCGTGGTGCTAGGTCCCGGCACGGGGCTCGGGCTTGCTTCGCTCGTGCCCACGGGAGCTGGAAGCTGGATCGTGGTGCCGGGGCAGGGTGGCCATGTGACCTTGCCCGCAACCAGCGACCGTCAGTGGGCGCTGATTGCCTGCCTGCAACGACGCTTCGGCCACGTGTCCGCGGAGCGGGTTCTCAGTGGCGCCGGTTTGCTCAACACGGCGCAAGCCCTCGCCTTGATCGACGGACGTCCCGCGCCTGAATATGCCGAGCCGAGCGAGGTCACCGAAGGAGCGCGACAGGGCGATCCGATTTGTACGGAGGCCGTGGCACTGTTTGCATTTTTTCTCGGCGTTGTGGCGGGCAACGCAGCCTTGACGCTTGGCGCGCGCGGGGGGGTGTGTACGTGGGTGGGGGCGTCTTTCATCGCTTGGGATCGCTTTTTGACTGGGGGCGCTTTCGCGAGGGCTTTGAGGCCAAAGGGCGGCTGAGCCCATGGCTGGTTGCAATTCCCACCTACTGGATCCTCGACGAACTGGCCGCGTTGCAGGGGGCGGCGCGCGCGCTGGACGGTTTGCTCTCGACCGCGGAGGCTTGAAGCTCAACGGTTCGTTTTAGCCTAGCACGCGCCGCGGCACGCGGGCAGCCACAGCGGTGAGCAGTTGGTAGCCAATGGTTCCGGCCGCCTGTGCCACCTCATCGACCGGCAGGTTGGGTCCGAAGAGCTCGACCTCGCTGCCCACTGTGACAAGCGGCAGGTCGGTGACATCCGCAGCGATCTTGTCCATCGAGACGCGCCCGACGAGTCTGGCTCGCGCTCCGCCGACCAGCACGGGCGTGCCCGTTGGGGCGTGGCGCGGATAGCCGTCGGCGTATCCAGCGGCGATGATGGCGATGCGCTCGGCGCGTTTGGCCACATAGGTGCCCCCATACCCGACGGCATCGCCAGGGCCGATCGACTGGATGGCGATCACCTGCGTGGTCAAACGCATCGCGGGCCGGAGTCCGAGCGCGGCGGCGCTGCGCTCAGGCTGCGCAAACGGGGTTGCGCCATAGAGCATGATGCCCGGGCGAACGAACTCCCCGCCGACGCGATCGAAATCGAAGCACGCGGCCGAGTTTGCCAAGCTACACGGGTAGGGCAGTCCCGCAGTGGCTTCGCGAAAGCGCCGGAGCTGTTCGACGTAACCGTCCGGCTCGTCGGCGCGAGCAAAGTGCGTCATGAGCACGATATCGCTGACTGCGGCATTGACCGTGAGTTGCCTGACCACGTCACGAACGCGAGCGCAAGGAAACCCGAGTCGGTTCATTCCGGAATTCACTTTCACGTGAACGCCGATGCGCCGTGACAGCGCCGTGGCTTCAAGCATCGCCAGTTGTTCCTCGCAATGCACCACGACCTCCAGGCGGTGTTCCGAGGCGGCCTGCCAGTCGAGGGGCGAAAAGCAGCCTTCAAGCAACAGTATCGGGCCCCGCCAACCGCGCTCACGCGCTTCGATTGCGCGCTCGATTTCGACGAGTGCAATCCCGTCTGCTGAAGCGAAGGCCTCGAGGGCTGTGGCCAGACCGTGTCCGTAGGCATCGGCCTTGACCACGGCGTAGATACGCGCTTTTTTGCACAATCTCCGCACGCGCAGCAGATTTGCCGTGAGCGCGGATCGATCAATCGTGGCCACAATCGGTCGGGGCATGCAACGATCCTGGCGCTGGGGCCCTTGGATGGCCGCCTTGGATAGATAGAAGAGAAGGCGCTGCCTATACTAGCCTGTGATCCGTCATGAGCGAAGCGGTACGGGATCGCGCCATGGTCCGCAGCCCCCGCCGCTTTTGGCGTGCCAAGCTCGTCCGTTGGCGCCCGACAGAGGAGGCCGCGACAGCTTTCTCGTGGAGGTCGCTATCCGTTCCAATCCCGACGTTTCTCCGAGCGTGACGTGGCGGCGTCGTCTCTCCGCCGCGTTTTGGCCGTTGCTCGGGCTGATTGCCGTCGTCTGGTCGCTCGATTTGCTTTATCGCAAGCTCGAGCAGGAGGTCTCAGGCGACGCAACCGTGCGCGCCTTACTCGATGCGGGCAACCTCTGGAGCGATCTGCGGGTGATCGCGCTGGCGATTGCCGAGCGCCTCGGCGAAATCCCTGCCTCAGGCTATGTCATGGCGGGGTTGTCAACCCTGGTGGCCTATGCGGCGCTTGCTTGGTACGACCGCATCGCACTGATCCACCTGCGCAAAGAAAAGGGCATCTCTTGGCTCTACATCGCCGCGAGCTCGTTTGTCACGTATGCCTTGGGGCACAACATTGGCGCTTCGGTGCTTTCGGGTGGGATGGTGCGTTTGCGAGCTTACATGGCCAAAGGCCTCACAGCGGCGGAGGTGGCCATCCTGGTGGCGATCTGTACCTACACGTTTGTCTACGGCTCGATGCTGTTGCTCGGGCTTGTGTTCACGCTGGCGCCGCACGTGGTGGGGCCGCTAGGGGAGCTATTCCCGCCGCTTGCCTGGCCGAGCTGGGTCATTCGAGCCATCGGCGTGACGCTGCTCGTGCTCTGCGTGCTCTACGTGCTCGGTTCGTGGTTGCACTTTCGGCCGGTTCACATCGGGCGGGTCGAGCTGATGTACCCGCGCCTGCCCGTGACGTTGCGCCAGGTGGTGGCGGCTCCGCTGGAAATTCTCGGGGCTGCGGGCATCATCTACTTCGCCCTGCCCGAGCAGGGCAACCCCGGTTATTTCATCGTTCTGGGCGCCTTTCTCCTTTCGTTTTCTGCGGGGTTGCTCTCGCAGGTGCCTGGCGGGGTCGGGGTCATGGAGGCGGTCTTTCTCGCCGTCATGCCGGGAATGGCGCCAACCGCCGTTGTGGCGGCTCTGTTCGTCTGGCGACTCCTCTACCTGCTGATTCCGCTCGCGCTTTCGGTGCCGGTCATCCTCTACTTCGAAAAACGGCAATTCAGCGTTGCTGCATCGAAGTCCGAACCGGCTTGTCCGCTCAAACCCGCCCCGGGCGATGGCTCGTTGGGGCACTCAGAGGCGAGCCCGGACCGGCCAAACGAGCGATGAGTCGGAGCCTCGCGCGGAGTCCCCTGTGCGGGCGCGCGGAGCGCCCCAAGGGGACGAAGGTGGTCTTGCTTGATCGGCTCGAGGGGGTGGGCCGTGTTGGATTCGATACCGGCGACCAAGGGAGCGCGAGGCGATGAGTCGGAGCCTCGCGCGAGTCCCCTGTGCGGGCGCGGCAAGCGCCCGAGGGGACGGTGGTTGCCTGATCGGATCGGTGCGAGGGGGTGGGCCGTGTTGGATTCGAACCAACGACCAAGGGATTATGAGTCCCCTGCTCTAACCGCCTGAGCTAACGGCCCCCTGTGCGGGTTGATGCTTCGTTGCCGCACTCGTCGTGTATTTCCATACACGTCCTCGCGCGTCGCCTCGCCTGAACCCGCACAGGCGCGCGGGCAGCGGGCCGTCGAGCGATCAGACCACGAAGCCCTTGAGGCGCTCCGCGCGGCTCGGATGACGCAGTTTGCGTAGCGCCTTGGCTTCGATCTGTCGGATTCGCTCGCGCGTCACGTCGAACTGCTTGCCGACTTCCTCGAGCGTGTGGTCTGTGTTCATTTCGATCCCGAAGCGCATCCGCAACACTTTCGCTTCGCGCGGCGTGAGCGTATCGAGCACTTCCTTGCAAACTTCGCGTAGGCTTTGTTGAACCGCGGCATCGACGGGCGAGATGGTCGTCGTGTCTTCGATGAAATCTCCGAGGTGCGAATCCTCGTCGTCGCCAATCGGGGTTTCCATGGAGATCGGCTCTTTGCTGATCTTCATGATCTTCCGGATCTTGTCTTCCGGCATGTCCATCGCCGCGGCGAGCGTCGGAGCGTCAGGCTCTTGACCGGTTTCTTGCAAGATTTGCCGCGAGATGCGGTTCATCTTGTTGATCGTCTCGATCATGTGCACCGGAATACGGATAGTGCGCGCCTGATCGGCGATCGAGCGCGTGATAGCCTGTCGAATCCACCAGGTCGCATAGGTCGAAAACTTGAAACCGCGCCGGAACTCGAATTTGTCGACCGCCTTCATGAGGCCGATGTTGCCTTCCTGGATCAGGTCGAGGAATTGCAACCCGCGGTTCGTGTACTTCTTGGCAATGGAGATCACCAAGCGCAAATTCGCCGCTGTCATCTCCTTCTTGGCCTTGCGTGCTTTGGCTTCCCCCGAGGACATCTGTTTGTAGATTTCCTTGAAGTCGGGGATTGGCACGCCGACTTTATTCTGACGCCCAATCAAGGCTTCCTGCTGTTCGACGATGGCCTGGCGATGCTTGGCAAGTGCCGCGCTGTAGGGTCGCTCGGCCGCAATCTCTCGATCCACCCAACGAAGGTCGAGCGCTTTCTGCGGGAAGAGCTTCAAAAAGTGCTCGCGCGGCATGCCGCACTTCTGCACCATGAGCTCCTGGATTTGCCCCTCATGCTTGCGGATGGCCTCGATTTCGCTGCGCACGGAGTCGCACAGCTGCTCGACGATCTTGGCCGAAAAGCGGATGTCCATCATCTCTTGCGAGAGCTTCTTCTGCGTGCGGTTGTAAGCATCCGACTTGTAACCGCCCGCCGCGATCTGAGCGAGAAGCCGCTCGTGGAGGCGACGGATCCGGGCAAATTTTTCGAGAGACAACGCCTTGAGCTTGGCCAGCATTTCCGCAGACAAAGCGGCTGAAGCCGCTTCGTCCTCGGCGTCGTCTTCGGGCACATCGTCGCCTCCCTCCTCGTCGGAGCCGGCAGGCACCGCGACCTGCGGGGTCGGCTCCTCAAGCCCAGCGATGCCATCGACGACGTCATCGACCGGGATCTCGTCGCGTTCGATCTTGTCGGCCAGGGCAAGGATCTCTGAAATCGTCATGGGGCACGCCGAGATCGCCTGCACCATGTGTTTGAGACCCTCTTCGATGCGCTTGGCGATTTCGATCTCGCCCTCGCGCGTGAGCAGCTCAACACTGCCCATTTCGCGCATGTACATGCGCACGGGATCCGTGGTGCGGCCGAATTCGTTGTCGAGTTGCGAGATCGCTTGCTCGGCCTCCTCGGCCACATCATCGGCTACGGGGACGGCCGTCTCCGTGATGATCATCTCTTCGGCCGGCGGCGCCTCATCGTAGACCTTGATGCCCATGTCGTTGATCATCGCAACGACGCTTTCGATGGCGTCTGCGTCGACCAGATCGTCCGGTAAGTGGTCATTGATCTCGGCGTAGGTCAGATAGCCGCGATCCTTGCCAAGCGTGATGAGCTGCTTGAGACGCAGGCGTCGCGTTTCAGCGTCCACGGTCGGCAGTGGCGCAAGTGACTCAAGAAGCTGTTGTTGTTTTTTCTCCAGAAGCAGCTGCTTGCGTGTTTTCGGTTTGCCCGTTTGCGGATCGATCTCCGCCTTCCGCGCGGGCGCCGGTGCCACAGTCATCTCAGCCGACTGCTCGGAGCGAGGAACCGTCGCGTTTTCCTGAGAGCGCGCTGGCGCCGCCGACGCTTTGTCCGCCGCTCGTTGCTTCGCGCCTGACCGCGCGGCCGACGTTTCAGCGCGAGGTCGAGCATTCGACTCCCCGCTGCTTGTGCTGCGCGTGTTTTCCGGCGTCTTCGACGCTAACGGCCGCGTCGTGGACTGAGCTTTCGGCGTGGGCGTCGCCTTCGATTGTTGCGTCTTGGCGGCCGCTGCCGAGCGGTTGCGTGTGCCAGTGCTGGAAGTCGTCTTGGTCGAGCGGCGTTGGTGTTTGGGTGCCGAACGTTCAGTCGATTTTCCCGTCGGTTTGCGGCGAGAAGAGGTTTTGGCCGGACTCGTATTCTTCGACTTGCTGGTGGCCATGCGAACGCTTCCTTGAAGTTGCGAAAAGACCGTCGAGAACTCTCCCGCGGCGCGCGGCAAGACGCGATGACCGACGTCGAGGCTTCGCGCCGAAGCGGCATCGGCCGCGATCGCGATGCGAGGGGCTTGCTAAGCAAACCTCATATTTTATCTGGCCACTGCGTGTGGGTCTGGCTCTGGCGCCAAAGCTTGCTGGCCGATGCGCTGCCTCACGCGCTCGTTTGCGCCCTGTGACGCGGATGGACGGGCGACTCTCTACAATCATCGCGTGCCGTCGCGTCACGACGGCTTTCGCGTTTTTCTCCCATGACCGCAACGCCCGAGACCATCGAAGAGCGCCGTTTCAAGATGGTCGAGCAGCAAATCCGCCCCTGGAACGTGCTCGATACCGACGTGCTTGATTTGCTCTATCGAGTCAAGCGCGAGCAGTTCGTTCCGCCGGAGCAGCGCGCTTTGGCCTTCGTCGACATGGAAACCCCGCTAGCGCCGGTTTCGGCCACCGAGCGCATGTGGCCGCCGAAGCTTGAAGCGCGCGTGCTTCAGGAGCTGCGGCTGCGCGGTTCGGAACGCGTGCTCGAGGTTGGCACCGGCAGCGGATACTTCACGGCGCTGCTGGCAGCCCGCAGTGCGCAAGTGATTAGCGTGGAGATCGACCCCGCGCTGGCGGCGTTTGCCGCGGCCAACCTGAAGCGGGCGGGCGTCTCGAACGTCGAGCTGTTGACGGGCGATGGTTCACGCGGCCTTTCGAGCCATGCGCCGTTTGATGTCATCGTCTTCACAGGCTCAATGGAAGTGCTGCCCGAGGCGATCGAGCAACAGCTCACGGCGCAGGGCAAGCTGTTTGCCATTCTCGGAAAAGCACCCATGATGACGGCCACGCTCTTTACGCGCACATCGACGGGAACGCTCCACTCGGTGGGGCTCTTCGAGACGTGGGTGGCACCGCTTGTCAATGCGCCGCGCGCGCAAACGTTCGTCTTCTGATGCGCGCAGTCAGAGCACAGCGATGGGCGCGAACATGCCGACCGCGCGCCGGGTGGACGTCCGTCGTGGGTGCATGTGCATTTGCCGTCGCTGCGGCCGCATTCGCTGTGATGCCGCTTCGAGCGGCCGACTTGCTCACGCTTTACCGCCTGGCGCTCGAGCAGGACCCGGCCCTTGCCGCCGCGCGTGCTTCACTTGCTGCGTCACGCGAACGGCTCGTTCAAGCGCGGGCCGCCGAGGGCTTTACGGCCACTGTCACCGCCGGGGCGAGCATCAACTACGCCGATACGCATCTGCGCGGATTGCCCTCCGCGCTTGGCGGGCAGTTCGATCGGGGGTTCCTTTCCGGAAGCGTCACGGCGCAGCTCACCAAACCGCTCGTACGAACGGCGCTGCGCGTCAACATCGAACAGGCCGAGGCCTCTGTCCGTCTAGGCGAGCTCTCCGTCGCGGCCGCGGAGCAAGAGGTGGCGCTGCGCACGGCCCAGGCGTACTTCGACGTGCTACTGGCTGAGGACAACCTGCGCCTCGTCCGGGCCCAGAAAGCAGCGGTCAGTGAGCAGCTGGCCTTTGCCAAGCGCAATTTCGAAGTCGGCACAGCCACGATCGTGGACACCAACGAGGCACAAGCCCGTTTCGATCAAGTGCAAGCGCAGGAAATTGCGGCAAGCAATGAACTCGAGCGGGCCCGCTGGGCGCTACGCAACGTCGTGGGGCGTTACGAAACGTCCCTGCGACCCTTGCGCGATGATATTTCGCTTGCTCGTCCGAGCCCCGACAACATGGAGCCTTGGGTCACGCGTGCTGAGCGTGACGCCTATCCTGTCCGGCTCGCCCAGCAGGCGTTGGCCGTGACCGAATACGAGGTGCGGCGCGCGCAGGCGGGTAAGGACTGGACGCTCGATGCGGTGGCCTCGGCCACGCACTATCAAAACACCGGCAGCGCGACCTCAAGCCGAGGCAGTTGGGGGACTTCGGGTCAGATCGGCGTGCAATTCAGCTTGCCCCTGGATCTGTCGGGCGCGGTCGAATCCCGCATCCGTGAGGCGCTGGCCAATGTCGAACGCGCTCGCAACGACCTGGAGAGCGCAAGGCGCACCGCGGCACTGGCTGCGCGTCAGGCCTATTTGGGGGTGGTGAACGGGATTGCGTCGGTGGCTGCCCAACAGCAGGCGCTCAAGAGTGCCGAGACCTTGCTTGCTTCGACGAAACTCGGGCTCGAGGTCGGCGTGCGCACTAACCTCGACGTGCTCAACGCGCAGCAACAGCTAACAGCGGTACAGCGGGATTTGGCCGCGGCACGCTACAACGCGATCCTTGCCGAGCTGCGGCTGCGGGCAGCGGTCGGCGCGCTTGGAGAGGCCGACATTCGCGGGGCGAACTCCTTGCTGGCTCGGTAGCCCGTGCGGGCGATTCCGCGCCCTGGCGTGGAGGATGGCTAGGGTTGACTCGACACGCGTCGCGCCGTGATGCCGCGCTTGGCCAGTTCGTCGAACAGGGAACGGGGCCCGATCAGGTGGCCGACGCCGACGACGACGAAATGCGGTTCTGATTTGGCAAACAGGGCGTCGATCGCCTCGGCCATATGCGGGTGGCGGTCCTCAAACAGGCGCTGCCGTGCTTGGCGGCCCAGCGGACTTGTGCCGAACTCTTCCGCGATGACCTCGGCGAGCTTGGCCGCATCGCCCGCACGGTAGTGTTCCATGAGGGCGTTGAGGCGGGATTCCATGCGGTTTTCGCGCACAGTAGCGACAAAGCGCTGGAAGGTTGCGACCGCCTCGGCCTGGCTCGCTTGCGCGAGCGAACCGCACTGCCTGGCTGCGCCCTCGATTTCGACAATCCGCTTGCCGGCGTTGCGTGCGGCGTTGAGCAGGAAGATGTCGAGCCCGCGGCTGAAATCGACGCCGAGTTGGGCGAGCTCGATGGCTGTGAGCACGAGGTTGACCATCCAGAGCTTTTTGCCTTCGATCGCGCGCGCCGGGACGTTGGCCGCGCGGACATAGGCCTGAAGCGCCGCGAAGTCTTCCGGCGGGAGTTGCTTCTCCAGGGGCTGGTCGGTCCGCGCCAAGCGGTCGCAGGTCTGCTGGGTGGTCGGCAAGAGCACATCAGCTTCCACCGCAAGCACTTTGGCCGCCTCGAAGCGCTTTTGGACCGCCTCAGGGAGCGGGTAGAAGTCGCTTCGGCCCACATGGAGCGAACCAAACAGCGTGACCGTGGAGCGCGCGCCCGGTTTGCTCAATTCCCAGAGAAACGGATTGGACAGCTGCGCATGCGCAAGACCGGAAAGGCCAACGAAACCGCCGAACAGGGCGAGGGATCGCAGGAGGGGCACGAACAACATCCGCATCATGCTCGCCATAATAGCCCGATGCCTGTTTCCGATTCCGCCGCATCCAACGCGGAAGTGCCTGTTGCCAAGCGCACTTGGCGCGAGGCTTTTGCCGTCTACACCGAGACTGCATCGCTTCGCATGCTTGCCCTCGGTTTTGCGGCCGGACTGCCGCTGCTTCTTGTCTTTGGCACTTTGTCCTTCTGGCTTCGCGAAGCGGGGGTGAACCGTGCCACGATCGGCTTTATCAGCTGGGTGACGCTCGCCTACGCCTTCAAGTGGGCCTGGGCGCCGCTCGTGGATCGGGTGCCGATTCCGTGGCTGACCGCGCGGCTCGGCAGGCGGCGCAGTTGGCTACTTGCAGCGCAGCTGGCCATCATCGTGGGGCTGGTCGGTATGGCGTTGACGGATCCGAAAGTAAGCGTCATGCCCACCGTCTGGTTTGCGCTTCTTGTGGCTTTCGCCTCAGCCACTCAGGACATTGCGCTCGATGCCTACCGCATCGAATCGGCGGGGGAGGAGCGGCAAGCGGCGCTTTCTGCGATGTACCAAACCGGCTATCGGCTCGCGATGATCTGGGCTGGGGCGGGGGTGCTCTGGATCGCCGCACGGGCGGAGGTGGCCAACCCGCAAAACTACGATCCGCTTGCCTGGCGTACGGCCTACCTCATCATGGCCGCCTCGATGCTTGTGGGCGTGGCCACGGTGCTCTTCTCGCGCGAACCGGCCCGGGCGCCGCTCGCACACCCGCGTGGCGTGCTCGAATTCCTGCGCACGACCGTGGTCGAGCCCTTCGCCGATTTCTTTCGCCGCTACCGCTGGCAGGCGCTCCTGCTGCTTGCGCTCATCGCCACCTACCGCGTGAGCGACATCGTGATGGGCGTGATGGCCAACCCCTTCTACGTCGACATGGGCTACACGAAGGACGAAGTGGCCGCCATCGCCAAGGTCTACGGCGTCGCCATGACGCTCGTGGGCGCCTTTGTGGGCGGCGTGCTTGCGATGCGGATTGGCCTCCTGCGCACGCTTGCGCTCGGGGCGCTTCTTTCGGCGGCAACCAATCTGCTCTTTGCCTGGCTCGCCATGATCGGCCGCGACTTGACCGCGCTCACCTTCGCGATTTCGCTCGACAACCTTGCGGCTGGCATCGCGGCCACAGCCTTTATTGCCTACATGTCGAGCCTCGTCAACATCGCTTATTCGGCCACCCAGTACGCGCTCATGAGCTCGATGATGTTGCTCTTGCCCAAGTGGCTCGCGGGCTTTTCCGGCGTGGCCGTGAACGCCGTGGGCTATACGAGCTTCTTCATCGGCACGGCACTGCTCGGGCTGCCGGTGCTTGCGCTGATCTACCTTGCCGGGCGTTATGCACCTGTGCGCGGCGCGACCGCCCCGAGCAAAGCGCTTCCATCGTGATTTCTGAGCCTCTTAGGGTGTGACGCAAATCGCGTAAGCCGTGACCGACCACGCCACAGCAACCGCATCCGTTTCCACTGCTCTGACGCGCCACTGGGCACCCGGTAGCGGGTGACTGTCGGCAATCGCGATGTTGAGGTTGGTTGAGTTGATTTGTGCACCGCCGCCGAGGAGCAACTGCCCGCTCGGGCAGACCGCAACTGCGGTTTTCTGATCGGATGCGTCGCTAACGCTCGTCGCAGAAACGATCTGATAGTTGAGAAAACTTGGACCTTGCGGGCCTTGGGCTCCCTGCGGACCCTGAGGCCCAGCCGCGCCGGTTGCGCCTTGGGGACCTGGAGCGCCTTGCGGACCGGCTGCGCCAGTGGCGCCTTGAGCGCCTTGGGGACCTTGAGCGCCGGCGGTTCCCTGCGCCCCCTGCGGACCCTGAGGCCCAGCCGCGCCGGTTGCGCCTTGGGGGCCTTGGGGACCTTGGGGGCCAATCGGCAAGCTTGTGCAAGGCCCAACGATCCCGCCCGGGCCGAAGCAGAGGGGGCTCGATTGAGTCGGTAATGACGGCAGCGCCGGAAGAAACAAGGCGCCGGAGGCCGCATCAAGCCGCATCAGCGGCTGACTGGGCGGTAGAGCGCATTGACGGACGATGAACTGGCCCGTCGGCTGGATGCATTGATCGATGGTGACCGCCTGAGGGAGTTCGACGAGACTGGCCATCGTCAAAGCAACGACCAAGGGGCGAAGACGGAAGCGGCTGCACTGCTTCATATGAGATCCTCTTCTGGCGGGTTCATCCGACGCCGTGACGTGGCTTCGCGACCGCGGCGAGGGCAACGAGCAATAGGCCGAGTAGGAGTACGCTCGGCCAGGCGAGCGTCGGGACTGGCATTTGGAACCACCGTGGCGCAGGCCCTGCGCCGGGTGCGTTCTGGCTATTCGGCGCAAGCCATTGACCCGTCGCAGCCACATGGCTCACTGCAACGTGGTTGATGTTCTGCGAGCCGCCGGGCGCAAGATCGAGGTTGGCAAAGCTGCCCGGCAGAGTGCTCTCGACGGCCAAAAATCCTCCGCTTCCCGGCCCGAGGAGCGTGAGCTGACCGAGTACTCGCTGGGTGTTGCCTGCTTCGAGTTCGAGGCGGGCTGGCGTGGTCGCGATGAACTCAAGATCAAAGAAGGTGTTGCTCCCGTCGATACGGGGTAGCGCCGGACAGGCGGGATCGACTCGGAACCGTACGACCCCTGCTGAGGCCTGGAACGTACCGCCCGCGTTGTGCCAACGGCCCGAGAGCTCGATCGCTCCGCCTGCGAGCACGATCAGGCCGCCCGGCTGCAGGGTGAGATTTCGCACGCGTAGCAGTTGACCGCCTTCGACGCGAAGTTGCCCTTCGACGAAGACGTCGGCGCAGGAGCCGTCGTGCGTGGTGCCGGAGCTGAGCGTGAGTTGCGTTCCGGGCCCGAGTCGCACTTCGTTGACCTGGCCTGGGACACTTGGCGATGCGAGTAGAAAAAACGCGAGGCTCACCAGCGCTGAAAGCGTTCGTCCCACCCCTGTGACCGGTGATGCGGGCAAGGTGAGGACGAACTGTGGCCTGTCTGTAAAACGCCGTTCGCGGACGGGCATCGCGCGGCTCCCCTACGACGCGCCGCAATTTACCAAAGATCAGGCTTTCTGCTCCGCAAAATCTTATACGCGGGGTTCGCGGCGCCGTCTGGTGCGCTTTGGGCCGTTGGCGATGCGACTACCACTCGATGAGGCCGGGTTGCCGTTGGCCCTTCAAGGCCACCAAGTCTGCGTAGACATACAGGATGTTGTGCTGCCGATGCCAGTCGGTCGGGTAATCCTGCCAGATCCGCGCGGACTGGAAACGCGCGCGAATACCCGGAACAAAGCGGGCCTGTTCGGCTCGCGTGTAATACCAAAAGGAATTCGGGTTCCAGAACGAACAGTGGGTCGGATCCTGGTAGGCACCCCGGCCGTCGGTCGAAGGGGTGCGTGAGATGAACCATCCGCCCGGCACGAGTACTCGGTAGATCTCGTTCATTAGGCCCACGGTGCAGAGGTCTCGACCTGGCGCGGGGTCGTGGGAACAGCGAGAGTTATGGCAGTGCGGGATGTGTTCAAGAAAGTCGTACGCGCGCACACACCCGATGCTCGAATCAGCAAAGGGCAAACCGCGCAAAAGGTCGCACCGTACCTGGGCGTTTTGAAGATCCAGGCTCAAGAAGCCACGGGCCGGATTATGGGCCGCCCCCAAGTCGAGCATCAGTAGGCCCTCGCGTCGACACCACTCTTGAATCAAGGCATAGACGTAGCGGTTTGAGACCGCTTGCTGCCGAGCTTGAATCTCTGCATTGCGTTGCAGGTAGGTGTTCGATCCATCCGGCTGCAAGCGGTAGAGGTAGAGACACTCGGGGATGTGATGAAAGCGCGCACCGGTGAGGTAGGTTCGACAGATCAAATCATGGTCGTCTGCCACAGGCAGCAGAGGATCGTGCCCCCCGGCGCGGAGGTAGGTTTCGCGCGCCCAGGCGCGCACGTGGTTTGGCGCATAAAAGATCAAGTGCAGTGAGGAAGGCGTCGGCTCAAAGGCACGCATCGCGGTGTAGTTGCGCCCTGCAAATTCGATCGAGTAGTGCTGCCAGCCGTAGCGGTGATCGTAGACCTCGCACGTCCCATCGTGCCGGAAGTTGGCGAAGTCCGAATAGACGAACTCGGCGCCACGCCCGGCGGCCTCGCGAATGCAGCTCAGCGCTTGGGGCATCAGGAAGTCGTCGTGGTCCAGCTCGACCAGCCACTGGCCTCGCGCTCGCTCGCAGGCGAGACGTTTGAGCGCTCCGACGCCCTGGTTGCTAAGCCAGTCCGGGGCGACCTCGATGCGAACGCGCGGATCGCTAATCAAAGCCGATGGTAGATCGGCGGTTCGAACGCCACCGTTGAGCAAAAGAACCCATTCCCAATCGGTATCGGTTTGCTGGCAGAGGCTGCGGTAGGCGTCTTCGATGTAGAGCGGACGGTGCGTGGGGGTGAACACCGAAAAAAAGGGGGCGTCCATAGGGATGGATGAAACAGCTGAATCATGATCGCACGTTGAGCCGGGCTCAGAATAACGGTTCCGAAAGCGTGGCGGGCATCTTCATGCAAACGATTTCGATCACGATCAACGAGCGACTCGAACGCATCGACGCTCCAGCTGAAAAACCCCTTCTGTGGGTGCTGCGCGAGGATTTGAACCTCGTGGGCACCAAGTACGGCTGCGGAATTGCGGCCTGCGGCGCCTGCACGGTGCTCGTCAATGGCAAGCCGGTACGCAGTTGCGTCACACCGCTTCAGGCGGTGGCAGGCCAATCGGTGACCACCATCGAGGGCCTGTCGGCAAGCGGTCCAAACGCCATCCAGCGGGCCTGGATTGAGCATCAGGTAGCGCAATGCGGCTACTGTCAGCCCGGCTTCATTCTCGCTGCAACCGCGCTCATGGGCCAAGGTTCAGGGCGTAGCGAAGCCGAACTCAACGCCGCGCTCAACAACCTGTGCCGATGCGGCAGCTACCCTGCGGTTCGCGAGGCGCTCACGCGGGTGCGCGACCTCGCGAACGAGGGCACGCGGCCCAGATAAGTTGCCATGCCGCGCTCGATGACTCGCCGGGTCTTTTTGGTGGGCAGTGCCCTCGTGGGTGGGGCGCTCCTGGTTGGAGGCACCGTTGCGGTTCATCGTCTTTCGAAGGCTGCGCGCTACCGTCCGCCGGCCGCGCCGGGCGAGGTGGCGCTTTCGCCCTGGTTCAAGCTTACCCCTGACAACCGCTTGGTGGTCTTTGTGCCACGGCAGGACATGGGCCAGGGGGTGTTCTCCATGCTGGCCATGATCGTGGCCGAAGAGCTCGATTTCGATTGGTCGCGGGTGCAGGCCGAGCAGGCGCCGATTGAGCCCATCTACGCAAACACCGCGCTCTTGACCGGCAACGCGCCTGCCGCGTTGCAAGGCCTGGCCGAACACTTGGCCCGGCTGATCGGTGTGCAGATGACCGGGGGCTCGACCTCGGTGCGCGATGCCTGGGGGGCGATGCGACAGGCGGCCGCCTCGGCGCGTGCGGCACTGCTGGAGGCCGCAGCCTCCCGCTGGTCGGTGCCTGTGCGCGAACTTGCGATCGAGCAGGGTGTTGTTACCCATGCCGCAAGCGCTCGTCGCGCGCCGCTTGCCGACTTCGCGGCCGAAGCGGCGGTGCGGCCGCTGCCCGAGCATGCCTCACCGAAGCCGCCGGAGGCCTGGAAGCTTCTCGGCAAGTCACCCCCACGGCTCGATGTGGTTGAAAAGACTCTCGGCACTGCGCGCTTTGCCATCGACGTTCGGCTCGAAGGCATGCTCTATGCCGCAATCCGGCACATTCCGCAGGTTCGAGGCGAACTCATCGAGGTGCGCTGGCGCGAAGGTCGGCCGCCTGAAAGCGTGCTGCATCAGGTTCGTGGCGATCGTTGGCTCGCGGTGGTGGCCAAAAGCTGGTGGGAGGCCGAGCGTGCGCTCGAGCAGGTTGAGCTGGTGGCCGGCGGCCCGACGGCTACCCAGGTGTCCTCGGCGGGGCTTGCCGCGCAGTACCGCGCGGTGCTTGAGGGCGAAGACGATCCGGCCAAGCTGCCTGATCTTTCCAGGCCGGTTCGTCGTGTGTTTGAAGAGTATGGCGACCCGGACGCCGTGCTGGCCCGGGCGCCGGCCTCAGCACGCTTGAGTGCCGATTACTCGGTGCCGTTCGTTGCGCACGCTGCGATGGAGCCGCCCAACTGCACCGCGCGCATTCGCGATGGGCAGGTCGAAGTCTGGGTGGGCAATCAGGCACCTACCCTCGTGCAGTGGCTTGCCGCGCGTATCTGCGGGGTGCCCCGCGAGGCCGTGAGCGTGCACACCCCGTGGCTGGGCGGCGGCTTCGGCGGTCGGATGGAACTCGAGGTCGTGCGCCAGGCGCTTGCCTGCGCGAAGGTGACCGGTGGGCGTCCGGTGCAGCTCATCTGGTCGCGGCGCGAGGACCTTCAGCATGATGCCTACCGCCCGGCCGTGGCCGCGCGTCTGACGGCCACCTTCGATGCACAGGGCAAGATCGAGCTCTGGCAGCACGAGATGGTCGGCCCGAGTGTCATGAAAAGCGTCATGGGGAGGAGCAGCCTCGGCTTGGGCGGCGATATGCGGCCTGATCGCACCAACGCCGAAGGCGCGATCAAGCTTGCGTACCGCTTTCGGCATTTTCGCTGCCGGCATGCACAGGTCGATGTGCCGGTGCCGGTCGGGTTTTGGCGCAGTGTTGGCTACAGCTACAACACGTTTTTCGTCGAAACCTTCCTCGACGAAATCGCAGCGCACTTGAAGCGCGATCCGCTGCAACTGCGGCTTGAATTGCTCGCGGAGAGCCCGCGCCACCGTGCGGTGCTCGAAGCGGTCGCTGCTGCCTCGCGCTGGAACGCGCCGCTGCCCGGCCCGCGCTGGGGGCGTGGGCTTGCGCTGGCCGAATCGTTCAAGAGCATCGTCGCGATGGTGGTCGATGTCGAGGTGATCGGGCGCACGGTGCATCTGCGGCGCGTCTACACGGCGGTCGATTGCGGGCGGGCGCTCGATCCGGCCAACGTCAGGGCGCAGATCGCAGGGGCTGCGATCATGGGCTTTACCGCCGCGCTCAAGCCCGCGATCACGCTCGAGGAGGGCCGCGTCGTACAGTCGAACTTCAACGACTATGCGCTCATGACGCTTGCCGAGACGCCCACGTTTGAGACCGTGATCATCGACAGCGGCGCGGCCCTCGGCGGCGTGGGCGAGATCGGCGTGCCCCCGGCCGCCCCCGCGCTGGGCAACGCCATCTTCGCCGCGACCGGGCAGCGGCTCAGGAGCTTGCCCTTCAAGCTCGCGTGATCAACTCGATCGCACCAGGTTCGCGGCTTCAACTTCGATCGGCGCGCCTACGGTGAGGAACGTGCCGCCTGCGACGTAGTGCAGGGTTTGCAGTTCGGCTGGGGTGTCGGGGCCGTAGCGCCAGCGGCCGTTTGAGAAGACGCGCGGATCGGCCCAGGCGGCTTCGACTTCGCCGAGGAAGAGGTCGTAGCGAGCCTCGATCGCGGGCTCGCTGAGCACGCGGCAGTCGAGCCAGGCGAGGCAGCCGACCGGATGCGGCAGCGCATCTTGAGCGCCCGGCAGGGTCTCGATGCTCAAGTGGGTGAATTTGTCCATCCCATCCGGCAGCTCGCGCGCGCTCATGCGCCCGATCGCAAGCACGAGCGGCGCAATCGCACGCGACGGGACTGCCAAGCCGAAACGCCCTGAGGCTTCGACGAGCTCCCGCGTGCGGGTGGATTTGTCGATGACCACGGCGACCTTGGGTGGCGTGAAATCAAGCGCCATGTTCCATGAGGCCGCCATCACGTTGCGGCGACCCGCGTGGGCGCTGGTCACAAGGACGGTCGGGCCGTGATTGAGCAGCCGGTAGACGTGTTCCGGCGCAACAGGTGTTCGCGGGTCAGACATTGAGCGATCGAGAGGTTTCGATGGGCTCCGAATCTATCAATCCGGCCATTTGCTGCCGGCAACCTTGGGCAGGCGCGCAGGGCTTTGTTACGCTCGTTCGATGAGGTCCTGACGAGGCAGTCGTGTCATGGAAATCAAGATCACGCTTACGCCGACCGCACAGCGCCTGATTCGCGCCACCGAGTTCAAGTTTTCGACCGACGCCCCGGCGGGCATGGCGATGCCGGCCGTAGGGGATTTGATGCGGGTGACGCTCGATGAGCCGCCGGTGTATCTAAAAGTGATCCAGCGTGCCTACGACTTCACGACCTCGCCCGTGACCGTGAGCTTTGTGCTTGGGGCGCCGGATTGAGCGAGTTTCAAGCGCTCCCTCAAGGAGCGCCCCCAATTCTGCGATCGCGGGCCAGTCACGGCGGCGCCTGGCGGTCAAGCCGCAGTTGTCAGCAAATGTTTCGGCGCGATGGTGTTTGCGGGAACCCTTGGCAGCCTTTTCGGACAATAGAGAGTCATCCACCAGTTTTCTTTCCCCATGACCCGTTTTCAGCGGCGCCCGCGGCCTTCGACGCTTGCGCTGGCCATCGCTTCTAGCTTCGCCTTTAGCCTGACGCCAAGCGTTGCCCAAAGGTCCGCGGACCCGGCAACGCCCGTCCCACAAGCACCCGCTTCGGCCGCACCGGCGGAGGCGCCGGCCAGCCCAGAGGCTGCCTCCTCAAATCGCCTGCCCGAGAGTCCGCAGCGCGTGGCTCCGGTTGAAGTGACCGGCCGCAACAGCGGCACCGAGGAACGGCGCAATGCAAGCGTGGCCAAGATCGTCATCACCCGCGAGGACATCGAGCAGTACGGTGACTCTAACCTGGGAGATGTGTTGCGGCGTCTACCCGGGGTCACGATGAGTGGACGCCCCGGGCGGCCCGGCCCGCCGCAGATGCGCGGGATGGGCGGTGGCTTCACGCAGCTTTTGATCGATGGACAGCGGGTGCCGCCGGGTTTCGCCATCGAACAGCTCGCTCCGGATCAGATCGAACGCATCGAAATTCTTCGCGCGCCGACGGCGGAGACCGGCGCACGGGCGATCGCCGGCACGATCAACATCGTCCTGCGCGAGCCGCTGCGGCAGACCACGCACGATCTGCGTGCGGCCGTCTCGCTGGAGCGCGGGCGGTTTTCGCCCGAGGCGGGGTGGACGCATCAGGCAGTGTTTTCGGCTGCCGGCAGCTACAACCTGAGCGCCTCGGTGCGCGCACCGCGGCAGATCACCGACACCGCCACGATCAGCGAACACTTCGAACTCGCCACCGGCCGCCCAGTGCTCGATCAAAGCGGCTTCGGTTCGACTGAAAACGAAAACCTGCACGTCTTTGCGCAGGGGCGGCTGCAGTGGCGCTTCGGGCCGGGGGAGATGGCCTCAGTCCAGCTGCTTGGCGGCACCAATTCGATCGAGGCGCTCAGCCGTGGGTCGCTCACGCAGCGCTTGGGCGCAACCGCGCCGCCCTATGCGACCCGGCGCGGCAGTTCGGATACCGAGAACTACTTTCGGCGCCTGAACCTCATGTGGAACACCCGCCTGGGCGAGGGCTTGCGGCTTGAGCTTCAGGGTGGGGCAGGGGGCTTTGACAGCGATCAGTCCTCGCTGGCGGAAAACTTCGCCGGCGACGGCCGACGGCTGCTCGTGCAGACCACCGAGGCCGCCACCCGCGACCGCGGGCAGCGCCTCGCCGGCAAGCTTGTGCAAAACACCGCTGGCGAGCCCTCGCATGCGCTCACCTTCGGGTGGGAGCTTGAGCGCGTGCGCCGGCGCGAGGATGCGGTCACGCTCGTCAACGGCAGGCCTCAGCTTGCCGATCTCGGCAGCGTCTTTACGGCCTCGTCGTTACGCTGGGCGCTTTATGTGCAGGACGAGTGGGACCCGCTGGACAACCTCTCGGCCAATCTCGGCCTTCGCTACGAGGAAATCCGCAACCGTAGCGCCGATGCCGCGGACCGTTTTGAGAACGTCTCGCGCGTGCTCACCCCGCTCGGGCATCTTGTCTGGCGTTTTGCCGCGCCGCGGCGCGATCAGATCCGGCTCTCGCTTACCCAGAGCTACCGGCCGCCGACGATCCAGCAACTGACCACGCGGCCGCAGCTTTCGGCCAACTATCCGGTGCCGGGACCCAATCTGTTCACTCAGCCGGATCGCGTCGGCAACCCGAATCTGAAGCCCGAGCGGGCCAACGGGCTCGATCTGGCCTATGAGCAGTACCTGCGCGCAGGCGGCATCCTCTCGGTCAATCTTTTCGCACGCCAGATTCGCGACCTGGCGCGAAACGTGACCACGCTCGAGTCGGTGCCGTGGGCGGAGGTGCCGCGCTATGTGAACCGCCCGGTCAACTTCACCAAAGCGACCACCGTAGGCCTTGAGTTCGACGGGCGCTTTCAACTCGCTGAGCTGTTCGACGGTCTCGGCGCTCTCGGGCGGCTGGCGGTGAAGGCTAATGCGGCCGTTTACAGCTCACGCGTCAGCGGCGTGCCCGGCCCGGACAACCGCATCAACGAACAGCCGAAGTTCACCGCCAACCTCGGACTCGACTACCGCATCCCCGGCACTGCCCTGGCGCTGGGCGGCACGCTTGCTCTCACCCCCGCCTATGAGACGCAGCTCACCGAGACGCTGCGGCAGCGGGTCTCGACACGGCGGGTGTTTGATGCCTATGTGCTTTGGAACATCGATGCACGCACGCGGCTGCGGCTTTCGGCCTCGAACCTGTTGCCGCTTGAGCAAATCACGACCTCGACGCTTATTGAGGAGGGCTTACGCCAGCTCACCCAGACCCGCGGGCGCACCGATACGAGTGTTGCGCTTCGGCTCGAGATGCGGCTCTAGGCGGATTAGGCGGTGCGACACGTTCGGGCATCGTTTGGCCTCGGTGCGATCACGCGTGATGGAGTGTTCAGATTGCTCGCGCAGGCAGCCGGGGTTGGCTGTCAGGTTGGGGCAAGAAGACGCACGTTTTTCTCACCTGCGCCGCTCGGCGAGGGGGAGGTCGGCGAAGCCGACCAAGGGGTGATCGCGCACAACCGCTCGAGCGCTCGAATTTGTCTCCCTTGCACTCGGCGCGATGTCGCCTCCGCAACCCCTCCGCCGCTTCGCGGCACCTCCCCTTCGCACGCGAAGGGGAGGAACGATTCGGGGCTTGCGCTCTCCGGCAGGGACGCACTGCGCGGCCTCAAGGACTCAAGCAGACAAGAGTCTCGATGTCGGTCGGGACTTCCAATCGTGGGAGGCACTGCGGGCAGTCTCAAGGGCTAAAGCACCGCCACTTGAGGAAATCACACGACGGGCTCACCCCGCCGCTTGACTAACATCACACGCTGCGCGGCACGATGGTGCCGGTGGGGCGATAAGAAAAGCGGTCTGTGCACGAAAGGAGGACCATGTCAAAAACAATCGAACGTCTGGCTGCGGGGCTTGCGGTCGCCGGGGGGCTGCTGCTGTGCGCGCTTGCCCTCATGATCGTGGTGAGTGTGACGGGCCGCGCTTTCGTGCGCGTCGGGCTGGGGCCCATTCCGGGGGATTTCGAGCTCGTGGAGGTCGGGGCAGCCATCTGCGTGTTCTTTTTCCTGCCGTGGTGTCACCTGCGGGGCGGCCATGCCACGGTCGATCTTTTCTATAGCCGTTTCCCGCTTCCGCTCCAACGTGCGGTGACCGTCGTCTCGGAGTGGCTGATGCTCATTTTGTGGCTTTTGCTCACCTGGCGGCTCGGCGTGGGACTCATCGAGAAATACCGGGCCGGCGAAACCACCTTCATCCTGCAATGGCCCCTTTGGTGGGGTTATGCCCTTTGCATGGCGGCCGCTGTGGCTGGCTGCGTCGTCTATGCCAGCAAAGCCTGGGTCGTCTCCCGCGCAGGCGGGGCGGTGGCCTCAACCGCGGGAGCGCACGCATGAGCACGATGCTTGGCATCTCCGGTGTGGCGCTTGCCCTCTGGGGCTTCGCGGTGCTGCTTGCGCTCATCTTTTTGCGCCTGCCGATTGGCCTTGCCATGGGGCTTTGCGGGCTCGTCGGTGCGTGGCTCATGTATGGCAACGTGGCCCCGATCCTCAACCAACTCAAACACTTCACCTACGCGACCTTCTCGAACCATTCGCTCTCGGTGGTACCGCTGTTTTTGCTCATGGGCCAGTTTGCGATGGTCGGTGGGCTCTCGAGAGCGCTGTTCAAGGCCGCCGAGGTCTGGCTCGGGCATCGCCGCGGCGGGATTGCGCTTGCGGCCGTTGGCGCCTGCGCGGGCTTCGGTGCGATCTGCGGCTCGTCGGTTGCAACTGCAGCCACCATGGGCCAGGTCGCCTTGCCCGAACTTCGTCGCAATGGCTACTCGGGTGCACTCGCAACCGGTGTGCTTGCCGCGGGCGGCACGCTTGGCATCCTGATCCCGCCCTCGATCATCCTGGTCATCTACGCGGTGCTTACCGAGCAAAACATCGCCAAGCTCTTTCTGGCCGCGTTCGTGCCGGGCATCCTTGCGATGATCGGCTACATGATCGTGGTGGCCCTGTATGTTCGCTTCGTCCCGGGCAGCGCGCAGTCGCTGCCCAAGGCAAGCGCGCAAGAGCGCTGGCAGGCCACCCGCGCCGTCTGGCCGGTGCTAGTCATCTTTTTGGCGGTAATTGGCGGCATCTACGGCGGGGTGTTCACGCCAACCGAAGGCGCGGCCGTGGGCGCTGTGGGCACGGGACTGATCGCCTGGTGGAACGGCGCGCTCGGTTGGCAGGAGCTCAAGACTTCGCTCAAGGCCACGGCGGTGGCCACCGGCATGATCTACCTGATCTTGCTCGGGGCGGGTCTCTTCAACACCTTTTTGGCGCTGTCGCAGTTGCCGCAGCAGGCGGCGGCCTACGTGGCTGGGCTTGGACTTTCGCCGTGGCTTGTGCTTGCGGCCATCCTCCTCTTCTACCTCGTGCTCGGCTGCGTGATGGACTCGCTTTCGATGATTCTGCTGACCGTGCCGATTTTCTTTCCGATCGTGATGGGGCTTGATTTCGGGCTCAAGCCAGAGGCGCTTGCGATCTGGTTCGGGATTCTTGTGCTGGTCACCGTGGAGGTCGGGCTCATCACACCTCCGGTGGGGATGAACCTTTTCATCATCCACTCGATTGCGCGCGAGGTGCCGATGGCCGAGACCTTCCGCGGTGTGCTGCCCTTTGTGGCGAGCGACCTCGTCCGCATCACGATCCTAGCCGCGTTTCCGGCGATCACGCTGTTCGTGCTGCGTTTGTAAAGGCGGGCAACGTGCTGTTCGACCTGCCGCGCGGGTCGATCGGGACCGGGTTGCAACCGCTCGCGAGCGTGTGTTGAGCGCGGTGGCCGAAGCAGGCGGCGCTGTCACCGTTGCACACGGTATAGCCGCACTTGTATCCGATAGGATACATTCGGGGGTCATGTTCACGGTCCTTCAAACCCGCCAGTTCGTCGCGTGGCTTGACGGGTTGAAGGACAAACGCGCTCAGGTTCGGATCGCCGCGCGACTGCGGCAGGTGGAGGCTGGAAACCTCGGTGATTGGGGCCCCGTTGAAGGCGAGGTCTCGGAGTTGCGGGTGCACTACGGCCCGGGCTACAGGCTCTACTTCGTGCGTCGCGGTCGAGTGATCGTGCTGCTGCTCAACGGTGGCGACAAGTCGACGCAGGGGCGCGATATCCGACGTGCCCTGAAGTTGGCCTCGGAAATCGGAGAAGATGATCTATGACGGCTTCACGTAATCAGCACAGACTCATCCCTTTCGATGCGGTTCGCTATCTCGACACCGACGACGCCGTCGCCGAATACCTGACCGCTGTGCTCGAGTCCGACGATCCGGACTTGTTGCTGCTCGCGCTCGGGGATATCGCGCGTGCGCGCGGAATGGCCGAGGTAGCCCGGGTCGCCGGCTTGGGGCGCGAGAGCCTTTACAAGGCCCTTGCACCTGGAGCGAAGCCGCGATTCGACACCGTCCTCAAGGTGGCGCGAGCACTGGGCGTCAAATTCAAGGCACAGCCCGTCTGAGCGGTCAACACAGAGAAGAGGCTTTGAAGGAGCCGGGCGCCCGCGCGCCTCAGGCGTGCAGGCTCAGGAGGGCCTCGCGCAGATCGGACTTGCCTTCGAACCCGATGCCCGGCAAGGGCGGCAGCGTGACGTAGCCGTTGTCGACGGTCACGCCGTCGGGAAACCCGCCGTAAGGCTGGAACAGGTCGGGATAGCTTTCGTTGCCGCCCAGGCCGAGACCGGCCGCAATCGCAAGCGACATCTGATGCCCGCCGTGCGGGATGCAACGACGGGGTGACCAGCCATGTGTGCGCAGCATGTCGAGCGTTCGCAAATACTCGACCAAGCCGTAGCTGAGCGCACAGTCAAACTGTAGCCAGTCGCGGTCGGGGCGCATGCCGCCATACCGAATCAAATTTCGCGCATCCTGCATCGAGAAGAGATTTTCCCCGGTGGCGAGCGGTCGGTCGTAGACCTCGGCGATGCGAGCGTTGAGCTCGTAGTCGAGCGGGTCACCTGGCTCCTCGAACCAGAAGAGCGGATAGTCGCGCAAGACCCGTGCGTAGTCGAGCGCAGTGGCAAGGTCGAACCGGCCGTTGGCGTCCACCGCGAGTTGCTGCCCCGGACCGAGCATCGCCAACACGGCCTCGATGCGCCGGCAATCCTCAGCCAGCGTGGCACCGCCGATTTTCATCTTCACGACGGTGTAGCCGCGCTCGAGGTAGCTACCCATTTCTCGCCGCAGGTCGTCGAGACTTTGGCCGGGATAGTAGTACCCGCCGGCCGCGTAAACGAAGACACGCGGGTTGGCTGGCCCTTGGCCGAAGCGTTCCGCAAGCAGCTCGTAGAGGGGTTTCTCGGCGATCTTCGCCACCGCGTCCCAGACGGCCATATCGATCGTGCCAACGGCCACCGAACGCTCGCCGTGGCCGCCGGGCTTCTCGTTGGTCATCATGGTGGCCCAGACCTTGTGCGGGTCGAGGTTCTCGCCCGTGGCGTCGAGCAGGCTGCGCGGGTCGGCTTCAAGGATCCGCGGCGCGAAACGCTCGCGGATCAGCGCGCCTTGGCCATAACGGCCGTTGGAGTTGAAGCCGTAGCCGACGACCGGGCGGCCGTCGCGGATGACGTCGGTCACCACGGCGACCACACTCAGCGTCATCTTCGAGAAGTCGATGTAGGCATTGCGGATCGGCGAGGCGATCGGTCGGGTGGACTCGAGAATCTGGGTGATCTTCATACGGGGAGCGGCCCGCGGTGCGGGCGAGGTTCAACGCGAAAGGGATGCGCCTCCGCAGATCGCGATCGACTGACCGGTGATCGCCGCGGCGGAGGGCGAGAAGAGATAGCCGACGAGGCTTGCCACCTCTTCGGGTTCGATGAGTCTGCCGATCGGCGGGATTCGGGGCGCGGAGGTGGCGCGCGCCGGATCGCCGAGCATGGCGGTGCGTGTGGCTGCGGGCGCGATGACGTTGACCGTGACGCCCTGCGCAGCCACTTCGGCCGCCCAACTGCGCGCGAGGGCAACCAAGGCCGCTTTCGTTGCCGCATACTGGCTGCGTCCCGGCATGCCGTCAGCGATTCGGCTGCCGATCAATACGACGCGACCGAAACGCCGTGCCGCCATGCGCGGGATCAATGCGTCGGCGAGCACCGCGGCGGCTGCGACGTGCAGCCGCCACATGCGTTCTCCGGCCTCGTGATCGAGCTGCCCGAGCGGTGCCGCCGTCAGGGTGCCTGCGGCATGAACCAGGCCATCGATATCGTGCCCTTCGCGGCAAGTCCAGGCGGCCAGCTCGTGCGTGTTGAGCAAATCCAGTTCGACCGCACTGAAGCCTTCGGCCGAGATCGTCGGGGCGGCGCGATCGGCGCCGATCACGCGCCAGCCTCCCCGGATCAGCTCGAGTGCGACCGCACGCCCGATACCGCTTGATGTTCCAGTCACAAGTGCCGTCCCGGGCGCGCTGCTTGGCTCACTCGACACGGATGTTGGCCTCCGTGATGATTTTTTGTGACTGCGTTATGTCTTCTCGCTGAAAACGCGCGAAATCCTCCGGGCTTCCTCCGGCGGGGATGATGCCTTGCTGCGCGAGTCGTTCACGCAGCTCGCCGGACAGGGCCTTGTTGACCTCGGCGTTGAGCCGCTGCACGACCTCCGTGGGCGTTCGCGCGGGTACCCAAATGCCGTACCAGGTGTAGGCTGTGAAGCCGCGCAGCGTCTCGGCCACGGTGGGCACCTCGGGCAGCGTCGGAACGCGCTGCGCCGCGGTCACAGCAATCACGCGCAAGGCACCGCTTCGGTGATGTTGCAGAGAGCCAAGCACCGGATCGATGAAGACATCGATGCGGCCGCCGAGCAGGTCTTGCATGGCCGGGGCCGTGCCTTTGTAGGGAACGATTGTCAGATCAAATCCTGCTGCACGGCGCAGGCGCTCGGTGGCCAAGTGACCGGCCGAGGCAATCGAGCCGACTGCGAAAGTCGCCTTGCCTTGTTGCTCTCTGGCATAGCGGATGAGCGAGGTAATGTCGGTCACCGGAAGCTGCTTGGCGACCGCCACCGACAGCGGGGCTTTGGCCACAAGCACGACCGGAATGAAGTCGCGTTCGACCGAGTAAGGCACGCTCTTCATCGTCATCGGGGTCGTGACAAAGGTCGAAGCGTTGAAGAGCACCGTGTAACCGTCAGGGGCTGCCTTGGCTACAGCATCGGCGCCGATGATGCCGTTGCCACCGGCGCGGTTGTCGACGACGAATTGCTGTCCGGTTTGCTCGGACAGTTTCTGCGCGAGCAAACGACCCACCGCATCGAGTGTTCCGCCGGGCGGGAACGGAATGATCATGCGGACCGTCTTGGTTGGCCAGGGTTGGGCCAGGACCTCGACGGAGGCGTTGAAGGCGAGCAGGCCCGCACTGGCGAGCATGAGGATGGAGCGACGATTCATGGGATAAGCCTCCTTGGTTTTCAGCGTTTGAGCAGTCCCGCCTGCGCGAGCGCAGCGCGCAGGGTGTCAATCTCCGGAGCGGACGGGGATTCGGTGGGCGGACGTACGGCGGGCGACTCCAGAATGCCGGCCAGATACATGCCGTACTTCATCCGAGCGTGCGCTTCACCGGTGGGTTCGCCGCCGCCATACACCGCGTCCTTGAGCGGCGTGATGCGCGCCTGCACCGCCATTGCGCGCCTCAAGTCACCGGCTTTCACGGCTTCCCACAGATCGATGATGAGTTGCGGGATGAACGTGGCGAAGCCGACGAGCGCGCCATCCACGCCCTGCACCATCGAGGCGAGCAGGTACTCGTCGTGGCAGGTGAGAATGGCCTTCGATGGGTCAGCCGCACGGATAGCGGCGATGTCGCGGGCGTACTTGTTCATCTCGCGTTGTCCAACCTTGAAGGCACGCACGTAGGGCAGACGGGCCAGCTCGGCGAGGAGGTCGGAGCCATACGCGGCCCGCGTCCAGGCTGGGTAGACATGGCAGACGAGATCGAGATCGGGGGCGGCTTCGTGGATGGCGGCGAAGTAGTCGAGCGCATGCTTTGGCTTGAAGCCGAAGCGCAGCCAGTGATGCGGCGGCATGACGTCGATGGCCACTGCGCCGGCTTCCGCCGCCGCGCGCGTGTGCACCTGGGCATCGGCGATGCCTTCGCAGACGACCGAGGAGATGACCGGCAGGCGCCCGGCGAGCGCCTGACTCACAACGCGGGTGACTCGTGCGCGCTCCTCAGGGGTCAGCGCGAACACCTCGCCCGTGTGACCGTTGGTCATCACGGCGACGATGCCGCGATGTTCGGCGAGCCACCCGGCGAGGCGCGCAAGGGCCGGTTCATCGATCCGGCCGTCGCTCGTGAAGGGGCAGGCAATGGCGGGAATGATGCCGCCATAATCGGAGATCCTGGGCATACGGGTCGGGTGTTTTCTCAAGGACGAATCGACAACGGCATGATCGCGCGTGCTCGGGATTGGCGTCCAATACCCGATTTGCATGCAACTATGCGTTTTCGCGCCATGGGACCACACAACCGTCCGCTGGACCTAGACTGGCTTGAAGATTTCGTCGCGTTGGCGAAGCTACGCAGCTTTTCGCGTGCGGCCGAGGCGCGTTTCATTGCGCAGCCGGCCTTCAGTCGGCACATCCGGGCGCTCGAGGAATGGGTGGGCGTGGATCTTGTCGATCGTGGCAGTCACCCGGTGGAGCTCACGGCCGCGGGGCAGCGTCTGTTGCCCTTGGTCGAGGAGACGCTTGCCGGGCTGGAAGCGGCGCGGATCAAGGCTTGCGCGGCGGCGGATGAGGACGCGGTGAGCCTGCGCTTGGCCGTGACGCATACGCTCGCGCTTGAGTTTTTTCCGGGCTGGCTCGGCCAGATCGAACGGGACTCGCGGTTTGGCTCGATCGTGACCTTTACCGACGGTTTTGAGTCGTGTTGTTTGCACCTCGAGCAGCGGCGAGTGCAATTTGTCCTCTGTTATGGGCATCCAGAGATCGCCAATACGCTCGATGAGCGCGGCTATGCCCATGTCTGTCTTGGCCGAGAGCGTCTTGTTGCGGTATCGGCGCCCGACGATGCGGGGCGGCCGCGGCATGATCCGCATCGCGGCGTCGGGCCGGCGTCTTGGCTTGCCTACAGCCGCGCCTCATTTCTTGCTCGCGCTGTCGAGCCGCGGATGCGGCCGTTTCTTGAACGCGACTGGGCCATCAAAGTCGCGTTTGAGGCTCCACATGCACCGCTACTGCGCCACTTGGCTTTGGCAGGGCGCGGGTTTGCTTGGCTGCCCGAGCGGCTGGTCAGCGCGGATCTCGCAGCGGGGCGCTTGGTTCGTTGTACGGCCTTGGCCGACGCGGTTCCACTTGATATCCGTCTCTACCGTGGACGACATCGCTTGAATGCCGCGGCGGAGGCGCTCTGGGCAGTCAGTTTGGGCGCGGTCGAAGCCGACGGGGCGAGCACACGGCCCGAACAGGCGGCCGAATCTCCCGTGTCAGGCTGAGCGTAGAGGGGTCAGATTCGCCTCGCGGCGCAGCCATTGCAAGAACCGCGCGACCGCTGGTCGCTCGGCATGGGCGGCCGGATAGACCAGAAAATGCGCCTCAACCCAGACCGCTTTCTCCGCACCAAAAGGTGCCACGAGCCGACGCTTCCGCAGGTGCTCTTCGGCAAGCACGGCGCTCTCTAGCGCCACACCGAGCCCGTGGATCGCCGCCTCCATAGCGATCTGCGCGCGATCGAAGCGTAGCGCGAAGCGCTCTGGCGGGGGAATCGATTCGTACGCAGCAAACCAGTCGCTCCATTGCACGACGTTGACCGTACTTTGGATGAGCGGTAAGCCGCGCAACTGACGGGCTGTACGAAGCCGGTGGGTGCGTACGAAAGCGGGGCTCGCCAGCGGCAAAATCGGCTCCCGAAAGAGCGGTTCGACGTGGAGTCCGGGCCAATTCGGCACGCCGTAACGGATGTCGACATCCGCCTCACCGAGCGCGAAGTCGCTGTGCGAGTGGGAAGCCGACAGGCTGAGGCTCACTTCCGGGTGGGCGCGGGCGAAGCTTGGTAGCCGCGGCATGAGCCAAAGGATAGCGATGCTCGGTGCGCTGTGCACATGCAGCGTGCTCGCGCTGCCGCGCTTGATGTCGTCGGTCGCGGCGCGAAGGGCGCTGAGCGGCGCCGAGAGTCGCATCAGGTAGTGACGGCCAAGCGCTGTCAGGCGGATGCCGTGGGCGTTGCGGTCGAGCAGGCGTGCCCCGAGGAGCGCCTCGAGCCGTGCGAGGCGATGACTCACCGCCGACGGCGACAGACTGAGCTCTTTTGCGGCGAGGAGAAAACTCCCCCGTCGAGCAACCGCTTCGAAGGCCACAAGAAGCCCAAACGGCGGCAAAGACGACATCGCTTTTCCCTCCGAGGATCGCTGCGCTCCTTCATATCGGCTCCGCCGCGTAAGCGGCGCTCGTCACGCGAGCGAGCCGATTGCGCCTAACATGCAAAAGATGCATGTTAGCGTGCAAAAAAATCTCTTGGCTTCATGCTTCATCTCTGTCAAGATCGCGCTGAACGAATCTTTCGTCGGATGACCGCTTCTGCGAGCTCGGGTATCGATCCAAGCAGGTTGGCGACGGCGCGCGCGTGCCCGCAGCTCGGATAGCCGCCGGTGTCGGCCAAGACGCGCGGGCCCAGCCGAGGCGGGATGCGGTCGTTGCTAGGGACAGATCGGAGGAGGAGCACACGAATGTTGTTGGCCGACAAGGTCGCAATCGTCACGGGCGCTGCGGGTCGGAATGGACTCGGGTTTGCCACAGCACAGCTCATGGTCAGTCACGGCGCACGTGTGGCGATCGTGGATTTGCCGGCGGCTCATCCGGGGCGCGCCGCCGAGCAACTCGGTTCTAACGCCATGGGCTTGGTCGGCGATGTCACGAATCGCGCGCGCTGTGTCGAGGTGGTCGAAGCGGTGCGGACGGCTTGGGGCCGCGTGGACATCCTGGTCAACAACGCCGGGATCACGCAGCCGAAGAAAACGCTGGAGATCGAACCGGCCGATTACGAGGCCGTGCTTGATGTCAACTTGCGCGGAACGCTCTATATGTCGCAGGCCGTGCTTCCGATCATGCGTGCGCAGCGCAGTGGCTCGATCGTGTGCATTTCTTCGGTGAGTGCGCAGCGCGGCGGCGGCATTCTCGGCGGCCCGCACTACTCGGCCGCGAAAGCCGGCATCTTGGGACTTGCGCGGGCGATGGCGCGCGAGTTCGGCCCCGACAACATTCGCGTCAACAGTGTGACACCCGGCTTGATTGCCACCGACATCAACCGCGGTCTGATTCCGGAAGCGAAGCTCGCGGAGATCCGTGCTGCGATTCCGCTCGGCCGCATCGGTGAACCGCTCGATGTTGCGGGCTGCGTGCTCTTTCTGGCAAGCGATTTGGCGCGCTATGTGACCGGGGTGACGCTGGATGTCAACGGCGGCATGTTGATTCATTGAGACGGGCCGCGCGACGCGAGCGGCGCGCCCGGTTCTTGACCCACGACGAGCTAAGGAGGAAGTCAAACCATGTTGCATCGACTGTTGAAAGGCAGAACCGTTGCGGTCTTTGCCGTTGTGTCCTTCTGCGCGGCGGTCGCACACGCACAAACGTTGAAGCTGACGCTTGGCCACGGCGCAGCACCTGGTAACCCCAGACACGAGGCAGCGGTGCGCTTTGCCGAAATCGTCAAAGCGAAATCCGGCGGGCGGATCGAAGTGCAGGTCGCCCCCTCAGCCCAACTCGGCGACGATGCAGCGATGGTGACCGCGTTGCGCAGCGGTGCCCTCGACATGAGCGCCAACTCTCAGGGGGCGGTTTCAAATGCGGTGCCCGAGTATGCGGCCTTTGGGATGCCGTTTTTGTTCTCGGATCTTCGTTCGGCGTGGCGCGTCCTCGACGGGCCGTTGGGCAAAGAACTGGCAGAAAAAAGCGCCGAAAAGGGTCTGATCGTGCTTGGCTATTGGGATAACGGCATCCGGCACATGACGAACAGCAAGCGTCCCATCGTCAAGCCCGAGGACCTGCGTGGCCTCAAGATGCGCACGCCCCCGGATCCGGTCACGGTGGACATCATGAAGGCGCTCGGGGCAGAGCCGCAGCAGATTCGCTTCAGCGAACTCTACGTCGCTTTGCAGCAGGGTGTCGTCGATGGTCAGGAAAACCCACTCATGAACATCCACTCGGCCAAACTCTACGAAGTGCAAAAGCACCTCGCGCTGACTGGGCACAAGTACGAGATGACGCCGTTTCTGATGAGCAAGCGCACCTGGGATCGCTTGAGCGAGGCCGATCGACGCATCATTCAGGAAGCGGCCAACGAGGCCACCCAGTTGCAACGGCGACTCTCGGCGGAGGCCGATGCGAAATTGCTCGACGAGCTCAAGGCACGCGGCATGCAAGTCACGGTGGCGGACAAAGCGGCCTTCGAGCGGGCAACAGCTAACGTCGACGACCAGTGGATGGCGGGCCCGATCGGGCCGTTTGTGCGCAAGGTCATCGCCGCAGCGCGCGGTCGCTGAGCAGGCCCCTTCTCGGCTCGATTTCGGGAGATGCCGGCGTTTCGTTAATCGATCATCGGCAACGTGAGCCACGGTCGTCAGCCTCAGGGCGCCATGGATCCGCTCGTTTTCGGCGAGCCGTCGAACGCGTTCGATCGGGCGGTCGAGGCGCTCGCGCAAGGCTTGCTGATCGCAGCGACCGCAACGATTTTCGCGATTTTGTGCGGCAACACGGTGCTGCGCTATGTCTCGGGGACGAGTCTGCGTTGGGCGAGCGAAGTTCCGGAGCTCTTGTTTCCGTGGATGGTAATGGCTGGAATTGTGCTCGCCGCGCGACGCGGAGGGCACCTCGCGACGACCTTCCTTGTGGCGGTGTTGCCGTCGGCGCTGCGGCGGCCCATCCTCGTGAGCGTGTGGTTGGCCGTGGCGGGCGTGCATGGAGTTTTGGCGGTGGCCACGGCGCAGCTGTTGCCGCTCGTGCATGACGAGAAGTCGCCAATCCTGCGTGTACCGGGATCGGTCACGTATGGCTGTGTGCTGCTCGGTCTCGTGTTGCTCGCGCTGCTTGCGCTGCGCACGGCGCTGCGCCTCGCACGTCACGAGCGGGAGTCGGCGCCAACCATCGCGTCGGGCGCCGATACCTCGCCCAATGCCGCGGGACGCGAGGGGGACGGGCCGGGGCGGTCCTGAGTAGAACGATGAGCTGGCTGATTCTCGTCGTGTTTTTAGCCGCGATCGCCGTTGCGATGCCGATTGGGCATGCCATGCTTGCGGCGGCGCTCGCGGCTGCGGCCGCCTCGGACCGCGTCCCGGTCGATGTACTCGTGCAGCAGATGGTTGCGCAAGTACAGAGCTTTCCGCTTATTGCGATTCCGTTTTTCATGCTGACGGGGGCGCTCATGATGAGCGGCAAGCTTGGCGAAGCGCTCGTTGGCCTGCTGACCCGACTGGTTGGCCGCTGGTCGGGTGGGCCGGCGCAAGTGGGGGTGCTCTCTTCAACAGTCTTTGGCGGCGTTTCCGGTTCGGCCGTGGCGGATGCCTCCGCGATCGGATCCATGCTGTTTCCGTGGCATCGACGGCTGGGCTATCCGCCCGCGTTTTCGGCGGCAACCCTTGCCTCGGCATCCACGATCAGCATCCTGATCCCGCCGTCGATTCCGATGATCCTCTACGCCGTGACGGCCAATGCCTCGATCGCTTCCTTGTTCCTCGCGGGTGTCGTTCCCGGGCTCATGCTCGCCGCGGGACTCATGGTGGTATGCGCCTGGGCGGGACGTGTGCGAGGCTTTCCCCGCGCGACGCTTGAAGGCGAGCACCCATCGCTTCGCCGCGATCTCCTCTTGTCGCTGCCGGCGCTGGTGTTGCCCTTGCTCATCGTGTTGTTGCTGCGCTTTGGCATCGCGACCCCGACCGAGGTCGCCGTGTTGTCGACGCTCTATGCGCTGCTTGCTTCGGCCCTGATCTACCGGGATTTGACGTGGCAGCGGCTCCGCGAGGCCATCGTCGAAGCGGGAATCACAACGGGGGTCGTGCTCTTCGTGATCATGGCTTCGGCGGCGATCGGCTGGCTATTGACCTTCGATCAAGTGCCGCAAAGCGTTGTGCGCTGGGTGAGTGAGCACGTGCAGAGCGGCTGGCTCGTGATTGTGCTCATGAATCTGCTCATGCTGTTTCTCGGCATGTTTATCGACCTGCCGGCGGCGGTTTTGCTGCTGACCCCGGTGTTTTTGCCGCTAGCGCAGTCGATCGGCATGGATCCGATTCAGCTCGGTGTGATGATGGTGGTCAATCTGGCCATTGGCCTCTACACCCCACCGATGGGCACGACCCTGTTTATCGCAAGCAGCATGGCGCGTGTATCGATCGGTGCGACGGTACGCGAACTGCTGCCCTTTTACGCGGTCGCTGTGGCCGTGCTTGCGCTTGTGTCGTTCGTGCCTGCGGTGATCGTGCGCTGACCTGAACTCACGGTGCCGTCGCCGACGGTTTCGAGTGTCGCGAGTTCGAGGTTCCCGTGGCATCGGCGCGCTGGAAGGGCATACCGTGCGGGGTTCGGAGGCATGCGCAGGATGAGCCGCGAGCCTTGACGGTTGCGGCGGAGGTTCGAGTTTGGCAAAGAGGTGTGCGATGGAGGCAACGCAATCGACGATGTCGGAACTGGCCGCAGCGGCTTGGCGAATTCGCCGCTATGCGGTTCGCATGGCGGCGCTGCAGGGACAAGGCTATGTTGGGCAGGCGCTCGGCTGGGCCGATGTGCTTGCGGTGCTTTATCGCCGCGTGTTGCGCTATGACCCACGCGATCCGAAGTGGCCATACCGCGATCGCCTGCTGCTGTCGCACGGGCACTATGCGATTGCGCTTTATGCGGCGTTGATCGAAGCGGGCATCTTGCCCGAAGAGGAGTGGACGACCTATGGCGCCGACGACAGCCGGTTGCCGATGTCGGGGATGGCAACGTATACGCCGGGTATGGAGATTTCGGGCGGATCGCTCGGGCAAGGACTGGCCATTGGCGTCGGTATGGCGCTTGCCCTGCGGCACCGGCAGATCGATGCGCGAGTCGTCGTCTCGATGAGCGATGGCGAGCTCGACGAAGGCGCCGTTTGGGAAGCGGCCATGAGTGCCGCGCATCATCGCTTGCAGCGACTTATTGCCGTTGTCGACATCAACAATCAGCAGGCCGACGCGCCCGCACGCGCGGTCATGGACTTCGAACCGTTGATCGAGAAGTGGCAAGCGTTCGGTTGGTGGGTGCGAAGGGCCAACGGGAACGATCTCGCGGCCGTGGTCGAGGCGTTCGATGCAGCGCTTGCGCACCCGGCACCCGTGCCGCGGGCACTGCTTTTTGACACGGTCATGGGACGCGGGGTGCCGTTCCTCGAAGCGCGCGAAAAGACGCACTTCATCCGTGTCGAGCCCGACGAGTGGGAACGTGCCCTCGCTGCGCTCGATGCCTCTTGCCCACAAGGAGTTCCGGCATGACATCCACGCAAGCTGCTGCGCCTCTCGCGTTACGTACGTCGGCCATGATTGCCTCGATCGCAGCCGAGGGCCAACCCACGCGTGCCGCGCCGTTCGGGCATGCTTTAGTCGAGCTGGCCGCCGAGCGTTCCGAGCTGGTCGGACTTACCGCTGATTTGGCCAAATACACCGACCTGCACATCTTTGCGCAAGCCTACCCCGAGCGCTACTACCAAATGGGCATGGCGGAGCAATTGCTGTTGGCGGCTGCCGGAGGCATGGCCAAAGAGGGTTTGCTGCCGTTTGTGACGAGTTATGCCGTCTTCGCCACGCGCCGAGGGTACGACTTCATTCATCAGGTCATCGCCGAAGAACATCTCAACGTCAAGATTTGCTGTGCGCTTCCGGGACTGACGACTGGCTACGGCCCCTCGCATCAAGCCACCGACGACCTCGCGATGATGCGTGCTGTTCCGGGCCTCGTCATCGTCGATCCGTGCGACGCCCTCGACATTGAGCAAGCGGTTCGGCAGATTGCTGAGTACGAGGGGCCGGTGTATATGCGGCTGCTGCGCGGTCAAGTGCCGCTCGTGCTCGATCGCATCGACGGCTATCGTTTCGAGCTCGGCAAAGCGAAGTGGGTGCGTCGCGGCGGCGATGCGCTCGTCATCGCAAGCGGCCTGCTCACGATGCGTGCGCTCGAAGCCGCCGAGGACCTCGCCAAGCAGGGGATTGAGCTGGCCGTGTTGCATTGCCCGACGATCAAACCGCTCGATGAGGATACGTTGCTTGAGGCCGTCGCGCAGTCTCCCAAGCTCGTTGTCGTTGCGGAAAACCATTCGGTGGTCGGCGGGCTTGGCGAGGCCGTTGCGCGGCTTGTGTTGGAAGCGGGTCTCCAGCCGCGCAAGTTTCGACTGGCCGCGTTGCCGGATGCCTTTCTCGATGCTGGAGCCTTGCCGACCCTGCACGCGCGCTATGGCATCAGTCGTGCGGCCTTGGCCGAACGCATCACGAGGTGGTTGCAGGAGGGCAACCGAACGTGAGTGCGCAGTCCGCCGACCGCGACGAGTCGCCGCCACCGCCCGAACGCCTCGCTCAGGCGATCCGGATGCTTACCGTCGATGCCATCGTGCAGGCCGGGGAGGGGCATCAGGGGGCACCACTCGGTCTGGCCGAGGTGGCTACCGTGCTCTACACCCGGTTTCTCCGGTTCGATGCCGCTGATCCGACCTGGTTCGATCGTGATCGCGTGGTGCTCTCGAATGGCCACGGTTCGATGCTGCTTTATGCGCTGTTGCATCTGACCGGTTACGAGGCTTTTCCGATTGAGCAGCTCAAGCGTTTTCGCGAGTTGGGGTCGCACTGTGAGGGGCATCCCGAACGCGATGTGGCCCATGGCATCGAAGTCACCACCGGTCCGCTCGGCCAGGGGATCGCGAACGCATTGGGTATGGCGGTCGCGGAGGCATGGCTCAACGCACGCTTCGGTCCGGACTTGGTGAACCACCGCACGTGGGCGTTTGTCGGCGATGGCTGTTTGCAGGAGGGGGTGGGTCAAGAGATGATCCAACTCGCTGGGCACTGGCGGCTCGGCAAACTGACGCTGCTTTGGGACGACAACGCGATTACAGACGACGGGCCCACATCGCTTGCGATCAGCGAAGATGTGGTGGAGCGCTTCCGCGTGGCGGGTTGGCATACGGTGCGTGTCGATGGGCACGATTGTGCGGCCATCGAGGCGGCCATCGCCTCGGTCTATGAGGACCCGCGCCCTTCGCTCATCGCCTGCCGCACGGTGATCGCGAAGGGGCTTGCCCGCTTGCAAGGCACGCGCGCCGGTCATAGCGGCAAGATCCTGCCGCAAGACGTGGTGCGGATGCGCAAGGATTTGGACTGGCCCCATCCGCCGTTCGACGTACCGCCCGCCATCGCCGCAGCATGGAGGGCAGCGGGAGCGCGCGGGCAGCCAGAGCGTATGCGATGGCAAGCGCGCGTTGCTGCGCTACCCGAAGCTCAACGCTCTGAGTTCGAGCGCGTCATTCGTGGAGGTGTCCCAAAGGAAGCCTTCGAGGAGCTTTTGCGCTACAAGCGCGAGGCGCTCCTTCGTGAACCTCTGAAAAGCGGCATATTCATTTCCGCCGAAATCAGCGAGCGGCTTGCGCAGGTCATGCCCGAATGGATGGTGGCCTGTGCCGATCTCGAGGGTCCGATGGACCACAAGCGTTCACTCAACGCCTTTTCGGCAGAGGATCGATCCGGTCGGTATCTGCATTGCGGCGTGCGCGAGCATGCCATGGCGGCCCTCGCCGTGGGCATGGCCGCGCACGGCGGCATTGTGCCGTTGGCGCTCACCTATCTTGCCTTCAGCGACTACGCGCGACCCGCCATGCGCATGGCGGCTTTGATGGGCCTGCCGGTCAAATTTGTCTTCAGCCACGATTCGATCGGCATCGGTCGCAACGGGCCGACGCACCAACCGGTCGAAACCCTGGCGAGTTTGCGCGCGATGCCCAAGATGCTCGTCTTGCGACCGGCCGATGCCGTGGAGGCCGCTGAGTGTTGGGCCGTTGCTCTTGCCTACACCGAGGGGCCTTCCTGCCTCGTCTTTGCGCGCCAGATGCTGCCCCATGTTCGGCGCGAGGCGGGTGAAGAAAACCGTTGCGCGATGGGTGCCTATGTCCTCGAAGAGGCTCAGGTTGGCGAACGCCGCGTGACCCTGCTTGCAACAGGCTCAGAGGTGGCACTTGCGCTCAAGGCACGGCAACTTTTGGAAGACGCGGGGATTGGTACGGCGGTGGTTTCAATGCCGTGCTGGGAACTGTTTGTTCAACAGCCCAACGAAGTGCAGCGCGCCATCCTTGGCGATGGCACAGTGCGCGTTGCCTGCGAAGCGGCCGTTGAGTTCGGATGGTCGCGTTGGCTTGGCGCCCGCGGTGCTTTCGTAGGTATGCGCGGTTTTGGGGCGAGCGGAGCCCCGGAGGCGCTCTACCAACACTTCGGTATCACCGTCGAGGCGATCGTGGAGGCGGCACGTCGGCTACTGGCTGCCGAGGAATAAAGAGGCTGCCGTGCGACCGCGCATTGTCTTTCTCGACCGGGACACGCTGGCGCCTCAGGTCTTACTAAAAGCGCCGAGCTTTGATCACGAGTGGGTGACGTATGGACAAAGTCGCCCCGAAGAGGTCGCGCCGCGGCTTGCCTCGGCCACGGTCGCCATTACGAACAAAGTCCCACTCAGGGCCGAGCAGCTCGCCCAGTTGCCCGACTTACGGTTGATTGCCGTCGCCGCAACGGGAACCGACATCATCGATTTGGAAGCGGCCGAGGCACGCGGAATCACCGTGGCAAACGTGCGCAACTACGCGTGGGATTCGGTGCCCGAGCACACGATTGCGTTGATCCTTGCCCTTGAACGCAGTCTGGTGCCGTATCGACAGTCGGTGCTCGAGGGGCGCTGGTGGCAGAGCGGGCAGTTTTGCTTCTTCGATCATCCGATCCGCGGGCTCGCCGGGGCCACACTCGGCATCGTGGGCCGCGGTGCGCTGGGCAGAAGGGTGGCTACGCTGGCGCAGTCCCTTGGCATGCAAGTGCTGTTTGCGGGCCGCAAGGGTGAGGCTCGCGTAGAGGCGCCTTACACGCCGTTTGCCGAGGTGCTCGAACGGGCCGATGTGATCAGCCTGCACTGCCCGCTGACCGAACAAACGCGCGGACTCCTTGGTCGCGCAGAATTCGCCGCGATGCGCAGGCAGCCGCTGATCGTCAACACGGCGCGCGGCGCACTCATCGATGAAGCGGCGCTCATCGAGGCGCTCGATCGTGGTCTCATTCGCGGTGCGGCCTTAGATGTTGCCAGCGTCGAACCGCCGCCGCCCGATCATCCGCTCATGGCCTTGGCTAGACGGCCGAACGTCCTGCTGACGCCGCATGTGGCTTGGGCCTCGCTGTCGGCGCAGCAGCGCTTGGCAGACCAGTTGATCGAAGTGATCGAGTCGTTTTTCGCTGGGCGGCCGATCAACCGAGTGGCTGGGCCGGGCCGCTGACGGCGGGCATCGTTCAACAGCATGCCGCGCGGATGTCCTCGGGAATCGGAATGGCGCGGATTTGGCTGGGATCTTGCGGGTCGCGGACGCAGAACGCGCGCGTCTCGGTGCCCACGGCCAGCAGCGTTTCGCCGCGGTGGACTTCATGCGCGTGAATGAAGACCTTCTCGCGCCATTCGGCTACATGGGTGGTGATGATGAGCGTCTCGCCGTAGGTGGCCGGGCGCAGGAAGCGCGTATGGATTTCGAGGAGCGGCGTGCCGATGATGCCGCGCGTGCGTTCCAGTTCGCGCCACGGCGGGATGCCGCACTGCCGGAAGAAGTCGAGCGAGGCCGCATCCATCCACTTGTTGAAGTTGGCAAAAAAGACGATGCCGGCCGGGTCGCAGTCGGCGAACATCACTCGGACTTCGTAGCGGGTGGTTTTCATGTCGGTCGTTCGATCAGCACCGCAATCCCCTGACCGCCGCCCACACAGGCGCTCGCGATACCGCGTCGCCCGCCGCGCGCGGCGAGCGCCCGCGCGAGCGTGAGCACGAGTCGCACGCCGGTGGCCGCGAGCGGATGCCCAAGGGCGATCGCACCGCCGTGAACGTTGACGCGCTCGGGCTCGAGCCCGAGTTCGGCGAGCACCGCAAGGATCTGCGCGCCCTGCGCCTCATTGATTTCGAAGAGGTCGATGTCATCGAGCGCGAGCCCAGTCGCGGCGAGCAGGGCGCGAACGGCCGGGGCCGGGCCGATGCCCATGATCTCCGGCGGCACGCCAACCACCGCCGTGGCGACGAGCCGCGCGAGTGGCGGCGCGGCGAGTCGCCCGAGGGTGGCTTCGTCGGTGACAACCGCGGCCGCCGCCCCATCGACGAGTGCCGAGCTGTTGCCCGCCGTCTGCACGCCGTCGGGATAGACCGGACGCAGCCGCGCGAGTGCCTCCGGCGGCGAGGGCCGCGGGTGGCTGTCGCGCTCAAGCCGTTCGACGCCGCGCGGCAGCGTGAGTTGGCGGGTGGCGAAACCCGTGCGCTCGAAGCGCGTGGGAGTCACCGGCGCGATCTCGCCGTCGAAGAAGCCAGCAGCCTGCGCTGCAAGCGCCCGCTCGAAGGAGCGGCTTGCGTAGCGGTCGACCGCCTCGCGCGTGATGCCATAGCGCTTGGCTAGACGTTCGGCGGTCTCAATCATCGTGATCCCGACCGCAGGATCGGTGAGCGCTTCCCAGAGGTAGTCCTTGAATGCGACCGGCGCCCCAAGGCGAAAGCCCTGACGATGCTCGAAGGCGGCAATCGGGTTGCGCGACATGCTCTCGGCTGCGGCCACAAGCACGGCGCCGGCGCCGTCGTCGATGCAGTGCGCCGCTTGACGGAACAGCTCGAACCCGGTGCCGCAGATGCGTTGCGCCATGAGCGCGGGCGCCTCGATCGGAAGCCCCGCGTAGAGGCCGATGTGACGCGGCAGAAAGAACTGGTCGAAATCCCCAGGCGCCATGTTGCCGGCCAGGGTGGCGCCAATCTGAGCCGGCTCAAGGCCCGTGCGGGCGATTGCGGCGCGCGCGGCGTGGATCGCGAGGTCGGTGGGCGAGACACCTGCGAGTGCCCCGCAATAGTCGATGAAGGGGGTGCGGGCACCGGCGGCGATCCACGCTTGGCGATGGTGGGTCACGAGGCCGCTCATCGCTGCGCTCCGGTCGTCTTGGTGGCGTGTTCAAGGGTCGCAGACGCAGCCTGCCCGAGCACGATCGCCCCGGGCAGGCTTCCGTCGTGTAACGCATCCACAAGCGCCGCCCGCCGCGTGAGGACCGCGCGCTGGTTGATCGAGCCCTTGTCGGTGATTTCGCCCGCATCGAGGCTTGGCGGCTCGGTGAGGATGGCGAGGCGCGTCACCCGGCTCGCGCTGCCCGTGGCCTGCCCGGCGAGGCGTGCGAGCGCAGCGGCAAAGTGCGCGCGCACGGCTGGGTGATGAATGGCCTCGGCCAGCGGTGCGCCCTCGGCCAGTTGGCTAAGCGCGGGCGTGGGAAAGACCAGTGCCCCGACGTCCTCGCGGTTCAACCCGGTGAGCACCACGTCCTGGGCGTAGGGGGCGAGTGCGGCGAGCAGGCTGAGCCGCAAGGGCCCCACGCTCACGAAGGTGCCGCTTGCGAGCTTGAAATCCTCCACGGTGCGACCATCGAAGCGCAGGCCGCGTCGCGGCGTGCTCGGATCGATCCAGGCCACGGCATCGCCCGAGATGAAGAAGCCTTCCTCGTCGAAGGCAGCGCGCGTAGCCTCCGGCATGCGCCAGTAGCCCGGCGTGACGTTCGGGCCGCGGTAGGCGAGCGCGAGCTTGCCCTCGTGCGGCGTGAGCTTGACTTCCAGGCCCGGCGCCGGCAGTCCGACGTCGCCCGAGCGGATGTCCGGCCCCGGGGGAAAGAGCGCAAACGGTGCGGTCTCGGTCATGCCAAGGCCGGTTGCGATGACCACGCGCTCGCCAAGGGTCTCCTCGGCCAGACGATGCAGCGCGTCCCAAGTCGGCTGTGCGAGCGCTGCCCCGGCATAAAAACACAGCGTAAGCCGCGAAAAGAATTGCTTGCGCAGGGCCGCGTCAGCGTCGAGGGCTTCGGCGAGCAGCGTCCAGCCGAGCGGCACGTTGAAGTAGTGGGTGGGGGTGATCTCGCGCAGGTTGGCGAGTGTGCGCGGAAACTCCTCGCGCGTCGGGCGGCCTTCATCGATGTAGAGCGTGCCGCCATGCCAGAGCACGAGCCCGAAATTGTGGTTGCCACCGAAGGTATGGTTCCACGGCAGCCAGTCGAGCAGCACCGGTGGCGTTCGCCCAAGATCGGGCATTGCCTGGGCGATCTGCTGCTGGTTGGCACAGAGCATCCGCGCGGTGTTGATGACCGCCTTCGGGGCCTGGGTCGATCCGCTCGTGAAGAGAAACTTCACGATCGTGTCCGGGCCAAGTGCGGTGCGCGCGGCATCGACGCGAGCCGAAGGCGGGGTGTTCAGCAAAGCCGCAAACGGCGTGACCGGCCGATCGTCCAGCGAGCCCGTGACGGCGAGGACTTCGGTGCCAGGTGCGACCGCCGCTGCGATCGCCCGAGCGAAGGGGCCAGTTTCCTGCACGAAGACGAGGCCTGGCGTGAGCAGGTCGAGGACGTGCCGCAGCCGCGCGTGATCGCGGCTCGCAAGCGCGTAGGCCGGCGAGATCGGAGCAAACGGGATCCCGGCGATCATTGCGCCGAGCGCAAGGAGCGCGTGCTCGAGGGAATTGCCCGAGAGGATCGCGATCGGCCGCTCGGCCGAGAGTTCGCGATCGAGCAGGGCCGCAGCGATCGCGCGCGCTTTTCCGAGTGCGTCAGCGTAGCTGAGGCGGCGCCAGTCTCCGCGCGAGCCATCGCGTCGCCGTTCGCGCTCGGCGAGGAAGGTGCGCTCGGGGGCCACGCGGGCCCAGTGCTCCAGCCGATCGACGAGGCTCGTCGCGTGCGTGGCGAGCGGCTGCGGGGCACGCAGATACGTGCTGTCGCCGCGGGTGGTGACCTCGACCTCGGTCACACCGAAGGTGAATGCACGGTAGGCAATCGCGTCGGAGCGGCTCATGAGTCGCTGTGCGGGGCTTGCGGGCGTTCAACCTTGGCCGCGCGCCCCTCGAGGAAGTCTCGCAGACGGGCCTTGGCCTCCGGTGCACTCTGGGCGATCGCGGACATGAGCGCCTCGGTGAAGAGGCCATGGTCTGCCGGCTGTTCGGCGATTCGCGGCAGCGCATGCATGAGCGCGTAGTTGGTGAGCGGCGCGTTCGCCGCCACACGTTCGGCGAGTGCGAGCGCTCTTTCGAGCGCCTGGCCGGCCTCCACGCGGTAATGCACGAGGCCGATGCGCTCGGCTGCCTCTGCGTCGTACACGCGGCCGGTCATCATCATGTCGAGCATGCGCGAGGCACCAATGAGCCGCGCAATGCGCACCGAGCCGCCACCGCCGACGAAGATGCCGCGCGAGCCCTCGGGCAGGGCGAAGTAGGCGCTTGCATCGGCTACGCGCAGGTGGCAGGCAGTGGCCAGTTCCAGTCCGCCGCCCACGACCGCACCGTGCAGGGCGGCAATGGCCGGCACGCGGCCGAACTCGATCGCATTCATGACCTCATGCCAGAGGCGCGAATGCGCGAGCCCCTCCGCAGCATCCCGCTCGCGAAGTTCTGCGAGATCCAAGCCCGCGCAGAAGTGCTCGCCGCTGCCGTGGATGACGACCGCGGCCGCCTCGTTCGGCACCGTGCGCAGCGTCTCAGCCAGGGCCCGCATCAGCGTGTCCGACAGCGCGTTGCGTTTCTCAGGGCGATCCAGACGTACGAGCAGGATCCGGTCGCGAAGTTGGCAATGCAGCATCGTGGGTAAGACCGTTGCCGTGGGAGAGCAGTCGGCTGGGATGCGAGGCGCAATTCCAACAGGCAGCATGCCTTATTCGCGTGGACTTTATATGCGAAAACGATCTATCTGTTAGAACGCAACGGCGGGCCTTGATGACGGTTTCCCGCATCGGGGCCAGCGCATCGGCGCGTACGCTCTCGACATCAGCCGCTTGCCTGTATCCCAGGGCCCCGGGTTGAACGGTGGCCTTTTTGGTTGTCCCCCAAAAGAGCGGCACGGATCTCTTACGTTGAAGGAGGATGTCATGCTGACTCGTCGCGATCTCATGCTCGGTACAGCCGGTGCTTCCGTGTTGGCGGCAGGTTGCCTGGCCCGCGCGCAGAGTCCGGTTAATCTGCGTCTACAGCATTTCCTGCCCGCGCAGGCCACGATCCCGGCGAAAGCAATCACGCCGTGGGCGCAGAAGGTGGAACGTGATTCCGGCGGCCGCATCAAGGTGCAAATCTTTCCCTCCATGCAGTTGGGCGGCACGCCGCAGTCGCTGTTCGATCAGGTCAAGGACGGTGTGATCGACATCACCTGGACCGTGCTCGGCTATACGCCGGGGCGCTTCAATCGGGCCGAGACCTTCGAATTGCCGTTTACGACCGGCCGTGCCGAACCCGGCTCGCGGGCCTTCCATGAGTTCTGTGCCCGATTCGCCGCCGAAGAGTTCCGTGACGTCAAGGTGATCTGCAATCACATCCACGGCCCTGGGTTGTTCCACACGAAGGATCCGGTCACCAGTCTCGAAAGCCTTCGCGGCATGAAGATTCGCGGCGGTTCCCGAGTGATTAACAACATGCTCACCAAGCTCGGCGCTACCCCGGTTGGCATGCCGGTGCCGGCAGTGACCGAGGCGCTCTCGAAGGGTGTGATCGACGGCACGACGATTCCGTGGGAAGTGGTGCCTGCGGTCAAAGTGCAGCAGCTCGTCAAGAACCACACCGGCTTCACCGGACCGCAGGGGCTCTACACCCAGACCTTCGTCTTCGCGATGAACAAGGCGGCCTATGACAAGCTGCCGGCAGATCTGAAGAAAGTGATCGATGACAACTCGGGCATCGAGGTTGCGGCCCTTTTCGGTCGAGCGATGGACGAGGGGGACCGCGAGGGTCGAGAGCTTGCAGTCAGAGCGGGCAACCGGATCATCGAGCTGGATGCAAACGAGACCGCGCGCTGGAAGCGTGCGGCCTCGGCGGTTGCCGACGACTGGGTGGCCGAGGTCAAGAGCAAAAACATCGATGGCGCGGCGCTCATCCGCGAAGCACGGGCGCTCGTTGAGAAGCACGCGAAGGGCTGAAGAAGCAGGACGCTTGCCGGACGTTGCGACTCACCGCTTTGCCGCCGCGGCGAGCTCGCGGCGGATCACCTCGGCGAGCATTCGCTGCGTTTCCTGCTGGGTGCGTGTGAGCGGCCGGAGCGCACTCGTGGCAAGCCCGATCCGGTGCCCAAGCGCGGGCGAGAAGCGGCGAAGCGTGAAGCGGCGCGGCACGCGCTGTCCGGCAAGGGCATAGGGGGGCAGCACCGCTGCGCCGAAGCCCTCGGCCACGAGGTCGAGGATCGCAGCAACCCCGTCGATTTCGAGAGCGACCTTCGGCCGCGCGCCCAGTTCGGCAAGCGCCCGCTCCACGCGAAGCCGGATCGCGTTCGGCCGCGAGGGGATGATCAGCGGCGTGCCCGCAAGTTCGGAAAGTGGCACTGGGCCTCGCCGTGGGCTCGCGCGCTTTAGCCGTCCCTCGATCAGCCAGAGCTCCTCTTCGAACAAGTCGGTGAGTTCGATCTCGGGCGCTGGCTGGGCGTCGTAGAGCACGGCAAGATCGAAGCGGCCTTGGCGTAAGCCCTCGAGCAGGGCGCTTGAGAGTCCTTCCCCAATTGAGAGCGTGGCCTCGGGAAGCGCTATCCGAAACGCGCGGGTCAACGGCACCGTCACCACACGCGCCACGCTGGGTGGCAGGCCGATCGCGACATGTCCGGCGAGGCGCCCCCGGGCACCGGCCAGCTCTTCGCGGGCGGTCTCGAGGCGGTGCAGGATCGCCCGGCCGTGGGCGAGCAGGAGTTCGCCTGCCTCGGTGGGCTTGGCGCCGCGACCGTCGCGGACGAAGAGCGTTTGGCGAAGCTCCACCTCAAGCTGCCGAATCTGGCGCGAAAGTGCCGGCTGCGCGATACCCAGCAGGCGTGCCGCGCCCGAGAAGCTGCCCACTTCGGCCACACGCACGAAGTATTCGATTTGCTTCAAGTCCATGCGGTGGGGCGAAATTACCGCGTGGCGTCGAGCCGCTCGCCCGGGCCCCGCCACGCGAGGAGTTGGCGATCCGCTGTCAGTAAGGGCTGGGCGAGATCGTTGGCGGTGGCGAGGATGAAGCGATCGGCCGGATCGCGATGAAAGTCGTTGAGCTGCGTGGCGGCCACCGCGATGCGGCCGTCGAGCGGAATTTCCGTAAGCCCGGCTGCGAGCCACCGGGCGCGCCACGCGGCGGGCGTATGGGGGAGTTGTAGCCGCGCACGGTCAACGAGCATCGCCACCTCCCAGAACGTGATGGCACTCACCGCAACGCGTCCAGCGCGCCACTCGGCGAGTACGGCCGCGCGCGCCGCTGGGCCGAGCGTCGGATCGTCGCAGTCGAGCCAGATCAGGACGTGCGTGTCGAGAATCACGCGAGCACGTTCCAGTCCGCGGGATCGAGCGGCGAGATGATGTCGCCAAGAATTTTCGTGTCGGGATGCAGGCCAAACGGCGAGGGTGCGCGCTCGCCCTGGTAGGCGCGCAGCTCGGCCACTGGTTTGCCGTTTTTGGTGATCACGAAGACTTCGCCCGTCGCCGCGGCCTCATCCATGAGGGCCAGGCAGCGCGCCTTGAACTCGGAGGCTTGAATAACGCGACATCGGGGATTGGTGACCATGGTCATGACTATAGGCTGATGCGGGTTGACGGTCAAGGAGCCCATGACGGACGGCCGACACTTCCAAAAAAGCATATCTGGTAGGCCGCAGAAGTAATGCCCAAGGCCAGGGTCCCTCCCGACAATGCCGACATGGCCACGCTTGCACCGCAACCAGCTTCTGATGTGCCCGCCACGCCGCGACCGGCGAGCGCACTCACCGGCATCGGCTCCATGGCCACGCGACACGTGCATGCTGCGCTTGCGGCGCAGTTTGAAGCGGCCACCGACCAGCGGCTGGTGCTTGAGGCCGTCGGTGGCGTGGATGCGGCGCACCGTGTCGCATCCGGCGAAGCCTTCGACCTTGTGCTGCTCGCGCAGGATGCGCTCGTGCGGCTCGCGGCGGAGGGCCACGTGCGGCCCGACAGTGTGACGCCGCTCATGCGTTCGCAAAGTGCAGTTGCAGTGGCCGAGGGGGCCGAGGCGCCGGACATCTCGAGCCTCGAAGCGCTGAAAGCCGCGCTTTCGGCCGCACCGAGTGTTGGGCACTCGACGGGGCCAAGCGGCAAGGCGCTGCGGCAGCGGCTTGCGCAGTGGGGTCTTGCCGAGCAGCTTGCCGAGCGGCTCGTTGAAGCCCCGCCTGGGGTGCCGGTGGCGCAGTTGATCGCCGAAGGCCGTGTTGCGCTCGGCATTCAGCAGTTGAGCGAACTGCGGGGTGTGCCTGGTGTGCGCATCGTCGGGCTTTTGCCGCCGGGTGCCGAAATCGACACGGTCTTTGGCGGGGCGGTCGGGGCGCGTGCCAAAGACCCGGAAGCGGCACTTGCGTATCTCTGCTTCGTGCGCTCAAGCGAAGCCGCGCCCCTGCTACGTGAGCATGGCATGGAGCCCATCGCATGAGTCTCGTGATCGACTGTCACGGCCACTACACGACCGCGCCCAAAGCCTTGGCCGACTGGCGCGAGCGGCAGATCGCAGCGGTCAACGATCCGGCCAATCGGCCCAAGGCCTCCGAGCTCAAGATCTCGGACGATGAGATCCGCGAATCGATCGAGTCGAACCAACTCAGGCAGATGCGCGAGCGCGGGCACGATGTGACGCTGTTCTCGCCGCGGGCCTCGTTCATGGCCCATCACATTGGCGACTTCGAGGTCTCTGCGACGTGGGCGGCGATTTGTAACGAGCTGGTCTATCGCGTGAGCCAGCTCTATCCCGAGCACTTCGTGCCGGTGGCGATGCTGCCGCAGTCGCCGGGGGTGGATCCGAAGACCTGCATCCCGGAGATTGAACGCTGCGTGCGCGACTACGGCGCCGTAGGCATCAACTTGAATCCGGACCCTTCGGGTGGCCATTGGCGCGAGCCGCCGCTTACCGATCGCTGGTGGTACCCGATTTACGAGGTGATGGTGGAGTACGACCTGCCGGCGATGATCCATGTGTCCACCTCGTGCAACCCGTGCTTTCACACCACGGGCGCGCACTATCTGAACGCCGATACCACGGCCTTCATGCAGCTTGTGCAGGGCGATCTGTTTCGCGACTTTCCGACGCTGCGCTTCGTAATCCCGCACGGCGGCGGAGCGGTGCCTTATCACTGGGGACGCTTCCGCGGCCTCGCGCAGGAATTGAAGAAGCCGCCGCTACCCGAGCATCTGCTTGGCAACGTCTTTTTCGACACCTGCGTCTACCACCAAGCCGGAATCGATCTCCTGCATCGGGTGATTCCGGTTGCCAATGTGCTCTTTGCAAGCGAGATGATCGGCGCCGTACGCGGCATCGATCCGGAGACCGGTCGTCACTACGACGACACCAAGCGCTTCGTCGAAGCTTGCCCGCACCTTTCGGAGGCGGATCGGCGGGCGATCTTCGAGGGCAATGCGCGCCGTGTCTATCCGCGGCTTGATGCGCGGCTTCGGGCCCAGGGGAGATAGCGTGGTGCGTCAGGCAGATCGGTCGTCCTTAGTACCCACCCCTCCGGCGCTTTGCGCCACCTCCCCTTCGCGTGCGCGAAGGGGAGGACAGATTGGGTTCTCCGCCGCGGCGCGGTTGGAACGAGAGTGCGTTTGCGGGTTCTCCCCTGCGGCAAAAGCCGTAGGGGAGATGTCGGCGGGGCCGACAGAGGGGTCCGGACCGTGCGGCATGGGACAGAAGTCTCCGCAACTGACATCGGGGTCGTCATCTGCGACCAACCCCTCCGGCGCTTCGCGCCACCACACCAACGCTATCGCGAAGGGGAGGACAAGCTACAAGTTCTCACCAGCGGCCC
>JANWWI010000059.1 GCA_025056355.1 Casimicrobiaceae bacterium | reverse complement strand
AGGGACCTCGACCACGGTCGCGCGCGAAGAGGCGGCAGAGCTCACCGGCTTGTCTCTGGCAAAAAGTCTTGCGAACCCGCAGACCATGGAGCCTTTGCCGACACTCGAAGCGGAAAATGCCGTGACCTTGGTCGAAGGCGTCCCGCAAAAGCTCATCGGCCGTCCCGAGGTCGGCTGGATTACGGGAAAATTCCCGCTCCCGCTTTCGAGGTCCATATGTCCATTACCCCGGTCATCCTTTGCGGCGGCTCCGGCACCCGGCTTTGGCCTGTGAGCCGCAAGAGCATGCCCAAACAATTCACGCGGCTCACCGGTGACAAAAGCCTGCTTGAGCTCACCCTTGAGCGCGTCGCACCGCTTGCCGAGCAGCTCATCTGCATCGCCTCCGAAGAGCACCGCTTCCTCGCTCTCGAGGCGATCGAGCGTGTGCAGCCCCCGCGGGCGGTGGACCTGGTGCTTGAACCGGTTGGACGCAATACCGCGGCGGCGGTTGCGCTAGCGGTCTGTGTGGCCCAGTCGCGCGATGTCGAGGCTGATCCGCTTCTGCTGTTTGTGCCCTCGGATCACTTCATCCCCGATGCCGCTGCATTTCGGCAAACGGTGCTCGAAGGGCGCGCGGCCGCCGAAGCCGGCGCGATTGTCACCTTCGGCATCGTACCCACCTCGCCGAGCAGCGCTTACGGCTACATCCGAGCTCGCGGCGCGCATCAAGGCGCAAGCCTCCGGGTTGAGCGTTTCATTGAAAAGCCCGATCGAGCGCGCGCTGAGCAGCTTCTTCTCGAAGGCGACGTGTACTGGAACGCCGGCATCTTTCTTGCGCGCGCAAGCACGTGGCGCCGGGCGCTCGAAGCCCATGCCGCCGACATTTGGATGAGTGTGGAACAAGCCCACCGCGCCGGCAGCCAAGAAGATGCCCCGCGAAACGGCGCCAAAGCCCCGATCCGGACCCTGCGGCCGCAAAAGGACGGCTTCGCCGCGACCCGCGCTCAAAGCATCGACTATGCGGTCATGGAACACTTCGCCGACGTGGCGATGGTGCCCTTCGCGGGCCAGTGGAGCGATGTTGGGAGCTGGAGCGCAGTGGCCGAACTCGCCCCCGCGGATGAGCACGGCAACGCCAAGCATGGGCGCGCCTACTTCATTGGCGCGCGCAACACCTACGTCCACGCGCCCGAACGTGTGGTGGCCGCAATCGGCACCGAGGATCTGCTCATCATCGACACGCCGGATGCCTTGCTTGTTCTCAAGCGTGATCAAGCCGAGCGCGTCCGCGAGGCGGTGGCACTTCTTGAAGGCGACAACGTGCTCCAGGCCACGATGCATCGCCGGGTGGCCCGGCCCTGGGGCTGGTACGACTCGCTTGACTTCGGCGAGCGCTTTCAGGTCAAGCGCATTGGCGTCAAACCGGGTGCGAGCCTCAGTCTGCAGATGCATCATCATCGTGCCGAACACTGGATCGTCGTGCGCGGCACCGCCGAGGTCACCTGCGGCGACAAAACCTTTCTCCTCACCGAAAACCAAAGCACCTACATCCCGCTTGGCGAAGTGCACCGCCTCGCCAACCCCGGCAAAGTCGAACTTGAAATCATCGAGGTGCAGTCGGGGAGTTATTTGGGGGAGGATGACATTGTGCGGTTGGAGGATATTTACGGGCGGGCCAAGCAAAAACTCCTGAATGAAGCTGCCCGGTGAGGCTAATCGGTGCGTCTGCCCCACGTTGACTGCCGACGATTGTGAAAGTCGCGCTCCTTACGGATGCGATTCACTATCCGTTGACCGGAATCGGTCGCTATTGCTGGGAGCTCGCTCAGGGCCTCAAGGAAGAAGTCGATCGGGCCGCGGATTTTGAACCCATTTTCATTCGGCATACCGGACGATGCTCCTTTGCGGCGCTTTCTCGCATAGCTGGCGATCCCGGCGGCGGCGAGCGGCAGGCATCGACCCGAACTCGTTTTCCGCTCGAGCTGCTTGCGGCGCTTCGCCGACATGCAGGGCAAAATGCGGTGGCGGCGTCGCTTTACCGGCGGTGGTCGAATTTTCGAGTGCGACAGCTGCTCGAAAAAGATAAGCCGAAGGTTTTGCACGGCCCCAACTTCACACTCCCGCCGGGTCTCGAGAAAGGAATTGCGACGGTTGTGACCGTTCACGATCTGAGCGTCTGGGTCAATCCTAACTGGCATCCCAGCGAGCGTGTGAGGTACATGCGCGCCACCGTGCCGGGGAGCCTCGAGCGCGCGGATCGAATCGTCACGATATCAAAAAGCACAGCCCAGGACCTTTGGCAACACTTTCCTAAAACAAAATCGAAGACCGTCGTGATACCACTTGGCGTAAGCCGGCATTGGCTTCAAACGCCTTTTCCGACCGAGCGCCGCGGCACGATCTGCGTTTCCACGATCGAGCCACGCAAAAACATCGAAACGCTGCTTGCAGCCTATCAGCGTTTGCCTGCTCGCCTACGTGAAGAGCATCCGCTAACCCTCATTGGCGCGCTTGGCTGGCGCTATGAGGAAACCTTAGCCTTGATTCGAAATGCACAGCGAGAAGGCTGGCTTCGCTATCTCCGGTATGTGCCGGAAGCCGACCTACCCGCGCTCGTCGCACGCGCGCGACTGAGCGTCTATCCGTCCCTGTATGAGGGTTTTGGCTTGCCGGTGCTTGAAGCCTTGGCCGTCGGGACGCCGGTGATTGCCGGCGCGCACAGTTCAATACCTGAGGTGGCGCCTGAACACCTAGCCACTCTTCTTCCCCACGTTGCGGCTCCCGACAGTCTTGCTGAAGCGATCTTGGCGGAATTGACCCGTCCGTGGAGCGATGCTGCCGCGCGCCGTCGGCGCGCACATGCCCAGGGGCGGGCCTGGGCATCCTGTGTGCAAGCCACTTTGCACCTGTATCGCGATCTTTCGGGCTGAAATCGCGGCAATGCCGTGGCGGAAAACGGCACCTTCCGGCAAGTCGTTCGAGTTGTTCTCCTCACTCAGGCCTGGCAGTTGCCAGGCAGAGCGCCACGCCGTACATCGTCCAAATAGGACGAAATGACTTCATCCACCGGCCCAGTTTTGACGATCTTCCCCGCCGAGAGATAAATCGCTGTGCTGCAGAAGCGCCGCAGCAGCGCGAGATCATGGCTCGCGAGAACCAAAGCCTTCGTCCGGTCCAAAAACGTCTGCAGTCGATCTGCCGCCTTTTGCCGGAAGGCCTCGTCCCCGGCACCGATCATCTCATCGAGGAGCAAGACATCCGGCGGAAAGGCCGTTGCGAGTGCAAAGGCAAAGCGTGTCAGCATGCCGCTTGAGTAAGTCCGCAGCGGCAGACCGAGGTACGGTCCCAGTTCGGTAAAGTCCGCCACCTCTCGAGCGAGCGCCTCGCGTTCGTTTCGACGCAAGCCGAGAATATGTCCGCGAATCCGGATGTTTTCATATCCGGTGGCTTCGATGTCGAATCCCAGATGCGGGTCCGTGAGCGCAGCGACCTTCGCTTGGATGATCACCGTGCCCTTTCCGTTTTCCGGCTCGTAAACGCCGCTCAAAACCCGTAGTAGCGTGGTTTTCCCCGCCCCGTTGCACCCTAGAAGCCCAACCCGATCGCCGATCTGGATGGTGAGCGAAACGCCGTCCAGGGCTCGCACGGACGGCCGTTCACCGGGCGCGTAGAGCAGCGCTCCCCGCCCCGTTCCTTTGGCCACGAGGGAATTCAGAAGGCCGCGTGAGCGGGCGTTGTAGATCGGATAGTCGATCGTGACTTCACGAAGTCGAATCAACTCGGACACAAGCCCCTCCGGTCAAAGCCAATACGGAACGCGGCGACGCGTGAACGCAAGCGTTACAAGGCCCAACGCAAGAAAAACCACCGTCCACGCGCCAAGCGCGACCCAAACCGAACCCGGTAGTGAAACACCGAGCAACGGGTCGCGTACCGTCATAATCCAGACGGCCACCGGATTGAGCAGCAACAAGTCGCGCACGTCACTTGGTAGCGCGTCGACCTTCCAAAGGATCGGCGAGAGGAAAAAAATCGCCTGCATGATGTTGGCCACTACAAACGGCACATCGCGAAAACGCGCACTCAACGACGCAAGAAAGAGCCCAACGCCCCAAAGCCCAGCCGTTACCGCACCCAATGCCAATAAAGACACCAGTACACCTGGCCAATCAACGGAGCGAAACACCAGCACTGAACCAATCAACACCGGTAGATTGTGCGCAAAAAGCAAAAGATTTCGCGTTACGGTCCGGAAAATGAAAAACGATCGCGGAAGCGCCAGTTGCTTGATGTAGGACTCGGCGTGTAGGTAGGCCGTGCAGGACTCGTTGATCACGCCCGAGTAATAAAAAAACAGGATTTGCCCGATCGCAAAATAAGGCAAGTAATCCGCAAGGTCGATCCGGAAAATCGTCGACCAAAGCACGCTAAGGGACACAATCAACACCAGCGTCGTGAGCGTGACCCAAACCGGCCCAAGCAAGGTCCGGCGATACTGCCGCAGTACATCGTCCCAGGCTAAAAAGAGCCATTTCGGGGCGGCTTGCAGACTCATCACGAGGTCAGTCATGCGATTCTCCGTTGGCTGTAACGGGATTTCGACAAGGACGTACGAGCGATACTGGCTTGCGTCGATCGCCGCGCCCGGGTTGCCATGCGCCGATAGACAAAAAACGCTGTGCTATCGTGGCAGGCCGTGTCGCTGGGCCGATGCGTCGGCCGTGCAATCAGTGAACGGTACCTTGCGCCGTTAGTGATGTTTCTGGCGCTCTGAGTTATCGGATTAGTGCCGAATCCCCCTTTTTGCGCGCTCAAGGTCAGCTTGGACCATCATGCGGCAGAGATCCTCCACGGACGTTTGTGCCTTCCAACCGAGCTTTGTCGCCGCCTTGGACGCATCGCCAATAAGCAGATCGACCTCTGCCGGGCGAAAGAATTTTGGATTGACCCGAACCACGACCTTGCCGGAGGCGCGGTCGATTGCGTGTTCTTGCTCGTCCTGTCCGTGGAATTCCAAATCCATGCCAGCCGCAGCAAAGGCCCAACGGACGAAGTCGCGAACCGTTTCGGTGCGGCCGGTGGCGAGTACGAAGGTGTCGGGCTCGTTCGCTTGCAGCATTCGCCACATGCCTTCCACATACTCTTTGGCGTAACCCCAATCGCGCTTTGCGTTGAGATTGCCGATTTCGAGACAATCCTCAAGACCGAGTTGAATGCGAGCGGCCGCGCGCGTCACTTTGCGCGTGACGAACTCCACGCCGCGCAATGGGCTTTCGTGGTTGAAGAGAATGCCGCTTGCGCCGAAGATACCGTAGCTTTCGCGATAGTTGACGGTAATCCAGTGCGCGTAGAGCTTGGCCACGCCGTACGGACTGCGCGGATAAAACGGCGTATTCTCATTCTGCGGCACGGTTTGCACTTTACCGAACATCTCGGACGTGCTTGCCTGATAGAAGCGAATCGTGCGGTCCACGTTGCGAATCGCTTCGAGCAAATTGAGCGTGCCGAGCGCGTTGACGAGCGTGGTTGCCGTCGGATCGTCGAAGGACACCCCAACGAAGCTCTGCGCAGCCAGGTTATAGATCTCCTGCGGCGCGATTTTCCGCACCATCGCAGAGACGCCGCCCGGGTCTGTGAGGTCGTTTTCTACCAAGGTTAACCGCGGGTGGGAGAGTATTCCGAGCTCCTCGAGCCGCCAAAAATTCGGCGAGCTCGAACGGCGGTGCGTGCCAAACACCGAATAGCCTTTTTCGAGCAATAAGGCGGCTAAATACGCTCCGTCTTGCCCGGCGATTCCAGTAATGATTGCTTTCACAAAGCGTTCCCGTCGTTACGTTTAATTGATGGCCTGCACAGAGATTTCTTCAACACTAAGTTCGCTTTGAGCGTCAACCCAAACCCGAAACTCCAAACTCGGAGAGTCGTTCTCGAGCTGGAATTCAAACGCGATTGAATAAGCATCTCGCAAGCCGCCTGGAACAATTAGCGCAGCAAGCGCTGGGGAGGATGGGTTTTCGACGACCTCGAACAGTTCGGAGCCGACCGTGGCAACGCACGACCCGCGAAAGCGTACACGATAGGTACCGGCAGCCAACGAAAGGAAAGGACCAAAGATAAGAAAACCAGCCTCCCGTCTTGAGAGCATCGACCAGCCGCGCCGTTCGCCAACGTGCGAGTGTAGCCTAGGGTCGTTTCCGAAATAAACCCATTGACGGACGCCCGGTGTGACGAGCCGGTAAGGCGGCTGGGCGCCAAGCACGATCTTCGTCACGGAAGCAGCAACGTCAGACCAAGTACGTGTCGTTACGCCGCAGGAAGAGGGATAGTTTTTCTGGGTGATGTCTCGGTGAGCATCGCGTAGACAGCGTGCAAGCTCTCGGGGAGTGGCATTCTCAGAAAAGTAGCGACCATGGTTGCCAACGACTTCCCGGAAGACCGGAATATCGCGTGCAAGTAGAGGTAGCCCTTTGCGCGCAGCCTCGACGAGCGGCAGGCCGAATCCTTCCCCTTCACTCGCAGCAATGAGACAAAAACAGTCGGAATAAAGTTCGTCAAGGAGTCGGTCCGATGGAGACTCTAGAAGGAAAAGGTTTTTATGTCGGCGTGGATGGTTGCGGAGGCGGTGTAATAAGCTCTCCGTACACCATCCCGGTCTTCCGGCGACGACGAGGCCGAAATCATATCCGGCACGCCACAAGCGCTCAAAAGCTGCAAGGACTAGGGCATGACCTTTTCTGGGTTCAATCGTGCCCACCATCAAAAAACATGGTTTCGTGCGTATTGCAGCCCTGTCCCGGCCGTTTCCGACTGGCAGACCGGAGGTGGCGTCGTCCGTCAAAAAATCCGCGCCGAGGTGGATCCAATGCAGCGAGAAAGGCATACGTCGGTGCGCCGGAAAGTTTGCGAGCATCCAGCGTCCTACGTCATCTGCGACTGATCGCGAGATGCAGATGGCGCCGTCAAAGCAGTTGAGCGTTTGTAGCCACTGGAGGAAGCGAGGATGCATCCCCTCCGGGAAGTAAGAGGGGAAAAGCAGTGGCAGGAGGTCGTAGACGAAAACATAGGTACGAACCCCGTACGTTCGCCACCGCCGAAGGAGTGGTGCTTGGACTGGAAGAATTTCGGGTTGCAAGTCCAAGGCGATAAAGCAATCGTTGGGCTGAACTTCGACCGGATCGTCGAGCATTGGCCCGAAATCTGTTTTTAGAAGTGTTTGGGTGAAGTTTTTTGCATAACGGTATCCGGTAGTCTCTTGCGTCGCGTAGACGAGGTGCACATCGAACCCGGATGGAGGGTTACGTAGTAGATAAGTGGCAAGAAGACGAGTGACGCGCTGGATGCCACTTTTCAGGTCACGCTGAACAAGCTCGGAGACATCCAGGAGGAGTTGTGGCCGATGATGCCGCGCAGGGTGGCTGAACGCGAGCGAGTCCGCGAATTTCTCTTGATCGCTTTGCGTAATGTGATCAGCGGCCCCTGCCCAGTAGGTGATCGCGGCGTACGCAGCGGAAGTCGGGGCTGCGTAAAAGCGTTCGATACTGAAGTACATGCGTTCGGCGCATCGCGCCGGATCGTGTTCTTCCTGTATGTGGTTTCGCGCGCGAGCGGACAAGGTTGACCGAAGCGTAGCATCTGAGGCGAGGCGATCGAGAGCGTTTGCGAGTTGGGTAGGATCCGCGTCCTCGGAGACGCGAATCACGACGTCTGCCGGTAGCTCGCTCGACGAGCCGTGTTCGTTCACGATCAGGGGCAAGCCGTGGGCAAGCGCGTCGAGCGCGGCACCGGAAGTTTCCCCGCGAGAATCATGGCGAAGTTGGATGGCCACGTCGGCGGCGCGTAACCATAGGTTGTACTGTTCGACTGTGGTGCGCCCGGTACTTCGCGCCCTGAAACGCGAATATTCCGCGAGCGTCAGACGGAATTGCCGTCCCCAGTCCGTTGCAGGGCAGTCGCCAACAAAGACGAGTTGTGCTCGTTGGGAGCGACTCAGTGCCGAGAGTTTCCAGGCTTCAAGTACACGTTCGGGCAGCTTGTGCGGCGTGACGAGCCCGAAACTGCAGACGACGAACTCCTCTGCACCGAGGCCAAGTAAATTGCGTGCCTCCTTTTTCGAGGCGAGGTGGGATGCGGGTGGCAGCTTCCTCAGGTGCGGGCTGACGACCACTTCGCAGCCGAGCGAAGGATAGGCCGCTTGCAGGATTTCGGCGGCGAAACGGGAATGAACGACGACGCCCAGCGAATGCTCGATCACGCCCCGCGCACAGGCTTGTCGACCGGGGAGCTCGTGCCCCTCACGCGATCGCTTTTGAGCCTCCGCGAACCTCTGCCATCCGAGATGATGAAGCATCTCGTTCGTCCACGCCCCCGGGCG
>JANWWI010000058.1 GCA_025056355.1 Casimicrobiaceae bacterium | reverse complement strand
CAAGAGGACAAGGAACCGCTCTTCGATGCCGTCGACACCCTGTTGCCGACACTCACCCTTTTTGCTGACCTCGTGCGTGGCCTGCGCGTGCATCCGGAGCGCATGCGGGCCGCCGCGCGCGAGGGCTTTGCCACGGCCACAGATCTTGCCGAATACCTCGTGCGCCGCGGCGTACCGTTTCGCGATGCACACGAGGCCGTGGCGCGCGCGGTGCGCGCCGCCGAAGCCAAAGGCGTCGATTTGGCGGATCTTTCCTTGGAGGAACTACGCGCCTTCTCCCCCGCCATCGGTGAGGACGTCTATGCGAGCCTCACGCTCGAAGGGTCGGTCGCCGCGCGCCGACACGTGGGCGGCACCGCCCCGGAGTGCGTGCGCGCTGAAATCGCCCGCGCTCGCGCGCGGCTCGCTTCCAACGGCTCAGCGTCGTGATGAATGCCGTCGAAGCGCTCGGGCTCGTCGCCGGCACGCTGACAACGATTGCCTTTGTCCCCCAGGTGCTGCGCGTCTGGCGCAGGCGCTCGGCACGCGATCTGTCATGGGCCATGATGACGATCTTTACGACCGGCGTCGGGCTCTGGCTCGTCTACGGCCTTTTGCTCGGCGCGCCGGCGATCATTGCGGCCAACGCGGTGACCTTCGTGCTCACGCTTGCGCTGTGCGTCATGAAGTGGCGTTTCAACCACACCCCGGCACCGCCCGCTGCGGCCGCGCAGTCCCACGCTTCGACACAGGAGATACAGTCATGAAACTTGCCTTTCTCGGCTTAGGGGTCATGGGCTTTCCGATGGCAGGCCACCTCCAGCGCGCCGGTCATGCCGTCACCGTCTACAACCGCACCCGCGAAAAAGCCGAACGCTGGGTAAGCACCTATGGCGGCGAGCGTGCCGATACGCCTTCGGCTGCGGCCCGTGGTGCAGAGGTCGTTCTGATGTGTGTCGGCAACGACGATGATGTGCGCTCGGTCGTCTACGGCGAGCAGGGTGCGCTCGCCGCCATGGCCCCCGGCAGCGTGCTTGTGGATCACACCACCGCTTCAGCCGAGCTGGCCCGGGAGCTTGCGGCGGCTTGCCGCGCCAAGGGCGTGGGCTTTGTCGACGCCCCGGTCTCAGGCGGCCAGGCCGGCGCGGAAAAAGGGCAACTGAGCATCATGTGCGGCGGCAGCGAAGCGGACTTTCAAAAAGCCGAATCGGTGCTGGCCGTCTACGCGAAGGCTTGCGTGCGGATGGGCGAAGTGGGCGCTGGGCAGCTCACCAAGATGGTCAATCAAATCGCCATCGCGGGGTTGCTGCAAGGACTGGCCGAAGCGATCGCGTTTGCGCAAAAGGCCGGACTCGACGTCGAGCGGGTGCTTTCGGTGATCAGCAAGGGAGCTGCCCAGAGCTGGCAGATGGAAAACCGCGGCACAACCATGGCCGCGGGCCAGTTCAACTTTGGATTCGCGGTCGATTGGATGCGCAAGGACCTTTCGATCTGCCTTGCTGAGGCGCGGCGCAACGGTGCGCGGCTGCCGGTCACTGCGCTTGTGGATCAGTTCTACGCAGACGTGCAAGCCGCAGGCGGCGGGCGCTGGGACACCTCGAGCCTCATCACGCGGCTGCGCTGATCGATCCGCAAAGGGTCGAGCCGCCGCAGGGGCGCGCAGTCAAGCGCCCGGCGCAGCACCGCATCCGCCGCGCGAAGCGCCACCGAGGTGCCAAGGCCCCCCCGGTGCGCTCGTGCAGCCCCCGCAGACAGCGCGAAGCGGCCGTCAAATGCGTGAGAGCCCCGCACGGGGTGATGTCACCGCCGCGCGCTTCTCAAATTGGCTTTTTGAGCCGTGCGCGCGCAAGCGTGAGATAGAGCGACCCATCCGGAGCGGCTCCGAGCCGCTGTGCCTGCCAGAGCGTCTCGGCAAGCGCTTCAAGGAGCACATGCTCGGCCTCATGCGCATCGCCGCCGAACTGCTCGAGAAGCGCCTGGAAGGTGGCGCGAATTCCCGGCGGCTGATCGATCGAGAGCTGCTCGGCAATGGCCAGATGCAGACTCACATGCAAAAAGGGGTTGGTCTCACCCCCTTCCGGTCGCCAGTCTCGATCGAGGTAGCGCTCCGGATCGGCAAAACAAGACTCATATTCGGGATGACGAGCAATGATTTCCACCGCGAGTTGCTCGAGCGCCGACAGCGGTTCGCCACGACGGTATTTGGCCCAGGCCTCGACGAGGAAACGGCGCGCTTGCTCACGTGTGGGGGCATACATGGCGCTAGCTGGCTTTCTGCTTGGCCGCCAGCGCTTCGCGCCGGCGCCCGTGTCGGGCCCGATCCTCGCACTCTTCGAACACGACACAGCTGGCGCATTTCGGCGCGCGCGCCGTGCAGGTGTAGCGGCCGTGCAGGATGAGCCAGTGGTGAGCGTTGCTGAGGAACTCGCGCGGCGTTACGCGAAGCAACTTGCGTTCGACCTCGAGTGGCGTTTTGCCCGGCGCGAGCCGCGTGCGGTTGGCCACGCGAAAAACGTGCGTATCGACGGCGAAGGTGGACTCGCCGAAGGCGCAATTGAGCACGACGTTGGCCGTCTTTCGCCCGACGCCGGGCAAGGCTTCGAGCGCCTCGCGCGTGCGCGGCACCGCTCCACCGTGGCGCTCGATCAACAGCCGCGCGGTGGCAACAGCGTTTTTGGCCTTGGTTCGGTAGAGCCCGATCGTCTTGATGTGCTCGGCGAGCGCCTCTTCGCCCATCGCCACCAAATCGGCGGGAGTCTTGACCTGCGGGAAAAAACGCGCGGTGGCCGCGTTGACGGCCTTGTCGGTGCTTTGCGCGGAAAGCAGCACGGCAATGAGAAGCTGAAAGGGATTCTCGAAGACCAGTTCGGTCTGCGGCGCGGGATTCGCCCGCGCCAGCTTTTCGAAAAAGCGACGGCGTTTTTCCGCGTTCAAGGCCGTTGTCCCGCTTGGGCGGCGTCGGTGCCGGTGGAGGCAACTCGGCTCGTTGCGTGGCCCGGGTCGTTCGAACCGGCCGCGGCCGTCTTGAGCCGCAAACGCGCGCGCTCAAGCACCGAAGCCAGAACGGCACGCTTGGTGGCCGCCTCACGCAGTGCCGGATCGGCCGGTGCGGCAAGCTCGGCTGCGCCGGCTTCCTCCACGGCCGCCCAGCGCGCGCGATGCGCTGCATAGCGCGTGCGCAGCCACGCGCTTTGCTCGGCGCGCGTCTCCAGCGTGGCATAAGCGCGGTTGGCAAAGCTTGCCTGCGGCACAAGGCTAATGCAGTCGACCACAGGACACGCAATCCGGCACAGCTCGCAGCCCGTGCAGGCCTCAGCGATGACGGTGTGCACGCGCTTGGCGGCCCCGACAATCGCGTCGGTGGGGCACTCGGGCAGGCACTGCGCGCAGCCGATGCAAAGCGTCTCATCGATCCGCGCCACATGCTCGGGGGCGTACGCCTCGACGTCGCTGGCAAGACCTGGCACGTCTCCGGCCAGCCCGAGCAGCTCGTGCAGCGCACGGCGCGTGGCCTCCCCACCGGGCGGGCAACGGTCGATTCCTGCCTCGCCGGCATGGATTGCCTCGGCGTAGGCGTGACAGTCGGCATACCCGCAGCGCCGGCACTGCGTTTGCGGCAGGCACACTTCGATGCGCTCAAGCTGTTCGGGTCGGTGTGCAACGCTCGGTTTCACGCCCACGATTATGAAGGCTTGACCGCAGCTGACCTTAGAACTCCTCGTCGAGGCCGTATTCGTGGATCTTGCGCGTCAAGGTGTTTCGCCCCCAACCGAGCCATTGGCTTGCCTCGATGCGCCGTCCGCGCGTGGCCTGCAGCGCGGCGCGGATGAGCGTGATCTCGAACTCGCGCGTGAGCCGGTCGCCGGGTGCGCGTTCGCCCTGTGCGATCGCCTCGCTGAGCGCCCGGGCAAGCCCCACCCGCCAGTCCCCCGGCGCCTCCGAGGCGAGCGCCGGCGCCAGAGCGCTCGGAGCTGCCTCGCTCGGTCGCCGCTCGTCCGGAACGAACGCATCGCGCACCTCCGGAGGCAGATCGCCCACGTCGACCTCGGGTCCGGCCGCCATGACGGTGATCCAACGGCAGATGTTTTCGAGCTGCCGCACGTTGCCGGGGTAGTCAAAGCGCGTGAGCACCTCAAGCGCCGCCGGGGTGAGCCGCTTGAGCTCGCCGCCCAGGGTTTGCGCGCTTTTTGCCAGAAAGTGCCGCGCAAGGAGCGCAATGTCCTCGCGCCGTTCGCGAAGCGGCGGCAGCCGGAGGCGAACGACATTCAGCCGATGCAGCAGGTCTTCGCGGAACAGGCCTTGCTTGACACGCTCTTCCAGGCTCTGGTGCGTCGCAGCGATGATGCGCACATTGGCTTTCATCGGCGCCTGGCCGCCGACGCGGTAGTACTCACCGTCCTGCAGGACCCGCAGCAAACGCACCTGCAAATCGGGTGGCATATCGCCGATTTCATCGAGAAAGAGGGTGCCGCCCTCGGCCTGTTGGAAGCGCCCCTGCCGCGTCACAGCCGCACCGGTGAAGGCGCCACGCTCGTGGCCGAAGAGTTCGCTTTCGAGCAGATCTTTCGGAATGGCGGCCGTGTTGATCGCGATGAACGGCTTGTCCCGGCGTGCAGAGTGATCGTGTAGCGCACGGGCAACGAGTTCCTTGCCGGTGCCCGATTCCCCCGTGATGAGCACGGTCACGTTCGATTGCGACAGCCGACCGATTGCGCGGAAGAGCTCCTGCATCGCCGGTGCCTGACCGATGAGCTCGCGCCCGCCAATTGCGGCGGCAGTTGGCCGGGGCGCAGGGGCTTCGGCCTCAAGCGCCTGGGCACCCTGCGCGGCGCGGCGGATCAAGGAGAGCGCCTGATCGACATCAAAGGGCTTGGGTAGGTATTCGAAGGCTCCGCCCTGGAACGCCTGAACAGCTGTCTCCAGATCGGAATACGCGGTCATCACGATCACGGGAACCTGTGGCCACTGGGCCTTGACGCGTCGCAGCATCTCGATGCCCGAAACACCCGGCATGCGCACGTCGCTCACGAGCACGCGCGGCACTTCATGGGGCAAGGCAGCGAGCGCCTCCTCAGCCGAGGCGAAACTGCGGAAGGGCAGCGCCTCGCGTGCGAGCGCTTTTTCGAGCACCCAGCGAATCGATCGGTCGTCATCGACGATCCAGATGTTGTTCATACCCGAGGCTCCTCTGCGCCTGCCCCGACTGGACGGCTAAACGGCAGCAGGATGCGGAAAACCGTACATCCAGGTTCGCTTTCAAGTTCGATCGTCCCGCCGTGCTGTGCGACAAAGGTGTGCGCCAGCGCGAGTCCCAGCCCCGAACCGGCCCCATCCGTCCGGGTCGTAAACAGCGGATAGAAAATGCGCTCGCGCAGTTCAGGCGGCACGCCGGGCCCATTGTCAATCACCGCAATCTCGAACGCCATCCGATGCAGCCTTCGTGCCAGAACGACCCCTCGCGCCACACGGGTGCGAACGATCACACGCGGCGCTTCGACGCCCTGAGTGGCTTGGCACGCATTGCGGGCGATATTCATGACCGCCTGCATGATCTGCTCGGCATCGCATTCGACCTCGGGAAGACTAGGATCGAAGTCGGCCGTGATCGCATGCGAGCGGCCCCACTCGGCGCGCATGAGAGCCACAACCCGCTCGATGACGGGGTTGAGGGACTGACGGCCGTAGCGTGGCAAGCGATGCGGCGTCAGCAAGCGACTCACGAGCGCTTGCAGGCGATCGGCCTCGCGAATAATGACCTGTGTGTACTCGATCAGTTGTGGGTCGGTCAGCTCGCGTTCGAGCAGCTGGGCCGCACCGCGCAAGCCGCCGAGCGGGTTTTTGATTTCGTGGGCGAGGTTGCGCACGAGCACGCGAGTCGCCTCGCTTTGCTCCGCAAGCCGGGCCTCGCGGGCCATCTTGGTTTGCTGATCGACCGCGCGCAGTTCCAGTACACAGGCCACCTCGTGCCCATGTTCACCCTCCACGGGGGAGGCAGTCACACTCAACACAACGCGCGAGCCTCCGTGCGACAGGCCGTCGAGCTGCAGCTCAACCTCTTGATCGGTGACGCTGCCATGCAGCCGGCGCGCTCGCTCGATCAGTAAGCGCAGGCGTTCGGGATTGCGCACGACCGAGTCGAGCGGCGCGCCTTCGAGGAGATGGCGCGATCGCTGTAGCAGGTGTTCGGCTGCCGCGTTGGCGCGTTCGATGCGGGCATCGCCCCTCAGCAGCAGCACCCCCGTCGAGATCAAATCGAGCTCGGTCATGCCCGCGGTCATGATCCGGTTCTAGCAAGAAGCGCGCCGCCTCACGTCCGTGCGTCGACGCCGAAATGGCCCACGTCGAGGCCGGAATTTCGGAGAAGTTCGTGCCGCGCGCTTAGAGCCGCAGATTGGCGATTTCCTGTTTGAGCGCAGCGACGTTTCGCTCGTGCTGACGCACCGTGCGCTCAAGCTGCTTGATGCGATCGAGGTATTTGGGCGAGCCCTCGGTCTCGTCGGGCAACAACATCGGACGGCCACCGTTGAGCTGCCGGCGTGCTTCGGCGAGCAGCTTTTCTTCCGATGCCAGCTCTTCGACGAGTACTTGGCGCCGGGCGCTGTCGCGCGAGCGCTGGGTGGCGCTGTCGACTTGGGTCGGCGCGGCCGGTCGGACGGCGGTTGGAACGACTTTCGACGGAGGTTCGCCGGCACCCGAGGCGATTTCCCGAGACCGCACCGGCCGATTGCCCGAGGGGATCACCGACAGCGGAGAGCCGTCGGTGCGCGTGCATTGCCACCCCTGGCGCGGAGCGCGATTCGTGTACTCGATCGCCCCCGTGGCCGGATCGATGCACTTGATGACCTCGCTTGCCCGTGCCGGGAACGACTCCGCCGCCAAGAGCCCCGAGGCAAGAGCGACGGCAAGACCAGACCGAAACGACCGAACGCACCACATGACCGGAAGTCTAGGCAAAACGCTGCGTGGATGCAAAAGGCGCGGGCCGCTACCTGCGGCTGAGCGGCCGCACTGGAGGCGAAGCGAGCCGAGGCGGCCGGGCTCTTGCGCTGCCCTTGCCCAGATGAACGACGGCGGGCACCGGGCCCGCCGTCCGTTTTTCGGCCGCGGCTCGACTTGCACGCGGCCGCGCCTCAGCAAAAGCGCCGGCCGTCCCTCCCGCGCGGCGCGCGGCAAGAGGCCCCGACGATCCCCGCGCTTACAGGGAGTAGTACATCTCGAACTCGATCGGATGCGTCGTCATGCGGAAGCGCGTCACCTCCTCCATCTTGAGCGCGATGTAGGCATCGATCATGTCGTTGGAGAACACGCCGCCACGGGTCAAGAATTCGCGGTCCTTGTCGAGTGCCTCGAGCGCCTGGTCGAGCGAGGAGCACACCGTCGGAATCTTCGCATCTTCCTCAGGGGAAAGGTCGTAGAGGTTCTTGTCGGCCGGCTCCCCCGGATGAATCTTGTTTTGCACCCCGTCGAGTCCGGCCATGAGCATGGCAGCGAAGGCGAGATAGCTGTTGGCCGTCGGGTCCGGAAATCGCACTTCGATCCGGCGCGCCTTGTCCGACTGCACGAAGGGAATGCGGATCGAGGCCGAGCGGTTACGCGCGGAGTAGGCCAGTTTGACCGGCGCCTCGAAGCCGGGCACGAGCCGCTTGTAGCTGTTCGTGCCGGGGTTGGTAATCGCGTTGAGCGCCCGCGCGTGCTTGATGATCCCACCGATGTAGTAGAGGGCAAACTCCGACAGCCCCGCGTAGCCGTTGCCCGCGAAGAGGTTCTTGCCGTCTTTCCAGACCGACTGGTGTACGTGCATGCCGCTGCCGTTGTCACCGACCACGGGCTTGGGCATGAAAGTCGCGGTCTTGCCGTAAAGCGCGGCGGTGTTGTGCACGCAGTATTTGAGGATTTGCGTCCAGTCGGCGCGCTGCACGAGAGAGGCGAACTTGGTGCCGACTTCGCACTGCCCCGCGTTGGCGACTTCGTGGTGGAACACCTCCACCGGCACATTCATCTTCATGACGGCCAGCGCGATCGCGTTTCGAATGTCTTGCAGCTGATCGACCGGCGGCACCGGGAAGTAGCCGCCCTTGACCGCCGGACGATGCCCTTTGTTGCCGCCTTCGTGCTTGGCGTCGGACTCCCAGGCTGCCTCTTTGGAAAAAATCTTGCAGTAAGAGCCCGACATGTCGACCTTCCACTCCACCGCGTCGAAGATGAAAAACTCGGGCTCAGGGCCGAAATAAGCCGTATCCCCGAGGCCGGTCGACTTCAGATAGGCCTCGGCACGCTTGGCCAGCGAACGCGGGCAGCGGTCGTAGCCCTTGCCGGTCGAGGGCTCGATGACATCGCAGGTGATGTTGACGGTGGTTTCTTCGATGAATGGATCCACCACGGCCGTGTTCGGATCGGGCATCAGCAGCATGTCGGAGGCCTCGATCCCTTTCCAGCCGGCGATCGAGGAGCCGTCAAAGGCATGCCCTTCCGTGAACTTCGCCTCGCTAAATGCCTGCACGGGCACCTGCACGTGCTGTTCCTTGCCCCGGAAGTCCGTGAAACGAAGATCGATGAACTTCGCCTCGGAATCCTTGATCAGTTTCATGACGTCGGCAGCAGTGGCCATTCGCTAAGTCTCCTCAGAGATAGTGGGTTCAACAGGAAAGTAACAGGGCCAAGTTGGCGCAATCCTGACCAAGCGCAAACGCGCGCAACTGCCTCCATGGCAGCAGAAACCGTGCCACGGCCACACCGGCGATGCCGAACCGCCCCGCGAACCGATCGCAAGTGAACCGATGGCAAGCTTCGCAACTGTCGAATGAGCAACCGTCGTCGTGCCCCTGACCGGAAATCCTAACGCATAACATGCATGTTTTTAGTGCGCGGCGCCTAATTTCGGTGCGTATTTGCGTGATGCACTGATATGGTGCAGCCTCGTTCGGACGAGGTCCGACGCGCAGCGTGGGCCAGCGATGGCGGACAATTGTTCAATGCGCCTGCTTACCTGGAACGTTCAGTGGTTCCGCGGACTTGACGGAGCGGTCGATGTCAAGCGGGTCATCGCGCACGCTCGGGCACTCATCGACTTTGATCTGCTCTGCCTGCAGGAGGTGAGTGACAACTATCCGGACCTACCCGGTTGTGACGGTGCCAACCAGGCGCTCGCGGTGGCAGATGCGCTGCCAGAGTTTGCGGTGCACTTTGCCGCCGCGGTCGATGAGGTCGCCTCAGATGGTCGGTCTCGGCGCCGGTTTGGCAACCTGATCGCCTCGCGCTACCCGCTTGCCTGGGTGCGCGAGCACGCACTGCCGTGGCCGCACGATGCGCAAACCGCTCAACACCCGAGCATGCCGCGCGTCGCGCTCGAGGCCTTGGTGCTGGCCCCGACGGGGCCGCTGCGCGTGCTGACCACGCACCTTGAGTACTACAACGCTTCGCAACGCCTC
>JANWWI010000057.1 GCA_025056355.1 Casimicrobiaceae bacterium | reverse complement strand
CGCGCGAGCACTTCGTCGCAGGCGGCACGAAGGTAGAGTCGCACGTCGGTGGCGACCTGATCATTGCGCGAACGTGCCGTATGCAGCCGTTTGCCAGCCTCGCCGACGAGCTCAGTCAGGCGTCGTTCGATCGCGAAATGCACATCCTCGAACTCGAGCGCCCAGTCAAACTGATGCGAGTCGATCTCGGCCTGGATCTGGGCCAGCCCGCGTTCGATGTCGGCGAGATCCTGCGCGCTGATGATTCCGCACGCGGCGAGCATGCGCGCGTGTGCGAGCGAACCGTCGAGGTCGAAGCGGGCGAGGCGCTGGTCGAAAGGGATCGAGGCCGTGTAGCGTTGAACGAGTTCGGCCACCGGCTCGGAGAAACGCCCTGACCAGTGGCTCGTCGAGCCCGATGCGGATGTTTGCGGCGGCGTGACCATGCGCGCGAAAATGCCTGAATGCCAAAGACAACGAGTGTAATGGTGAAGGAGCGCGCCGCTCGCCAGGCGGTGTTTCCAGATCTGCGCAACCAGGGGGTGCTCGCGCGGGCGCTCATGCTCTATGTGCTCTTTTGCGCGAGCTACGCGCTTGCGGTTGCGCCCGAACCGGCGGCGCTTCTTGAGCGCTTTGTCCTCGCGATTGGCCACTCCGCGCCGCAAGCGCTTGTCATTGCGCTGGTGTGGGTGCTCGGCGCGCCGTGGTTGCGCCGGCTTGCTTACTGGCAGGCGGCAAGCCTCTTGGCGCTTCTGGGACTCGCGACGGCACTGATGGCGACGCGTCTGATCGACATTGGCGCATGGCGTAGCGTGCCGCTGACGCTAGCGGCGCTGTTCGTGATGCTCGCTTACTTTCACACGCTGGGCGAGGCGCGCTCGCCGGCCGTGACCGAGGCGCGTCTTCAAGCGCTGCAAGCGCGTATTCGCCCGCACTTTTTGTTCAATACCTTGAATGCCGTGCTTGCGGTGATCCGCAGCGATCCGCCGCGCGCGGAGGCGGCGCTTGAAGACCTTGCGGCACTGTTTCGCGCCCTCATGAAAGAGTATCAGACGCTTGCGCCGCTCGAGGAGGAGATTACGCTCACGCGCCAATACCTCGATTTGGAAAAGCTCCGGCTCGGTGATCGGCTTCAGGTCGACTGGAAGCTTGAGCGCATGCCGCGCGATGCGCTTGTTCCGCCGCTCATCTTGCAGCCGATCGCCGAAAACGCCGTCTATCATGGTATCGAAGCGTACGCGGCGCCTGGGACGATTGAGATCGAGGCGTGCCGTGTGCGAGACCGGGTCGTGCTTGCAGTACGAAACCCGTTCGTCGAACGGCCTGGCTCCCATCATGGAGGCAACAAAATGGCGATACAAAACATCCGCGATCGGCTTGCGCTGCATTTCGACGCCGAGGCGCAGCTCGTCTCCGGTCCGCGCGGCGGTCGCTATGAGGTGCGCATTACGCTGCCGTATCGACGGCGCGATGATCGCCGTTCGGCAGTTTGACCGCTGAGGAGGTGGCGGAGGTGTTGCCCCAACGTTCGGATGCATCACGGCTCACTGTCATCGTCGCAGACGATGAACCACTTGCACGGCACCGTCTGATCGACCTGCTTGAGGATCTGCAATCGGCCATTCCGACGCAGATCGTCGCGCAGTGCGAAACCGGCCGCGCGGTGGTTGAGGCCGCGCAACGCGGAGCCGATCTGGTGCTGCTCGACATTCGCATGCCCGATATGGACGGCATCGAAGCGGCGCGTCACCTGCTCAAATTGCCGCGGACGCCGAAGGTCATTTTCGTGACCGCTTACGAGCAGCACGCGATCGAGGCTTTCGAGGTGCAGGCGGTCGACTATCTGCTCAAGCCGGTGCGACGCGATCGCCTGCTCGCGGCGATCGAACGCGTACAGCCACTCACGCAAGCGCAGGTCTCAGCCTTGCCCGCGGGCGCACGACGTTATTTCAGCGTGACCGAACGCGGACGGCTCGTGCTTGTGCCAAGCACAGAGGTGCTGTATCTGCGTGCCGAGATGAAATACATCACGCTCGTGACAGCCAAGCGCGAATACCTCATCGAGGATTCGCTCACGCGCATTGAGGAAGAGTTTGGCGGCCGCTTTCTGCGCATTCATCGCAATTGCCTCGTGCTGGCCGAGGCGATCGAAACCTTCGAGCGGCAGCGACGGGAAGATGCCGGCGAGAAAGACGGCGAAGAGGCGCAGTGGGTCGTCACGCTTCGGGGACTTGACGTGCGGCTACCGGTGAGCCGACGGCAACATGCCGAGGTGCGGCGACTCGCGCAGCGCGTTCAGGGCTAAGCCGTTGCTTCGTAGAATCGGAGCGTCACGTCGCTTTTTTCATTGATGGCTGAACCGCGTATCGCGATCTGCGGCTCGATCGCCTTCGACACGATTTGCGTCTTTCCCGGCCGCTTCGGTGATCACATCCTGCCGCATGCTACCCACAAGATTAGCGTTTCCTTCCTCGTGCAGGACTTGCGCCGCGAATTCGGCGGCTGTGCCGGCAACATCGCCTACAACCTGGCGGGGATCGGCGGCGCGCCGGTGGTTTGTGCCACCGTCGGGCATGATGCAGGCGATTACCTCGAGCGCCTGCGCGCCCTGGGTGTGGCGCTTGACGGCGTGCAACAGCTTGCCGAGCACTACACCGCACAGTGCCACATCACCACGGACCTCGATGACAACCAGATCACGAGCTTTCATCCCGGCGCGATGTTCGAGTCGCATCGGATCGATGTGACCGCGCTCGAGGGGATTGCCCTCGCGATCGTCGCACCCGATGGGCGAGAGGGGATGTTTCGCCACGCGCGCGGTTTTGCCCGCCGCGGCATTCCTTTCGTTTTCGATCCAGGTCAGGCAATGCCCGCCTTCTCCGGGCAGGAGCTGCTCGAGCTGGCTCAACTGGCCGACTGGGTTGCCATGAACGACTACGAAGCCGAGCTCTTCGTCCAGAAAACCGGTTGCGGTATCGAGACGCTCGCGCGGCAAAAGCGCGGCGTGGTGGTGACCTTAGGCGCCGAGGGTGCGCGGATCTATGAGGGCGAACGGCTGGCCACCGTGCCTGCGGTTCCCGCTCAAAGCATCGTCGATCCGACAGGCTGTGGCGATGCCTTTCGCGCCGGGCTCCTCTACGGCCTTGCGCACGGCTGGGCGCTTGAAAAGGCCGCACGGCTGGGTAGTCTGCTTGGGTCGATCAAGATCGCCTCGCGCGGCGGACAAAACCATCGACTCGAGGCTTCAGAGCTGCGCCGTCGCTTCGAAGAGATCTGGGCGCAAGCGTGGTGAGTCTGCCTGAGCGCTCGGGCCGCGTCGTTTTGTGGGCGCTCGTTGCGGCCTCGGCCTTCATCGCGATCTCGATGGGGGTGCGCAACACGTTTTCGGGCCTTTTTTTGCAGCCGATCTCGCGCGATCTCGGCTGGGGGCGCGAGATCTTTTCGCTTGCGGTGGCGGTCCAAAATCTCCTCTGGGGCGCGGCGCAGCCCTTCGTGGGTTACCTGACCGATCGCCACGGCGCAGCGCGGGTGCTGCTTGCGGGGGCGCTTCTCTACGCCCTGGGTCTATCCGCTGCGGCGCTTCTGCCCACACCGTGGGTGTTTGGGTTGAGCGCTGGAGTCCTGCTCGGCCTGGGCATCGCCTGCACGACCTACACGGTGGCCTACAGCGTGCTCGGTCGCATGGTCGAGCCGTCGCGGCGCGCTTGGGCCTTCGGGGTCAGTGCCGCGGCCGGCTCGCTCGGACAGGTGGCGCTTCTGCCCGCCGCTCAGGGGCTCATCGAGGCGGTCGGCTGGGTGGCCACCCTGCTTTGGCTTTCTGCCTTGACCGCGCTGATTGCACCGCTTGGGCTCTACTTTGCGGGGCTTGGGCGCTTGGGCAGCGATCCGTCGCGCGCCGGCGAGGGCGCCGCACCGACGGCCAGCGCGCGTGAGGCCTTGGCCGATGCTTGCGGCGACCGCAGTTTCTGGCTGCTCAACCTCGGTTACTTCGTCTGTGGCTTCCAGGTCGTGTTCATCGGGGCGCATCTGGCGCCGTATCTGGCCGACTGCGGCTTGCCGGCCAACGTGAGCGTGACCGCGCTTGCGCTCATCGGGCTGTTCAACGTGGCCGGAACCTACGCGGCGGGCGCCCTCGCAAGCTCTCTGCCGAAGCGCTATGTGCTTTCGGCCATTTACGGGTTACGGTCGCTGGTGATCGTGGTTTTTCTGGCTTTGCCGTTGACCGCGTGGAGCGTTTATCTCTTTGCAGCGGCGATCGGACTGCTGTGGCTTTCCACCGTGCCGCCAACCAATGCGCTTGTGGCGCAGATCTACGGGGCGCGCCACCTTGGTCTGCTCGGAGGCATCGTCTTTTTCAGCCATCAAGTCGGCAGCTTCCTCGGAGCCTGGCTCGGCGGACGGCTCTTCGATCTGACCGGTAGCTACCAGATGGTATGGTGGCTCGCCATTGCGCTCGGGGTGTTTGCCACCGTCATTCACTGGCCGATCGATGAGCGGGCGCTCGAGACGCGGAGGCTTTGCGTGGCACGCTAACCGCACCATCTCGATGCGGGCGTGCCATGGCGGCGCAGTGGGCGCCGCGGATCGGACGGCGTGCGGCGGCACTGGCCATCGGGCCGGTTGCACGCGCTGTGGTGGCTAACTTACCGATCAGGCTTGCGCGTAGCCACGGGGCAGCCCTCAATGCGCCTCCTCCCAATTCGCGCCGACCCCGACCTCGGCCACAAGCGGTACCTTGAGCGTGGCCACACGGGTCATGAGGCGTGGGATTTCGTCTCGGATGGTCTCGACTTCGGCCTCGGGGACTTCGAAGACGAGCTCATCATGCACTTGCATGATGAGCCGCGAGGCCAGGCCGGAGGCGGCGAGCCAGCGGTCTACCGCAATCATGGCCAGTTTGATGAGATCGGCGGCCGTGCCCTGCATCGGTGCGTTGATGGCGGCGCGCTCGGCGGCGGCGCGGCGCGGACCGCTTGCTGCGTTGATGTCGGTGAGCGTCAGGCGGCGGCCGAAAACCGTCTCCACATAGCCGTGGGCGCGGGCAAATTCGCGGATGCGCTGCATGTAGTCGGCCACGCCCGGATAGCGGGCGAAGTAGCGATCAATGAACTGTTGCGCCGCGGTTTTTTCGATGCCGAGCTGCTGTGCGAGCCCGAAAGCCCCCATGCCGTAGATGAGTCCAAAGTTGACTGCCTTGGTGTAGCGGCGTTGTTCGGGCGTGACCTCTTCCACCGGCACGCCGAAGATTTCGCTTGCGGTGGCTTTGTGAATGTCGAGCCCCTTCGCGAAGGCCTCCAGCAGCGCGGCATCCTCGGAGAGATGCGCCATGATGCGAAGCTCAATCTGCGAGTAATCGGCCGAGACGATCAGATGCCCGGGCGGGGCGATGAAGGCTTGCCGGATCGCACGGCCCTGCGGGGTGCGCACCGGGATGTTTTGCAGGTTTGGGTCGTTGCTGGCAAGCCGCCCGGTCACCGCAGTGGCTTGCGCATAGTGAGTGTGAACACGCCCCGTGGCCGGGTTGACCATTGTGGGCAGTTTGTCGGTGTAGGTGCTTTTGAGCTTGGCGAGTGCCCGGTGCTCAAGAATCACCTTGGGCAGCGGGTAGTCGGCCGCCAGTTCGGTGAGCACCTCTTCGTCCGTCGAGGGCTGGCCGGTGGCGGTTTTGCGTTTGACCGGTAGACCGAGTTTGCCGAAGAGGATCTCGCCCAACTGCTTCGGCGAGCCGAGGTTGAACGGCTGCCCAGCCAGTTCGTGGGCCTTCTGCTCGAGCGCGGCAATTTGTTGGCCCAGTTCGTGCGACTGGCGGGCAAGCAGCGCTGTGTCGATCAGCACCCCATGCCGCTCCATGCGGACAAGCACCTCGCGCACCGGCAGTTCGATCTGGCGATAGACGAAGTCGAGCTTCGGATCGGCCGCGATGCGCGGGTAGATTGCATGATGCAACCGCAGGGTCACATCGGCGTCTTCGGCGCTGTATTCGGTGGCGCGCGCGATGTCGACTTGATCGAACCCGATTTGTTTGGCTCCTTTTCCGGCGACCTGCTCGTAGCTGAGCGTCTGTTCGTTCAAAAACCGCGCAGCCAGCGCATCCATGTCATGCGGCTTGTGGCTTTCAAGCACATAGTCGGCAAGCAAGGTGTCGTGCTCGAGCCCCGCAAGTTGGATGCCGTGGTTGGCAAGCACATGCTCGTCGTATTTCGCGTTCTGGGCGAGTTTTTTCTTGCTCGCGTCTTCAAACCACGGTTTGAGCCGTTCAAGAACCGCCTCGAGCGGTAACTGCGCAGGCGCGCCCGGATAGCGGTGCGCAAGCGGGATGTAGACCGCTTCGAAGGGTTGCCAGGCAAAGGCCAGCCCCACGAGCCGGGCCCGCATCGGCTCAAGCGACGTGGTCTCGGTGTCAAAGCAGGTGAGGGCTGCCGTCTCAATGGCGGCGATCACCTCGTTGAGTTCAGCCTCGGTGAGGATCGTGCGATAGCGGCGCTCACGGCGCGGCGGCGCGGGGGTCTCGGAGGAGGGCTCAAGCGGCAGCGTGCCGGGTTCGGTGACCGCCTGTGCCGTGAGCGCCGAAGCGTTTTGCGCAGCGGTGCCGCTCGCGGTCGGCAGTTCCTTGAGCAGCGATCGGAACTCGAAGCGCTCGAAGAGTGCGCGCAACTGAGGCAGATCGGCAGCACGCGGACGCAGGTCGCGCACGCTATAGCCGAGCGGCACATCGCAACGAATCGTCAGCAGCCGTCGCGCTTGCGGCAGCCAGGGCAGGGCTCGGCGCAGGTTTTCCCCGACCGCGCCGGAAAAGGTGTCGGCCCTGGCGATGATCGCGTCGAGGGAGCCATGCTCGGCGAGCCACTTGGCCGCCGTTTTCGGCCCTACCTTGTCCACGCCCGGCACGTTGTCCACACTGTCGCCGATGAGGGTCAAGTAATCGATCATCTGCTCGGGGCGCACGCCGAATTTCGCGATCACTCCTGCTTCATCGAGGGTCTCGCTGGACATCGTGTTTTTGAGCGTGATCGCAGGCGAGACCAACTGCGCGAGATCTTTGTCGCCGGTCGAAATCAGGCAGCGCAAGCCCAAGCGTTCGGCCTCGCGTGCGAGCGTGCCGATCACATCATCAGCTTCGACGCCGGCTTCGATCAGAAGCGGCCAGCCCGAGGCGCGAACGATCGCGTAGAGCGGTTCGATCTGGACCGCAAGCGCCTCGGGCATCGGCGCGCGGTTGGCTTTGTAGTCGGGGTACCAGTCTTCCCGGAAGGTCTTGCCTGGTGCATCGAAGACCACGGCGAAATAGTCTGGAGCCTCCTGCGCGACCAGCTGCCGCAGCATCGTGTAGACGCCGCGAATCGCGCCGGTGGGTTCGCCCGCCTTGGTGCGCAGATCCGGCATCGCATGAAAGGCGCGATACAGATAAGATGAGCCATCCACCAGCACAAGCTTTTGCGGAGCATCCGACATGGTCGTTCATCAAGAGTCCGAGAAGGCGCGACGTCAATTCAAACACGCACCGTTGGCCAGCACGCGCAGCCCGAGCGATTTGACGCCCGGTCAAGAGGCATGGCGGGCGCTGCAGATGATGTCCGAGTTCGTCTACGCGACCGAGAAGCTGCGACCGGTCAAACCGGCGGTGTCGATCTTCGGAAGCGCGCGAATCAAAGCGGGGCATCCCTGGTATGAGCAAACGGTGGAGTTGGCGCGCCGACTCTCCGATGTGGGGTTTTCGGTGATTTCGGGCGGTGGGCCTGGGTTGATGGAAGCCGCCAACCGCGGCGCTTACGCCGGCGCAAGCCTGTCGGTTGGGCTCAACATTCAGTTGCCGCACGAGCAGCACGGCAATCCGTGGCAGGACATGGGCATCTCGTTCAAGTACTTTTTCAACCGCAAGCTCGCCTTCATCCGCTCGAGCATGGCACTGGTGTGTATGCCGGGGGGGTTTGGGACGCTCGATGAATTGTGCGAAGCGCTCACACTCGTGCAAACTGGCAAGACCCGGCGCATTCCCATCATCCTGGTCGGCAGCGACTTTTGGCGTGGCCTGCTCGTCTGGATGCGCGAAGCCCTGGCCGGCAACGGCCTCATTTCGCCAACGGATCTCGATCTCATGCAGGTGCACGACGACGTATCCACCGTCGTCGAAGCGATTCTTGATGCCTATGAGCGGGAAGGCTTTGCGCCTTCCCGCGAAGAGCGCCAGCTCATGCTCAACATTTGAACCCGCTAGCCGGCCGTTGTGCGCACAAGCGTTGTGAGATCTTCGGCGATCACCTCGGGCCCGGCTTCGTGTTTGATCATGAGCCGTAAGCGCCCTTGCGCGTCGAACACGTACATCTGGGTCGAGTGATCGACCAGATAGGTGAACTCGTCTTTGACCTGTGCCTTTTGGTAGACGATTTTCCACTCCTTTGCGGTGGCGGCGATTTCTTCCTCGCTGCCCCAGAGGGCGCTAAAGGAGGGGTGAAACGCGCGCACGTACTGGACGAGCTCTTCGGGCTTGTCGCGCTTCGGATCCACCGTGACAAACACGACCTGCACCTTGGCTACATCTTCAGGCCGCATTTTCGCGAAGGCCTGATTGAGCATGGTCATGGTGGTGGGGCAGTAGTCCGGGCAGAACATGTAGCCGAAGAAAAAGAGCGTGACCTTCCCCCGGTAGCTTTCAAGCGTGCGCCGCTCGCCGGTGGCGGCATCGATCAGATTGAGCGAGCGTGCGAAGTTGGCGCCGGTGATATCCACCGACTTGAACTTAGGCGTGTTGGTGGCCTTGCCCGAGCCGGCACGCTCACCGCAGGCAGCCAAAAGCAGGGCCGCCGAAGCGGCCGCCAACAGGTGCCGACGTGTGGCGCGCGCGAGGGGGTGATCAGTGCTTGTGGTCGTGACCATGATGGTGGTGGCCCTTCTCGGCCAAGACTTGCACCTTGACCTCGCCTGCCTTTTCGAATTTGAGCGTGAGCGGAAAGCGCTCACCCTCTTTGAGCGGTTGTTTGAGCCCGATCAGCATGATGTGCAGCCCGCCCGGTTTGAGTTCGAGCTTGCCGCCTGCGGGGATATCGAACGCCGGCACTTCGCGCATGCGCATGACGCCCGCCTCGCGAACCATCGTATGCAGTTCAAGCTTTTGCGCCACATCGCCTGAGACACCGAGCAGCCGGTCCGGCGTAGCACCCTTGTTCTCAACCACCAAAAAGGCCGCCGAGTTTTTGATCGCGGGGCTCGCCGTTGCCCGTGCCCACGGATGGTGGATCACAAGCGAGCCGTGCACGATCTTGTCATCGTGCTTGTGCGCGTCTTTGGCGAGCGCCGTGACTGCACTCAGCAGTGCGGCCAGCGCGAAACAAGCAGTGATAGTACGGGAACGCATTGGTTTGACCTTTGATGAGGACACGAATAGGTCAGTTTGACGTAACGGTTGCGCAGCCGGTTCCATGGCGGCGCTTATTCAACGATGCTCAAGGGGGCAAGGTGGCTAACGCCTCCTCGATCCGAGCGGCATCGCTTCCCCCCGCCATCGCCATGTCGGGGCGGCCGCCGCCCTTGCCGCCGACCACTGCT
>JANWWI010000056.1 GCA_025056355.1 Casimicrobiaceae bacterium | reverse complement strand
CTCGGTCGTTGGCAGATAAATGCAGGCAACAGCCCCGACGGTGATCACCACGTTGTAGCGCAAATCGCAGTAGCGGGCGGCAAAGAGCACCGGGAACTGTTCATTTCCATAGACCGGAGGCGCAAAAAGCACCTTCTGTCCTGGAACGCAACCGGGCAGCGTGCCTTCGGCCGGATTGAAGTCCGACACGACACAGAGCGTGGACTGATCCGGCACTCGCTGAGGCTCGGAAGGTGCCCGCACTGGCGATTGGGACTCGCCTTGCGCCTGCTTTTTAGCGGCACGAAATCGCAGCCGGAGATGATCGCAAGCATGAGCGCGCCGGCAAGCGGAGCGGTTGAATGAAGCCTCATGATTTACTGAAACGGCGGCGGCGGCAGGTCGAACTTGATCGTGACGCGCCGGGCCGGATCGTCGGTGTGCTTGAACACGAACACCCGACGCACCGCGGGCTCTTCCGGGTCGGTGTCGGTGTAGAGCACATACCACCCATCGGCCTCCTTCATCTCCGGCCGCAGCACCCGCTCGTAGAGTTCCCGCGGCGAGCGAATGCCGTCCTTGCGCTCGATGTAGGCGATGTCCCGGAAGCGGATGTCCTGCACCGTCCCCGTCGGCGCGAAGCGGTAGAGCGGGTGGCGATTGATGCGGGAGAGGGGCCACTCCTTCGAATAGATCGAGAGGTCTTCACCGAAGCCGCGGAACTGTCTGTACGATGGAACGCCGCTATTCCCGGTAGCCACTGTTGCGAACGTGGCCTCGAAGGAAGACAAGAATGGCGATGGTGCCTTGACACGAACATCGCTTGATACCAAACGAGCGGTAACACCATGCGTGGCGATGCCGACAATCCGATCCACATCGCGCAGGCGTGCAAGCGCTTCATGCTCGGAGACCGGCTCTCTGGGGTGCAGGCGAACGAGGATGAGCGTCGAGCCAACGGTTTCGAGGTATTGCCTTTGGTTCCAGTCCCGAGTGGTGTTCTCCTTCGACATCCCGGCAGTGAGGAAGCTGAGTCCGATCTGCCCCCAGCCCATCGTGGCCGCGCCACCGAGGCCCATGATCCGAAGCACCGCATCCGTCCCAGCAAAGACCCGCAGCGCATCCGCCTGCCAGCTCCTCGGGGCGGGGATGGTCGCTCCAATCCGCGCCCCGGTCGCCACGCTCCCGGTGCTTGCGGCCGGCTTCTCAGCGTGGTCCATGTACCAGGCGAGCATGTGCGCCGGGTAGTCAAAAAGCGCCTCCGAAAGGTACGGCACGTCCCGCCCGTTCACCCGGCGGGTTTCGCCCTGGTAGGCGTTGAACATGAAGTCGGAGTGCGCGCCGCTGCTGTGCCGGGCGAGGTAAATCGGCAGTCCGGTGGCGGACACTCCGATCTGCTCCCGAGAGGAGGGGATCGCCGCGCAGCCGGCAAGGAGCGAAAGGCTCACGACTGCAAGCGCGCGGGCGCAACGCCTCGCTGAGGATGAAAACTCATCGCGCAAGAAGACGTTTTTGATCTGCATGGTCAAGGTCGTTTGGGAACAAAAAATTGCGTTCAATCGAGCGATCAGGTTCGAGACTCGGCTAGAGACCCGTTCGTGGGGAGGGGCGCGGGAACGCCCGATGTAAGGGTGCTTAGGCGTCTCGGACAACCCGCAAGCTTTGACCTTTGGGTAGCCAAACAGCGGGGATGGATCGTCTTTTCTAGCCCAAAGAGGTTCCATCACTTGCGTGGCAGTTGTGGCTGCTCGGGCGCAGCAAGCTGGGGCTCCGCTTGCTTTTCGCTGTCTCGACGGAGGTTGCAGGCAGTTTCAAAGCGCATTTGGTCAAGGGCAGCCTCGATCTTGCGATCGGTTGTCCACTGGTTGACTTCATAGGTGGCCCAGTTCTGGGCGGTGGCTTTGGACATGCCAAAGAGGCGCAAAAACATGCACCAAAAGCCCGTGCCGGGACGCCCGATCGTGAAAAAACTCAGCGATGGGACAAGCAGTGCCAGCGTGAGCCGCAGGTTTTCTCCCTCAACCCGGCGCGGCGGGAGGCGGCGGGGTGCACGGGCCCGGGCATGCGCTTCAGCGACTCGCGCAGGCGGCATTGACCGCTTTCCTGCGGGCGAAGCGGATTGCGGCAACGGCACGGGTGTCTGCGAGCTTGAGAAAGCGGTATGCGGCCGCGCTTTCCGCGGAGCGGAGAGCTCGTTATGCCAGCGCTGGTCGATGCGGCGGCGCGTCTCGGCGGAAGAAGGAAGAAGCGCGATGGCTAGCCCCAGGCCCAGGGCCACCGGGATCAGAAGCATGAGTTCGGTCACTGGATGTCCTCCTGCAAACGCGTGTTTTAGGTGGATTTCAGCGCCGCAGCGCACGCAGCGCCGCAAAGAGCGATGCATAGCTGAGCCGTGCCATGCGGTCGGCTAGCAACAGCAAGACTGCCAAGCTCACGGCGTCCAAAAGGATCTTTGTGCGTGCCGCCAACCACGGAGCCGGCAGATGTCCAAACGCGAATTGCCAATAGACGTACGGTGCCAGGGCCAGCTAGCTCAAGGCGTGCACGTGAATTGCGCTTTTGCCTCGCTCGAACAGAGTCACGGCGGCATGCGCGATCAGCCCGTAAGCCCAGAGATGCACCGCCAGAAGCGCGAACACCTGTCCGACCTCGGGCGTCTCGACCCGCGGCGCGCGGTGTATCCAGTCGCACACGACTGCAAGCGAGAGCACCACCGAGGCTTGTGCTCGGCCAGGAAGCCGATGCAGTAGCCATCCGAGGCCGACCAGGCCGAAGAGGAAAAGCAAGAACGTGAGGAGGTTGGGATCGGGCTGACCGTGGCAGCCGAAGATCCAACTGCCCCAGAAGGCAAGCAGCGCCACGGCTGAAGCCACGGCCGGAAAAAAGGCTCGCGCGCAGCGCCACGCGCAGAAAGCGCGCAAACCAGCCCACCAGATGCACCAGCCCGCGCAGGCTGCGGAAGCGCACAGGTGTGTTTTCGGGCACGATGGCGTTTTGAACGAGTGAGGAGGAGGTGTTCATGTCGTTGTTGTCCTGGGAGAGCTCCGGTACAACGGGGCCTTGATCCAAGGGCCGGCGCAGCGTGAAACGCGCAGCCGTCCCAAATCGAATGATCTCCGCGACGCCATCCCCGAGCTCAATTTCGCAAGCTTGCAGCGTGACCGGGGAGACTCGATGGATACGGATGTCGTTTCGTCCTCGCGATGGCGACGGCTTGCCTTTGCGCGAGACGTTACGCATCGTGAAGCGCTGCGCCCGCCGGGCTGGGCCGCCGCGCTTGAAAAGCGAGGCACCCGCGGCCAGCCCCTTTTCCAGTTGAACGGACCGGCCGTTCGGACGCGGTGCTCAAGACAGCGCTCTTCGCAGCGACCAGTGTTGCCGCGGAATCCTCAAGGTTTTGGCGCAGCGTTCGGTGGCGAGGTTGCCGGTAAAGATGCATAAGCTGCCCTCGTCCCCGTAGTAGAGGTAAGTGCGTTCGAGTTCTCGCGGTGCATCGCGCAGAACCGACAGGGCCGCCGATCGGTACCGGGCAAGCTGTTGGGTAGCCAGCTCGTCGAGTACCACCCACTCTTCCGGGATCGCTTCGACCTCTTTCATGATGCAGCGCTGCTCTTTCTCAGGCCTTTGGACAGCGCGGTCGGCTGGGGCGGTCACTGAGGCGTGTCGCACTGGCTCGATCGTCTCCGCTGGCGTGGGGACGTGTTCGACCCGGACGTCGCTGCGCGATTGGGCGGGCGAGACTTCGGTGGTCGTCGGGAAAGGTTTCTTGTCGTCGTGCATTTGCTGTATGTGCGGTGATACGGGTAGGCTCCCGATGCGTTCGGCGGCAACGGGCTCGGTCGCGGCCGGTCGGGAGAGCCCGGCATTGTGAAGCCGAAATCGCTGCCTTGCGTAAAACGGCAAGCTTGCAGACAAACACGCAAGGGGTTGGCTTTTGCGGTGCGCAGGCAAAGGGACGCAGCCGGCCGGCAGCTGCTCGCAGCACGCAAGCGCTAGCGGGTGCGCAGCCCATCGAATCGAGTGACAACGAAACGCACAGCCGGCTGCTCGTGCCATCGGCTGTAGAGCGTGTCGATGCCGACGGTTGTGCGGGACTTCACGGTCTTTGCGGGCGATCCCGCGAATCCGGACGGTTGCAAGGGGGTTGTCCGATCGTGCGGTGTGATGGTGGAGTGCGCAACAAGTCTCAGGCTTGTTCGAACCGCAGGCACGCTCTGGCCGACGCGCTGGCCGAAATTGGCCGTGGGAGGAGGGCGTGGTGCCGCGAGGGCGCGAAACCCGTCGCAGCCTCGAGCGCGGGGTAGGGTTTGGACTTGGGGGCGTGGCGCGCCGTGTTGATGGTTGAGCGTTTGCCGGAGATCGATGCGGTCGGGCTGCACGCCCTGCCGCTTGTGAGCCCGCAAGCTTGCGGAATGGCGAACAATCGTCGCCTTCTGAAATGCTTGCAAACCGACCGGGTCAGCCGACCTGCACACGAAAAGGAAACCTTGCCCGATGGCCAACCTTGGTGCTTTCCCATCTCCGCTCGTCCTGCTCAACACCCCAGTGCTTACCAGCTTTGGGCGTTACACCTTCGAACCGATCACGCTCGAGCAGGCGCGCGCGCTTGTGGCCAGCGAGCCTTTTGAAAGCGCGATCGGCCACGAGGCGACCGCGCAAATCCTCACCCAGCTGCTTCGCATCGAGGTGCCCTTTCGGCGGGTCACCTACACCCAAGCACCCGGGCAGCGCGCCCTCGTGTTCCGCTTGAAGCAGCGCCTGCCCGAGGGCGAAGTCATTCGCTCCCTCGAGCAGCTTGAAGCCATTGGATTTGAGTTCGGCTTGCTCAAGCGTGAGGGGTGAGAAAGAGTGGATCCCACGCGCTGCCCCCGGGGAATTCGTTCCGAGTAGTTCTCGTGTTCGATCAACCGGAAAAGGGGATCGGGCAGATAACGGGCAGATAAAGAAGCGATCTGCGTGGACCAGATCTAGACTTCGTATCAACGCTCAGCAATCGTGGGGCGTTGAGCCTAAGGGAGGGCGAGCTTTCTGCCGCGCGCCGCCACTTCAGGTGAGCGCTTGCGATTGGGAAGAAGATCCTCGGTCCATGACACCCTCGAGCTCAAGCGCTGACAGCTCGCCTCACGGGCCTCGACGCATCGGGCTCGTGAGCGCTCGACTGATCGGTACCGGCACTGCTTCCGACCCCGCCTTGCAGAGGGGGACAACACCGGACCGATGTCGATTGTGGGGCACGGTTCGAAAACAGCATCCTCATGGTTTGGGCGACGTCATCAGCCGATAAACCGTAGGCGGCCCTTCACCGATAGACTTGGTCGCGCTTCGATAGAGCGGAGGGGGGAGAAGGGATGACGCTGTTTGTTTATGTGACCGAGGAGTGTCAGAAAAAAGCGAGGGAGGCCGGCTTGCATGAGGTGCTTGAACGCATTCGGGCGGATGTCGAGCGCAAGCAGACGATCGCCATGTTCGATCAGTCTTTCGAGCCGCCGTACATCGTCAAGAAAAAGCTGCGCAACCGGCAGCCGCGGCTGGTAGCAGAACTGCTTGAGCTTGGTGACCATACGGTCGTCGTCTTCTTGACGATCCTCATGCGGCATGAAAAGGACTACGAGGAGTTCTCCCACAAGCCGCTTGAATACGGAAACAGGCACTTCACCCGCTTGCGTGACGTACGACAACTCGAGACATACGTTGCCGAGCGAGCAGCCGCCGGGCAGGCGGACGATCTGCCTGAACCGGATGATCAGGAAAACCACCTCTTATACGGAACGTTTCACGATGTTCAGCTCGGTGAAGTCAACGACGCTGCGGGCGATGCTCAGATCGTCCTCGAAGCGCAGCGCTGGGTTGATCGCGTCAGGGAAGAGCGAGTTCGGCGACAACTCAACCGAATCGTTAAGGCCTGCATTCACGCGTTACCCGCACAACCCGGTTTCAGCAGTCACGAAGTGCCTGAGCTCACGGGTTGGCGGGTTCATGCCTACCGGCAAGGCAATCACCTACTACTTTTGGATGTTTCATGCGGCGATGACAAGCAAAGCGAGACTGACGCGCGGGAGCTGGTTGGGCGGATTGAGGCGGCGAATCAGACGATGGATGCCGATGACTCGACCGCGCTTTTACGTGTGGCCCGCCGTGCCTACCCTGCTCTTGTCCTTGCGGATGACGACTTGTGGACCGATCTTGAATCCGAGGTGGTCGCGAATCTTGCGCTTTCGCCTGAGGAAGCCAAGGTCTTTCGGAGTGTGCGTGGTTCACAAACACGCTTTCCGCTTTTCATCAATGGACGGGCGGGAAGCGGCAAGTCGACGATTCTTCAGTACCTGTTTGTCGAACTTCTCGATTGGTACGCCCGCGAGGGACCGATGCAGGGCTCAGACCTCGGGCGAGCGCCAACGGGGCCTTTGCCTCTCTATTTGACCGCGAACCGTGAGCTTCTTGAGGTGGCTCGGAGTTTTGTGCAGCGAATGCTCAAAAGCAACGCAAAATTCGTCCTCTGGGGCAGAGATGAGCGTCGAGTTCAGAATTTAGAGCGTCTCGTCGATGTGTGCTTTCAAGAGTTCCGGGCGTTTCTTTGGCAGTTATTGCCGCCCGGGAGGCGCAGTCGATTCGCTCAAGACCGGCGGGTCGATTACCCACGATTTCGCAGACTGTGGCGAGAGCGGTTCGCCGCCGACCAACGTGCACAAAGGGACTACGGGCCAGAACTTTCATGGCACGTGATCCGGAGTTATATCAAGGGCATGTCGGTCCTGGGGATGGACGATGCCGAAGAAGGGTATCTTGACGCTGAAGACTATAGCGAATTGCCGCACAACGAGCGCTCGGTCAGTCAAGAGACCTTCGAAAATATCTATAGGATCGTTTGGCCATGGTATGCGCAATGCTGCCGTGAACAGGGGCTTTGGGATGACCAGGACCTGGCGCGGGAATTGCTCAACGGCGACTCGGTGCCTAGCCGTTATGGAGCGATTTTTTGTGACGAGGCCCAGGATTTCACACGTCTAGAACTGGAGCTTCTCTTGCGTTTGAATGTATTTTCAAAGCGCAGGCTTCCGCCGCAGGCAGTCTGGCGGGTGCCGTTTGTCTTTGCGGGAGACGAATTTCAGACCCTCAACCCGACCGGTTTTCGCTGGGAGGCCGTGAAATCCGGCTTCGTGGAAAAGTTTGTTTTCGCTCTCGACGCAACCCAGAGTCTACGGCGTGCCAACCTCAACTATCAGGAATTGAGTAACAACTACCGATCGGCCGAACCGATCGTCGGATTAGCGAACCTGATTCAGGCCATGCGCGTGGCGCTGTTTCGGCTCTCTGGCCTCCAGCCGCAGACGCCATGGTCGCAGACGGACAATGCGCCCGTTGTGCAGTTCTTCTCTTCCGATTACGTCTCCTTTTGGGAGGCATTTCGAAAGAAGGCGTCGAACTTTGTTGTGATCGTGCCGTGCGAAGAGGGCGAGGAGACGTCCTTTGTTGCTCAGGATCCGGTCTTGTCGCGGCACATCGAACAGATCGATGGTGTACCGCGGAACGTACTCTCGGCCACACGTGCAAAGGGGTGCGAGTATGAGCATGTCGTGGTTTACGGCTTTGCGGCACACGCCCCCTCGGCGTTGCTCGACGCGCTTCGTGCCCGTACCTGGCAACCGACGCTAAGTGAGCGGGAATCCCTTGAGTTGCAATATTTCATGAACCGCCTCTATGTGGCGGTTTCTCGGGCCAAGCGACGTCTGATCGTCGTGGACGCTCCGGACAGCGGCAGCACACTATGGCATGCTGCGCTTGACGAGGCGGCACGCGCGAAGCTCATTGAAAACCTTCCCAATGCTCAGCTCTGGGCCCGGCAGTTACGAGGGTGTTTGCGGGGGCGGGCGGAGGACCTCTTGGCCGAGCATTTGCCCGACCGCCGCGCCCTTGCGGAAAACTTCAAGCGCGATGGCACTGCACGGAGCGACCCTTATCTTTTGCGACAAGCGGCGCAGCTTTATGCCGACGAGGGAAGCGCGGTCGAGGCTTCCCTCTGCCGTGCGCTCGCGTTGGAGCTCGAGGGCAAGCATCTCGAAGCGGCGGGAGCCTACAAGGAGGCCCATCAGGTCGAAAACGCCGCAGAAAACTTTTGGCGCGCGGGGCGCGCGGGCTGGTCGGCGCTGGCGCGACTGGGGCGTGAGCACGCATCGCTGACGTCCGACATTCGGGTGCGTTTTGCCGAAGCGCTTGAGCGCGAGAGCATTCAACCCGCGCAAGCGTTGGAGTTGATCAATCAGCTACACGCACGCCTGCAGCAGGAGGATGACTTCCGGCAGTGTTGCTACGAGTCTTTGCAATGTTGGCGCGAAGCGCTGGAATCGCTCCTGCGCTTACTCGCAAACGGTGGGGTGGGGACGGTCGCTTTGCCTGCGCAGCTTGCGGCTGATCTCTCGGAGCGGCTAGAACGCCTGAGCCAGGATTATGGATTGAGCGTCTCAGAGGCGGCTCGCGTCCCGTTGGATGCGGCGCGCCACGAATGGCGGCGGGTCCGAGACATCCTCGAGCGCCACGGCGATCGTGAAAGTCAACTCTACTTGCGTTCGGTGGCTGAGACCGAACCGTATCCGCAGTGCCTGGACGCTTTGGCGCAGTTACGCGAGCACGAGCGCATCGTTGAGAAGGTTCGCGAACACGGACTGCGCGATTCCCCCGAGTCAGCCCTCGATCGAACGATCGAGGCCTTCGAGGCTTTGGGACGGCTCGATGAGCTTTCACAACTTGCCACGCAAGCCGGGCGCGGCACGGTTGTGGCGTTGGCAAAGCGTTTGGCCGAAGGGGGCCGTCGGGAAAAGCGCGAGGCGGTTCGCCGTCGGCTTGCGATGCACTATCTTGCCGCAGAAATTCGCGCCAGCGTGTTTGCCTCCCTGGAGGCACAACTGCGTCTCTTTTATCCGGAAGAGGCCAACTCCAGCCTGGAGCGCATTCTGACGCGGTTTGGCGACGAAGCCACCCGAACCATCGTCGAAAGCCTGACCGAGGTCCCCAAGCTTACCTTGAGCGAAGCATCCCAGCATCTGTTGGGTGAGTACCTAAGCAAAGTGTTCGTCGGTGCCCCCGACGATTGGCCGCGCGGCTTGACCCTGCCACACGTTGTGCATGCCTTCGAAAAGGCGGGTCACTTGGTCAGCGCGCTTCAGTTTTGCGAGCGTATGCTCGAGTACGCCACCACCGAGAGCGAGCGCCGCCTGCTTCGTGAGCGCTGGCTGGTGCTCAAATTTCGACAGATGATGCGCGCTTACGAGCAGGGCGAAGGCGAACACGCTCGGCGTCTACGCGTCGATCTGCAGCGGCATGCGGATGAGTGGGGTCTTCCGGTGCCAACGCGTGACCCGGGTTTTCTCCCGATCCAATCGCTGGCAGCGGCGCCCTCCACCCCCAAGGCAACCCCACGGCTTGCCACCGCCCCCGCTACTGCCGCTCCGACTTTTCCCGCGGGGACGCGGGGCGAACCGAGCGCCCCGGCTCCCGCCCGTCCGGCGGACGGTCCACCCATTCCGCGCCGCTCCATCAGCGCTGCGATTGCCGAGGTCTTGCCGTTGGAGGCGGCCGACCCCGGGTCGGTTGCGGCTGCTCTCCCAGCCACACCCACGGCCGCACCCTTGGCCCAGCCGGTCCGCGCACGTGAGCAGCACACCGCACAGTCGCGGGCCGACGCGCCAGTTCCGGAGGATCTTCCTTTCGGGCC
>JANWWI010000055.1 GCA_025056355.1 Casimicrobiaceae bacterium | reverse complement strand
CAAGAACGCCGCAGCCGATTGGCGCCTTTACTTTTCTTGGCCCTGTGCGTTGTACCCTTCGCGGCCCAGACACAAACGGAGCAAGCAGCATCGATGCAGAGCGCGCCCCGCGTGAACCCTACGCCGCTCATGCCAGCCGACCGATGCACGGGTGATCCAAAGTTCCTCGAACGCATCGGATTGTCCCGGCGCGCCATCATCGACACGACCGGCACCCGCGGTGTGGGCGTGATCGTCTTCGATGTGGATGAGCGCGGTCAACCCACACGCAGTGTGGTTCACCCGAGCTGGTCGCAAGCCGGACACGTCGGCCGTATCCAGCGCGACCGCCATGGCCACATCTATTTGCATCCGGCGCCGAATGTCAGCCTCGAACACAACCCAATCGAGCGCGCCAACCGCATCTACCGAATCGATTCTGAAAGCGGCGTGATGAGCTTGTTCGTCGAGCTGCCGAAAGCGGCCGAGGCGAACGAACGCAACCCCTTCGGCGTGCTTGCCCTGGCGCTCGACTGCGATGCGGATGCGCTCTACGCTTCGACGGTGTATGGCTCCACACCGAGCGCCGAACGGGGAGTCATCGCGCGAATCGACCTCGGCACACGCACGGTACGGGTGGCGCGAACCGGGCTCGATGCGCTTTCGCTTGCGGTTGCGCGCGAGGGGCCGGGCCGGCGTCTTTACGTGGGCACGGCGCGCGACAACACCATCATCTCCTACGCCATCAAGCCCGACGGCACCCTGGCGGATGATGAGCGTGTGGAGATCGAGCTCGACCGCATCCCGGTCGCCCAGGACAAGCGTCCGCGGGTTTTGCGCATTGATGCGGAGGGCCGCCTTCATGTGCGCTCAATCCCATTTGACTACACGCTTGCGGCGCGCACGAGCATCCCGACCGCAGAGCTCGTCTTTGCCCGTACGGCAAGCGGCGCCTTCGAGCTCATCCACCAGCGCGAAAGCCAAGTGCCTGCCGGCGGTCGTGTGCCGCGTCCCGCCGAATCACGGTAAAGCCCGAACGTTTCATCTGCCATGCGCCCGAGCGACGCCATCGCCGACCTACGCAAGGAGTACAAGCTCGCCGCGCTCGATGAGGGCGACGTCGCGCCCGATCCGATCACCCAGTTTCGCAAGTGGCTCGATGAGGCGATCCAAGCGCAGCTGCCCGAGCCGACTGCGATGAACTTGGCCACGGTCGGCGCGGATGGGCGACCCTCCGCGCGCATCGTGCTTTTGAAGGGTTTGGATGAGCGCGGCTTCGTCTTCTACACGAACTACGCCAGCCGCAAGGGCCGCGAACTGGCCGAGCGACCGTTCGCTGCGCTCACCTTTCACTGGGTCGAGCTCGAGCGGCAGGTGCGCATCGAGGGCGCAGTTGAGAAGGTCTCTGCCGAGCAGTCCGATGCCTACTTTGCTTCGCGACCGCTCGCCTCAAGGCTTGGCGCGTTGGCCTCGCCGCAGAGCGAGCCGATCCCTTCGCGCGAGTGGCTGCAAGCCCGTATGGAGCAAGTCAGCGCCGCGTACGCGAACCAGCCCGAAGGGCCGCCGCGACCGGCGCATTGGGGCGGTTATCGTGTTCGGCCCGAAGTGATCGAGTTCTGGCAGGGCCGCGCGTCGCGCTTGCATGATCGCCTTTGCTACCGCCGAAGCGCCGAGGGCTGGGCGATTGAGCGGCTTGCCCCATGAGGGCGCCTGTTGAAAAGGCCTGCGCCTGTGTCGTGCAGGCGGGGCGTGTGCTCGTGTTCCGCCATCCGCTCGCAGGCGTACAAGTTCCGAAGGGCACGATCGATCCCGGAGAGTCGCCCGAGCGAGCGGTGTTGCGGGAACTCGCCGAGGAGTCGGGGCTTGTGCTCGACGTCGTGCCCGAGTTCGTCGCGCGGTTCGATGTGTTGCGGCAACCCAATGGCTTCATCCCGGGCGAAGCCGAGGAGTGGCAGCGCTGGCATGTGTTCGCGCTTCGTCCGAGTGAGCCGCTACCCGAGCGCTGGCAGCACACGGCGCACGGCTCGCCTGAGGAAGACGGGCTCGTCTTCGACTACTTCTGGCATCCGCTCGGCGAACCGCTCCTCGGCGAAGCCGCCTTCTCGAATGGCGCATTCGCACGAGCGGTCGCGCTTGTGGCCGAGAGGACGATCTCGGTGCGGCTTTAGGCCGCCTGTGTCAGCGAAACGAAAGCGCACCGAAAACGCGCGACGCCTCGGTGTTCACTCGGGCGAGCAAAAGACAACTCCCTCACCGTCGAAGCTCGCCCGGCGCAGGAGACTCAAGTAGCGTTCCAGCGAACGTATCCAGCGATGCGATTGACCCAGGTGATCGCGCAACACGCGATACACCAGCTCGCTGCCCGGTGGACAGACGCCCGCCACGGGTCGAATGACGGCAGCTCGCGGCGGATCGGGTGGCCTCTGCCATCACGATTGCGATAGGCGCTCGGCCTCGGCGCGATCGGTGCTCAGGAATTCGCCTTGGAAGGGTGACGGGTAGGGGATCACATAAAGCGGCGCGAAAGGCTCGGGGAGCGACTCGCCCCCGGAACGCAACGGAAAGGCTTTGAAGGTGTAGTTGAGCTCGATCGGCTCGGGTTCGAGCCACTGCCGAAGGGCGACCGGACGGTCGTTGCGATCGTTCGTCACTCGGTAGCCGCCGCGGAGCACGGTTGCCTCACTCGCCTGTGCGCGCTGTGTCCACCACCGTTCGGGTGGGCCGAGTTGGGGAAGCGGTTCGACCGTGAGGGCCACGCTCATGGTCTGCCCGAGCAGGGTACGGCGACCCGGTTCGGCCTCTTCGATGAACACCACGCGTACGGTATGGCTTCCCCGCGGCAGTCCGGCAGGGCCAGTCGATAGCGGGTGGTCGATCCGCACAGTTCGGGCCGGGGTTGATGATCGTGGGCGTATCGTGAAAAGCAGGCAGGAGGTGGCTCAGAACCACACGCAGTTCTCCGGATGCCGAACGCACATCGGCGATGCGCGGCGAGCTTTCGTTCAGACAACGCGCGGGCGCATCCCAGGAGATTTCGACCTCGAACGGCTGGTGTTTGAACACGCGCCCGAAGGGCTGGACACTTCCGCCCATGGCTGGGAGGGGCTTGGCAACGATCGCAATGATTGCGGTTGCGAACAGAAAACGCCAAATCGTGCTGCGGCGGCTTACTCGAGTGATGTTCACGTCCTTTGTGAGCCCGCTTCGTCGGCGGCGAAGCCAGTGCGCCTGATCGTAAGGCGACAAGGCTTGTGCGTCCATGGCCGCGACGGTTGTTTTGCCGGAGCGTTCGTGGGCGCAGATATCAGTCACGAGTCCTTCGCTCCGAAGGGGAGGGCTTGGCTCAAGCGCAGGGGTTGGCAAATCCAAAAGCTCTGCCGTCCGGTGACGAGCGCGGGGCAGCCTTGTGCGGCGCTGCGAGTCGCTGGATGCCCACCTGCTCCTTTAGATGCGGCGCTTCGGAGAGTTTGGGGAAAAAGCAGTACGTACGGTTTGGGCCGAGATCGCGATGGCCGTCAGAGCCCGGGCTGCGGCGAACCTCTATTACGCCTCGTGCCGCAAGCGCCCGCGGCGAGCGATAGAAGGCAAGCCTCTCGGCGATGTTTGACTCGACCCAATCGATAAGCTTCGGAGACATGCCCTGCCAATTGGCAATCCAGGCCGCCAGATCGCGCTGGGCGTCCTCAATGTCCCGCCGCTCGTCGATCCAGCGCAGCTTCTGCAGGCAACCGTCCTTGGCACGCCGAGGCAGGTAGTCCAGAGCATTCCTGAGGAAGTGCACATCGCAGCGCTGTCCGAGGGCTCGGCTCAGCACTTCGCGGAATTGCCTTTCCGCAACCCGGCATGGTTGTCCGAGAGGACAAACTCAACCCCTGAGAGGCCCCGCTCCTTGAGCCGCGGGAGGAATTCCTTCCAGCTCGTCTCGCTTTCACGGTTCGCGAGTTTCACCGCCAGCACCTGCCGCTGACCCTCCCAGTGGCTGCCGATGGCGAGAAGACAATCACCCCATGCTCTCGGACTCTCTCCTAGCGCGCATCGAGGATCAGGTACGGGTAGGACCTCTCCAGCCGACGGTTGGCAAACCGCGCCAGCGTCTCTTCAAGCGACTTGTTGATGGCACTGATGGTGCTCTCCGAGAAGCTGTGGCCACGGAGCTCTTCGGTGATGGCTTTGACCTTGCGCGTTGCAACCCCTTGCACGTACATCTCGGCCAAGGCCGCCACCAGGGCCTTTTCGCTTCTGGCGTAGCGCTCAAACAGGGCTGTGGAAAACTCAACCACCCCTGTCGCGCGGCACCCGCAGCTCGAGCTTGCCGATGCGGGTGACCAGGTTGCGGCTGTGGTAGCCGGCCCGGTAGCCGCTTCTACTCTGCGTCCGCTCCCCCCGCGCCGCACCAAGAAACTCAGTCATCTCGCCTTCGAGCACTTCCTCTAGCGCTTTCTTCAGCAGCCTCTTCATCAAATCGCGCTCGCCCGCAACCGCTTCCACCGCCGACAACTTCCCCCGATGCTTGCCCGTGGTCATGGTTTGCCCTGCGCATGGGTTCAAGGTCGATTCCGACGATCAACCTCCTACTACCATGACCACCCGCCCACTTCCAGCACCGGGCGCTTTTACACATCAATCCGCACCGTACCCAGCTGTGGTTCGCCAGACACCCACCTGCTCCTTTAGATGCGGGGCTTCGGAGAGTTGGGGAAAAAGCAGTACGTACGGTTTGGGCCGAGATCGCGATGGCCGTCAGAGCCCGGGCTGCGGCGAACCTATTACGCCTCGCGCCGCAAGCGCGCTTGTTTCCTCAAGGCCAAGACCAATCGCCCTAAGCCAGGCTTGAGCCCCTTCCCCAAGCCGAGGCGGATCGGACCGCAGGGGAAGCCGCGCACCGTCGAAGGCAAGCGGCGTGAGTGCGGTCTTGACTTTTTGCCCGGCCTTGGGACCGTCGGGCAGCGTGCTGTCGACGAGTCCCCCAGTGGCGGTGAGATGCGGGTCATCCACCAGCTCATGCGGTGCGCGGATGGGCGCATAGGGCAGCCCATGGGCTTCGCAGATTTCAGCCAGTTCGCGCGCCGAGCGCGTGGCGAGCCGTTCGCGCAGAAGCGGTATCAGCCAATCGCGTGCCCGCACGCGGTCGTTGTTGGTGGCAAGCTCAGCGCGGGCGAGCAGGTCCTCAAAGCCGAGCACACGGCAGAAGGTTTGCCACTGCGCATCCGACACCGCCGAGAGGAAGATTTGCTCGCCCCCCGCCACGGTGAACACGTCGTAGATCGCCCACGGCGAGATGCGGTTCGGCATCGGTTCCACCGCGCGCTCGGTGATCTGCGCTTGCAACATGTGCTGGGCGACGAGCCAGATGTTGTTCTCAAAAAGCGCGGAGGTGATGAGCCGCCCGCGGCCGGTCGCTTCCCGCTCGCGCAGCGCCGCAAGCACCCCGATCGCAGCCCACATCCCGCCCATGATGTCGTTGACGCTTGAGCCTGCGCGCAGTGGATCGCCGGGCCGACCGGTCATGTAGGCAAGGCCCCCCATCATCTGCACGACCTCGTCGAGCGCCGTTCGGTGTTCGTAAGGCCCCGGCAGGAAGCCCTTGCAGGAAACATAGATGAGCCGCGGGTTTTCGGCGGCAAGCGCTTCGTAGCCGAGGCCAAGCTTGTCGAGCGCACCGGGCTTAAAGTTCTCGATCACCACATCGGCAGAAAGCGCGAGCCGCCGCGCAAGCGCCGCGCCCTCGGCGTGCTTGAGATCGATGCCGAGCGACGCTTTGTTGCGATTGAAGAGCGGAAAGAAGCCAATCCCCGCGCCGAGGAGGTGTCGCGTGCGGTCGCCTTCGACCGGTTCGATCTTGAGCACATCTGCCCCGAGGTCGGCAAGCACAAGCCCGGCCATCGGGCCCATGACCATATGGGTGAACTCAACCACGCGCACCCCGCGCAAGGGTGCAGGCGGGGCTACGGCCGGCGCAGTCGAATGGGCGGTCTCGGCGGTTCGGATCATCGGTGGCATCCCTAGAATTTACGCCGATTGCTTCCCCCTCCGGCCGCTACGATGCCCCGCACCACGCTGACCCAGTTTCTGGTCGAACAGCAGCGCTCGGCGCAGGCGATCAATCCGGAGCTGAGGTTGCTGATCGAGGTGGTGGCGCGCGCTTGCAAGGCGATTGCGGTCAGCGTCGGTAAAGGAGCTCTTGGCGGGGTGCTTGGTGAGGCCGAAAGCGCCAACGTTCAAGGCGAAGTGCAAAAAAAGCTCGACGTGATCGCCAACGAAGTCCTCATGCAGGCCAACGAATGGGGCGGGCACCTCGCTGCGATGGCGAGCGAAGAGTTGGAGACGATTCACGAGATCCCGAACCGCTACCCGAAGGGCGAGTATCTGCTCCTCTTCGACCCGCTCGATGGCAGTTCGAACATCGATGTGAATGTCTCGATCGGCACGATCTTCTCGGTGCTGCGCAAGCCCGACGATGGGCCGGGCGTGAGCGAAGCCTCGTTCCTGCAGCCGGGGCGCGCGCAGGTCGCGGCCGGGTATGCGGTGTACGGGCCCTCCACGCTTCTTGTGCTCACCGTCGGCACCGGCGTGCACGGCTTTACGCTCGACCGGGAGATCGGCTCCTGGGTGCTCACGCAGTCCCACCTCAGCATTCCGGCCGACACCAAGGAATTTGCCATCAACGCGAGCAACGCGCGGCACTGGGAGCCCCCAGTGCGCCGCTACATCGACGAGCTGCTTGCGGGTAAAGACGGGCCTCGTGGCCGCGACTTCAACATGCGTTGGGTGGGTTCCATGGTGGCCGATGTGCATCGCATCCTGACCCGCGGCGGCATCTTTCTCTATCCGCGCGATGCGCGCGAGCCGGACAAGCCCGGCAAACTGCGGCTCATGTATGAGGCCAATCCCATGGCCTTTCTGGTCGAGCAGGCTGGCGGTGCAGCCACCAACGGTTATGAGCGCATTCTCGATGTGGTGCCCACCAGGCTGCATGAGCGGGTGAGCGTGATTCTCGGCAGTCGCAACGAGGTCGAGCGGGTGACCCGCTACCACCTGGAGGGGGCCTCCACCGTCAGCGTATGAATCAAGCGTCCGAGGGCCGGGTTACGCGCGGAATCACGCGAGAAGATATCGAGGCGGACGCGGCGCGTGAAGCCTTCGCACGCTCGCCGCTGGTGGCAGGACGGCTGCTTTCGGAGCAAGCGCTTGAGCGCTCGCTCGAAGCAACCCTTGCACACTGGAATGGCCGCGACGATGTGTTCGTGTTCGGCTACGGATCGCTCATCTGGAACCCCTGCCTTGAGTACGTGGCCCGATATCCCGCGCGGGTCCGGGGCTGGCATCGACGATTCTGTCTCTGGAGCAGCGTCTACCGCGGCACGCCGGAGCGACCGGGCCTTGTGCTTGCGCTCGATCGCGGGGGAGCAGTGCGCGGCCTCGTCTACCGAATTCACGCGAAGGTTGCGCGCCGCGAGCTTCGGCTCTTGTGGCGACGCGAGATGACAGCGGGCAGTTACCAAGCGCGCTGGCTTCGCTGCGAGCTCTGCGAAGCTGTTGCTTGCGAGGACGTGCGCGGCGTGGTGTCGGCCATCGGTTTTGTCATCGACCGTACCGCGCCCACCTACGCGGGACATCTCTCCGACGAGGCAATCGTCGAACGGCTGGTCACGACCGCGGGACGCTACGGATCGGGGGCGGAGTACCTGTATCAGACGGATGCCGCGCTGCGAGCTTCGGGCATCGTGGATCCGTACCTCGATCGCTTGTGCCGTCTCATGGCCGAGCGCCATTTCAAGGCAGCGGGCGCGCGCCCTTCGTGCTTCGGACGGCCGCGCGTCCAGACCTCCTGACGAGTCGAAGCGATCCCGGGGCGGCAGTTTCAGCATTGGTTGAGGGGTCAGTCTTCATCTCGCTGTGGTAGTGTCAAGCCCGCAGCGCCAAGAACGGCGCGTGGAGTCAAACCTTTGAGCGGAGGAACGAACGATGGGTTTGCTAGAGAGCGTATTGGGGGCGCTGTTCGGCGGCGGTCGCGGCGGTCAACAGGATGTTCTCGGGAGCGTGATCGGCGGCCTGATCCAGCAGGCCGGCGGCGTCGGGGGGCTTCTCGACAAATTCCGGCAGGCAGGCTTGGGTGCACAGGCCGACAGTTGGCAGAGCACGGGCGAGAATCTGCCGATCGACCCGGCCGATTTGATGCGGGTGCTCGGCGGCCTCGCCGGTGGGGAGCAGGGCTCCGGAGGCGCCTCCGGCTCGGGTTTGGGCGGCTTGCTTGGCCAAGTGCTCGGTGGCAGTGCGCCCTCGGGGATGGATCAAAACCAGCTCGGCGGACTGCTCGCGGAAGTGCTCCCGCAGGTGCTCGACAAGATGACCCCCGGTGGTCAGTTGCCGCAAGATGAGTCCCCGGACATGCTGCAAAGCGTGATTGGTGAGGTGCTCAAAAACATCGGCGGCGGACAAGGCAGCCGGGGCCTTTTCGGCTGATCTCGCCGAGACTCAGCGCAACACTCCGCTATAAAAGGCGGCTTTGGCCGCCTTTTTTGCTTCCCCTTGAATCTGCTTGATGCTGCCATCCTCGGCATCGTCGAGGGCGTTACAGAGTTTTTACCGATCTCATCGACCGGCCACCTGATCGTGGCCGCCTCGTTGCTCGGGGTCCACGGCAGCGACAAGGTCAAGACCTTCGAGATCGCGATCCAGGCAGGCGCCATCGCCGCGGTGCTTTGGGCCTATTGGGAGCGTTTTCGCGGGGTCTTTCTCGCCCTGCCAAGCGATCGCAGCGCCCAGCGCTTCGCGCTCAACCTCATCCTTGCCTTTGCACCGGCCGCGCTGGTTGGCCTCCTCTTCAGCCGCGAGATCAAGACCTATCTCTTCAACCCGGTCGGGGTAGCGATCGCCTCGGTGGTCGGTGCGCTCGTGATCTTTTGGGTAGAGCGCAACCCAGAGGCGCGCGAAGCGCGTGCGCGGATCCAGTCGGTCGATGCGATGGGGCCGCTTGATGCGCTCAAAATCGGGCTTGCGCAGTGTGCAAGCTTGATCCCGGGAATCTCGCGCTCGGGGGCGACGCTCATTGGCGGGATGCTCTTTGGCATGAATCGCACCTCGGCCACCGAGTTTTCCTTTTTCTTGGGGGTGCCGACGCTGACCGCGGCGAGCCTTTTCTCGCTGTGGAAAGACTGGGCGCTGCTGACGGTGGAGGATCTGCCGGCCTTCGCCGTTGGGGCGGTGGTCTCGTTCTTGGTTGCTCTCGCCGTCATTCGCTGGCTGATCCGTTTTGTGGCCACCCATACGCTTGTGGCCTTTGCCTGGTATCGGATCCTCTTCGGCGCCTTGATTCTGCTGGCCGCATGGACGGGGTGGGTGCCTTGGTAGATGGGCCATGGCTTGGCCGCTCGAGGTCGGGGAGGAAGCGGGCGCGCCGCGCGGTCAAGATCCGCCCGGCCGTTGCGCAAATTGCCGCTCGAGAAAAAGGGTCAGAAGCGCGAACTGATAGTCGACGTTGGCTTTTTTGACGAAGCCGTGGCCTTCGTCCTCGGCAAGCAAATACCATACGGGCGTGCCGTTCGCACGCACCCGGCGCACGATCTGCTCGGCCTCGCTGACCGGCACACGCGGATCGTTTTTGCCATGCGCGATCATGAGGGGCACGCGAATCGCGTCGGCGTGCGTGAGCGGGGAGATGCCGTCGAGGAAGCGACGCATCACGGGGTCGCGTTCATCGCCATATTCGGCGCGCCGCAGCTCGCGGTAGTGGCTTTCGGTGGTTTCGAGGTAGGTGACAAAGTGTGAGATCCCCGAGTGGCTGAAAACGGCCGCCAGACGATGGCCGTAGCGCA
>JANWWI010000054.1 GCA_025056355.1 Casimicrobiaceae bacterium | reverse complement strand
AAAACTCATCTGTCGGTTGCGCCTCATGACCCCTCAACGCAACAACCACTCACGCGGTGGACTTATGCAGACCTTCCCTAACAACATTCGCGTCGCTCAACCCGGTTGAGCCGCAAAACACGATCGTCAGTACCCGACAGCGCCGTTGGACGCCTTTGATACAAGAGCCTGGCAAAACACAGCGGTACAACACTCGAGCACGCCCTGCTCGCCTTGACCACTCCGTTCAACTGAGACGTATTCGCGTGATCGCGAAATCTTGCTCCGCATGACCTCCGATCGCGTCGCGGCGGGCCTCTGGCAATTCTGGATCGACCGCGGCGGCACCTTCACCGACATCGTCGCGCGGCGGCCCGATGGAACGCTTCTCACGCACAAGCTGCTCTCGGAAAACCCGGAGCGCTACGCCGATGCCGCGGTGCAGGGCATCCGCGATCTACTCGCGCTTCGACCCGAGGAGCCGATTCCGGCCGAGGCGATCGAGGCGGTCAAGATGGGCACGACGGTGGCCACCAACGCATTGCTTGAACGCAAAGGGGAGCCTACCCTCTTCGTGACCACGCGCGGCTTTGGCGATCAGCTGCGGATCGGCCATCAGGCGCGCCCGAAGCTCTTTGTGCGCAAGATCGAACTGCCTGAACTGCTCTACCGCGAGGTGCTCGAGGTCGATGAGCGCATCGGTGCGCACGGGGAGGTGGTCACCCCGCTCGATGAGGCGAGCGCCCGCGCGGGGCTCGAAGCCGCGTATGCACGGGGCCTGCGCGCGGTGGCGATCTGCCTCATGCACGGCTACCGCTACCCCGCGCACGAGCAGCGGCTTGCCGCGATCGCGCGCGAGATCGGCTTCACACAGGTGTCGGTGTCACACGAGGTCTCGCCGCTCATGAAGTTCGTGCCGCGCGGCGACACGACGGTGGTGGATGCCTACCTCTCGCCGATCCTCAGGCGCTATGTCGAGCAGGTGCAGCGCGCCCTCGGCCCGGTGCGCCTGCAGTTCATGCAAAGCTCGGGCGGGCTCACCGATGCCGAGCGCTTTCAGGGCAAGGATGCCATCCTCTCCGGCCCAGCCGGCGGCATCGTCGGCGCGGTGGCGGTGAGTCTGCTCGCCGGCTTCGACAAGATCATTGCCTTCGACATGGGCGGAACATCGACCGATGTGACGCACTTTGCTGGCGAATATGAACGCGCCTTCGAAACCGAGGTCGCGGGGGTGCGGCTGCGCGCACCGATCCTCAAGATTCACACCGTGGCCGCAGGCGGCGGCTCCATCTGCGTCTTCGACGGCAGCAAGCTGCGTGTGGGGCCGGAAAGCGCCGGTGCAAATCCGGGTCCCGCGGCCTACCGACGCGGCGGGCCGCTCACGGTGACCGACTGTAACGTCATGCTCGGCAAGCTCCGGCCCGAGCTCTTCCCAGCCGTGTTCGGGCCGTCGGGCGATCTGCCGCTCGATGCCGAGGCTGTGCGCACGAAGTTCGCTGCACTCGCGGCGGAGGTTGAGCGCGCCACCGGCCAGCGCAAGACGCCGCACGAGATCGCCGAGGGCTTCCTCACGATCGCGGTGGAAAACATGGCCAACGCGATCAAGCACGTGAGTGTCGCGCGCGGTTATGACGTGACCGAATACACGCTCACCTGCTTCGGCGGCGCCGGGGGCCAGCACGCCTGCCTCGTCGCGGATGCGCTTGGCATGTCGCGCGTGTTCATCCATCCGTTCGCGGGCGTGCTCTCCGCTTACGGCATGGGGCTTGCGGATGTGCGCACGCTGCGCCAGCGTGCGGTGGAGGCGCGTCTCACCGATGCGTGCCTCGCCGACCTCGCTCCTGTCTGGGCCGAACTCGGAGCGGCCGCGCGCGAGGCCGTTTCGGCGCAGGGCATCGCGGCCGACTGCATCCGCATCGTCGAGACCCTCTCGCTCAAGTACGACGGCACCGACACCACGATCGAACTTACGCGCGAACGCGGACAGGACGCGGTGCAACTCACCGAGGCGTTTGAGCGCATCTATCGTCAGCGCTACGGCTTCCTGATGCCGGGTCGGGCGCTTGTGGTCGAGTCGATCGCCGCCGAGGCGATTGGTGCCACCCAGTCCGCTGCCGAGACGCCCAAGCTGCGTCGCCGGGCCGGTCCGCCCACGCCGCTCGCCACGGTGGAGGCTCATTTTGCGGGGGCGATGCGCTCCACGGCCGTCTATGAGCGCAGCGCGCTCGAACCGGGGGATGTGATCGTCGGCCCGGCGATCATCCGCGAGGCGATTGCCACCACGATCGTCGAGCCGGACTGGCAGGCGGAGGTGACCCCGCTCGACCACCTGGTGCTCACGCGACGCGTGGCCAAGGCGCGTGAGCATGCGATCGGCACCACGGCCGATCCGGTGTTGCTCGAGGTGTTCAACAACCTCTTCATGGCCATCGCCGAGCAGATGGGTGTCACGCTCCAGAACACGAGCTACTCGGTCAACATCAAGGAGCGGCTCGACTTCTCCTGCGCGATCTTCGACCCCGAGGGTAACCTCGTCGCCAACGCCCCGCACATGCCGGTGCATTTGGGTTCGATGGGCGAGAGTGTGCGCGTGGTGCTCGAACGTCGCGCGGGGCAGATGAAGCCCGGCGATGCCTTCGTGCTCAATGCGCCCTATGCGGGCGGCACGCACATCCCCGATGTGACGGTGGTCATGCCGGTGTTCTTGCCTGGCGAGACGACGCCGGCCTTCTACACGGCCGCGCGCGGGCACCACGCCGACATCGGCGGCATCACGCCGGGCTCGATGCCGCCGTTTTCAAAAAACATCCACGAAGAGGGGGTGCTTCTTGACAACGTGCAGCTCGTTCGCGAGGGCGTGTTTCTGGAGGAGGAGATCGCGCGCGTGCTCACAAGCGGGCCCTACCCGGTGCGCAACGTCACGCAAAACATCGCCGACCTGCGCGCGCAGGTGGCCGCCTGTAACAAGGGCGCCGAGGAACTGAAGAAGATGGTCGCGCACTTCGGCCGCGACGTCGTGGTCGCCTACATGAGGCATGTGCAGGACAACGCCGAGGAGAGCGTGCGGCGCGTGATCCACCGGCTGACCGATGGCGAATTCGGCGTCGATCTCGACGACGGCAGCCACATCCATGTGAAGGTCACGATCGACCGCGCGCGCCGCGCGGCGCGGGTGGACTTCACCGGCACCTCACCCGAGCGACCGAACAACTTCAACGCCCCTTCGAGCGTGGTGCGCGCGGTGGTGCTGTATGTGTTTCGCACGCTCGTTGATGCCGATATCCCCATGAATGCCGGATGCTTGAAGCCCATCGAAATCGTCATTCCCGAGGGCTCGATGCTTTCACCGCGCTATCCGGCCGCGGTGGTGGCCGGCAATGTCGAGGTCTCGCAGGCCGCGACCAATTGTCTCTACGGAGCGCTTGGGGTACTTGCAGGCGCCTACGGAACGATGAGCAATTTCACCTTCGGCAACGAGCGCCATCAGTACTATGAAACCATCGCGGGCGGCTCGGGCGCAGGTCCCGACTTCGATGGCACCGATGCCGTGCAGTGCCACATGACCAACTCGCGCCTGACGGATCCCGAGGTGCTCGAGTTCCGCTATCCGGTGCGGGTGGAAGCGCATCGCATCCGCCGCAGCTCCGGCGGAGGCGGTCGGCATCGCGGCGGCGATGGGGCCGAGCGACGCATCCGTTTCCTCGAGCCGATGACCGCGGCAATCCTCGGGAATTTCCGCAAGAACCGCCCACACGGCCTGGCCGGCGGGGAGCCTGGCGCTCCGGCGCGCAATTGGGTCGAGCGAGCCAATGGCTCGGTCGAAGAGTTCGGCCACCTCGCCGAAGTCCAGGTCGGGCCCGGGGATGTATTCGTGATCCAGACCCCGGGGGGCGGAGGCTTCGGGATGCGTGATGCAAGAGCCTGACCGCTCGCGGCGAGCGTTGGCTCTGGAGACAAATTTCAGATTTTTCGCATCCCAGCGCGCGACCGACCCGACCCTCCTTGCAGCCACAATGTACGGGTTGGCCAGGCTTTGGCGGAGGGGCAGGTGTTGTACCGAGAAAACTCACCTTCAACCGTGCCAGATCCATTTCGGCCGTTGTGCCCAACCGTCGTCCAAGATTTGTTAGAAGAAGAGCTTCGCGCAGTCGATCGGGGCTGCCATCAGGGGGATGATCGATGAATAAGGCTTCGAAGTTGCTCCTTAGCACGGCGGCCGCCGTGTGGTTTCTGCTCGCGAACGCCGGCGCCACGGCGCAACGGCTCGACTACGACGTCGAAGGCTTCGCGATGCGCATCGGGCTCGGTATCACCGATGGCAAGGTTGGCCACGCCGAGCTTCGCATCGGACAGCGTTTCGACAACCGCCGTGCGGTCGTGGTCGATCTCTATGCCCAAGAGGGCAGCTCGGTGGGGCTCAAACTCGCCTTCAATCTCGAAGCCGACAGCCCCTTCCTGCGCCAGCTCGGTCAGGTACAAAAAATCATCATCGCCTACGACGACAGCCGCGCGGGGTCGAAAGCCACGATCGGTCTCGGCGCGGAGTCGGCGAACATGCACTGGGGGTTGACTGTTTCGCGGCGCATCGACGGACATGCAAGCCTGACGATCCAAGGCAACACGCTGATCATTCGGCCTTGGGACTGGGGGGTAGGCTTGCGCGGCGGCACGACGTTCCTTGACGGCCTCGGACGCCTCACCGCCGGCCTCGATTACGAATGGGGCAAGCAAAGCAGCCACCAAATCACCGCTTCGCTCGGACTCGATTGGCGCATCGCTGACAGCCCGTTTACGGTGGGCTTGCTCGGCGAAGCGTTTCGCCGCCGCGATGCGCTCGGACGCAGCGACACCGACTACCGCGCGCTTGCGACGCTCTCGGCCGACCTCGCCGGGCGCGCCCACGGCTTTGGTCCGCGCGCAAGACCGGAGACGCGTTGGCGGATCGCCAGCTTGAACGAACCCTTGGCCCACAAACGCACGGTCGACGTCTATACACAGCGCATTTCGGCACCGGGTGCCCCGCCGGTCCAGCCGCCCTCGGGTAGTGCCGACATGACGGTCTCAATCAGCCTGCCGGCGACGATGACCGTCGGCACCGCCGTCACCGGCTCGATCACCTGCCGTAATGGCGGCACGGTCGCCGCCACCAACGCAACCTGCTCGGCAAGCGGCCTGCCGACGGGCTTGACCCTTGGTGCGTGCTCGCCTGTGACACCCGTCGCTTCCCTCGGTGCGGGTCAATCGATCACCTGCCCGGTCTCAGGTACGCCTGCCGCGGCGGGTAGCTTCACCGTCACCGCGACGACCTCGGCCACCAACGACGCGAACAGCGCCAACAACACTGCCTCGCAGGCGATCACCGTCTCGCCCGCACCCCCGTCCGGTAACGCCGATATGTCGGTCTCGATCAGCCTGCCGGCGACCATGACGGTGGGCACCGCGGTCACCGGCTCCATCAGCTGCTCGAACGTAGGCACCATCGCAGCAACGAGCGCCACCTGCTCAGCAAGCGGCCTGCCGACGGGCTTGACCCTTGGTGCGTGCTCGCCCGCGACACCGGTCGCCTCCCTCGGCGCGGGTCAATCGATCACCTGCCCCGTCTCGGGGACGCCCTCCGCGGCAGGTAGCTTCACCGTCACTGCGACGACCTCGGCAGCCAACGACACGAACACCGCCAACAACACGAGCACGCAAGTGATCACCGTGAGCGGCGGTACAACCGGTGCCAACCGTCCGCCGAACGCGGTCAATGACTCGGTGAGCGTGAGCTGCACCGCCGGTGCCACCACCGATTTCAATGTCCTGACCAACGACAGCGACCCTGACGGCGATACGATCTTTATCGTGTCCTTTACCGCGCTCACCCCGAATTCGCTCGGTTCGATCTCGTTCATCGGCGCCGGAAGCTTCCGCTTCACCGCCGCGGGCGGCGGCACAAGCGGCACCTTCACCTACACGATCACCGACACAAGAAGCGCGTTTGCAACCGCAACCGTCACGCTGACTTGCCGCTAGGCCAACGCAAGGGAAGCGTTCGAGGCCCCCCCACGCGGGGCCTTTTCATTGGGAGGTCCAGGGAGCAACCGACGCGATGGGCCGGTGTTGCCCCATGGGGCGCCGCCCGTTTGCGAGCGCTTGCAACCTGTGGTTTTGGCTCGACTCTCCTCACGAACGGCTTCCCGCCTGGCCGGAAAGCCCTTCGGTCGGCCGAGGAGCCAGCGGCGCTTCGCCCTAGCGAACCCCGAGCAGCTCGACCTCGAACTGCAGGGTCGCATTCGGCGGAATCACACCGCCTGCCCCGCGGGCCCCGTAGCCGAGCTCCGGCGGGATCGTCAGGATGCGCGTGCCACCGACCCGCATGCCTTGCACGCCCTCATCCCAGCCCTTGATCACTCGTCCCGCGCCGAGCGGAAATTCGAACGGCTGGTTGCGATCACGGCTTGAATCGAACTTCTTGTCGCGCTTGCCATCGACCCAAAGCCACCCGGTGTAGTGCACCTGTGCGATCTGACCGGCCTTGGCCTCGGCACCCGTTCCCACTTTCACATCTTCGATCTTGAGTCCGGAGGCCGTGGTAATCACCTTGTTTCCTGGCGTCGGCGCACCAGGGGCAGGCTGCGCATGGACTGGGAAGACCAACGCGAGCGTGATGAGCGGAAAAAGCAACGCGGAGCGAGATTTCATCGATGGAACCTCTTTCAAAAACCGAACCGGATTGTAGGCGGCAACACGAGGCGCCAGACCGTGCAACAGCTTTCGGCCGTCCGTGCAGCCGCTCTTCGACACAAACGAGCGCCGAGGATCGCTTTGCGGCCTGGCCGTTGTTGAGCTTGGCATCGGCGCACCCATCGCGCAACAAGGCGGCATGATGAGAACGCTCACGAAGCCCTGCTGTAGCGCCGGGAAACTGACGACGTCGTTCGACGCCGCAGCAAGGTTCCAGCCAACGGCATAGGCCGGAAAGCCACGCTTGCTTGAACGCTTGCTAGGGCTGCGACGCAAACCACGGCTTCGATGCCCAAGCCACCGACCCGTGCGATCAAGTGCACGACCCGGATCACTGCCGCCATCGCCACGATCACGGCGGATGAACAGGCGAGGTTGGGGCGAGGCTCACCGGGGGCTCTGCCAGCACCCGGAACACGCAGCGCGACCACGCGGCAGCCGAATGATCGAACGCATCGATCCAGGTCTTGAGCGTGACACCCTCCTGCAGCAGCTCATGCAGACGCCGGTTATGAGCGCGCGGCACGTAACCGATGCGCCGCCCCTGCCAGTGCAGGGCAATGGCTCGTGCATCGTGCGGGTTGTCCGGCTCTGGCACCAGCGCGAGCGTATCGCCGACTTTGATGCTCGCTTCGAAGCGCGGGCCGTCGTGGTAGGCATAACCGGCCACCGGGCAGCGGAGCACGGTCCACGGCTCCGGCGGTGCGCGCCGAATCCGCTCGAGCACCCGGGCAAGCTGTGTTGCGCTTTGTGGATCGAGCGGCACCGCGGCGGCATTTGGCGACCGATCGGTGTCGGCCCCGGTCAGGCGGTCCCAGAGCCGGCGCGCACTCAGCACGGCCTGCCGCGCAGCGGCCCGTTCAGGCGCGTTGAGCACCGCGGCGAAAGCGTGGGCCCAGGCCTCAAGCGCCGGGCTCGCCGGCGCGTTGCCCGGGCCACGCAACTGAACGAGCCGGAAGCCTTCCTCGAGCGTCTCCTCACCGCGTTCGGCGGCCTCACCCCGGGCAGCGGCAGACAGCCAATAGCAGAGCTCGTACTGCGCTGTGGCGCGTTCGCCGTTTGCCGCCCGCAATGAAAAGATCCTTGCCCCATCGACACAGCGCATCCAGTAGCTTCCAACACAGTGCTGCATCGCCTCGCCTTCGCGGCCTAGCGCCTCCGCGGTCAAGAGTTCCGTGGCTTCCACACCATCGGCTGCGTACCGCCCGATCAAGGCAGGCAGCACAAAGCCCGTCGCTACGGCTGGCGGCCTGTGTGCAACCCAAGCGTGCCAGCGCTCGGAGGCCCGAACCAGGCTGGTCAGACCAAACTCCATCAGCCAAGCTGCCGCAATCGCATGCGGCGAGCGATCGTGGGCGGGGTCCGGCTCGGCGGCCGCAATCCGCGCGGCGTTGGCGAGGAAATCGCCGACGTCTCCAAGCTGAGCGACGATCCCCAGGCCGTGGCGCATGAGCGCGCGCCAGGTCTGCTGCCAGCCGAGGCGAAAGGCACCGCGATGCGCAGCGGCAAGCGTCTTGGGTGCCTGCGGTGTCTCCGGTGGATCGATGAGCGCAAGATACGCCTCGATCAGGACCCGCACCGCCGACAACTGCTCGGCCTCGACCGGTCGCTTCTGCGGCGGCAAGGCATCGATGAAGCGAAGCAGCCCTCGGCGCTCCTCCTCGGACCGCCACGCCCAGTACGTGGCCTGAAGCGGCGCGCGGACGAGCCCGCGCGAGATCCCGTACTCGGCCGCAAGCGCACCAACCAGATCGCGCCCGGCGTCGATGGCGGCCTCCACCGCCTCGCTCGGCACGCGTTCGGCATGCGGGCGTGCACGATGCAGCGAGAAATCACGGTGCGCGGTGAGCAGAAGCGGCGCCACGAGCGCCGGAAAGCGCTCAAGCGCCTGCATGCGGCGCCGACGCCGCTCGGCATCGAGCAGCAAAAGGCAGTTGTAGTTGCGGCAGGAGGCAAAGCGATGCTGCCCGCCACAGTCACGTGTGAGCCGATCGAGCAGCTCGAGCACCCCCTGGTCGAGCCCGCTTAGCCAGCGCTGCCGGGCCGCAAGCAGCCTTGCGCCCCGAATCGCGCGCGAACCCATCCGCACGAAGGGATTGACCGGGGCCGCGTCGAGTAGCTCGGCTTGGCGCGCCCCGGGCAGTTCGAGGACACAGTCTCTGCCCTCAAGGTCGGATGCGATCCGCTCAACGATGAGATCGATCAGCCCCTCATCGCCGGCTCGAGTGCGAAAGCAGCGAAAGGCCAGAACCCGCCCATCGCCAAGTCGCAGCCAAAGACGCGGCAAGCCGTCGGGCTCGCATAGCTGCGAGGCATCAAGCCAAAGATGATCCAGGCAGACGGTCACGGTGGTCGCGTTCTCTTTAGGCTCAGGCCACGGGCGCGTCCGACGAGACGCCCAAGCGCCCGGGCGCCTTCAGCGACGCGGCAAGCACTACGATCGGCAAAAGTATGCGCGAGGCGGTCTCCAACGAATGACCTGGGGCTGCTGACCGGCGCGCCTTCGGCCACGTACGGCGAAGCGGCAATGCAAGCCGTGAACGTGTTCGCTCGCTCGATGGACAGCCCGCGCTCACCTGCGCGCAAGCGTGCGCGCGCGAGCGGATCACGTTGCACGCGCGCCTGTGTGTCGGCACGATGTCTACCGGCGCGATCCCCGAAATGCCGCCACGCTTGTGCAACCGCTCGACGAGGTCACACAGACGATCGATATCGCTACAAAGTGCTTGGCCGCGCGGAAGGCCGGGCGACAGAACGCCGCGCCGCTTACGCCGTGCTCTTCCCGGCGAATGCCTCGGCAGCCAACCGGTGAATGGTTCGCCCGCCGGTCGCTACCTTGTCAAGCGTCTTCTCGCCCTTGGCAAGGGCCAACATCACGTGCTCCAAGGGGTCGAGACCCGGCTTGTAGTCTGCAAAGAGCGCGTACTTTTCTGCAAGCTTGCGGAACTGAGCTGCCATCGAGTCGGACTCGAACAGGGCGAAGCACAAGAGAAAGTTTGCCTCCGTTCGGCTGATCTGTCGGCGCACACGGTCACGAATACGCTCCTGTTCGGACTCCGGAAACTGTTCGATCCATTCGAGTGCCGATACCAACGAGGCCAACCACGGACCGAGGTGATGTGGCCGACACGAGATCACCATCGTGCACCAAGCTTTGTGCGCCCAATCGGCTAGCGTCGTTGCCAGGAAGTACGGAGGCTCTGGACTCATATCCTCTTCGAACAACCACTTCGAAACTTCTTCAGGGGTACGCGGAACGTAAGTGTCCCCGATTCCATACAAGTCGGGACGTGCAGCCAGGAGTCGAAAGATTGCTGAGTATCGCGTGGGGCGACCCCCACCGCCTCTATCTTGCGTCTCTCTTCGAATTGATTGACAGATCTCGGCACGCCAAAGATGGAGTAACCCGTCGCGCCCGTTCCATGTGCGCAAAACCGTTCCACCGTTTTTCTCAGGGACCAAAATCGCGTCGAGCTGTTTCCGGTAATCACCCATCAATTCCTCGAAACGGCTCACTGACCTGCCCCCCACCGGCCGTACCACGGTAAACGAGAGAAGTTCGTCAACCCAGGAGAATGACGGACATGAAGAA
>JANWWI010000053.1 GCA_025056355.1 Casimicrobiaceae bacterium | reverse complement strand
GGAGAGAGAGCCGGCGCCCCCACCCCGACCGTGCTCGCACAGCGCGGCTTTCGCTCTCGCCCGTGGTGAGGGTCGCCTGTTGGTGCGGGTTTACGTCGTCTGCCCTTCCCTCACCGCAGCCCTCTCCCGGATGTGGCGCTGGGCGAACAACAGCAACGCTCGCGTCGGTTGTCCTTCCCTCACCCCAGCCCTCTCCCCGAGGGAGAGGGAGAGGTGGGTCCTCTTCTCACGCAGGCGGGAGCAATCGCCACACCCCACCCACAGGGCAGAGAGACCCGATTCCCCTCTCCCCCGGGGAGAGGGTGGCCCGAAGGGACGGGTGAGGGCTCGAGGTCACACCAGGCGATCGCGCCATTTTCTCGCCGTCGCGCTCCTGGTTTGCGCAGGCAGCGCAGCGGCCGCCTCCTGCCCGGCAGGCACCCTCTATCTGACCTTCGACACCGGGCACATGGAGCCGGCTACCGCGATCGCCGACATCCTCAAAAAGCACGGCGTCAAAGCGACCTTCTTCCTCGCCAACGAAAAGGTCAAGGAACCTGGTAAATCGCGCGAGGCGTCGCGCTCCTGGACGCTCGATGAGGCGCAGCGCCCGTTTTGGCAGCGGCTCGTGGCCGAGGGGCATGCCTTCGGCAGTCACACCTGGGATCACCATTACCTGCGTGGCGACGTAGGGGCCGATCGCGTGCGTTACGTGCCGTGGGGTGCCCGCGAGGGGCGACTGCTCGACCAGGCCGCTTTCTGCGAGGAGTTACGTAAGCCCGAGCGTCGGTTTCGGGAGCTCACGGGGCGGGGCTTCGACGGGCTTTGGCGGGCGCCGGGCGGCAAGGTCACTGCTCGGGCGCTCGCCTGGGCGGAAGCCTGCGGTTATCGCCATGTGCACTGGTCCGAGGCCGGCTTTCTCGGGGATGAGTTGCCAAGCGAGGCTTATCCGAATGCGCTGCTCGTCAAACGCGCGCTCGAGCGCTTGCGCGATGGCGACATCTTGATGGCGCATCTGGGCATCTGGAGCCGTCGGGAGCCGTTTTGGCCCGCGCTCGATCCCCTGATCGCGGGACTCAAAGCGAAGGGCTTCTGCTTTGCCACGCTCGAGCGCTCGTTGCTGGGCACCGGCATCAACCATCGTGTGATGCCTCGCACGCTGCGCCTAGGCCAGAATTAGAGCCGTGTTAGAGACCCTGAGCCCTCTTTTCGAATCGGCCGTCGGCTGGGTGCTCGCCGAGGCGGTTGTGCCGGCGCTTTTTGCGCTCGGACTCATGTCGTGGGTCGAGTGGGCCCACGAGGCCACGGCGTTCGTGTTGGCCGGAGCGCTCAATGTTTTGGCCGTCCTCATCATCCTGACGCCGCTTGAGCGTCTGCGCCCGGCGCAGGTCATCACCGATCGGAGGCATGTGCTCACCGATGTGGCCTTCACGCTCGTCAACAAGCTGGGACTGCTGCCGCTTTTGGCCTTTGGGCTTCTCACCCTGGTGCTCTTGCCGGTTGAGCGCTGGCTGCGGCTTCAAGGCTACGCGCCCTGGAGCCTTGAGGATCTGATCCCGGGGCTGGCGGCTTGGCCAGCCCTCTCGCTTCTGCTCTATGTCGTCATCATCGACTTGGGCGAGTACTGGCGGCATCGCCTGCAACACCGCTGGCACTGGTGGTGGCAACTGCATGCGCTGCATCACTCGCAGCAGCAGATGACCTTCTGGACTGATGATCGCAATCATCTGCTCGATGAAATCATTGCGGCGTTTTGGATGGCCGCCATCGCCCTGTTGATTGGCGTGCCGCCCGCGCAATTTCCACTGGTGCTGTTTGCCACCAAGTTCCTCGAGTCGCTTTCGCACGCCAACGTCCGACTAAGCTTCGGCCCGCTCAACTATGTGCTGGTGTCGCCGCGCTTTCACCGGATGCACCATGCGATGGGCCATGGTCACGAAGGCGCAGCCCGAGGCGTCAACTTCGCGGTGGTCTTTAGCTTTTGGGACCACTTGTTCGGTACCGCCGACCAACGCAAGGCCTATCTGCCCACGGGCATCCGGGATCAGCTTCCGGAGTACGGCGGCGTGAACTACGGCTGCGGGTTTTGGGAGACACAATGGCTCGGTTTTCAGCGTCTTTTTGCGCAACGCCGTCGGCACGGCATGCCGGCTTCGCACTGACCCTCCTTGGCCTTATGACGCTCAACGCGGGCTGCGCGAGCGTGATCGAATCGCAAAAGCGCGCGCTGCTTGACCGCAAGTGTCAAGAGCGTGTGGTGCGGATGTTGAATGCCGTCTCACCGATTGCGGCCGAGTCCCACATCCCGCAAAAGTTTTGCGGCTGCTTCACGAAAAAAGTCGACCTTGCGAAGCTCGAAGCCGACATCGACGCCGTGCGCGAGATTGGACTCAACCTCGAAACGCTGCGCTTCGTCACCGAATACGTCCCGACGATTCGCGACTGCGCGCGAGAGACTGGACTCTGGCGCGGCTTGTGAGGGCTTCGCGCGCCTTCGGGCCTGTCGTGTTTTTCAGAGCACTTGCGTCTATTCAAGCGTTGAAGATTTCCCATTCGCCTGAGGAGTTTGTGCGATGATCGCTTGGCGTTTTTTTGCGGCTGCCCTCTCCGGCCTGGCTTTCCCGCTTGCCGCCCAAGTGCCCAACTTCAACATGCAACCCGGCAAGTGGAGCTACACCACCCGCACCGAAATCCCCGGGGTCGGTTCCTTCCCGGTGACCTTTGAGCAGTGCGTCACGCAAAAAGACATCGATGAAGGCCGCTCGCTGGCCGCGCAACGGGAAGCCGGCGTCGACTGCAAGTATCAGGACCTCAAGGTCTCCGGCAACCGCTACACCTTCACGGCGATCTGCCGCAGCAAGGACATGCCCGAGCCGATGGTCATGAACTACGACATGACGGCGACATCGACCCAGTTCGACGCGAGGATGAGCATGACCGGCGGACACACCAAGGCCATGGGCGGCAAGATGAACATGACCATGAGCGCCCGACGGCTCGGCGGATGCTGACCCCGAGGCTCCATGCAACCGGAACGGCGTCCCGCGCGGTCGCCGTTTTCATCTCCGGACTCACGGCGCTCGCGGCCTTAGCTTCGCCCCCCGCCCTCGGCCAGATACCGGGCCTGTGGCGCTACAGCATCACCACGGACCTCACGGCGGTCCCAGCCGACATGCGCGTCAACTTCCCGACCGTTCGCTTCGATGCCTGCCTGACCGAAGCCGACTTCACGTCGGGGCGCGCCTTCTCGATCCAGCCCACGCCCGGCAGCATCGATCGCTGTGAGACGCTCGATGTCAACCGACGCGGCGCGACGGTCACGCTGCGCTTCGCCTGCGACGGTGGCCTGACGCTCGCAGGGGTGGCCCGTGGCACGGTGGGGCTGCACCGCTTCCAGATGCGCATCGAGAACCGCTACGAACCTGCGGTCTCGGGCGTCGGCCGCACCACGCAGACCATGACTGCACACCGCGTCGGCCCCTGCGCCGCTTCGCGCTGAGCGCTTCGCGCAGCACAGCACTCATCCACCCGCTCAACCGCGCGGACTGCATCCACCCGTGCTGATCGTGCACGCCCGGGGGCACTTCGCCGTCGCAACTCTTCATGAGCCGTAATGCGAGTCATTCGCATTTGTGCTACGCTCCGCGTTTACGAACCACTCCGAATGCCAACCGACTGACCATGCCGAACCGTACGTCGCCGCCCCTTGCGGCGGTCCTCACCCGAACCGCGATCGAGATGAATGGAAACGTGGATGAGCCGTCCTCAGGCTCCGCCCGTCGCCCCGCCCTCGTTCCGCTGGGCGCGAGCCTGCTCATGAGCGCGACCCTCAGCGCACCGCTCGCTGCGCAGACGCCGCCTGCGGATGCGCAGGTCGCGCAGCCCGAAGCGACGCCGACCGTGGTCGAGAAGGTGGAAGTCGCCGGAAAGAAGCCGAAAGAGTCCTACCTCACCAGCAAGACGCGCGTGGGCAAGGTCGAGATCGATCCCCACCTCCTGCCTCAGGCCGTGACCAGCGTGCCCGGGAAGCTCATGGAGGAGCAGCAGGTCGGCAGCCTGCGCGAGGCCATGCGCAACGTCTCCGGCCTCACCTTCAACGCGGCGGAGGGCGGTCGCACCGGTGACAACATGATGCTGCGCGGCTTCTACACCTTCGGCGACATGTATCTCGACGGCATCCGCGATACGGCGCAGTACAACCGGGAGACCTTCTTCCTCGACCGGATCGATGTGCTGCGCGGCGCCGCAGCCATGTATTTCGGCCGCGGGCAGGCCGGCGGCGTGATCAACCTGGTCTCCAAGATGCCGGAGCGCTTCAAGGAATCGGCCGTCACGGCGAGCGTCGGAACACTCGACTACCGCGAGGCTACCGCCGACCTGAACCACATGTTCACCCCGACCTCCGGCGTGCGGCTGAATCTCATGCAGCGCAGGGAAGGCAGCTGGCGCGAGAACCCCGCGACCGGCACCCAACCCGACGTCGATCGCAGCGGGGTCGCGCTTTCGCTCGGCTACGGCATGAACACCTCGAATGAGTTCACGCTCGCGCATGTCTACCTCAGAAACCGCGACATCCCGGACTACGGGGTGTCGTTCAACGCGACCACGCGCCGACCTCAGGACACCTTCCCCGCAAGCACCTTCTGGGGCTTTGGCGGCAACTTCGACCAGAGCGACACCCACCTGACGACCGCGACCTGGACCCTGACCCCGTCCGACAATTTCAAGTGGCGGACGCAACTGCGGCGCGGCGACTACGAGCGCAGCTTCTGGGCCCGCACGCCCAGCGCCACTGTCGCCCCGGGCAGCAACGGCCTCTTCGCCAACGGCACCGGCGGCACCGGCCCCACGCGCGGCAGCTTCTACGAAACGCTCGCGGCACAGAGCGACGCCAGCGCCAAGTTCGCCCTGGGCGGCATGGCGCACGAGGTGATCGCAGGTGTGGAGTACCTCTGGGAGGATGGCGATCGCTCGGCGCTCGTGAACCGCGGCGGCACGAGCAACGCCAACCCCCCGCGCTTCACGCCCTACGACAGGAACCTGACCGCCGGGCGCGTCACCTTCCGCGGCAAGTCCTACGCGGCCTTCCTGCAGGACACCGTCGAGTTCGTGCCGAACTGGAAGCTGACGCTGGGCCTGCGGCGCGATGAGCTCAAGGCGAAGTACTCAAGCACGACCTCGCCGCGGCTCGACTACGGCGAGTGGAGTAAACGCGCGGCACTGTCCTGGCAGCCGGACGAGAACACGCACTACTACCTGCTCTGGAGCGATGCCTTCTCACCGACCGCCGACCTCTACCAGCTCACCGTGCGCCCGCAACCGCCGGAGACGAGCGAAGTCATGGAACTCGGTGCCAAGTGGCTGCTCGCGGGTGGCAACCTCGCGCTCCGCGCGGCGCTTTATCGCGCAACGAAGCACTGGGAGCGCAACACGGACCTCGAATCGACCGCAGCGATCCTGACCAAGAAGCGGCGAACCGACGGCTTTGAGCTGGAACTTGCCGGTCGCATCAACGAGGACTGGGAAGTCTTCGGCGGCGTAGCCCTGATGAATGCGAAGATCCTTGAACCGGCCGAGAACATCAACGCCACCACGGGCGCGATCACCGTCGCCAACCCCGACTGGCGCGGACGCCGGGCCCGCAACACGCCGCCGTATACGGTGAACCTCTGGACCACCTACCAATTCGCGCCCGGCTGGAAAGTCGGCCTCGGACTCGAAGCCAAGGGCGAACGCTACGGCTACGTCCCGACCGGGACCGGCGCCCTGCCGACCCGCCCCCCGGAGACGAACTTCCATCCGAACACGGCACCCGCCTATGAGCGCTGGGATGCGATGCTCTCTTACGAGACCAAATCCTGGCGGGCGCGACTCAACGCGAAGAACCTGCTCAACCGGGTGTATTACGACGCCATCTATGACAACGGCGGCTTCACGGTGCCGGGTCAAGGTCGGCAGCTGATCCTGACCGTCGAGTACCGATTCTGATGATCCTCGTGCTCGACAACGTGCTGGATGGCACCGAGCTTGCGCGGGCCCGCGACCTGCTCGCCCGCGCGACCTGGGTCGACGGCAACATCACGGCGGGAGCGCAGGCGGCGCAGATGAAGAACAACTGGCAACTGCCCGAGGATGCGCCTGCGCTGCCGACACTGCGATCCATCGTGCTCACCGCGCTCGGACGCCATGCGCTCTTCTTCTCGGCCGCCCTGCCGCAGCGCATCTTCCCGCCGCTCTTCAACCGCTACGGCGGCGCCCGTAACGCCTTCGGCGATCATGTCGACGGCGCGGTCCGGCGCATACCGGGTGGCGAAACGGCCCTGCGCACCGACCTGTCGATGACGCTCTTCCTCACACCGCCGGAGGACTACGACGGCGGTGAACTGGTCTTTCAGGATGGCAGCTTCCTTCGCCGCATCAAGGGTGCGGCGGGCTCGCTTGTCCTCTACCCCTCGACGACCGTGCATCGCGTCGAGCCGGTGACACGCGGCGAGCGCGTTTCGTGCTTCACCTGGATTCAGAGTCTGGTCCGCCGACAGGACCAGCGCAGCCTGCTCTTTGACATGGACATGGCGCTCATCGATGTGCGCGCCGCCCTCGGTGAGCAGCATCGCTCCGCCATCGCGCTCACCGGCACCTACCACAACCTGCTCCGGCAGTGGGCCGAGCCCTGACGGCCGCGCCGGCCGTCCCGCGGCCGGTTGCGGCGGCGGCGACCTGCCCGCGGTGGGTCAGCCGGCCGATCCGGGCACGATCAGGCGCAGCCCCTTGAAGTAATCACGCACGAAGTCACCATCATAGGTGAGTAGTGCGTCGCATTGAACCAAGGCGTGCGCGCCGACAAGGAAGTCCGGCAAGACGCGCGGATAGCACCCATGTCGGTCGCGGTAACGCTTCTGCATCTCGCCGGCACGCACGGCCGCCGAGAGCTTGATCGGCGAGTATTGGATACCGAGACGTTCGAGGGTTTCGATCACCTCGTTCGATTCGACAAAGGCGCTGCACAGCTCGGCGATGACCACATCGCAGACCACGACCGGTCCCGCCTCGAGCGCCGCACGCAGCGCATCCGCAGAAACCTCGGCACGTTCCGAGCCGTTGAAGATATCGATCAGGACGGAGGTGTCGACGGCAATCATGGCGGACGGCGTCGGCGGCCGTCAGAGCGGATCGCCCGGCGCACGACCGCGAATGGCACGCAGGGCCTCCTCGGTACTCTTGAAGCCTGAGGCCAGCTTGAAACGCCCGATGGCGCGGCTCACGGCGTCGTCAACCTTCTTGCGCACGATCAGCTTGCCGCCTTCAACCGTGAAGGTAAGCTGCGTGCCGGGAACCAGCCCGAGCTGATCCCGGATGGCCTTGGGAATGACGACCTGGCCGCGCTCGGCGACGGTGGCTTCCATCTTCGTACTCCTGAAGTATGAAATTTCCGGTATGAATGTTAGCATCCACGCGTTCAGTTCTGCAATTCCGGCGCTCGCGACGTGTCCGAGCCGTCCGCCCCTCGCAAGCTGCCGGACACGGGCGAACGCCAGCCGCGCGCCGTCTTCAAGGAGTCCTGTTGCATGTCTGCCTCGCTTGCCCCGCTGCCGGGTCGTCCGGCGCTCAAATTCGCCTCGCTGCCCGCACTGGCCGAGCGCTATCCGAACGTTCGCCGGCTGCCGGTGTCGCTTCGGATCGTGCTTGAAAGCGTGCTGCGCAATGTCGATGGCAAAAAGGTCACCGAGCGCCACGTCGAGCAACTGGCCAATTGGCAGCCCAATGCACCGCGGGTGGAGGAAATCCCGTTCATCGTCGCACGGGTCGTGCTGCAGGACTTTACCGGCGTGCCGTTGCTTGCGGATCTGGCCGCCATGCGCGGGGTGGCCAAGGCGCTCGGGCGCGATCCGAAGCTGATCGAACCGCTCGTGCCGGTCGATCTGGTGGTAGATCACTCGGTCATGATCGACCACTACGGCACGAAGGATGCGCTCGATCTCAACATGAAACTTGAGTTCGAGCGCAACCGTGAGCGCTACGAGTTCATGAAGTGGGGCATGCAAGCCTTCGACACCTTCAAGGTCGTCCCGCCCGGCGTCGGTATCGTGCACCAGGTCAACCTCGAATACCTCGCCCCGGGCGTGCATGTGAAAAACGGTGTGGTCTATCCGGACACCCTAGTAGGCACCGACAGCCACACCACGATGATCAACGGCATCGGTGTGGTCGGCTGGGGCGTGGGCGGCATCGAGGCCGAAGCCGGCATGCTCGGCCAGCCGGTCTATTTTTTGACCCCCGACGTCGTGGGCGTGCATCTCAAAGGCAAGTTGCCAGAGGGCGCCACCGCCACTGATCTGGTGCTCACGATCACCGAGATGCTGCGTCGCGCCAAGGTCGTGGGCAAGTTCGTCGAGTTCTTCGGTGAGGGTGCCGAAAGCCTCGCCGTGCCCGACCGGGCCACGATTGCCAACATGGCCCCCGAGTACGGCGCCACGATGGGTTTCTTTCCGGTCGATGCGGCCACGGTCGACTTCCTGCGCGCCACCGGCCGCAGCGACGAGGCGGTCGCTCTCTTCGAGGCTTACTTCAAGGCGCAAGGGCTCTTCGGCATCCCGAAGGCCGGCGAGTGCGACTACTCGCAGGTGCTTGAGCTCGATCTGGCCACGATCAAGCCCTCGCTCGCCGGCCCGAAGCGTCCGCAGGACCGCATCGAACTGCCCAAGCTCGGCGCGACCTTCGACGGCCTGTTCTCGAAGCCGGTGCCCGAGAACGGCTTCGCCAAACCGGCCGAAAAGCTCGGCGAGCGGGTCAAAGCCGGCAACGGGGTCGAGCTTGGCCACGGGGACGTGCTCATCGCCGCGATCACGTCCTGCACGAACACCTCGAACCCGAGCGTGCTCCTCGCTGCAGGCCTGCTTGCCAAAAAGGCGGTCGAGCGGGGCCTCAAGGTCAAGCCGCACGTGAAGACCTCACTCGCACCGGGCTCGCGTGTGGTCACCGAATACCTCGCCAAGGCGGGCCTGCTGCCCTACCTGGAGCAGTTGGGCTTCACGGTCGCTGCCTACGGCTGCACCACCTGCATCGGCAATGCGGGCGACCTCGCCCCCGAGATCAACGAGGCGATCCAGACGCACGATCTGATCTGCGCCGCCGTGCTCTCGGGGAACCGCAACTTCGAAGCGCGCATCCACCCAAACCTGAAGGCGAACTTCCTCGCCTCGCCGCCGCTCGTGGTCGCCTTTGCGCTTGCCGGCAGTGTGCGCAAAAACCTCGAGACGGATCCGATCGGCATCGGAAGCAACGGAAAGCCGGTCTACCTGCGCGACATCTGGCCCTCGTCTCAGGAGATCGCCGCGCTCATGCCCTATGCGCGGGATCCGGCCACTTTCCGCCGCCTCTACACCAACCCCGGACAGGACAATCCGCTGTGGCAGAAGATCGAAGGCGCGACCGGCCAGGTCTATCCGTGGCCGAAGTCCACCTACATCGCCGAGCCGCCGTTCTTCGCCGACTTCGGCAAGCCGGTCAATGTGGGCAACATCACCGGCGCGCGGGCGCTTGGCATCTTCGGTGACTCGATCACCACCGACCACATCTCACCGGCCGGCTCGATCAAGGAGGCCTCGCCCGCCGGCCAATGGCTCAAGGCCCACGGGGTGAGCAAAGCCGAGTTCAACAGCTACGGCGCGCGGCGCGGCAACCATGAAGTCATGATGCGCGGCACCTTCGCCAACGTGCGCATCAAGAACCTGATGCTGCCGCCCAAAGCGGATGGCACGCGCGAGGAAGGCGGCTACACGATCCATCAGCCCTCGGGCGAGAAGATGTCAATCTACGACGCCGCGATGCGCTACAAAGCCGAGGGTGTGCCCACGATCGTCTTCGGTGGGGAGGAGTACGGCACCGGATCCTCTCGCGACTGGGCCGCCAAGGGCACCCAACTGCTCGGCGTCAAAGCCGTCATCGCCAAGAGCTTCGAGCGGATCCACCGTTCGAACCTGGTCGGCATGGGCGTGCTGCCGCTACAGTTTGCAGCGCAGGATTCGATCGAAAGCCTCGGCATCACCGGGGAGGAGACCTTCTCGATCACGGGGCTCGACACGATCGAACCGCAGCAGACGCTTGCGCTCACGATCCACCGCAAGGACGGCACGTCGAAGACGGTTGCCGTCAAGAGCCGCATCGACACGGCGATCGAAGTTGACTATTACAAGGCAGGCGGCATCCTGCCCTACGTGCTCGCGCAACTCGTTGCACTGCCGCAGGCGGCGGAGTAGGCCGTCTGCGGGTCGTCCGCAGATTCCCAAGCGGCCACTAGGCGCGGGAGAGGACAGACATCGCCTCCTCCTGAGCTTGGGTGCAGGGTAACGACTTGCGGCTTCTCCTCCCCTTCGCCTGCGAAGGGGAGGTGGCGCGAAAGCGCCGGAGGGGTTGGAGTGGCAATCGAAGACCCCTCTGTCAGCACTGCCGACAGCTCCCCTACACCTTTCGGCACAGACCCCTC
>JANWWI010000052.1 GCA_025056355.1 Casimicrobiaceae bacterium | reverse complement strand
GAGCGGCCGCTCAGGCTCAAGGGCATCGACCCCGAGCGCGCATACACGCCCAAGGAGATCAAGGCGCTGAAGGAGACCGCCGAGCGTGCCGAAGACGCCCCGCCGGTCATCAAAAAGATGCACAAGAAAGGCACCGCCGCCGATCCCTTGCGCGGTCTGTTCGCGGTAACGATCGGGGGCAGGCCCGCCGTGGTCGAATACGAGCCCGACCCCAAGCTGCGCGACACCGAGCAGATCCCCTTTCTCGAATGCGTGGCCTGCGCAGAGCCCGGCCACCTGCCGACGGCTGACGAAACCCGCGCCGCCATCGAGGCCTTCATCCAGCGCGAGGTGCTGCCGCACGCGCCGGACGCCTGGTACGACCCCGATAGCGTCAAGATCGGCTACGAGATCAGCTTCAACCGCTACTTCTACAAGCCGCAGCCGCTGCGCACGCTGGAAGAGATTCGGGCAGATATACTGGCGCTCGAGCGGGAGACCGCGGGGTTGCTCGACGAGATCATTGGAGGGGTGAAGGCATGAGCCTGCAGAACGGCCATCAGATCATCAAGACGCGGGATGACCACGCTCCCGTGCTACTTCATCGGCCTGAGGAGTCATCCGATCCCCATAAGCCTTTTCAGATAGCAGACGGCTCCGTGTGCTCTTGGGCGAAGGCGGATGAGCGCTTCGGTCCTGAGAAGCTCAGGCCCCGCATCGAGCCGTGGTTGACTGCGCTTGTTCAGTCTGAACATTTGGCGCTGCTCGTCGGCTCTGGACTGACACACGCGGTCCACCACATGGCAACGGGCGAGAGCGCACTCGGGATGGCAACTGTTACGTTCCGCGTTCGCAACGAAGAAATTTCCAACGAGGCCAAGCGATCCGCCCATGCGGCGGGGCGCCAGGACGGGAACATCGAAGACCAGATCCGTGCGGCGAACGAGCTACTGCGCGGTTTGGAGATTCTTGCAAGTACGAAAGGGCCTGGCGCTCAAGAGCACCAAGAGATTGAGGAACTCAAGGATGCCATCAAGAATGTTTTGCAGGAGTTCGCCGGCGCGATCTTGAAGGCCGAGCAGAACATCGCCTCCGCACCCGCTTATAAGCGCGAGCAGGCTTTCAACTATCTGCTCAGTTTTCTGATGAGCTTCGCGAGCCGCTCGGGTACCCGCGAGCGCTTGCAGCTTTTCACGACTAACTACGACCGCTTTATCGAAGCCGGAGCAGATCTCGCCGGGTTGCGCCTGATCGATCGGTTCGTCGGCAGTCTCGCACCCGTGTTCCGAGCATCGCGTCTCGATGTGGATTTGCACTACAACCCACCCGGCATTCGCGGTGAACCGCGCTACCTCGAGGGCGTGGCCCGCTTTACCAAGCTCCACGGCTCGGTGGATTGGGTGGACTGCGGCGGGGTGATCCGGCGCATCGGCCTTCCGTTCGGCGCGACCGACGTCGCTCCCTACCTGTCGGCGCCCGGGCTGGATGGCGCAAACGCCCTGCGGCTGATGATCTACCCGAATGCGGCGAAAGACCGGGAGACCGCTTCGCACCCTTACGTCGAGCTGTTCCGCGACTTTGCCGCGGCGATCTGCCGGCCGAACAGCACCTTGATCACCTACGGCTACAGCTTCGGCGACGAGCACATCAATCGCGTGATCGAGGACATGCTGACCATTCCGTCGGCGCACCTCGTCGTGATCGCGCATGGTGACCCGCTCGGCCGAATCATGCGCACCTATGAACGGCTGGGCCGGCAAGCGCAGACCACCTTGCTGATCGGCAACCATCTGGGGGACCTGAAGACGCTCGTTGACCACTACCTGCCGAAGCCGGCCATTGACCGCACGACCTTCCGGATGGCGGAGCTGCTGAAGGCGCGTTGGGGCCCAGGTCAGGCGGGGTCCGACGGTGCTAACAGCGACCCGGCGGGCGATGGAGAACTGGCACCATGAGCCAAGCGCCGTTCGATTACGCAGAAAGTCTCCGTATCGGGATAGTCGAGTTTGTCTCGCCGGACGAGATCAAAGTCGCCATCGACGTGGAGGCGCCCGAATCGGTCGCGCTGAACGCAGGCTCGCCGCGCCCATTCCCGCGGGTCAACGGCTATCTGCTCATCCCGGTCGATGCGGGGTATCTGGTTGGCCAGGTCGAGTGGCTGACCGTCGAGCGCTCCGCGTTTCCGAAGCGGCGCGGGATGCAGGACTTCGGACTCGTGGACCTGCCGTATCCCCTGCGGCGATTGAGCCTCAACCCGCTCGGCACCCTGCGGGCGCAGCCGGACCGCGGGGGCTACGTGTTCCGCCGCGGCGCCGATGCGCTGCCGTCCGTGGGTGCCCCCGTCCGGCTTCCGACCGAGGCGCAGTTGCGCTCGATCGTCGAGTCCGGCGAGCGGCGGCGCGTCAAGATCGGCACGAGTCCCCTCGCCGGTGACGCGGAGGTCTGCGTCGATCCGAACCGATTGTTCGGCCGTCATCTCGCCGTCCTCGGCAACACCGGCAGCGGCAAGTCCTGCTCCGTGGCGGGCATCATTCGCTGGAGCCTCGAGCAGGCTCAGCAGGCGCGGTCGGAGGGTGTCCCGAATGCCCGGTTCATCATCCTCGACCCGAACGGCGAGTATTCGCGCGCCTTCGGGAACGACTCCGGGATCAAGGCCCGCCTCTTCAAAGTGAATCCCCGCGACGGCGAGTTGGCCTTGAAGGTGCCGCTCTGGTTCTGGAACAGCGCCGAGTGGTGCGCGTTCACACAGGCCAGCGCCCGGACGCAACGGCCGACGCTTATCCATGCACTCCGCTTCGTGCGCGACGGCCAGGGTGAACCGGTCGCCGATCCCGCCCACGAGATGCGGCGCTTCTTGCGCACGCTCGTCACGACCATCCGGATCGAACAGAACGCGGGAAGCCCTTGGGCTCAGTTTCCTCGCCCCAAGGCGTTCTTCGAGAAGCTGGAGAAGTGGAAGTCGAGTCTGGAGCCGGAGTTACCTGCCTTCTCAGGAGATCAATTCACCGGGCTGCAAGAGCTCGTCAACGAACTCGAGGGGCTTTGCGCACCGCGGCGAGTGAAGTACGCGGATCAGAACTTCACGCTACAGGAAGTGCGAGGCCTGCTTACCGCAGCCAGCAAAGCTCATTCGCTCTTCGGAGGCAGCGAGTCGGACACCATTCCCTCGGATGTGGATGCCCCGCGCCCTTTCGAGGGGGCCTCGCTACTTCGAGGCGTCGAAGCGGCTGCCGAGATGCTCAATGTATCGGAGCACGTCGAAACGCTGTTGGTGCGGATGCGTGCACTGCTGACTGACAGCCGGATGAAGCCGATCCTGGGCAGCGCAAACGACACCTCGCTCGATCAGTGGCTGTCGGACTACGTTGGCAGCGACGGTGCGGCGAACGGCTGCGTATCGGTGATCGACCTCTCCCTCGTACCGACCGAAGTCGTTCACATCATCACGGCGGTCATTGCGCGCACGGTCTTCGAGGCCCTGCAGCGCTACGTAAAGCTAAACGGGATAGCCCTTCCCACCGTGCTCGTGATGGAGGAGGCGCACACCTTCATCAAGCGCTACAAGGAGGACGTCGAGAACCAGGACGCCGCCGCCGTTTGCTGCCAGGTGTTCGAGCGTATCGCCCGTGAAGGTCGCAAGTTCGGACTGGGGCTCGTGCTCTCGTCCCAGCGCCCTTCCGAGCTTTCCCCGACGGTGCTGTCACAGTGCAACACCTTCCTCCTGCACCGAATCAGCAATGACCGCGACCAGGAACTGGTGCACCGGCTCGTACCGGACAACCTCAAGGGTTTGCTCCGGGAGCTGCCGTCTCTTCCGTCGCAGAGCGCAGTCCTCCTGGGCTGGGCATCGGAACTGCCCGTTCTGGTGCGGATGAGCGATCTGCCGAAATCGCAGCAGCCACGGTCCGATGATCCCGACTTTTGGGGTGTATGGGTCGGCAGGGACGACGAAGGGAAGCCCGTCAACCGCAGCGTTGACTGGAAGCAAATCGCGGACGACTGGCAGGCGGGAACCAGCTCGAAAGGGCATGACGCGTGATCGACGACCTCAAGCCTTATCCCGCCTACAAGGACTCCGGCGTGCCGTGGTTGGGGGAGGTGCCGGAGCATTGGAGCGTCAAGCGTCTTAAGTCCACAGTGCGCAACGTGATCGAGCAGTCGGCCGAATGGCGAAGCGGCGAGCTTTACCTCGCACTCGAGAACGTTGAGAGTTGGACGGGGCGACTCCGTCCAACTGACTCCGATATCGCTTTCGACAGCCAGGTCAAGCGATTTCGCGCTGGGGACGTCTTGTTCGGGAAGCTGCGCCCCTACCTGGCCAAAGTCACCCGCCCGGCTACTGCCGGAGTGTGCGTGGGGGAGTTTCTTGTGCTTCGACCAGACGGGGCCGATGGTTCTGCCCCTTATCTCGAACAGTTGCTGCGCTCGAAGCCCGTCATCGATGCCGTGAACAGCTCGACCTTCGGCGCGAAGATGCCGCGCGCTGATTGGCAGTTCGTGGGCTGCATGCCGATCACACTACCTCCGCTCGCCGAACAATCCGCCATCGTCCGCTTCCTCGACCACGCGGACCGGCGGATCCGGCGGTACATCCGCGCCAATCAGAAGCTGCTCAAGCTGCTGGAGGAGTACAAGCAGGCCCTCATCCACCGCGCCGTCACCGGCCAGATCGACGTGCGCACCGGCAAGCCCTACCCCGCCTACAAGCCCTCGGGCGTGGAGTGGCTGGGGGATGTGCCGGAGCATTGGGAGGTGCGGAAGCTCAGGCAATGCGGCTCTATCGCGGGCGGAATGACGCCAAGTATGGCGGATCGCTCGTTGTGGGACGGTGGCGTTCCTTGGGTCACACCCAAGGACATGAAGTACTTCACGATCACGGGTGCCTCGATGAACGTCTCGACGAGGGCACTTGAAGTGACGTCGTTGCGGCTCATTCCCGCAGGGTCAGTGCTTCTGGTTGTGAGGGGAATGATCCTCGCCCGTCGAGTACCGATCGCGCGAACGATTCGACCCGTGACGATCAACCAGGACATGAAGGCCATTGTTACAAGGCCCGGGATCGACGCGGGGTACTTGGCGTACCGCTTGGATGCGGCGCAAGCCGCGTTCGTCCCCATGATTGATGAGGCGGGGCACGGGACAAAGCGTTTTCCCACGGAGCGATGGAAGGACTTGACGCTCGCCATTCCACCGGTCGACGAGCAGCGGCAGCTGGTCGACTATCTCGACAGCGCCACCATCCAAGTGACGGAGGCCCTGGAAACTGCCCGCCGCGAAATCGACCTCCTCCGCGAATTCCGCACCCGTCTGATCGCCGACGTGGTGACGGGCAAGCTGGACGTGCGCGAGGCAGCGGCGCGGCTGCCGGAGGAGGCCGACGAGCCCGAGCCACTCGACGAGGCCGAAATCGAGAGCGAGTCGCAAGCAGACGACGCCGGCGACGCGGAAGCCGCGCCCGAGGAGGCCGAGGCATGAATCCGCCCAGCCCGAGTCTGGCATCGGCGCCGCTTATCGCGAACAATGAGTACTTCGAGGAGCGCCAATGGCCCTGACCCAAGCCGAGTTCGAAGCGCTGCTGAGCGACGCGACCAAGCACATCGAGGCCGACATCGTGTGGCAGCGCGACGAGGATCACTCGCCCTGCTGGGAGTTCCGCGCCGAGGTGCGCTCGGATAGCGGCTGGCCGCTGTTCGTGCGCGGCAGCTTCAATCCCCTGATCCCGGCCCTGTCCTACATGCTGATCCTCAAAACCGAGGGTCGCATCTATGGGCTGGACCTCGGCAAGGATCATCACAACCCGCAATGCAATCCGGTGGGCGAGTGCCACAAGCATCGCTGGACGGAGCGGTTCCGCGACAAGGAGGCTTATGTGCCGGACGACATCACGGCGTCGGCAGCGCAACCCGTCGACGTCTGGAGGCAGTTCTGCGCGGAAGCGCGGATCAATCACCAAGGGAGCATGATCGCGCCGCCACCGGCCACCGGGGAGCTGTTCGTATGAACTCGCTCGATCTATGCGCCGATCTGCAGCGCGGCCTGGGGCAACTCTTCACCTGCGCGCCGCAGGGCGAGTATCAACGCATCCGTACGCCTTATCTCTACCCGGACGGCGACATCATCGACCTGTTCGTGAAAGTTGACGGCGATGTGGTCACCGTTTCCGATCTGGGCGAGACGCTGCGCTGGCTGCGTTCCCAGACGCTGGCGCCGCGCCGCTCGCCGAAGCAGAACGCGCTGATCTCCGATGCCTGCGTGACCCACGGGGTGGAGCTTTACAAGGGCATCCTGCTGGCGCGCTGTCGGGCAGGTGAGTCGCTCGCCGACGTCGTGTTGCGGGTGGCACAGGCTTGCCTGCGGGTGTCGGACCTGTGGTTCACTTTTCGCACTCGAGCGGTGGAATCGGTCACGGACGAGGTTGCGGATTTTCTGACCGAACGGCAGTTCCGCTTCGATCGGGACGCCAAGCTGCCCGGCCGGTCCGGGCGGGGCTGGACGGTCGATTTCCACGTGCGTGCGCCGGCCCGCAGTTCGCTGGTCTACGTGCTGAGCAGCGGCAGCCGCTCGGCAGCGCGGTCCGTGGCGGAGCATGTGCTCGCCGCTTGGTACGACCTGAGCCACTTTGCCGCCGGGCCGGAGGCCCTGCGCTTCGTCAGTCTGTTCGACGACACGGCCGACGTCTGGACGCCGGAGGATTTCCGGCTGGTGGAGCCGCTGTCGACCGTCGCGCACTGGTCGAAGCCGGACGAATTCGCTGAGGCCCTCGCCGAGGCGGCTTAAATGCAGCTTGCCGTGATGACTGGCGCGTCCGAACGGTTGGCCCGCGGCATGGGTCGGGTCCGCACGCCGCATCGCGTTGAAGGGGCCGACGGATGGAATACGTACTCACGGAACACGCGCGCGACGCATTGAGAAAGCGCCGAATCGAGGTCGCCTGGGTGGAGCGGGCATTGACCGCGCCGGAGGCCACCGAAGCGGATCCTGTCGACCCCGAACTGGACCATCGGCTTGCGCGTATCCCGGAATTCGGCAATCGTGTGCTGCGCGTGATCGTGAACGTCCGAAGAACGCCGCCCCGAATCGTGACGGCGTTCTTCGACCGCAGGAGGATCGAGCCATGAAGCTGAAAGTGGACCAGCAAGCCGATGCGCTGTATCTGACATTGAGCGATTCGCCTTCGAGTCGGACGGAAGAAGTCTCGCCGGGAATCCTTGTTGACTACGACGAACAGGATCGGGTCGTGGGTATCGAAATGCTGTATCTGTCGAAGCGTGCGCCGCAGACCGACATTCGGCGGCTATTGTTCGAATCCGTGCCTGAAGTTGCGTGAAACCGGTTGTGGCCCTGACACGGCCGCTGCCTGCCAGTACTGGCTCCAGACCCGGCCAGATTCGGGCGATGCTTGATCGAGAACAGCCAGACCGGCCATTCAGGGGCAGCGTGGCTTGTTGGTCTGTTCGAAGGGGTTGTTGACCCGTTCATTCATGCGCTTGGCACCCCATGAGTGGTCACACATTGATCCATTTAAAGCCTACCGTGCTGCAATGGGCGAGGGAGCGCGCTCGGCTCGCGCCCGATGCGCTCGCACGCAAGATGGGCGTGAACCCCGAGCGTGTTTACGAATGGGAACAAAACGGTCAGATCAGCATTTCCCAAGCCGACCGGCTCGCCCATTGCACACACACACCGCTCGGTTATCTGTACCTGCCGGAGCCGGTCGAAGACCTCTTGCCCATCCCCGATTACCGCACCATGGCCGATCGCCCCGTGCAACGGCCCAGCCCGGAACTGCTCGACACCGTGCAGACGATGCAGCGCCGACAGGCTTGGATGCGTGATGAACTGATCGAGCAAGGCAGCAAGCCTTTGGCGTGTGTTGGCAGCGTCGGGTTGGACGCCAAACCCGCGCAGGTGGCCGAGGCGATGCGCAATCTGTTGGGGCTGGCGCCCCACTGGGCCGAGTCCGAGCCCACCTGGGAGAGCGCCTTGCGGCGCTTACGCGACCGGATCGAGGCAGCAGGCATCCTGGTGGTGTTCAACGGCGTCGTTGGCAATAACACCCACCGCAAGCTCGATCCAGAAGAATTTCGCGGTTTCGCCTTGGTGGATGAGCACGCTCCGCTGATCTTCGTCAACGCCGCGGATTTCAAGGCGGCACAGATGTTTACTTTGATGCACGAGCTCGCACACGTGTTCACCGGCAGCTCTGGCGTCTCCAATTTCGAAGCCTTGGAACCGACGCCGCACAAGGCAGAGCAGTTCTGCAATCGGGCGGCTGCGGAATTTCTCGTGCCAGCGGTGGACCTTCGCAAAGCCTGGGAAAAGACGTCGCCACGCGACGACCGCTTCAATTTGCTTGCGCGCCAGTTCAAGGTCAGCAGTCTCGTGGTGGCGCGCCGCGCGCTTGATCTCGCGCTCGTCGACCGGGAAACGTTTTTCACGTTTTACGGCACCTGGCAGAGGGACGAGAGGCGCAAGCAACGCCGGGCTCAAGACGGCGGCAACTTCTGGAACAGCCAAAACGTTCGTATCGGCAGGCGCTTTGGTGCGGCAGTGGTTCGAGCCGTGAAGGAAGGTCGGCTGTTGTACCGCGAAGCCTACTCGCTGATCGGACTCAGCGGCAGGGCATTCGACAAGTTCGCCCGGCAGCTCGAAGGGCCCTTGATGACGTGAAGTCGAAAACGACTTTTCTTCTGGACACGAATGTCTTCATAGAGGCGTATCGCCGGTATTACGCGCTCGATTTGTGCCCCGGGTTCTGGGAATGCCTTACGCATTACTGTAAGGAGCCGCGGCTCCTTAGCATCGACCGGGTGCGCAACGAGATCAAGGAGGGCGATGCCCTGCACGCCTGGGTCCGACGGGCGCCGAAGTCTTTGTTCGTTTCAACAAATGATTCGGCCGTCGCCAAGCGATATGCCGAGGTGATGACCTGGGTGCAGCAAAGCACCCAGTTCCTTCCCGAGGCCAAGGCCGCGTTTGCACGGGGAGCCGATGGGTGGCTGATCGCCTACGCCGCAGAGCATGGCTACGCCGTCGTGACCCACGAGGCATTCGATCCCGGGATCAAGAGGAAGGTGCCGATTCCGAACATTTGCCAGCAATTGGGCGTACGGCATGTGGACACCTTTGACATGCTCCGAAATCTGGAAGTCCGGTTCGGTTGGGACCGTGCAAAGCCATGACGACCGACACCTCCGAGCGCGGCCTGGAGCGCCTGATCTGCACGGCGCTCACCGGCGCGCCGTGCGATCCGGGCGCGCCGGCCAACGTGGTGCAGCAGCGCCCCGCGACCTATGCCGCGGGCTGGATCTGCGGTGCGGCGGACGATTACGACCGCGAGTACTGCGTGGACCTCGCGCAGCTCTCGGCCTTCCTGCGGGAGACGCAGCCGGAAGTGTGCGAGGCGCTCGATCTCGACCAAGACGGGCCGACGCGCCGCAAGTTCCTGGCGCGGCTACAGGGCGAGGTCAGCAAGCGCGGCACCATCGACGTGCTGCGCCACGGGCTGAAGCACGGGCCGCACCACATCGACCTCTTACTACGGCACGCCCTCGCCGGGTAATGCCAAGGCGGCCGAGCGTTACGCAGCGAATCGCTTCAGCGTCACGCGGCAACTGCGCTACAGCCGCGACGAGACGCAGCGCGCGCTCGACCTGGCGCTGTTCATCAACGGTCTGCCCATCGCGACCTTCGAACTGAAGAACAGCCTGACCAAGCAGACGGTGGAGGATGCCGTCGAGCAGTACAAGCGCGACCGCGACCCGCGCGAGAAGCTCTTTGAGTTCGGCCGCTGTGTGGTGCACTTCGCGGTGGACGACCACGAGGTGCGCTTCTGCACGCACCTTGCGGGCAAGGGCTCGTGGTTTCTGCCTTTCAACCAGGGCTTCAACGACGGCGCCGGCAACCCGCCCAACCCGAACGGGCTGAAGACCGACTACCTGTGGAAGCGCGTCCTCACGCGCGCGGGCCTGACGGACATCCTAGGGAAACTCTGCACAAGTGATCGAAGCGATGTGTTTGGCTGCGATCAACTGCGAGTTGGGGTTCGAAGGTAGGCGAAGGCGGGGTTTGGCAGCCGTGTTGACACCGTTTCGGGATCGTGTCCCAACGCGTGGTGTAGGTCCACAGCCCGGAAGGGCCGAGATGCACGCGGTGCTCAGCGCTGTACGGCAGACAGCCGAGCCGGGGCAGTATCGCTGAGCGCCTGCAGGCCTTCAAGCTGCATGTACCGCCGCTGCAGCGTCCATTCGTCGTTCTGCTCGAGCAGGATCGCACCCACGAGCCGCGTGACGGCGCGCTCGTTGGGGAAGATGCCCACCACGTTCGTGCGCCGCTTGATCTCGGCGTTCTGACGCTCCAGCGGGTTGGTGCTGTGGATCTGCAGCCAATGCGCCCTGGGGAAGTCCATGTAGGCCAGCACCTCGTGCTCGGCACCGTCCATCAGCTCGGCGATCCTGGGGAAGCGCTCGCGCAGCTGGTCGGCCACCACGCGCCACTGCGCGTGCGCCTCCTTGGCCGACTCCTGGGCGAAGACGGTGGCGATCGCGGCACTGACCATGCGCCGCTGCGCCTTCGG
>JANWWI010000051.1 GCA_025056355.1 Casimicrobiaceae bacterium | reverse complement strand
GGCGCGCGCGGGTGTGGAGAGATTAGTCTCCTAATGTCATCGGGGGGGTGTTATGCGAGCAACCCCGCCGGGGCTTTTCGCGCCACCTCCCCTTCGCTTGCGCGAAGGGGAGGACTCGCTTCATGTTCTCCCCTGCGGCCCGGTTGGAACGAGGGTGCGTCTGCGGGTTCTCCCCTGCGGCGAAAGCCGTAGGGGAGATGTCGGCGAGGGCCGACAGAGGGGTTGAGCGCGATATGTGAAGCATTCAATCGGCAGGGAACGACATGTTTGAACTCGGTGTGGTCTATCGCAACATTGAGCGCGCAGATCGCGCCGTCGCGGAGGCGCTTGCGGCGTTTGGGAGCGCAACCGTGCACGAGGCGCTTGGGCGCGTCGGTCTCATGCATCCGGAGATCCGGCCGATCTATCCGGGCGCGCAGGTCTCGGGCACCGCGCTCACCGTGCTTTTGCAGCCGGGGGACAATTGGATGCTGCATGTGGCAGCCGAGCAGATCCAGCCCGGCGATGTGGTGGTTGCCGCGGTGACCAGCCCCTGTAGCGATGGCTACTTCGGCGAGCTGCTCGCGACCAGTTTCAAGGCACGCGGTGCGCGGGCGCTTGTGATCGATGCCGGTGTGCGCGACGTGCGAGTGCTGACCGAGATGGGCTTCCCGGTCTGGAGCCGCGCGATCAGCGCCAAAGGAACGGTCAAGGCCACGCTCGGTTCGGTCAATGTGCCGCTCGTTTGCGCGGGGGCGTTGGTCACGCCGGGCGATGTGATCGTGGCCGACGATGACGGCGTGGTCGTGGTGCCGCGGGCGCGAGCCGAGGCGGTGCTCGAAGCCGCGCGCAAGCGGGAGGCCAGCGAAGCCGAAAAGCGCGCGAAGCTTGCCTCCGGCGTGCTCGGGCTCGATCTCTACGGCATGCGAGAAGCGCTCGCCCGGGCAGGGCTTCGCTACAGGGACTGACGCCTCAGGTCACAGCCCATGGCAACGATTGCGCTCATCGGCTATGGCGAGGTCGGCCGGATCCTGGCCGAAGATCTGCGCGCGGCCGGGCATACGCTCTTGGCCTACGACCTCAAGCTCGCCGATCCGGCGCACGCGGCATCGCTTCGGGCACATGCACACGCCCACGGGGTTACCCTTGCCGCCGATCACGCCGAGGCCGCACGCGGCGCCGAAGGGGTCATCTCCGCGGTGACTGCTGCGCAGACGGAAGCCGCCGCCGAGGCGCTTGCGCGAGGCTTATCCGCCGGGGCGTGGGTGCTTGACCTGAACTCCGCCTCACCGGGGGCGAAGGCGCGCGCGGCGGCCTTTGTCGAAGCCCGCGGCGGGCGTTATGTCGAGGGCGCCGTGATGACCTCGGTGCCGCCGTATCGGATCGCCGTGCCGCTGCTGATCGGCGGGGCGCATGCCGAAGCGCTTTTGCCGACGCTTGCCGGGCTGGGTTTTCGGCCGCAAGTGGCAAGCGCCACGCTCGGCGTGGCCAGTGCGACCAAGATGTGCCGCAGCATCATCGTCAAGGGGCTTGAGGCGATCGTGATCGAAAGCCTTACCGCGGCGCGGCGCTTCGGCGTGGAGGATCGCGTGCTCGCCTCGCTCGCCGAGACTTTTCCGGGCATCGACTGGGAGCGGCAAGCCACCTACTTTTTCCAGCGTGTGATCGAGCACGGGCAGCGCCGCGCCGAGGAGATGCGCGAGGTGGCCGGCACCGTGCGCGAGGCAGGGCTTGCGCCGCTGTGCTCAAGCGCCATTGCCGGGCGTCAGGCAGCCATGGCCGCGCTCGCGCAGGAGGGCGTGTTCGGACCGCGCGGTGCGCCGGGATTTGCTCGCGCAAGCGATTGGCGCATCGAAGCGGATCGGCTCCTCGCCGCACTTTGCCGATCGTCGGAGGAGGCGGCGCGATGAAGACCCAAGTGGCCATCATCGGAAGCGGACCGGCTGGGATGCTGCTTGCGCACTACCTGGCCAAGCACGGCATCGAGTCGATCGTGCTTGAACGCCAGAGTCAGGAACATGTCCTTGCGCGCATTCGCGCCGGGGTGCTTGAGGCCACCACCGTTGAACTGCTGCGCGAACTCGGGCTTCACGAGCGCATGGAGCGCGAGGGGCATCCGCACGACGGCGTGCGCATCGCTTTTGCCGGCCGTGCAAGCTTTTTTGTCGATACCTGGAAGAGCGTCGGCAAGCGCTTCATGGTCTACGGTCAAACCGAGATCCAGCGCGACCTCTACGCCGCCGCCCAAGCGCGCGGTCAGCAACTCTTCGACCGGGTCGAGGAGGTACGCCTGCACGACTTTGCCGATCCCGTGCAGGGGAGGCCCTATGTCAGCTTCCGTCGCGACGGGGTGGAGGAACGGATCGACTGCGACTTCATCGCCGGCTGCGACGGCTTCCACGGGGTTTCGCGCCGCTCGATCCCTGCGTCGGTCGCGCGCGAGTACGAGAAGGTCTATCCCTTCGGCTGGCTTGGCGTGCTCGCGCATGTGCCACCGCTGCCCGATGTCACCTACGTGAACTCCCCGCGCGGCTTCGCCCTTGCGAGCTATCGCAACCCAACCTTGTCGCGCTACTACATCCAAGTGCCGCTTGAAGACAAGGTCGAAGACTGGCCCGATGAGCGCTTCTGGCCCGAGCTCATCGCGCGTTTTCCGGAGGAGTTTGCAGCGCGGATTGTCCCGGGCGCGGCGATCGAAAAGAGCATCGCGCCGCTTCGGAGCTACGTCCACGAGCCGATGCAGTACGGGCGGCTTTTCCTCTGCGGGGATGCGGCGCACATCGTGCCGCCGACCGGGGCGAAGGGCTTGAACCTCGCGGCAAGCGATGTGGCCTATCTCGGTCGCGCTCTCGTGCGCCACTACCGCGACGGCAGGTCGGATGCGCTCCTCACCTACAGCGAGACGGCCTTGCGGCGCGTCTGGTCAAGCGTACGCACCTCGTGGTATCTGACCAACCTTTTGCATCGCTTTCCGCACTTCACCCCGTTCGATCAGAAAGCGCAAGAGGTGGAACTCGACTTTCTCATGCGCTCGCCGCATGCGCTCGCCGCGCTTGCGGAGCAGTATGCAGGCACGGCGCTTGAGCCCCTGCGGCAGGAGTGATGAATGAACGATGCAGCGCCTGTCTTTGAAAAAACCCCGGGCTGGCTCGACTTCTGCCCCAACCCGAGCAAGCCAAGATTTCGCCTGCCGCCCGGGGCGGTCGATGCGCATTGCCACGTCTTTGGCCCCGGAGCTGTTTTCCCCTACGCACCCGAGCGCAAGTACACGCCCTGCGATGCCGGCAAGGAGCGACTGTTTGCTTTGCGCGACCACTTAGGCTTTGCCCGCAACGTGATCGTGCAGGCCACCTGCCACGGCGCGGACAACCGTGCGCTCGTGGACGCCTGCCTCGCCTCGGGCGGCCGTGCGCGCGGGGTGGCCACGGTGCGCCGGAGCGTGACCGAGGCCGAGCTCGATGCGCTTCATGCAGCCGGCATCCGTGGCGTGCGCTTCAACTTCGTCAAGCGTCTCGTCGATTTCACGCCGAAAGACGAGCTCATGGAGATCGCTGCGCGCATCGCGCCGCGCGGCTGGCATGTGCTGGTCTACTTTGAGGCCGCCGATCTGCCTGAGCTCTGGGACTTCTTCACGGCGCTGCCGACCACGGTGGTGGTCGACCACATGGGCCGGCCCGATGTGAGCCGGCCGGTCGATGGACCCGAGTTCGGGCTGTTTTTGCGCTTGCTCGAGGAGCACCCCAACATCTGGAGCAAGGTCTCCTGCCCGGAACGGCTCAGCCGAAGCGGCCCGCCGGCCTTGCCGGGTCGCTGCGGCCCCGAGGCGCCGCCCTACGCCGATGTGATTCCGTTCGCCCGCACCGTCGTCGAACGCTTTCCGGATCGCGTGCTTTGGGGCACGGACTGGCCGCATCCCAATCTCAAGGACCACATGCCCGACGATGGGCTATTGGTCGATTTCATTCCGCACATCGCGGTCACCCCGGAGCTTCAGCGCAAGTTGCTCGTGGACAACCCCATGCGGCTCTACTGGCCTGACGAAAAGGGAAAGGAGGACGTGTAATGCAACGACTTGGTCTTTCAACCGGCGCTCGTGCCGTGCTGGTTGCAGCGTTGCTGCTGTCAGGCGGCTGTGCCACGCTCGCGCCTGATCAGCCACCGACGCCGATCGACTTGCCCGCCGTGTGTGCCCGGCTCAACGGCCTCACCATCGAAGCCGAGCGCATCGGTGCCGACACCGGCGTCGGCAGCGGCCCCGCAACGATCACGGAAGCGATGTTCGAGCCCGCCACGCTTCTCTCGGTGGCGCCGCGCGGCCCGACTCCGGCGGCGCGCATCAACCCGGCCCTGCCGCCGCATTGCCGCGTGATGGGGCGCATCGCGCCGGTCAATCGAGGCTCACCGGACATCCTCTTCCGCGTCAATCTTCCGCTCGACTGGAACGGTCGTCTCCTTCAGTATGGCGGTGGGGGTTTCAATGGCGTGCTCATTCCCGCCACGGGACTCGTGCCGGGGCAGCCCTATGACAAACCGACGGCGTTGGCTCGGGGCTTCGTCACCGTGGGCACCGATTCCGGCCACCAGAACAAACCCAACGAACCAGTGCAGGCCTTCGCGCTGGATGAGGAAGCGCTTATCAACTTCGCGCACGCCTCGTACAAGAAGGTCCGCGATGTGGCGGTCGAGATCGTCCGGCGGGCCTACGGACGGCCGCCCGCAAAGCTCTATTTCGCTGGCAGCAGTGAAGGCGGTCGCGAGGCGCTCGTGATGGCGCAGCGCTACCCGGCTGCCTTCGACGGTGTGTACGCACGCGTTCCGGTGATCAACTGGACGGGGTTGCAGCACGCCGGGTTGCGTGATGGCCTTGCAGTCGCCGAGGGCGGGTGGATGAACGCCGAGCAGACGCGTCTCGTCCATGACGCTGTGCTCGTGGCCTGCGACGAACTGGACGGACTGCGCGACGGCATCGTCGCTGACCCCGTGCGGTGTCGTGAGCGATTCGATCCGGCGACGCTCACCTGTGGACGACCCACCGCTGGGCCGCCGCCGAATGGCTGTCTGACCGAGGCTCAGGTTCGCGCGATTCGCACCCTGTGGAGTCCGTTCGTGATGCCGTTTCCGTTGGCCCACGGGGTGACCCGATATCCGGGTCGAGGCCCGAGCGGCGAGGGCATTCCGGCTTCCGGGCCTACCGGAGGCTGGGGTAGCTGGTGGCTGGGTGAGGCGCCACCGGACTTTCCCCCCGCGGCGCCACCGAAGAACAGCATCGCTTGGTACTACGGTGCCGGCGCGATCCAGTATTTCTACGCCCGGGACCCGAAACTGGACGTGCGACGCTACGACCCGCTGGCACACCGCGAGCGGGTGCTTCACGTCTCCGCGCTGATGGACGGCACGAACCCCGATCTGTCGGCCTTCCACGCCCGCGGCGGCAAGCTGATCCTGCTCGAGTATCTGGCCGACTATGCGCAGTCACCCTACGCCGGCATCGAATACTTCGAGTCGGTGGAGCGGCTGATGGGCAAGGATCGCGTCGCAGAGTTCGCGCGGCTCTATGTTGCGCCCAACGTCGACCATGTCGGTACGGGAGCGCCCGCCCTCGTCGACATGCTCGATGTTTTGGTTGACTGGGTCGAGAGGGGGCGACCGCCCGGTCCATTGACCGTTCTTGAGCAGGAAGAAAAGGAACCCTTCCGCGTCCTGCGGGCGCGGCCGCTTTGCCGATGGCCGGAGGTGCCGCGCTACGTCGGTGGCGACCCCAACCGGGCGGACAGCTTCCAATGCAGATCGTGAGGTTGGACGCGTGCCGCTCGACAAACCCTATCGCGACATCCCGGGCACGGTCATCTTCGATGCCGAACAAGCGGCCAAGGGTTATTGGCTCAATCAGTTTTGCTTCAGCCTCATGAAGCCGGAAAACCGCGCGCGCTTCAAGGCCGATGAGCGCGCCTATCTCGACGAGTGGCCGATGACCGAGGAACAAAAGCAGGCGATCCTCGATCGCGACTTCAACCGCGCGATCGAACTGGGCGGCAACATTTACTTTCTGGCCAAGCTTGGCTTTACCGATGAGCGCAACTTCCAACAAATGGCCGCCAGCATGACCGGCATGACCGAGGAGGAGTACAAGGCCATGATGCTTGCCGGCGGGCGCTCGATCGAGGGCAATCGTCGACTCGGCGAAGACGGCGATGCGCAGCCGCACCGCCAGCCGCAGGGCTCAGGCCGTGGCAGTTACTGGCCCGAAGGGCATCCGCGCCACAAGGAGTGACTCTGATGGCCCGCATCACCGCTTCGGTCTACACCTCGCATGTGCCGGCCATCGGTGCGGCGATCGATCTGGGCAAAACCGCGGAGCCCTACTGGCAGCCGCTCTTTGCCGGCTACGAGCCCTCGCGGCGCTGGATGGCCGAGCATCTGCCCGATGTGGTCGTGCTCGTCTACAACGACCATGCGAGCAACTTCAGCCTCGATCTCATCCCGACGTTTGCCCTCGGTACGGGAGCGCAATTTCCGATTGCCGATGAAGGCTGGGGGCCGCGGCCGGTGCCGCCGGTGCAAGGGGACCCGGAATTCGCAAGCCACATCGCACAGTCCTTGATCCTCGAGGACTTCGACCTCACGCTCGTCAACCGCATGACGGTCGATCACGGGCTCACGGTGCCGCTGTCGCTGCTGTTCGGTCAGCCCGAGGCCTGGCCGGTGCGGGTGATTCCCTTCGCCGTCAATGTCGTGCTGTATCCGGTGCCTTCGGGGCGGCGCTGCTTCGCGCTCGGGCGGGCGCTGCGGCGCGCCATCACCTCCTTTGATCGCGACCTTCGCGTGCAGGTCTGGGGCACTGGCGGCATGAGCCACCAGCTGCAAGGCCCGCGCGCGGGGCTCATCAACCGCGCCTGGGACAACGCCTGGCTCGATCGCCTGATCGAGGAGCCGGCCGCATGCGCGCAGGTGCCGCACATCGAATACGTCCGCGAGGCCGGCAGCGAAGGCATCGAACTGGTGATGTGGCTCATCGCTCGCGGCGCGATGGCCGACTGCGCCGAGCCGCCTGGGCCCAAGCCGCGACTTGTGCATCGCTTCTACCATGTGCCGGCGAGCAACACGGCCGTGGGTCATGTGATTCTCGAAGAGGTTTGATCATGAAAACGATTCGTATCGCCCTGGCCGGCCCCGGGGCTTTTGGCCAAAAACATCTCGATGCGCTGCGTGCGATCGAGGGCGTGGAGGTGGTCAGTCTTATCGGTCGCGAGCCGGAGAAAACACGCGCTGTGGCGCAAAAGTACGGCGTCGGGCACACCACGACCGAGCTCGATGAGGCGCTCGCACGGCCCGATGTGGATGCCGTGATCCTCTGCACGCCCACGCAACTGCACGCGCGGCAGGCGCTTGCCTGCCTCGAGGCCGGAAAACACGTCCAGGTCGAGATTCCGCTCTGCGACCGGCTCGACGAAGGACGCGCGGTGGTTGAAAAGCAGCGCGCGACGGGCCTGGTGGCCATGTGCGGCCACACGCGGCGTTTCAATCCATCGCATCAGTGGATCCGAAAGCGCATCCTCGCGGGCGAATTCGCGATCCAGCAGATGGATGTGCAGACCTACTTCTTCCGCCGCACGAACATGAACGCACTCGGCGAGCCGCGCTCGTGGACCGATCACCTGCTCTGGCACCATGCCGCCCATACGGTGGATTTGTTCATGTACCAGACGCAAAGCCCGGTGGTGCAGGCCAACGCGATTCAGGGGCCTTACCACCCGGAGCTTGGCATCGCGATGGACATGTCGATCCAGATGAAGGCGCAAAGCGGTGCCATTTGCACGCTGTCGCTTTCCTTCAACAACGACGGACCGCTTGGGACGTTCTTCCGCTACATCGGCACCACCGGCACCTACATCGCGCGCTACGACGAGCTTGTGCAATCGCATGCCAAGGGGCCCGAAACACCGGTCGACGTCTCCAAGGTCGACGTCTCGATGAATGGCATCGAACTGCAGGATCGTGAGTTCATCAACGCGATCCGCGAAGGGCGCGAGCCGAACGCGAGTGTGGCCCAAGTGCTTCCGTGCTATGAACTGCTCGATCGGCTCGAGCGGCAACTGGTGGGCGCCTGAAGCGGCGGTGCCCTCGGCCGAGCACGGGACGCGCGCTATTGACGAAGTCGATTCGCGCCAGGTCGCCCGGATCGCTCAGGCGCGGCGAGTGCAGCGCCGCGCTCAATCGTATGGCGACAAGGGCGTAACCATACGCATTGGGTTGGATACCTGTGTGCTCGCGGCGGCCCTGCGCAGCTGCCGGGGTGCCAGCTTCGCTTTGCTCGAACAGGTGCCGTCGCAGCGTTTTGAACTCGCAGTAACGGTGCCCCAGTACTTCGAGTGGGAGGCGGTCTTGATCCGTCCCGAGCACGTCCCGCAGGGGCTTTCGGCTCAGGATCTACAAAAGTTTCTGGCCTACTTGGTCGCTCAGGCGCACAACCAAGAGGCGTATTTTTTGTTTCGCCCGCAGTTGCGAGATCCGAGGGATGAGCTTGTGCTCGAATGCGCGTTAGCGGCTCGCGGTCAGTCCATCGTGACGCACAACGTGCGAGACTTCGCGGCTGCCGCGCGTTGGAAAATTTCAGTGGTCACACCCAGGGAGTTTCTGGCTCTTATTGCTCGTGGCGGCGCGCCCGGCTCAGGAGGACGACCGATGAGTGCGCGAAGCACAGGGTCGAAGATGACCACGAGATGACGTTGCAAGCTCGCTGGAAGCGTTCCAGCAGCCGTTCGCGCCGCGGCAGTGATGGCGCAGAGAAGGACATGTCTGCTGTCACCATTCGTCTTCTTCCAGACTCGATTCATCGCAAGATTCGTGAGCTTGCAGCGCGCGATGGCATGTCGATCAATCAGTTCATCGCAAGCGCCGCAAGCGAAAAAGTCGCGAGTTGGCTCACCGTCGAGTACTTGAACGAGATCGCGCGCCACGGCACGCGCGAGGACTTCGAGCGGGTGCTGGCGGCCGTGCCGGATGCGCCGTATGAGTTCGAGGCGCATGCCGCAACGCCAGAAAAGCGCTCTAAGCGACGTCAGCGACGTCGTTCCGCCACCTGAGCGGCAACGGCGCGATCGGCTCGAGCGGCTGCGGGGGTGCGCGACTTTGAGCCGGCGCACTCTGCTTGTGAGCGAGTGACCGCAAGTGCGGGTGCGTTTGCTCTCCGGTGGCGGGCAGGCAACAGCTGAGGCCAGTTCGCAGCGGGCGCGGCACCGGATTCGGCCAGACGTGAGCAGCGCTTTTGCCGGCAGGGGCAAGGAGCGATGCCCTCGCAGGGCTTACATCAACACATCGAAACAGCCGCCTGGGCAGGGCAGCTCCCGGCTAATGACCTGTCCGCGGATGAAAGGCGGGGCGGGTTCGAATGGACAATGCCGCTCGGTCACGTGCGCGCGGACGATTTCGCGCGGCGGCGTAAAGCCGCCCGGCGGTGGGCTGACCGCTTTGAGCTCGATGGCCTCGATCCCAAGCGGCGCAGCCTCCGTCAGCGCAGCGCCCGAGGGCACGCGCCGACCGAGCGCAAACCGCGGCGGCGTGTCCGTGCCAGCAGCCGAGAGTTCGGCCACGACGTACAAATACGCGCCGCCCTCGCGCGGATCGAACTTCGGGATCAGATGCAGCCGTTCGCGGCTGCCGTCGGCGCGCGTCACCTCAACCGTGTTGAGCATGCCTTCTTGCATGCGAAACCGTTGCAAACGGCCATCGGCCTGAGTCCAACTTGCTTCCAGCGTGAAGCCATTCGGTGCAAGGGCGAGCAGGGGTTCGCTCGCCTCAGCGGTCGCCCAGGAAACGAGTCCAAACGCCGCGCCCCAGAGCAGCAGGACCCAGCGCGCTCGGTTTCGGCTTGACGGAACCTGAATCAGCATGGTGACCGAAAGCTTAGCGGAACCCCGGGCCTCAACGGGCCTGGAGCATCCGCTCATGCCTGCCGACGTCATGATCGAGCCAAAGGTGTGGGCCTAGAATCGAAACCATGTCGACGCCCCGAAAGACGCTACTGCTGACCGGCGCCTCGCGCGGCATCGGGCATGCCACGGTCAAACATTTTCACGCCGCCGAGTGGCGCGTGATCACCGTGTCGCGTCAGCCCTTCGACAAGATTTGTCCCTGGCCGCACGGGGAAAAGGATCACATCCAGATGGATCTCGATGCAATCGATGCGCTGCCCGAGGCGATCGAACGCATCCGCGCCAAGCTTGCCGAACCGGAATCCGGCGGACAGCTTGCAGCGCTCGTCAACAATGCCGGCATCTCGCCCAAGCTGCCTGGCGGCAAGCGCATGGGGGTGCTCGACACGGATCTGGCCACTTGGCGCAGTGTCTTCAACGTGAACCTGTTTTCCACGGCACTGCTTGCCCGCGGGCTCTTTGAGGAGCTCAAGGCAGCGAAGGGTTCCATCGTCAACGTCACCTCGATTGCCGGCAGCAAGGTGCATCCGTTTGCGGGGGTCGCCTACGCCACTTCCAAAGCGGCGCTTGCCGCGCTGACGCGCGAGATGGCGCACGACTTCGGACCCTACGGCGTGCGCGTCAATGCGATTGCCCCGGGCGAGATTGACACCTCAATTCTTTCGCCGGGCACCGAAGAGATCGTGCAAAAGCAAATTCCGCTGCGTCGCCTCGGTAAACCCAGCGAAGTCGCTCAGCTCATCTACTTTCTTTGCACCTCGCAGAGCGCGTATATCAACGGGGCGGAGATACACATCAACGGCGGCGAGCACGTCTGAGAAAACACCGATCGTCCTGCTGCGCGCCCTGATCGCTGCGTTGCCTGCTCGCTCGTGTCTCGCCTATCCAACGATATGTCTCGACACTCGCTTGCGCGGCGCCTTGCGCTCGCGGCGCTCGCAACGGACGCTCGGTGCTTCCTCCGCCGCGGCTCGCGCGGGCGCATGGCGGCGTTGCGTGACGCTTGATGGGTCCTCCCCTTCGCCTGCGAAGGGGAGGTGGCGCGCGAGCGCCGGAGGGGTTGACTCGAAACTTGATCGCCCCGCAAGGTGGCTGACCCCTCTGTCGCCTGCGGCGACATCTCCCCTACGCCTTGCGGCGCAGGGGAGAACACGGAAAGCGTGTCCTCGCGGCCGCCGAAGCCTCAGGCGAGCGTCGGAAGAGCGTGGTGGAGGGAAAGGGAGAGCGAAGTAGTGTCGTGCGCGGGGGCGGCGGGGGGGGGGTGG
>JANWWI010000050.1 GCA_025056355.1 Casimicrobiaceae bacterium | reverse complement strand
GTAGGGTCATCGTCGGGACGGAAGCGCAAGCGGACGGCCCGACGTGAGGCGAAGCTGCGCCGGAGGCGCTAGCGTAGGGTCACCATCGCGCCGTGAGGCGCGATGTGAGCCGGAGCTAAAACCGGCGTAGGGCAACCTACCGTGAGTTCGAATCTCACCGCTTCCGCCAACGCTTACGTCGAGACGGCCCCGATACCGCGTTTGCAGAAGCGCAGTTCGTGGGGATAGGGGAAGAAATCCTCCAGCTGTCCCGCGCGAATACGTTCTTGGCGTTCGCGCCAAAACTCGGGACGCAGCAGATCCGCGTGGTACTTGAGGAAGGACTCGCGCACCCGCGGGTTGCCGAGGAGAAAGCGCCCGAATTCCTCCGGGAAAACGTCGTTTTTGGCCACAGAATACCAAGGCTCGCCGGACATCTCGGTCTCGAAATCAGGCGCAGGCGGGATTTCGCGGAAGCGGCAATCGGTCAGGTATTCGATCTCGTCGTAATCGTAGAAGACCACCCGGTCATAGCGGGTGACGCCGAAGTTTTTATAGAGCATGTCCCCGGGAAAGATGTTGGCGGCCGCTAGTTCTCGGATGGCATTGCCATATTCGCGGATGGCGGCCTCGGCACGCTCGGGGGAAACGCGATCGAGGTAGAGATTGAGTGGCTCCATCCGCCGCTCGATGTAGACGTGCTTGATGATGATTTCGTCGCCTTCCTCGTCGATGACGGATGGCGCGACCTCCTTCAGCTCGGCGAGCAACTCAGGCGAGAAGCGATCGCGCGGCAAAGCGACATTGGAAAACTCAAGCGTGTCGGCCATGCGTCCCACGCGGTCGTGTTGTTTGACAAGCAGGTACTTGCGTTTGACCGTCTCGCGGTCCACCTCCTTTGGCGGGGCGATCTTGTCCTTGATGACCTTGAAGACGTAGGGAAACGAGGGCAGGGTGAACACGACCATGACCAGCCCGCGGATCCCCGGGGCAATGATGAAGTTGTCGGCCGAGTGGCGCAGGTGCTGGATGAGGTCCCGGTAGAACATGGTCTTGCCTTGCTTTTGCAGACCAAGCATGGTGTAGATCTCGCTTTTGGGCTTGCCCGGCATGATCGTGCGCAAAAACTGCACGTAGGCCGAGGGCACCTCCATGTCGACCAGGAAATAGGCGCGATTGAGACTAAAGAGCTGGCTGATGTGCTTGGTCTCAAGCAGCACGGTGTCGACCACGAGCCGCCCGTTGGCGTCGTGCAGGATCGGTAGGGCAAACGGATATTCGTAGTGACCGTTGATGACTTTGCCGACGATGTAGGCGGCCTTGTTGCGATAGAAGGGACTGTTCAGGACTTGAAGTTGGAAGTTGGGTTGCGGTGCGGGTAGCCGGCCGCCCAAGTGTTCAGCGGCAGCGGTCAGGATTGCCTGACAGTCGGCGCGCAGATTGCGAAATGGCCGCTGCCAGCCCACCGCGAGCAACATGCGCTCGAACATCCCAAGCAGGCCGTCGGCGTCGGCGTAGTAGCTCGTGTAGGTGGGCGGATCGGCCTCGATGAGCTCGGTGGAGATGGCGGGCCGAAAGAAGATGAATTCGTTGTGAAAGTACGAGCGGTGCAGCAGCTTGCAAATCACCGAGTTGAAAAAGGTCTCGGCGAGCTCGGGCTGTTTGTGTTCGAGCAGCAGCCCCATGTAGGCAAGCTTGACGGCGCGCCATAGAGAGGCGGGTAGTTCAGCATCGCCGATTTCGGAGGCGATTTGTTCGGTCGTCTCGCGCACGCGTTCGTCGTAGAACTGGATGCGTTCGCGCACAAGCGCTTGACTGCCGTGCCAATCGGCGGCCTCAAAGGCCGTGCGCGCGCGGCGACCGCAGTCGCGAAAGCGCGCATAGTGTCGGTCGAATCCTTCGAGCGTGGTCCGAGCGATGCGTTCGGCCAGCGACGGCGCGGAGGCGGCAAGGATCATGCAATGGACGGATGGTGAAACGCGCAAGCGGCCGGCGGACGCTGCGCTGCGATAATCAAACGAGCGTTTCTCGACATCATCTGTACGCCTGTTCGGACGCGACGGTCCGCAAGGCACGAGCGGAGCAGCAAAACCATGAGCATCTCACGGATCAAGGTTCCGCCGGGAGAAAAGATCGTTCCCGGGCAGCCGATTCCCGATCATCCCATCATCCCCTTCATCGAAGGGGACGGCATCGGTGTGGACATCACCCCCGTCATGATCAAGGTCGTCGACGCCGCGGTGGCCAAGGCCTACGGCGGCCGGCGCAAGATCGCTTGGATGGAGGTCTACGCCGGAGAAAAGTCTACCCGCCTCTATGGCAGTGACGTCTGGATGCCGCAAGAGACGCTCGAGGCCTGCCGCGAATATTCGATTTCCATCAAAGGTCCCATGACCACGCCGGTTGGCGGGGGTATCCGCTCGCTCAACGTGGCGCTGCGTCAGGAGCTCGATCTCTATCAGTGCGTGCGGCCCGTACGGTACTTCAAAGGCGTGCCAAGCCCGCTCAAGCACCCTGAGCTCGTCGACATGGTGATCTTCCGGGAAAACACCGAAGACATCTACGCGGGCATTGAATTCATGACCGGTACCGAACAGGCGAAAAAACTTCTGCATTTTTTGCAGAACGACATGGGGGTCCGGAAAATACGCTTTCCTGAGACCTCCTCGTTCGGGATCAAGCCCGTATCCCGGGAGGGGTCAGAGCGCTTGATCCGCGCCGCCATCAAATACGCCATTGAGCACGATCGGCGCAGCGTCACACTCGTGCACAAAGGCAACATCATGAAATTCACCGAGGGCGCGTTTCGCGACTGGGGCTACGAGCTTGCCAAACGCGAGTTCGGGGCGGTTGAGATCGACGGCGGTCCGTGGTGCAAGTTGACCAACCCGAAGACCGGCCGCGAGATTGTGGTCAAGGATTCGATCGCAGATGCTTTCTTGCAGCAAATCCTGCTTCGGCCCGCCGAATATGACGTGATTGCAACCCTCAATCTCAACGGCGACTACATCTCCGACGCCCTGGCGGCCCAAGTGGGGGGCATTGGGATCGCGCCAGGGGCCAACATTTCGGATCGCTACGCGGTGTTCGAGGCGACCCACGGCACGGCACCGAAATACGCGGGTCTGGACAAGGTCAACCCCGGCTCGTTGATCCTTTCGGCCGAGATGATGCTTCGGCACATGGGCTGGCGAGAAGCCGCCGACCTCATCATCCGGGCGATGGAGGCCACGATCGCGGAAAAGATCGTGACGTACGACTTCGCGCGGCTCATGGAGGGGGCGCGAGAGGTGTCCTGCTCCGGCTTCGGCGAGGCGATGATCGAACGCATGTGAGCCCGCCGGCCGGGAGAAGCAACCCGTACGAGGAACGAGCACGAGGGGCGCTTTAGGTCCGCTCCGTCGTCCGACCCGAAGCTGAGGGGGGCGTGGCGCCAGAGGGCCTCCGGGCCCGCGGGGCGATTTTTGCGGGGTGCGCGGGCCGTCGCCGCGCGTCGGCTCGCCACTGCGCCCAGAAGGCGGCAGGAGGCGCGTGGTTTCTGGGTGCGTTGGCGGAAAAACGCCTTTCGCCCGGGTAAGGGGGCGCGCCCCCTGTTTCCGTGTAGAGGGCGCAACCGGGGCTGCCTCACCGAAGGCAGTGGATTGATCTCACGTCTCGGTAGAAAATTCGCCTGTCGCAAGTGTTTTCGCTGAGGTTGCCAGCAGGCACAAACAAGGCATGAGCGGTCCGATCCATCTGCCCGACCACGAATCGGTGATCGAGCTTGAGCGGCAGGCAACGAAACCGCCTCCGATGTACCGGGTCTTATTGCTCAACGACGACTACACCCCGATGGATTTCGTCGTGGCCGTGCTTCAACAAGTGTTTGGGATGAGTCGCGAACGGGCGACCCAGGTGATGCTCCAAGTGCATCGGACGGGCATTGGCTCCTGTGGCGTCTATACGCGGGAAATCGCCGATGCCAAAGTCGAGCGGGTTCTACAGTTGGCGCGCGCGCATCAACATCCGCTTCAGTGTACGATGGAGCCTGCCTGAGTTCCCGCTCGCGTGCGACGGGCGATCTGACGTCACGGAGAGGCACTGAAGAGATGATCGCGCAGGAATTGGAAGTCAGCTTGCACATGGCCTTTGTCGAGGCCCGGCAGAAGCGGCATGAGTTCATCACCGTGGAGCACTTGCTGCTGGCCATGCTCGACAATCCGAGCGCGGCCGAGGTGCTGCGGGCGTGCGCTGTAGATCTCGATGAGTTGCGCACCACGCTGACCAACTTCATCAACGAACACACCCCTCGCTTGCCTCCGAACAGCGACAGCGACACGACCCCGACTCAAGGGTTTCAGCGTGTGATCCAACGTGCCATCTTGCATGTCCAGTCCTCAGGGAAGAAGGAGGTGACCGGGGCCAACGTGCTCGTGGCGATCTTTGGCGAAAAAGATTCGCACGCGGTCTACTTCTTGAACCAGCGCGGGGTCACGCGGCTCGATGTGGTCAATTACATCAGCCATGGCATCAGCAAAGTGCCGCGCGATCACAAAGACAAGGCCGAAGCAAATGGCGATCACACCGAGAAGGAAGAGACACAGGCCGGAGCGCTCGAGAGCTTCTGCGTCAACTTGAACGCGCTAGCGAAGGCGGGCAAGATCGATCCGATGATCGGCCGCGCCCACGAGCTCGAACGCCTGATCCAGGTGCTTTGTCGTCGGCGCAAGAACAACCCGCTGCTCGTTGGCGAGGCCGGCGTCGGCAAGACGGCCATCGCCGAGGGGCTGGCCAAGCGCATCGTCGACGGGGAAGTACCCGACATCCTGGCGAACAGTGTGGTTTATTCCCTCGACATGGGGGCGCTGCTTGCGGGTACGAAGTACCGCGGCGACTTCGAAGCGCGCCTCAAAGCGGTGTTGCGGCAGCTTCAGGAGCGGTCAAACGCCATTCTCTTTATCGACGAGATTCACACGATCATCGGGGCTGGCGCAGCCAGTGGCGGCACGCTCGATGCATCGAATCTTCTCAAGCCGGCGCTCGCGAACGGAACGCTCAAGTGCATCGGTGCGACGACCTATGCCGAGTTCAGGCAAGTCTTCGAAAAGGATCATGCGCTCGCGCGCCGTTTCCAGAAGATCGACGTGGTTGAGCCGACGGTGGCCGAAACCATTGAGATCCTGCGCGGACTCAAGGCCAAATTTGAAGCCCATCATGGAGTGAAGTACACGCCGGCGGCCGTTTCGGCGGCCGCCGAGTTGGCCGCGCGTCATATCAACGATCGCCGCTTGCCGGACAAGGCGATCGATGTATTGGACGAAGCCGGTGCCGCGCAGCGTATCTTGCCGAAGTCGAAGCAGAAAAAGACCATCGGCAAGGCCGAAATTGAGGAAATCGTCGCCAAGATCGCGCGGATTCCGACGAAGAACGTCTCCACCGATGATCGCAATGCCTTGCGGACGCTCGAGCGCGATCTGAAAAACGTCGTTTTCGGCCAGGATCGGGCGATCGAAGTGCTTGCCGCTGCGATCAAAATGGCGCGCAGTGGTCTCGGCAATCCTCGAAAGCCCATCGGGTGTTTCCTTTTCTCGGGGCCCACGGGCGTTGGCAAGACCGAGGTGGCGCGTCAGCTCGCCTACTGTCTCGGGGTCGAGCTGTTGCGTTTCGACATGTCGGAGTACATGGAGCGGCACGCCGTGAGCCGTCTCATCGGTGCGCCTCCGGGTTATGTTGGCTATGACCAAGGCGGGCAATTGACCGAGGCGGTGGTCAAGCATCCCTACGCGGTGCTGTTACTGGACGAGATCGAAAAAGCGCACCCCGACATCTACAACGTGCTGCTTCAGGTCATGGATCACGGGACGCTCACGGACAACAACGGTCGGAAGGCCGACTTCCGCAACGTGATCATCATCATGACCACGAATGCGGGCGCTGAGATGCTTTCGAAAAACGCGATCGGATTTACCTCGAGCGCTGCCGCGGGCGATGAGATGGAGGCGATCAAACGCCAGTTTTCGCCTGAGTTCCGTAACCGCCTCGATGCGATCGTGAACTTTGCTCCACTCACGCACGAGGTGATCCTGCGGGTTGTGGACAAATTCTTGCTCGAACTCGAGGCGCAGCTACACGAGAAGAAAGTCGATCCGGAGTTCACGCCCAACTTGCGTGAGTACTTGGCCAAACACGGCTTCGATCCGAAGATGGGGGCGCGTCCGATGGCGCGGCTCATCCAAGATACCGTGCGCCGTGCGCTTGCCGACGAGTTGCTCTTCGGGCGCCTCGTTCACGGTGGCAAAGTTGTCATCGACATCGACGACGAGGGCAAGGTCGTGCTCTCGTTCCCGTCGAACGGTACGCGCTCCGAGTCGCAGAAGGAAATGGCCGCCTGAGCGGAGGCGCGGCGGTTACACGATGGTGCCGTTCGGAGGCGGCGGCAGGCAGGCGTTGCCCGCTCTAAGGGGCCGAGCTGGCCAGTTCCCGCGCTCGGCGCAGAGCCGCTTGAACGGCAGCGACATAAGCCGCGCTGACGTCGTGCTGCGCGAGCACCGCGAGCGCCGCCTCGGTGGTGCCGCCCTTGGAGGTGACCCGTTCGCGTAAGGTCGCGGGAGATTCGCCTGAGTTCTCGGCGAGCGTGAGCGACCCGCGTAGCGTGGTCATGACCAACTCGTGTGCCTCCTCCGGTGTGAAGCCGACCGATTCGGCCGCCGCGAGCATCGACTCGAGCCAATGAAAGACGTAGGCTGGCCCGCTGCCTGAAACCGCCGTTACGGCATCGAGGCGGGCTTCATCGTCGACGCGTAAAACGCGACCGCAGGCCTCGAGCAGTCGCGTGGCAATGGCCACATCGGCCGCATCGAGGTGACTCGGCGCAAACAGACCGGTCATTGCCTGCCCGACCAGGGCCGGTGTGTTGGGCATCGTGCGGACAATCCGATTGTGGCCACCGAGCCATTGCGCAATCCGGGCGATTGGCGTGCCCGCCGCAATCGAGATGATGAGCTCGCCGTTCAAATGCGGTTTGAGCTGCGCGCATGCCTCGGGCAACACTTGCGGCTTGACCGCGAGAATGACTGCGTCGGCACCCTCGATCAGAGCGCGTTCGCTTTGTGCGACCACTTGCCTGCACAAGGGCGCAATCCGCGCCGCTTGCTCGGGATGGGGTTCGACGACGTTGATTTCCAACGCGGGTTCCGCCTTGCGCAAACCAGCTGCAAGTGCGCAAGCCATATTGCCGCCGCCGATGAGAGTGATTCGTTGCATACGAGTCGAAGAGGTCTAACCCAGCAGATCGCAGAATCAACGCCGAGGACCGAAGATCGCCGTGCCCACGCGCACGAGGGTGCTGCCACAGGCGATTGCGATTTCGAGGTCATCGGACATACCCATCGATAGGGTATCCCAATCGCGCAGTCCGGGGTGGCCGTTCCGAATCGTGTCGAAGAGCTCGGCAACGCGAGCAAACTGCGTGCGCAGAGCCTCCGGGTCACGACCTGGGGCGGGGATGGTCATCAATCCGCGCAACGCAAGCCGAGGAAGATTGGCCACGGCGGCAATCAGTTGCGGCGCTTCTTCGACGCTCACCCCCGATTTGCTCGCTTCGCCGCTGACGTTGATTTGCACACAGACGTTGAGGGGCGGCAAGCTTGCCGGACGCTGGCGCGCGAGCCGCTCGGCAATCGACAGGCGATCGAGACTGTGAATCCAAGCGAAGTGTTCGGCAGCCAGTCGAGTCTTGTTCGACTGCAAGGGGCCGATGAGGTGCCACTCGATGTGCAAATCGGAGAGCGCGGCCTGCTTGGCGAGGGCTTCTTGCACGTAGTTTTCGCCAAATGCCAACTGTCCGGCGCGATAAGCCGCGCGGATCCGCTCAGCGCTGTGCTGTTTGCTGACCGCAAGCAGCCGCACCGATTCCGGCGCGCGTCCAGCAAGGCGCGCCGCTGCATCGATGCGGGACCGGACCGCGGCGAGCCGCAAGGCGATCGATTCAAGATCAACCACGATTATGATTCCAAACCGGCGCGAAGACGATCAGGAAACGACAAACCTCGCTACGGGAGTGTAAAGGGATGGATATCGCCGAATTGCTGGCGTTTTCAGTCAAAAACCAGGCCTCGGATTTGCATCTCTCGGCAGGCATGCCGCCGATGTTGCGCGTGCACGGAGACATTCGTCGCATCAACGTCCCTGCGATGGAGCACAAAGAAGTGCATGCGCTCATCTACGACATCATGTCGGACGCGCAGCGCAAGGTCTACGAAGAAAACCTCGAAGTCGACTTTTCGTTCGAAATTCCGAATCTCGCGCGTTTCCGCGTGAATGCCTTCCACCAGGATCGGGGCGCCGCTGCCGTTTTCCGGACGATTCCCTCTCGGGTGCTCACGCTTGAAGAGTTGGGCGCGCCGAAAATCTTTGCGGAACTTGCGCTCAAGCCACGCGGACTCGTACTCGTAACGGGGCCAACGGGGTCAGGCAAGTCGACGACCTTGGCCGCGATGATCAATCACGCCAACGAAAATCTCTTGGGGCATATCCTGACGATCGAAGATCCGATCGAGTTCGTGCACGAAAGCAAAAAGTGCCTCATCAACCAGCGAGAACTTGGCCCGCATACCTTGTCGTTTGCGAATGCGCTTCGTTCAGCCCTGCGCGAAGACCCTGACATCATTTTGATCGGTGAGATGCGGGATCTGGAAACGATTCGTCTCGCGCTCACTGCGGCCGAGACGGGACACCTTGTGTTTGCAACGTTGCATACCTCCTCGGCAGCGAAGACGATCGACCGAATCGTGGATGTGTTCCCGGCGGCGGAGAAGGAAATGACTCGTTCGATGCTCTCGGAGTCGCTCGTGGCCGTGATTTCGCAGGCGCTACTCAAACGCAAGGATGGTAGCGGGCGGATCGCGGCGCATGAGATCATGATTGGCACTCCCGCGATCCGGAACCTGATTCGGGAGAACAAGATTGCGCAGATGTACTCGATGATCCAGACGAGCTATGGGCAAGGCATGCAAACACTCGACCAATGTCTTCAGGAGCTGGTGCGGAGAAATCTGATTTCGCCGATCGAGGCGAAATCGGTTGCCAGACAGGGAGAATTGTTCGGCTGATGTGGTCGGTTTACCGGAAGCCCGACGGAGCTGAGTTCGAGAGGGCATCGCTCCGACGCTGCCGCGCACGGCGTGTCGGAACAGGCGATCGAATATTCGGCGCTTTTGCGAATCAATCGTTGCTATGGAACGCGAACAAGCCACGACCTTCATGAATTCGCTGCTTGCGATGATGATCGAGCGCAAGGCCTCTGATCTGTTTCTGACCGTGGGCTTTCCGCCGGCACTCAAGGTCGACGGCGAGATCATGCCGGTGGCCAAGCAGCCCTTGACGCCGAGCCACACCGTGACGCTGGCCCGTTCGATCATGAACGATAAGCAGGCGGCGGAATTTGAGCGGACGAATGAATGCAATTTCGCCATTCATCCGCCCGGACTCGGGCGCTTTCGAGTGAGCGCCTTCATGCAGCAGGGGTGCGTTGGGCTTGTTTTGCGAACGATCAATACGACCATCCCTCGCTTCGAGGAGTTGATGTTGCCAAGCGTCTTGCGCGACGTCGTCATGACGAAACGGGGCCTGATCATCCTCGTCGGCGCCACAGGCAGCGGAAAGTCCACGACCATGGCCGCGATGATCGATCATCGCAATCGCAATTCCAAAGGACACATCGTCACGATCGAGGATCCGATCGAGTTCGTGCACGAGCACCGTAACTGCATCGTCACGCAGCGCGAGATTGGCACCGATACGGAGAGCTGGGGCGTTGCGCTCAAGAACTCGTTGCGTCAGGCGCCCGATGTGATCACGATTGGCGAAATCCGCGACCGCGAATCGATGGATTACGCGATCGCATTTGCCGAGACGGGCCACCTGTGCTTGGCCACGATGCATGCGAACAACACGAACCAGGCACTCGATCGAATCATCAACTTTTTCCCGGAGGATCGTCGGCAGCAATTGCTGATGGATCTCTCGCTTAACTTGAAGGCGTTTATTTCGCAACGACTTATCCCGCGCCGTGACGGGCGGGGTCGCGTGCCGGCCGTCGAGGTCATGCTCAATTCGCCGCTGATTTCGGACTTGATCTTCCGAGGAGAAATTGCGCAGATCAAGGAAGTGATCAAAAAGTCTCGCGAGTTAGGCATGCAGACGTTTGATCAGGCCTTATTTGATCTGTATGAGTCAGGGCTCATCACGTACGAAGATGCCCTGCGCAACGCCGACAGCGTGAACGATCTACGCCTTCGCATCAAGCTCGAAGGGCACGCATCCCGGGGGCGAAACATCCTCGAAGCGGCCGGCAATTTGGATATCGTCAAGTAGCGACGTTGGCTGCCGCGCTGACCTTGCAGCGATGTTGTTTGCCTATGGCTCGCTCGCGCTGGCGATGGCGATTGTCGGCGCCTACGTCGGGTTTGCTAAGCTGCTGGTAGCGGCTTTTCCGGTGTTCTTGCTCGCGTGGCTGCGCTTCGGAATTGCAAGCCTCGCCATGGCCCACTGGCTCGCGCGCAAGGAGCATGAGGCGCCGACGGATGCACGGACGCATCGCCTGCTGTTTTTCGAATCGCTGCTTGGTAATTTCTTGTTCTCGATTTTCATGCTCTACGGGATGCGCCATGCGAGCGCGATCACCGCGGGCGTGGTGATGGCCATGATTCCAGCGGCGGTCGCGCTGCTGTCATGGCTGTTTCTGCGCGAGCCGATGCGGGGGCGCACGGCGGTTGCGGTCTCGTTGGCGGTGGCCGGCGTGGCTGTCCTCGCGGCGGCGCGCGAGGACACATGGGCCGTGGAAACCTCAGGGCTGGGCCTCCTGCTGCTGCTGGCGGCGGTCTTCTGTGAGGCAAGCTACGTCGTCATTGGCAAGCGTCTATCGGCCGATGTCTCTCCGAAACGCATCAGCGCGATCATCAACCTCTGGGGCCTGGTGCTCATGACCCCGTTCGGACTTTGGCAGGCGCTCGACTTCGATTTCCGGGCCGTTGCGCCGGAGCTCTGGGTCGGGCTCCTGATCTATGCGCTTGCGGCAAGCATGTGGACCGTCTGGCTTTGGATGACGGGCTTGCGACGGGTTCCGGCGGCACGAGCGGGCGTCTTTACCGTTTTTCTACCGATTTCGGCGGCAAGCGTCGGGGTCGTGTTCTTCGGGGAGTCCTTCACGGCCTTGCACGCACTTGCTTTTGCACTCGCCCTTGCGGCCGTGCTTTTCGCAACCTGGCCCTCGCTGCCCGAACGCGATCAGACCAAGCGCGAAGCCTTACTTCCCTAGGGCGCCGCGCACGAGCGTCGCCGCGAGCCGGTGCGCGGTGAACGGGCGCCGAAGACCCCGAAACGCTCTGCGGTTTGCGAGGCCTCTTGCAGAGCCGGATAACGGGCCTCCGTATAAGAGTCACGCTCGGCAGGGCGCAACCGCCTCGCCGTGGTGACCTGCCCCCCACCGGCCGTACCACGGTAAACGAGAGAAGTTCGTCAACCCAGGAGAATGACGGACATGAAGAAG